>NZ_JBHTYV010000016.1:0-127485 GCF_042790635.1 Paenibacillus sp. NPDC056722 | reverse complement strand
TCATTAATGAATATTTATATAGAAAGCGCTTTTAAGTATATAAATGTAAATAGTTATTGCTAAGAGGAAAGTGATCTGCTATTATTTAATCACTGAATAATTAATTTAATTCACTAAATAAACAATCTCCTCACCCTAATCTTTTTCACTGTCGCAGCTAAATGAAACATGGTGTTGTTGTTTTCACTATGGTGGAAATAAATTGTTAACTTCCATGAAATCATTTAGAATAAAGTATTAATCTACATATGGACAGGGTGAAATCATGGCAACCATTCGTGATATTGCAAAACTGGCAGGTGTGTCGAGTGTGACCGTCTCCAGAGTACTTAACAAAGATAATACATTATCGGTTTCTGAAGAAACGAGACAACGTATTCTTGCCATTGCTGAGGAAATGAACTATCAGACGCCGCGTAGCCGCAGGGCAGCGAGCAGCAAGGAAACTCCAGAAGTCTCCGAGTATTCGAACATCAAAATTGGCACGGTGATGTTTTTGACCGAAAACCAGGAGGAAGATGACCATTACTTTCATGCGATCCGACAGGGAGTCGAGAAAGAGTGTGTAGCCTCCGGCATTAGAACGGCTGATATCTTCAGAATGGAACTGTTTGAGAGTCCGAAGATGGATTTTGGTGATGTCGACGGTGTGATTTTCATCGACAGGTCCTACGATTTCAATATTCAGAATGTAAGAACATTAAAGCATGTGGTCTTTGTCGATTCCGCTCCCGATGTGGAGAGCTTTGATTCCGTGGTGATTGATTTCGAGCGAGTGGCAAAGCTTGCACTTGACCATCTGTTTGATCTTGGACATACAAAGATCGGTTATATCGGAGGTAATCGTACTTACGGTAAGGATCAGCGGCAGTTCTACTTTGAGCGTTATATGAAAGAGAAGGAACTGCTTAATCCAGAGCATGTTTATATGGGTGGTTGGTGGATTCCGGAAGGTAATCGATTAATGAAAGAGGCCATTTCGAAAGGTGATTTGCCGACAGCTTTTTTTGTTGCTAATGATGCACTGGCAATCGGAGCAATTCATGCGGTCAAGGAAGCAGGACTGCGTGTACCTGAAGATGTGGCTATCGTCGGATTTAACGATATTGATATGGCAGAGTACACGAGTCCTCCTCTTACAACAATCCGAAGCCAACCGGAACTGATGGGAAGAATGGCAGTGAAACTGCTGATCGATCAGATTAAGGGTAGAGAAGCCCCGGTACAAGTGGTTGTGCCTGCCAAATTAATTGTGCGTAACAGCTGCGGGTCTTAGGCCCGCAAGCTTATTAAAGGAGGTGAGTACGATGTAAGGCTGCTGCTTGGTGGAGATGGGATACCTGCATACGAGACGGAGCAGTTGCGCTTGAGGTTAATGTTCTTTTTGTTTAATTTAATAATTATTGTTCAAGTGTGGTCAGATCATGGAAAATTGACGAGGGGTGTTTAACAAATGCATAAATTGAAACCGCTTTCATTACTTTCTTTGGTTTTTGTTTTGCTTTTCTCGTTGACTGCTTGTAGCGGCGGTAGTCAAAATTCGCCTTCTGCTTCCCAGAATGCAGGTAATACAGCTAAAGCGGATGCTACTAATGAACCGGTAAAAGAAGAAGATACACAACAAGAGGAAGCCAAGCCGGAAGAGACTTACGACCTTGGCGGAAGAGAAATTAAAATTGGCGCCTGGTGGGACGGAACACCAAAAGCTGACACGCCCGAAGGTGAGAAAGCCATTCAGAAGCAAGCAGAGGTTGAGAAGAAGTACAACGTCAAGATCAAATATGTTGCTGTAGACTACTTCGAGCTTGCTGAGAAATTCACTTCCACCGTTATGGCTGGCGATCCTTTCGCTGACATTATGCTGGCACCTGCCGCTTATATACGGAGCTTTGTGAAGGGTGGATATTTGACAGCGCTTGATGACGTGATGAATGTCAAAGAAGAAACGAAGCTTTCGGACAACATCATTAAAGCGGGTAGTTACGGAACAGGCAAAACCTATGGTTTTGTAACAGGTCCACCACTCTTCGATAACACTGGAGTTCTGTACAACAAGCGCCTCTTCGAAGAAGCGGGTGTACCTACACCTGAAGAGTACATCGAAAAAGGGGAATGGACCTGGGATACCTTTGTAGATGTTGCGAAGAAATTAACGAAGAGCAAAGGCGGTAGCGGAAAAATCGATCAGTGGGGCCTCACAGGATCCCCGTTCTCTCTTTCTACAGCTTCAATCTATTCTAACGGTGGCGTAATTTTTGATGAAGATACACAAAAGGTCGCAGTAGATTCTCCTGAATCGATCGAGGGCCTTGAGTTCGCGAATAAACTCTACAACGAATACAAAGTAGTTAAAAAAGATGAAGGTAACGATTGGGAAGATCCAGCGAGATACTTCAGAGAAGGGCAAGTTGCAATGTATCCAGTGCAATTGTTCGAAGTAGAGCCGCGTTTCCAAAACCAGATGGAAGACCCGTATGTTTTCGTACCTTTCCCAAGCGGACCTAAATCTGGCGGCCAGTTCATTATGGGTATGCCGCAATTGCACGTGAATGTCATTCCACGCGGGGTAAAAGATGCGAATGTTGTCTATAAGATTTGGGAAGATCTGCAAAGCTTCGATACCATTGATGAAGATAACCAAACCATTGCTGAGTCCTGGTTTGATGATGAAATTTCTGTTAACAACGCAATGAACACATTTAAGATTATGAAATTCGCGCGTTATGCAGGCCTTGGTGTCGAAGATAACCTGAGCCAGTTGTATCGTGATATCATAGCTGGAAAAACAACGCCGTCAGCAGGGGTAGCGAAATTGTTACCGGCTCTGCAATCAGCTGCAGATAAAGTTCTAAAAGGCGAATAGTCTATTGGAGAGCGGGGAGTAGACAACCGGGTGAACTCTGCCTTTGGGGGCTGCTCCCTGAATTGCACAAATGAGGACCATAAATTATCAGGCAGGGCAGGGGATTGCGTTGAATATGCCTAAGATGTTGCGCGTCGCTGTTGCATTTACCATCCTGTGTACGGCTGTCATTCCCATGAAGGGAGGGACAGATCACGGACAACAGATTCATGCGGCAGAGAAAAGCAAGACAGGACAATCGGAAGTTGTGGAAGCGTTTCAAATGGATAGTTATGACAGCTACTTACAGGAGCATAAGAATGTCAGCAGACCGGTACAAGATATCGTAATTCATGGTGGGGATTACGTGAAGTTTTATGGCTCAGAACCGAAGAAGGTTAGTTCGGCCGGAGATGAGGAAGGGGCGTTCGTAGAGAGTTATGATACGGGTTCGATTTCATGGGAGGTCAATGTTCCTGAAGATGGACTGTATAATATGACTCTTCGTTACTACACGCTCGAAGGCAGATCGTCCTCTATCGAGAGAGAACTTCTGATTGACGGGAAGCTTCCGTTCGCTGGTGCAAGAAGCTTTATTTTCCCAAGGCTGTGGATGAACGAGAAGCCGCAGATTGAGCAGGATAATCAAGGGAATGATATCCGCCCTCGTCAAATTGAGGCTACTGGATGGCAGGAGATTCCTTTCCGGGATGCAGAGGGCTTTTATGAGAAGCCGTATGCTTTTTATCTGTCGGCTGGTAAACATACAATTACGCTTAACTCTATCAAAGAGCCGATGGTGATCGGCGAGATCAAGATCGGTCAGTTCGATACGCTGCCTAATTATGAAGAGATGAAGGAGCGTTATCAGAAGCTGGGACTGCAAGAAGTGAAGGGTCAACAAGTGAAGGTACAGGGTGAGGATGCGATTCTCAAATCTGCACCAACATTGTACCCGATCACAGATCGATCCAGTCCAAGTACGGAACCAAAGTCCATTTCAAAGATTCGTATGAATACAATAGGCGGCAATAACTGGCGTATGCCGGGTGATTCCATTACTTGGCGGATTGAAGTGCCGGAGGATGGACTTTACAAACTTGGCATCAAGAGCAGACAGGAGTTTTTGCGCGGGGTGTACTCTACTAGAACCCTGTATATTGACGGTGAAATTCCTTTTGATGAAGTGCGGGAGATTCCTTTCAATTACTCAAGTGACTGGAAGATGACTACGCTCGGCAACGAGCAGGAGCCGTATCAGTTCTATTTAACTAAAGGAAGTCATGAGTTGAAGCTCGCGGTCAGCCTTGGTTCAGTTGCACCACTGATCCGTCAGGTACAGAGTAGTATTCTAGAGCTTAATTCCATTTATCGCAAAATCTTGATGATTACGGGTAGTGTGCCGGATCCGTTCCGGGATTACAATCTGGAGCAGAAAATTCCAGAGATGATTGCTGTCTTTGAGAAACACAGTGAAATTCTAACAGGTGTATCTCATCAATTGAACGAAATCACGGGTGAGAAAAGCGATCAGGTGGCAATTTTGACGAAAATGGCCTATCAGCTTGAGGACTTGGCTAAGCATCCAGAGACACTGCAGAATCGTCTGGAATCTTTCAAAATCAATGTTGGTGGTCTGGGAACCTGGGTTCTGCAGGTTAGAGAGCAACCACTCGAAATTGACTATATCGTTCTCGCTTCCCCTGAGCAGAAGATGCCTAAGGCGGCTGCATCCTTTGCTAGCAAAGCCAAGCATGAGGTAACGAACTTATTTAGCTCGTTCTTTACGGACTATAACAGCATGGGAAATACGAGTGAGAATGAACGGGCAGTAACGGTTTGGGTAGGAACCGGACGTGACCAGGCGCAGGTAATTAAAGCGATGACTGATGATACATTTACAGAGCAAACAGGAATTAGCGTGAATTTGCGACTAGTCAATCCTTCTGTCCTTATGCCTGCTACCCTATCAGGACAAGGACCTGATGTAGCGATGCAGATTTCTAATGATATCCCAGTCAACTATGGGATGCGGAATGCCATTGTGGATCTGACTCAGTTCAACGATTACGAAGAGGTTGCCAAGCGATTCCGGGAGAGTGCGATTACCCCGTACAAATTCCATGATGCTGTATTCGGTTTGCCAGAGCAGCAGGTTTTCCCGATGCTGTTCTATCGCAAGGATATTCTGAGTGAGCTTAACTTGAAAGCTCCACAGACGTGGGAAGATATGTATGAGATCATTCCAGTGCTCAAGAAGCACCATATGGATTTGGCGTTGCCGCTTGCTCAGACTGTTGGGGTATCCACACTTGAACCGAGCAAAGCCTTTGCGATGCTGTTGTATCAGCAAGGCGGCGAGTTCTATAACAACGATGGCACTAGAAGTGCCCTGGATTCTGAACCGTCTATGCAGGCTTTCCGGCAGTGGACTGACTTCTTCGTGAACTATAAGTTCCCGCTTCAGTTCGATCTAACGACTCGTTTCCGGACAGGTGAGATTCCAGTCGCGATTTCGGACTACACATTCTACAACACGCTGGCGGTATCCGCTCCAGAGATTAGAGGACTTTGGGACTTTACGGTTGTTCCTGGACTTGAACAGAAAGACGGCAGCATTAAGCGGGATGTATCGAGCGGTGGCTCGGCTGTCATTATGATGGAGCAAACGAAGGACAAAGAAGCAGCCTGGGAATTCATAAAATGGTGGACCGGTAAGGAAACACAGGTACGCTTTGGCCGGGAGATGGAAGGGCTCATGGGTGCAGCAGCTCGTTATCCGACCGCGAACGTGGAAGCTATGGAAGAATTGCCATGGCCAAGTAAGGATCTCCAGAACCTGAAAGAGCAGTGGGATTGGGTGAAGGGTGTTCCTGAGGTACCTGGTGGATACTACACGGGTCGTAACCTTGATAATGCTTTTAGAGAAGTCATTAACAATAAGACGAACACGAGAGATGCTCTCTATGATTACGTGGAAGAGATCAATCGTGAGATCGAGTTTAAGCAAACAGAAATCAATCTGAAGTAGAGACCGAGGTGATCTAAGTTGCAGCAAACCAATACTTTACCGGCATCCGCGGGTGAGCCTTCGCCTCAGAAAGGCGTGAGCACCAAGCATAGTAAACTCTGGTTTAATTTGAAGCGAATGAAAAATGATAAGCATCTATACGTGTTGATTGCTCCATATATGCTGCTGTTCTTCATTTTCACTGTGCTTCCGGTTGTCATGTCCATGCTGATCAGCCTTACGTACTTCAATATGCTGGAGTTTCCACGCTGGGCAGGCTGGAGCAATTATACAAGGTTGCTACTAGACGATGATATTTTTCTGATCGCTCTAAAAAATACGTTGATCTTCGCAGTGATTACGGGTCCGATCAGTTATATTGCCTGTTTCGTATTTGCCTGGTTAATCAATGAGCTCAGGCCAAAGGTACGGGCCTTTATGACCCTTGTTTTCTATGCGCCTTCGATTTCCGGGAATATCTATTTCGTGTGGCAGATTATGTTCTCTGGAGATTCGTACGGTATTGTAAACGGTTTCCTGATGAGGACCGGTTTTATTAATGAACCGATCCTATGGTTCCAGAATCCGAAGTATACGCTGATGATCATTATTATTGTGCAGCTATGGTTAAGTCTTGGAACGAGCTTTCTGGCGTTCATTGCCGGTCTGCAGACGGTTGATAAGACTTTGTTCGAGGCGGGAGCGATGGACGGTATTCGCAACCGGTGGCAGGAGCTATGGTATATCACGCTGCCTTCTATGCGGCCACAGCTTATGTTCGGGGCAGTTATTCAGATCACGGCATCCTTTGCGGTGGCAGACGTAGCGATGAACTTGGCGGGATTCCCAAGTGTGCAGTATTCTGCCCATACCATTGTTACCCACTTGATTGACTACGGAACGATTCGTTTTGAGATGGGGTATGCCTCAGCGATTGCCACAGTGTTGTTTGGTATTATGCTGTGCTCCAACCTAGTGATTCAGAAGATGCTTAGAAGGGTGGGTGAATAGGCCGGTGAGACTAGCACTTAAATTCAGATTGAGCGGGGAGAAGAGAATTAACCGCTCGTGGCAGGTGGACCTTTTCTTATTCCTTCTTCTAGGCCTGTTCGGTGCCTTTATGGCCATTCCACTGATTTATGCGATCAATAATGCGTTCAAGCCGCTCGATGAGCTGTTTCTGTTTCCGCCTAAGATTTTTGTGCGGAACCCTACCTTTAATAACTTTCCTGATTTGTTCCATCTGATGGCCAAATCGTGGGTTCCTTTTTCACGCTACATTTTCAATACGGTGTTCATCACCCTGGTTGGTACAGTGGGGCACGTTATCCTTGCTTCAGCAGCAGCCTACCCGCTGGCAAAGTATAATTTTGTCGGCTCCAAGACATTGTTCTCTATCGTTGTTCTATCGCTCATGTTCTCCTCGCAGGTGACGGCGATCCCGAACTATATGACGATGTCCTGGCTGGGATGGATAGACACGTACTGGGCGATCATTGTGCCGGCATTTGCCTTCCCGCTCGGACTCTATCTGATGAAGCAGTTCATTGAGCAGATTCCGATGGCCTTGATTGAATCCGCCAAAATTGACGGTGCGAGCGAGTACCGCGTGTTCTGGACGATTGTTATGCCGCTGGTTAAGCCAGCATGGTTCACGCTCATTATTTTGTTGTTCCAGATGCTATGGGCCACCGACGGCGGCAGCTTTATCTATAGCGAAGAACTTAAGACGATGCACTATGCGATGGGACAAATTATTCAAGGTGGTATTGCCCGGGCAGGTATAGCAGCAGCGGTAGCTCTGCTATTGATGAGCGTTCCGATGGCGTTGTTCGTCATCACTCAGAGCCAGATCATTCAGACGATGGCATCTTCCGGAATGAAGGAATAGCACGGGAGGAACGAAAATGAAGCTTATTAAGTCAATTAGCAAAGTAGTGCTTGTCTTAACAACAGTAAGCTTATTGGCATCACCGCTTCAAGCGGGAGCTGCTCCCTATGAGGGGTACAGCTACTCTTACTGGGGAGATAGTGTGAGTACCCCTAATGCTTACACTCCGGCAGGCACGATTGATGGCACCGGGCAAGGCATTGGCAAGCTTTTAGAACCGAGCGATATGTATGTTGCTGAGGACGGCTTGCTTTATGTACTGGATGCAGGGAACGGACGAATTGTCGTCTTTGATAAAGATTGGCGGGTTGTTCGAGAGATTCGCGGCTTTGTGCGGGATGGGAAGAATGAGAAGTTCAATAGTCCGCAAGGAATCTATGTTACGAAGCACAATCATATCTATATTGCCGACACTGAAAACCGCAGAGTTGTGGAACTGACAGGAGAAGGAGATTTTGTACGCGACATTGGAGCACCGAAGTCTGATGTCATCCGCTCTGGCTTCGAATATTACCCGATTAAGGTTTCTGTAGATCATGCGGGCCGGATCTATGTTGTCGGCAGAGGGGTCTTCGATGGAATTATCGAACTTGATGCAGAAGGAAACTTCACTGGTTTTATGGGGACGAACCGAGTGAAGTTTGATCCATGGGACTACTTTTGGAAGAAAATGTCGACCAAAGAGCAACGCAGTAAGCTGGAACAATTTGTTCCGCTAGAGTTCAATAATGTGGATCTGGACAGCGAAGGCTTTTTGTATACGACGACGTCTGAGCTGACCTCTACCGATCCGATTAAGCGGCTGAACCCGGTTGGAGAAGATGTCTTGCGGCGTCAAGGCTATTGGTTCCCAAGAGGAGACATCTATTCCATGGGATCTAGTGAAAGCTCACTCTTGATCGATGTCAAAGTCGGTGAGAATGGGGTATATAGTGCGCTTGATTCCCGGAAGGGGCGTGTATTTACCTATGACCAGGACGGAAATCTATTGTACATTTTCGGTCGTATGGGTGAGCAGGAAGGCACGTTTCGTACCCCAGTTGCTTTAGAGCGTAGGGGGGATGATTTCCTGGTGCTGGATAAGGCGATGAATCGAATCAGCGTATTCAAGCCGACCCGTTATGGTGCATTAATTAATGAAGCGAATCATCTGCTGTTCTCCGGCAAGTACGATGAGGCGGAACAGAAGTGGAAGGATCTGCTTAAGCTAGACTCCAATAATGAGATCGCTTATGTCGGTATTGGTAAGGTGATGCTTCGCCAAGGAGAGAACAAGCAGGCACTGGAATATTTGAAACTTGGTTATGACAGGGAGTACTACTCTAAGGCATTCGGTAAATATCGCAAAGAGATAGTACGTGAATACTTTGGGACAGGGATGACCATCGTGATCGTCCTGGGTGTAGCCCTGGTGGGCTTCAGCTTCTTAAGAAGAAGGGCGAGAGGGAAGGTGAATGCGGATGTTACGTGAGATGACCAAAACCCCGTTTTATGTACTGCTTCATCCTTTTCAAGGGTTCTGGGATTTGAAGTATGAGAATAAGGGCAGACTGCGCGTTGCTCTGTCCATGCTGCTATTGCTGACGGTGGCGACTATATTGCTGCGGCAGTACGCAGGTTTTGTTGTTAACTTTAATTATCCCTATGACCTAAATAGCATTAATGAACTGCAATATATTGTTCTGCCATTCTTTCTATGGTGCGTAGCGAACTGGTCTTTGACGACACTCATGGATGGTGAAGGGAAATTCAAGGACATTGTGATGGCCACTGGCTATGCGCTGCTTCCGCTGATCTTGATGAGATTCGGGAATGTGCTAATCAGTAACATCATTACTACGCGTGAATCTGCCTTCTATTACATGATAGATTCACTATCTGTACTATGGTTTGTCTGGCTGCTGTTTATCGGCACAATGACAGTGCATCAATATACAGTTCTGAAGACCATTGTCACGATGGTGCTAACCTTGGTGGTTATGGGCATTATCATGTTCCTGGGGCTGTTATTCTTCAGTCTGCTTCAGGAAATGATCGGTTTCGTGGTATCCATCTATAATGAGATTTCATACCGCATCTAGGAAGGAGGCTGGCAGACGTGAAAAACAAATGGAGAGCGGCAGTCGCTGCGGCAGTTGTAATCAGCTTAGTAACTGCTGGAAGCGGGCCAATCGGGCAAGCTGGAAATGTTGCTGCTGCGCCCAATTCCCTGGATGCGCCGGTAACACAAAGTGATTACTCAGAAGAGGCGGTTCATTCTTCAGATGCAGCGGCATCGGCTCTAGAGTCCATGACGCTGGCTGCCGAGAACGAAGCATTGGCACTTTACTATAGTCCCAAGACGACAGAGATTGCTGTCAGTAATAAGAAGGATGGCACTGTCTGGTTCTCGAACCCGCAGGACCGGGATACGGACAGTAAAGCGTCTGGGATGAATAAATCCATGTTATCCAGCCAGTTGCTGCTGAATTTCTCGGATAAAACAGGCAAGCCGCAGCAATATAACAATTTCAATCAGAGTGTGGAGTACGAACAATTTGAAATTGAGAAGCTAGGTGACGGCCTTAAAATTCTGTATACCATCGGCGAAAAGCTGCGCGGTGTAGAGCAGATTCCAAAGTTTATTAGTGAAGAACGTTTCCAAACACTGATCCTGGATAAGATCAAGGACGAGAAGAAGAAAAAAGATGTCCTCAGCAGATTCAACTTGGATGAGAATAGTAAGCTCTACGAGCGGCGGGATACTGCCTTGAAAGGAATGGCGCTGACCAAGACACTGCGTACGCTAGAGGAAATCGGATATGGCGAAGAAGAGATGGAGATAGACCGTAAGAATAGTGATGTGGTCAGCCAGGCTTCATTCGTGATTCCGGTTACTTATCGACTTGAGGATGATCAGCTTGTAGTGAATGTATCGGCTGAGAATATTCAAAACAAAGGTTTCTTCCTGCACTCCATTTCTGTGCTGCCTTACTTCGGCGCTGCCGGTACCAAGGATCAGGGCTACATGTTCGTACCTGACGGCTCGGGTTCACTCATTCATCTTAATAACAATAAGCTAACTGCCTATGGCTATAATGTGCCTCTATATGGAGCGGATTCAGTTAGCTTGCCGAAAAAGCAGGTGCTGGGCGGAGAAACAGCTCGTTTGCCGGTGTTCGGTATGAAAAAGAATGATGCAGGCTTTGTAGCCATCGTAGAGAATGGGGACGGAATCGGACGCATTGAAGCCGATGTAAGCGGACGGGCGAACTCGTACAATTATGTGTTCAGCAGTTATGAGATCACTGATTCTGATCCGCTTGCACTGACAGGATTCTGGATGCAGCAGTCGGTTCCTAAATTCCAGGATAGACCGTATAACGGTGATATCACGGTTCGTTACGGATTTTTGCAAGAAAAAGAAGCGAGTTACAGTGGGATGGCTTCCTACTACCGTTCGTACTTAATTAAGAAGTACGGGCTTGAGAAGCTGCATGAGCAGGAGCAAATTCCGTTCAATGTAGAATTAATTGGTGGAATTCCAACGAGGAAATTTTTCCTGGGCATTCCGTATAGCTCTTATCAGCCGCTTACCACGTTCAGTCAGGCACAGGACATTCTTAATCAGCTTCAGGGTGATGGTATCCACAATATTAAAGTCCGCTACACGGGATGGTTCAATGGCGGGCTGAATCATAAAATCCCATCCTCTGTATCCGTGGATAGCAAGCTGGGTGGAAAAAAAGGACTTGCGGAACTACAGGACTTTGCGGATCGCAACGGAATTACGCTGTATCCCGATGTATCCTTCATGAGAGTGCTTCAGGATAAAGGGGATTTCAAACCGAAAAGAGATGCGTCACGTACGATGAATGGCGTAGTAGCAACGGTCCATCCTTACGATTTAGCTAGTTACTACAAGCTTACGTATTTGGAACCGACCTATCCGCTCTCTCCTGCAAGGCTGCCTGTAGTAGTGGATAAATTTATGAATCAGTACAACAAGCTTGGGCAGAAGGGGTTGTCTCTGCATGATATGGGGGATGAACTGAATTCCGACTTTAATACGAAGAATGTCCTTACCAGGGAAGAGAGTAAGAAGGCAGTAGAAGAACAGCTTGCGAAGCTGCACACTTATCCAAATATGATGGTATCGGGTGGTAACGCATACACTCTTCCTTATGTAGATAGTGTCGTTAATGCACCGCTTGCGAACAGCGGCTATAACCTTACTGATCAGAGTGTGCCTTTCTATGAGATGGCGCTGCATGGGTACATCGATTATGCAGGAGAAGCGCTCAATCTCTCGGATGAGCAGGATACTCGTTATCATGTTCTGAAATCACTGGAGACGGGCTCTGGGCTGTACTTTACTTGGTTCTATGAGAAACCATCACTGGTTAAGGAAACCGGGTTCGACTATCTGTATTCTGCGAGCTATCAAAATTGGATGGATGAGGCCAAGTCGACGTATGCCGAAATAAACAATGTGCTGAGTAAAGTACGGACTCAGATTATAAAGGATCATCAAATGCTAGAAAAAGGTGTCTATCAAACCACCTATGAGGATGGAACATCAATAGTAGTCAACTATAATGATTATCCGGTCAATGTAGGTGGCGCTGCTGTTGAAGCGATGGGGTACCTTATGGGAGGCGAGCGCAATTGAAGCAACCTAGAGTCGGGCTAACGCTGCACCAGCGGCAAAAGTATAAAGGAGTATGGTTTATTCTCCCCTGGTTTGCCGGATTCCTGTTATTGTTCCTTGTGCCGCTTATTAATTCGCTGCGCTATAGCTTCAGTACACTGAAGGTGAACGATAATGGATTTTCTATTCAATCTGTAGGTTGGGCTAATTTTAAGAATGCTTTGTTTCAAGATGAGCATTATGTACGAACGTTGACTGAATCTATGGCGAACATGGCCATCAATGTACCGCTAATTGTTATTTTCAGTTTGTTTGCAGCGGTGCTGTTGAATCAGAAGTTTAAAGGAAGAGGCCTCGTTCGCGCCATATTCTTCTTGCCGGTTATTCTGGCCTCTGGCGTCATCGCGGCTGTTGAAAACGGCGATTATACCCAGGGAATCATCAAAAGTGCAAGTCAGACGTCAAGTGGTGAGTTTGCGCTGTTCCGTAATCTGGAGCTCGCCAAGCTGCTATTAAACTCAGGTGTCAATTACCAAATCGTTCAATACCTGGTCGGGGCGGTCAACCGGATCTATCAGATCATTACGGCTTCTGGAGTGCAGATTCTTATTTTCGTAGCAGGCTTGCAGTCCATTTCCGGCTCGCTGTATGAAGCCTCCAAAATTGAGGGTGCAACCGGGTACGAGTCATTCTGGAAAATTACGTTTCCGATGATCAGCCCGTTGATTTTGACGAATGTGGTCTATTCTATCATTGATAACTTGCTTACAAGCCCGACGACCCAGCAAATTCGGGATACGGCCTTCAAGTCCTATCAATTTGGACTTAGTGCAGCAATGGCTTGGATCTATTTTGTCGTGATCTCGCTCTTCTTATGGCTAATTACAATGCTCATTTCCAGGAAAGTATTCTACCACGACTAAGTTAGGAGGGAGCCTGCTATGAAAGCTGAAAGTATTAGAGAAAAGGCGGCGCATGTGCTACCTTCTTCCTTGGAGCGCATGTCTCATTCAAGTTTTTGGGTTAATCATGTGAAAAATTGGCTCTGGGTTTTTGTGCGAAGCGTTCTTCTTGCTGGCATTTCCTTTATCATCTTGTATCCGATTCTGATTAAGGTCATGATTGCGATCAAAGATCCTGTTGATCTGTATGATGCCAGTGTAGTTTGGATTCCAAAGCACTTCACGTTGAGGAACTTTTTGTTAGTAAGCGAGTCGCTGAATTATCCGAAGGTTCTGCTCAACACATCGTTATTGTCTATTCTGGTCATGGTGTGCCAGACCTTGTCTTGTGTACTTGCCGGTTATGGGTTCTCAAGAATGAAATTCCGGGGTAGCGGTTTGTTGTTCGGCTGCGTGATCTTTACGATTCTAGTGCCGCCACAGACGATTATGATTCCAACCTATTTGACTTATAAAAACTTTGATATTCTAGGCATCATTACCTTCTTAACAGGTAAACCCTTGAATCTCATCGATACTTACTGGCCGTTCTTTATTTCCTCTATTCTAGGAATGGGGCTGAAGACAGGACTATTTGTTTACATTTTCCGTCAGTTCTTCAGAGGGATTCCTAAGGATTTGGAGGAAGCAGCTTGGGTGGATGGATCAGGCACCTTCGGTACCTTTATGCGGATTATTTTGCCGAATGCCATTCCGGCCCTGGTGACCGTTATGCTGTTCTCCTTCGTATGGCAATGGAACGACTCCTTCTTCACCGGGATGGTCCTGAATGAAACGGGTGTGATGTCTTCCATGGTCTCTGGTGCGTGGGGACAGATCATGTTCTATCTGAGATATACGGAAACTTCTCTCGGTATGGACCCGCTGTATGCATCCATGATTCGTAATACTGCGGTATTGATGGCGATTCTGCCGCTGATTATTATGTACTTGTTCGTACAGCGTCACTTTGTAGAAAGTATGGAACGCAGTGGATTGGTGGGTTAATCGCTAGCTAAGATGAACAGAAGAAAGTAACAAAAGCGAGAAAGAACGAAGGGGGAAGTTTGGAACTGTAGGAGCGAAGCGTTCGCCTGAAAGCTTTCCGTAGGAAAGCTAGCATCGGAAGCCTAAGCTGTCCCCAGATTTCAACCGCTAGAAGTGGTTTGAATCAAAATAAATCTGGGGACAACAGCGACCGGAAGTCCAAACATTCCACCGTAGTGACGATCGAGCTTTACGTGAAGATCTTAAGTTCGTCATATATAGGCTCAATCTGAATAGGGCGCAAGAAGGTTGATTGCTTCTTGCGCCCTTGTTCATGTTATACAAAAATAGGCGGGAGAGTGATGTAAGCTGATTAAGAACAGGAAGCTAATACTTGCCGCTCTGCTTCTTATCATTGGAGGAATTGTTGTTTTTGTATGGCTTAGCAGTCTCCGAGGGGAGGAGAAAACTATAGAGTCAGCAGCGAAAGATACGGTAGTAGAGGAGCAGCAAACTGCAGAATTGCCAGCGGCGAATGCAACCGAGCCACCAGCACCCACCTTATATGAATTCCAAGCTAATGATTCGCGGAACATTTTGAAAGGACCGCATACACAAATCGCTGATTGCGCACAGTGTTCTGATGGTAAACAGGTAGGAGGTCTTTTCGAAGGTAGTTCAATTCAGTTCAATGATGTAGAAGTCACAGAGGCTGGGAAATACATTGTAACCGCTTACTACGTATCGGGTGATCCACGCTCTTTTTATGTTAAGGTGAATGACAAGGATTCGGAGAAGATTGACTTTCCGGAAGTTGTGAAAGACGACTGGGATTCAGTAGGCAGCTTTGATTTTGAGATCGAACTGAACGGTGGCAGCAATGTCCTGCTATTCTCTGACGGTGATTGGTACTCTCCCAATTTGGATCGAATTGTGATTAAGAAGGCGCCTGATAGCGTTAATGTTGGACAGAATCCAGCGTTCCAGTGGGGCGATTCTGCGAATATTGGTGAGCTGGCGACGACTTTGAAGGTTGGAAATATTACAGTATCACAGCATAGCTCTGGATTTACAGTGGATAGTGGTACTTACCAATTGCTTTATAATACGACAACTGGATTATCGTCATACGCCTGGGATGGCAAGGTGATCGCCAAGGGGGTATACAGCAGTTTCAAGCTGAATGAGGAACTGGTCTACAGCAATGAGTATGATTCGCACACTTTGCTAACTGATCAGGTAGAACAGATTCAGGATGGACATGGCAAAGGAATCAAGCTCATTGTCCGTAATGAGAAGCAAGGGCAACCAAGTCTTGAACAAATCTATTATGTGTACGAGAAGACTAACTACTTTATCAAAGCTGAAGAAGTGACTGGCAGCAGCGAGTTAAGTACGAATGAGATGGCTCCTGTGGTGCTGGAGACTGCTGGCGGAGTCGACCTTGGACAGTATAGTGATAACCGGGTGCTCATCGTGCCGTTCGATAATGATGCTTGGGCGCGTTATGATTCCAAGTCGATGAATACCCACCTGAACACGAATAGTAATATTAGCTCTGAAGTGACGGCGATCTTTGATAATGCCAGCCGTAATGGTCTGATTATCGGATCGGTGACTCATGATACGTGGAAGACAGGCATCCACTGGAGCGGTGCAGATAATCGTCTGGATCAGCTTAAGGTATTCGGCGGGTTTACTTCCAAAAAAGTCACCTATGACAGCTTGCCGCATGGAGCGATTAAAGGGCGACTACTTAAGTCACCGCAGATTTTTGTCGGTTTCTACAGCGATTACCGTGACGGGATGGAAGCCTATGGCCGCGCGAATGCAGTAGTAGCGCCTCCGCTCTCCTTCGGCCCGAATGTTCCGCAGGGGGTTCCTGTTGGCTGGAATAGCTGGGGAGCGTATGCCGAACATCTGTCGTATGATAATCTGATGGCAGCCTCTAACTTTTTCCATGATCATCTGCAAAATAAATCCTTCAACAACGATGGTGCGGTGTACATGAACATGGATTCCTTCTGGGATAATCTGTCGGATGAGCAGCTTGAAGATGCTGTGGTGAAAATCCGCAAGAACGGGCAGATTCCTGGAACTTACCATACACCATTTGTATATTGGGGTAAGAATATGATTACTGAAGTGGAAGGAACAGAGGGGAAATACACTTATGGTGATATCATACTCAAGGATGGTGAAGGGAAGCTCGTTCCGTATGGTAATGGAATCGCCCTTGATCCTACTCACCCAGGTACGAAGATGAAGATGGATTATGATATTGCCCGTTTTAAAGCACGTGGTTATCAGTTCATTAAGCTCGACTTTCTCACCCATGCTTCGATGGAAGGCGATTTCTATGATAAAAATATCACGACAGGGATACAGGCATACAACGAGGGAATGTCCTACTTGCTGAATCAGCTTGGGGACACGATGTTCGTCAGTGCTTCTATTGCGCCGATTTTCCCGAGCCAATATGCCCACAGCCGTAGAATCTCCTGTGATATTGACGGCTCGATTTCCTCTACGGAATATCAACTGAACAGTCAGACGTATGGCTGGTGGCAGAACGGGACGATCTATCATTATACCGATCCCGACTACATGACACTGACTAAGGGTGAGACCTTCGAGGGGGCACAAACCCGGGTCAATGCGTCGGTCATTTCGGGAACGGTCTATCTGAATTCGGATGATGTGCAGAGCGCGGAAGCACAGAAGCTGATGAAGAAACTGCTGACCAATCCGCGGGTGAATGAATTGGCGATTAAAGGCAAGGCTTTCCGTAATGTGGAGGGCAATACGGGAACCGCTGCTTCAGATACGTTTGTCTTGGAAGATCAGGGTGCTTACTATTTGGCTGTGTTCAACTACAGCAAGGAATCTGCAGAGAAGATCATCGATCTTGGTCGTGCAGGGATTCCGGCGAATGCCAGCATCCTTGATCTGTGGACTAATAAGCCGGTTCAATCACAAAATGGTAAGCTTACGCTCACGCTGAGTGGAAGACAATCCGTGCTGTACAAACTGGCTTCAAATTAAAGACTGACTACAAGTATTGAGATTCAAGAGTTGATTGGACATTGTCCAGTCAGCTCTTTTTTTGTGCTCCCGGTATGAGCCGGACTAAACGTCTTCACCATTTATTATTTAATTAAAAAATCAAGCGCAGGATTTCTAATCAAATTTATTGCCTCGGGTTATTTCTTTCTCTTCTGTAGGAGTAGATGTATAAATGAAGTCGGTTCCACCATTAAGTGATATTAATGTTAGAAAAAATAACATACAAAAGAGAATTTATATATAAAATTTGTATAAAAAGACTATTGTTATATTGTAATTCGATAAAATTAAATTATAAGTGTCATGTATATTGACGCAGTTTTATGTTCGTGCTAAATTGTATTCAAAGTTAATCAACTCATCAAATAATTTAATTAAAAAATTAAAAAAAGAGTTGGGGGAGAGAAAGATGTCGGTCATATTGGTGGAGAACTTGTCCAAGAGGTTTTCGCGCAAAGGTCAGTGGACTGAAGCCTTACGTAACATCAATCTGGAGCTGGACAGCGGCACATTCGTCAGTCTGATTGGACCGAGCGGGTGCGGGAAATCAACGCTGCTGCGTATTATAGGCGGACTGGAGACTGCTGATGCTGGAAAGGTGAGCATCGGTGGAATGACCCCGCTAGAGGCACAGGCATCGAAAGTGTTCGGATTTGTCCCTCAGGCGCCCGCATTGTTTCCTTGGCGCACGATTATTGAGAATATGCAGCTGCCGCAGGAAGTGAACCGCAAAGGCGGCGCAGCCTATGAGAGCAACCGCGAAGACGAGACGGAATTGCTGCGGGCTGTTGGTCTCGGCGACTTCACCAACGCATATCCGAAGGAGCTATCGGGCGGCATGCAGCAACGTGTAGGCATTGCGAGGGCGTTCGCGAGTGGAGCGCCGATCCTACTCATGGATGAACCCTTCTCCGCACTTGATGAAATTACAAGAGAGAAGATCAGTCACCAGTTGATGAGTATTTGGGAGAAGCATCAGAAAACCGTTGTGTTTGTTACGCATAACATCCGTGAAGCTGTATTTCTATCAGATAAAGTTGTTGTCATGTCGAGCCGTCCCGGGCGAATAACTGAGATTGTCGACATTAATCTGCCGCATCCTCGAACGAAGATGGAAGAGAATGATCCGATTTTTCATGATTATGTTCATCAAATCCGTGCTTTGTTGCAGGAAAGGTGGGATTGACTATGGTGGTCGCAGGCAAGCAAAACACATCGAGACTAAACGCAAAAGGAGCAGGTGTAACGATGATGGATATTAAATTGAATGCCAATAGGGAGTCTGGAATTACGTTTGATCCGTCGTCCGTACCTTCCAAAAAGTTTTCGAAAACGCGTCGGGCCTTGTCGTCGTCGGCACCTCCGACGGTTGCCTTCATCGGCTTCTTCCTTGTCTGGGAGGCGCTGGTCCGTCTGATCGGTCTTAATGCGCTAACGCTCCCTGCACCAAGCTCGGTGCTTGCAGAACTGTTTGGACACCTCTCCTTCTACTTGCCCCACGCTTGGACAACATTGTACGAAGCGATTGGAGGATTCCTCCTCGGCTCTGTGCTGGCGCTAACGGGTGGGATTATTATGGCACACTCGCGTTTGATTGAGCGCTCGCTGCTCCCGCTAGCCGTGCTTGCCAATGTGACACCGATCTCGGCCATCGCTCCACTACTCATGATTTGGTTTGGTTTCGGGGCGTTGCCCAAGGTGCTAATCGCGGCAATCGTCACCTTTTTCCCGATGCTGGTCAACTCGATTACAGGCTTCCGCTCCGTTGATGCTAACAATTATGAATATATGAAGTCGCTTCACGCCAGCAAGATGGAGATTTTCTTGAAATTACGGCTGCCAAACAGTCTGCCCTATCTGTTCTCTGCCGCTCGCACCTGCGTTAGTTTGAGCGTGATGGGGGCGGTTGTCGGCGAATGGAGCGGATCAACGGAAGGACTGGGAAATCTGGTAATGCTGTCGAGTAATAACATGCAGATGAATCAGGTATTCGCTTCGATCCTGCTGCTCGCACTAATGGGAATTATACTGACGAATCTCGTCCGTTTGGTCGAACGCAGGGTGCTTTCATGGCATAGCTCTGAACAGTCCAAAGGGTAACCTGACGTACAGCATCACCGAGTAATCGATAACAATAGATATGGAGGTCTGGAATATGGCAAAGAATAAGGTCTTTTCAACGGTAAGTTCGGCAGGTGCACTGCTAACGTTGTTCGCGATGGTACTGGCGGGCTGCGGAGGCAATTCTGGCAATTCCAGTAGCTTCTCTTCTTCGGCAGCAGCATCGCCTACCGCAATCGCGTCGGCACCTGCTTCGGCAGAATCGGATTGGGCAGCACGTAAGGCGTCCAACGAGAAGGCAGGGAAAATCAGGTATATGACGGGATTTTACTTCGGGGCCTCGCCGCCTGACCTGGAAGTCGTTGTTGCGGATGAACTCGGATACTTTAAGGATTTGGGCATCGATGTTGAGATTCAGGGTGGCCTTGATTCCGAGGGGATGAAGTTCCTTGCTGCGGATAAGATACAGATCGCCAGTGCAGGCGCCCCTAGCCTTGTCATCCAGTCTGTTGCTAGTGGTGCTGGTATTAAAGGGATTGCTACCTTCGGTGCCAAAGGGAACAACGCGCTGATGGTTATGGCTGACTCGGGCATCACGAAACCACAGGATCTGGTAGGTAAAACGATTGGGTACCACGGAGCGTTGCCGCCAAACTATGTAGCCATGTTCAAAAATGAAGGGATTGATCCGGCCTCGGTTAAAGGCGTCTCTGTCGGTTACGATCCCAGCGTGCTGAGTTCTGGCAAGGTCGCCGCGCTCACTGTCTACAAGTCTAACGAACCCCATATTATGGAGAGCAAGGGATTCAAGGTAAGTCTGATTGATCCTGGAGACTACGGTGCTAAGACATCATTTGGCGTCATCGTAGCTAATGAGGAGTTCGCCAAGGAGCATCCGGATACAGTTACGGATTTTCTCCGTGCCGTTGCTAAAGCCCATGAATGGGCGCTTGCTAATAGTGAACAAGCACTCGACATGTTGAAGAAGCGTTCACAATCTGGGTACGATCTGGCCTCCGAGACTAATCGCTGGACAGTTGAAAGCAAAATTGTTAAGGATGCACAAGACCCGAAACACGGAGTGGGATGGCAAACGGACACACAGTGGCAGAATGAGATCGACATGCTGAAGAACGCAGGCGTGCTGACGAAGACGCTAGCTGTTACAGATGTTATGGACAACCAGTATCTCAATTCCATTTACGACGGAACTAATCTAATCTGGCCAAACAAATAATAGACACTAGCTGCAGGAGGATACGAATATGACAAAAGGTATTGATTATAACAGTGTGGACTTTGGTATTTTCTTACCTATTACTAATGGAGGGTGGATTATATCGGAATCCGAACCGCGTCCAGACGGCAGTTATTTACTCAATCGCGCAGCTGCTGTGATCGCAGAGGAGACCGGCTTTGACTTCATTATGTCGATGGCGAAGTGGAGGGGTTATGGAGGTACGACAAATCACTGGGGCACTTCACTTGAGTCGATGACGATGATGGCGGGCCTGGCTGAGGCGACCTCCCGGGTTAAGGTGTTCGCTACGGTGCATACGCTCCTCTATCATCCGGCCGTCGCTGCCAAAATGTTCGCGACACTGGATCAAATCAGCGGCGGACGGGTCGGTATGAACGTTGTATCTGGCTCGTATGCGGGAGAATTCAGACAGATGGGGACATGGCCGGAGCATCTGGATCATGATGCCCGCTATGACCTGGCCCGTGAATGGATGCAGGTCGTGAAGAAGCTGTGGACGGAGGAGCGCGTCAATCATAAGGGGGAATACTTCGAACTGATCGACTGCGAGTCTAACCCGAAGCCGTTGCAGCAGTCGCCTCGGCCACCGATCATCTGTGCAGGCCAATCAGAGAAAGGTATCGGCTTTACCATCGAGGAAGGTGATGCCTGCTTCATCGGCGGCCGTGATCTTGACGAGTTGGCGGCCTTATCGAGACGCGCCAAGGAGATGGCCGCAGAGCGGGGGAAGACAATCAAGACGTACTCGATGTTCGGAGTGCTTCCGGCAAATACGCAAGAGGAAGCAGAGGCCAAGCTGAAGCGTTTTCAAGATGGTGCTGATATTGAGGCGATAAAAGGGCTGCTGCGCAGCTACGGAATGGATCCGGATGGCCGCGAGAATGTAATGCAAGCGCGTGCCAAAAATGTATTCATGAATGAAATGCTCGTTGGTAATGCGGAGGCGCTTGCTGCGCAAGTTCGTAACATCATTGAGCATACGGGTATCGACGGCATGATGCTGACGTTCTCGGACTATACCGAAGATGTGCGCTATTTCGGGGAGCGCGTACTGCCGCTGTTGCGCAAGGGGGAACAATGAAGGCGGCTCTGCTGATTATCGATGTGCAGCGTGACTTCTGCGCACCGGACGGTGCGGTAACGGCATTTGGTGCGGACTTGTCCACAATCGATGGGACGGTGGACAGGATTGATCGTTTGATTGGTGCAGCCCGTCGCGCTGGAGTAGATGTTATCTTCGTCCGGCTTGAAACAGAGCCGGAGCTGGACTCGCCCGCAATGCTGAGATGGTACGAGCGGCAGGGCATCGATCCGTTGGTGGCGGCGGCTGTATGCCGTAAAGGGGAGCCGGGGGCGGATTATTATCGCCTCTTCCCTGAACCGGGCGATACAGTTGTCTCGAAGACGCGGTATAGCGGCTTTGTCGGGACGAATCTCGATGAAGTGCTACAGGAGAAGGAGATCGGAATTGTGTACGCGACAGGTGTAACGACCGAGTGTTGTGTAGAGTCGACCGTACGCGACGCATTCATGCGAGATTACGAGGCTTTTGTTGTCAGTGACGCGTGTACGGCTTACGAGGAAGAACTTCATCTTTATTCATTGCGTGCGATGGCATTGAACTTCGCCACGTTGATCGACACGGAAACGCTGCTGGCAGAGTGGGCAGATATCGGGGAGGTATAAGCATGTCGGAACATCGGAATTTCATGAGCAGTGAGGATGAGGCCGGCGCAGATGCAGGGCGAATCGCCGAAATTGAAGCGCTCGTCCGGCGTCATATTGATACTGAAGAGCTAACCTCACTTATCCTGGAGTTGTGTAACATCCGCAGTCTGGCTGGTTATGAGAAGGAAGCGGGTGACTATGTATTCGCCTGGATGGAGCGGGAGGGCTTCGCTCCGAGTCGTGTTGGTATGGTCGAGGATCGGTTCAGTGTCGTCGGCAGATTCGGTGGAGAAGCACCGGAGGCAGGCAGGAATTTGCTGTTTACGAGCCATCTGGATACAGAGGCACCACAGTACAATTGGCGCGATCAGTGGAAATACCGCCCGGGTGGTACAATCGATGATCCGGGTTGGACGACGGCCTCACTAGTCGAGGGGCGCTTCTCCGGACATCCGGTGGAGAATGATCGGGGGCCGATGGCGTGTTTTCTCATAGCAGCCAAAGCGTTGAAACTAGCAGGTCTACCTCTGGCGGGGCATCTGTATCTGACCGCTTGTCCGGCGGAGATCGGCCCGGAGCATGTTGAGGAGTTCAAGGGTACACAGTATCTTGGCAAGGAGATCGGTGCGCACTATATGATGACACATGGTGGTGTTGCACCGGACTACGCGATTGCGGCTGAAGGCACTGACTTCGGAATCTCTTGGGTAAGCTGCGGCCATGCGCTATTCCGCATCGATGTCTATGGCGAGGATGTGTTCACACCACTGCTTGAACATTCGAATGAATTGAAGAATCATCCGAGCGCACTTGTACGTGTTGCGCCGCTCATCGGGGACGTGCAGCTATGGGCTGCAGACTATGAAATTCGGCAAACGTACCACTCGCCGGGAGGTACGGCTGTTCCGAAGGTGCAGATCTCAGCCATTCGTGGTGGTGATCCTCACATCTTTGGCGGAGGAAGTGAAGTCTGTTCACTCTATATTGAGGTAAATCTAACTCCTGCTCAGAGCGTCGCTGATGTGCAGCGCGAACTGGAAGCATTACTGAAGCGCGGCGGTTATGACGGCGCTGTTCAGCCGATAGTCTATCGCCAAGGTTTCGAAGCAGACGCAGCGCGGATCGATCCTCTGCGCGCCGCACTGGCTGCAGCGGGCGAAGCGGGCGGACGCGGGGCGGCGCCGATCGCGCACCCGGTGTATTCCAGTATGTGGCGGGATCATAACGTGTTTAACATGTACAACATCCCGTCGGCGACTTATGGTCCGACCCGTTTCCAACCGAGTCTGCAGGATATGGTCGATGCAGCCGTCGTCTATGCTGTAACCGCCTGGCAGGTGTGCAACAGCCGAGGATAGCCGGAGTGTCAGCGATTGATTGTAATTTTGCTTCGATTCATTGGGAGGGATATGGTATGGAAGGTATTGCATGGAGGGGCATCATGGGGAAGTTCGCGACGGGAGTTACGGTGATTACAACGCTCGATGAAGCGGGACGACCGATAGGTATGACAGCCAATGCATTCACATCTCTGTCGCTGGAGCCGCCTTTGCTCCTTATCTGCTTAGATAAGGGAAGCAGTACACTCGTTAGCCTGCTTGCAGCGCGGAAGTTCGCAGTCAACTTTCTGGCCGATACGCAGGAGGAGGTATCCCGGCGCTTCGCCCGAAAGAGCGAGACTGACAAATTCGATGAGGTTGACTATCGTGAGGGTGAACTGGGGCTGCCTATACTTGGCGGCTGCCTCGCTTCAGTCGAATGCAGTCTGGCAAATACGCTGGACGGAGGCGACCATCTGATTCTGGTTGGACAGGGCGAGTACCTATACGAGCCGGAAACGCAATCAAGCCCCTTATTATTTTACCAGGGCAAGTACAGAGCGCTGCAGGCGCTGGAGATCTAAGGAGGGTTCATATATGCATATCGCGGTCATCGTTGGTAATCCGAAACCGTTTTCAAAGACCTATACAATCTCGCTCCGCCTTGCGGAAGCGATCGCCGAGTATGCCGAGGATGCATCACTTCATGTGACTTATGATGTGATCGATTTGGCGCCACATGGTGGCTCATTTCTATCATGGGGAGACCCAGCGGCGGCTGAACTGAATGAGCGTATTACCGGTGCACAAGCTGTTGTATTCGCTAGTCCTACGTATAAGGCTACCTACACAGGGCTGCTGAAGCTGTTTGCGGATCAACTGCCTCCGGATGCGTTGGCTGGTAAGTTAGCTATTCCTCTGCTCGTGGGAGCGGCTCCGCATCACAGTCTGGCTGTCGAGCTTCACCTGAGGCCGCTTCTCGTCGAACTGGGGGCTTCCTGCCCGACAAAAGGTTTGTACGTGATAGACTCTCAGTTGGATGATTTCGGGACAATAGCGAAAGAATGGGTGTCACAGAACGATAAGTGGCTGCTGAACCGGGTTTGAAGATATACTTTAATAAATTGGAAAGGAGGAAAGGAAATGATTGGACCAGGTCCGGCAGAAACCAAAACAAACGTTCAAGAACGCATTTTAATAGCTGCGGAGGAGGTTTTTTCCGCTTGCGGCTTTGCGGGAACGCGTATAAGTGAGATCGCCGTTAAGGCTGAAGTTAATCAGGCGCTCATCCATTATTACTTCGAATCGAAGGAAAAGCTATATGAAGCAGTGCTCGTCAGTCTGTTCCGACAGTGGGAGGAGTACGTTAATAAACTATCCTGGAGTGGGATGAACGCTCCAGAATTTCTGGCAACTTACATTCGCGCGCAATTCCGTCTCAAGTGCCAAATTCCGAATCTGTATAGAATATTCCATTGGGAAGCGATGGAAGAGGGTGACTTGTTCACTAAATATGCCTCCTCTACCTGGTATGAGGATTTCTTGCAGCACACAGAGATGATTCACGATTGGCAACAGGACGGTGCGTTAGACGCGGGAATGAATAGGAAGGCGTTACTATTCTTGCTTTGGGGCATGATGAACCAATTTTACTTCCGTTCGGAAGATAACTTGCGTGAAATCGTAGGGGGAGACGGTGATCTGGAATCGCTGCAGGATCAGGTGGCCGATCAGATGATCCGGCTGACGCTGCACGGTGTCGTGCCTGCCCTATACGGCGGAGGGAATAAGGAGGCAGACCCCAAGTGGAGCGAGAGTGATATCATCTACAGTGTTGGTTCTGGCTCAGTTGAGGAGGGCAGTGAGTGCGCAGATATGTGCCTCTGGTTGCAGGATTCACTTCGCCAGCCATTGCTGGCGTGGGAGGAGGAGCGTAATACGAACGGAGGACGGGTGGAGAAGTTGATGTTTGTATTCGCTTCCACTCAATACGGCGAAATGCCGCCGCATATCGTCTCGTGGTTGGAGGATTTGGGGAATAACCCCAATGTGGAAGAGGTAACCGTCGGTATCTGGGTAGAGCGCGGGAGTGCAGGATCCGAGGCGCTGCAGCGCCTGTTGGAGGATGCCGTCAATAGAATTGGCGCCTATGCTGTAGCTCGTACAGCGGATATAAGCCCGTTGAATTATGCCAAGCGATGTCTCAAATGGGCTGGCCTGCGGGGGTAGAGACCACTTATTAGCGAAACGGAGTGAACGACGATGCAGACGATGCAGATGAAGGCTGCCCTGCCCGGCAAATCAAGACTCAACTGGACGATGGCCGGCTTATTCGTCAGCATCTTTTTGACGCAACTTGATCAGACGATTGTCTCGACAGCCCTTCCCACGATCGTGAAGGAGCTACACGGACTACCGCTGATGTCCTGGGTGTTTACGATTTATATGCTAACCTCTACAATGATGATGCCAATCGCAGGCAAGTTGTCGGATTTGTATGGTCGCAAACGGTTTTATATGTTAGGCCTTGTTGTCTTCATCCTCGGATCAGCGCTGTGCGGGATTGCTCAGAGTATGCCGCAGCTGATCTTTTATCGGGCGGTCCAGGGCTTGGGTGCAGGCTTCCTTATCCCTGTCACCTACACACTGGTGTTCACGAACATGCCAAAGGAACGTGCAGGTATCTATCAGACGCTATATATGGGCGTATTCGCGGTGTCTTCCGTAAGTGGACCGGCGCTCGGCGCCTGGATCACGGAGCACTTGGACTGGCGTTACAATTTTTATATGAACATACCGCTCGGCATACTGGTTTTCGTGGCGATGGGCCGGCTGCTGCCGGTAACCCCCAAGTCGGATGTCAAGCCGAGCGTAGATAAGAGCGGAGCCTTACTGCTCGCCGTATCCACCTTCTCCATCCTGCTAGGTCTCAAGCTCGGAGGCGAAGGCGAAGGCTGGATGTCCTGGCAGGTGGCCGGTTTGCTCGGCTTAGGGCTGATCTGTTTGGTGGCGTTCCTGCGGGTTGAGGTCGTCTCACCAGAGCCGATCTTACCCCTGGTTATGTTCCGTAACCGGGCCATTGGCGGGACGCTGGCAGCGACTTTCCTGCAGGGTGCGATTATGTACGGGTCGCTCATATACATTCCGCTTTTCGTCCAAGGTAGTCTGGGCGGTGACGCCTCGGACACCGGAGGCGTTCTGACGCCGTTCATGTTTTCCGTTATGGTAGGGGCGGCAGTAAGCAGTTCGCTCATCAAATGGTGGAGCTGGCGCGTCTGCATCTTCGTCGCTATGTTGATCAGCGCCGGGGGGCTGCTTGGGATGACTGCGGCTAGCCTGAACATCGGCGCGTGGCATATCCGGTTCCTGATGATTCTGATCGGTGTTGGCGTCGGCATCATGATGACGGTCGGGCAGATGGCTGTCACCTTCAGTGCTGACGAGCGGATCAAAGGGGTCGCGACTTCATCTGTAGGCTTCTTTCGCTCCGTCGGCGGTGTGTTTGGTACGGCCGTTATGGCGGCTGTCATCAACATGCGGCTTGTCCGCGAGCTTCCCGCAGGAGCAGCGGGTGAAGGTAGCGCTGATCAGCAGATCCAGCGGCTGCTAGAGGGGGCTAGTGCGAATGGGCAGAGTGCCGCCGCTACAAAGGAGGCACTGGCCGCAGCCGTGCATGCAGGCTTCTGGTTTCTGGCAGCCGCAGCAACGCTCGGTCTTGTGGCGGCGTGGTGGACGGGCCGCAGCCGATTCACGGACACGACTGCCGAGGAGTCACGAGTAGACATAGCATCGGTGGGCTAATTTCGATGAGTATAAAGCTTTCAACGCTGATTGGACACTGTTCAATCGGCTTTTTTTATTGGTTCACAGCAAATGGTGCAGTTGTATGGGAGCAAAAAGTTCAGGGAAAGCTTGGTTAGTAAGCCGGTCTTTGGGGAATAATGGAACCGATTTTTTCAGGTTTGAAAAATGTCGCAATTCATATTAAAAATAAGACAGAAATGAATGCAGATAAAGTCCTTTGTCGTAGCTTTTATGCTTTGTGTTTGAGAAAATATAACCCAAGGAGATTAGAAAAAGATGCTTACAGACATCGATGCAATCGCTTGCAATATCCCTAGGATGCATACGATTTTAAAAGATTGTCCCTTTGAAGTTTTGCGTGAAATGGAGATTCAGACGTTCAAGAAGAACAAGTTTTATTTACCACAAGGGGAGATGCATGCCTTCGTCTACATTGTCGTAAGCGGAAACGTCAAAGTCTATGTTATGAATGAAAGCGCTAAACAGGTGACGTTAGATATCTATTCATGCGGTAATTTTATTGGTGAGCAAGAAGCTATGATCCATAAACCATATAGCGCATCAATAGTGAGTATCAGTGAAGTAACTTTAATAAAAATACCTGATAAGGCATTTTTATATTGGCTCTCAAAAGATGCTAACTTCAATCAGATCGTGATGGCTTCTTTATGCGAACAAATGTATAAGCTTACCAATCGAACGATAAAATACAGCTTAGACAGCGTGCGATCACAAATCATTTCATCGCTTATAGAGGAAAGTAACGGGCAGAAATCAACGATGATCCAGAAGAAGGTCATTTTAGATTCGGTCTCCTCAACCAACAGAAGCGTCTATCGTGTCTTAAACCAGCTTGAAGTGGAGGGGAGCATCGTCATAAGCGGTGATGAGATAGAGATTGTAGATCGTGAGAAACTATGGATTGACCCTGAAAGGAAGAGATGAACGATGACAGAGAAACAAGCGCATATTCAATTAGACAGCTCGATTAACGTACAAAAAGCCATTTTGGTTGGCGATCCGGCCAGAGTAGATAAAGTTGGCGCACTGATGGATAACGTACAACTCCTGGCATACAATAGAGAATTTAAATCGATCAAGGGCAGTTATCGAGGCGAAGAGATATTAGTTATTTCTACAGGGATTGGGGCCCCGTCTGCAGCTATCGCCATGGAGGAACTGCACAATATAGGGATTACCACGGTCATCAGAGTAGGAAGCTGCGGCGCGATGCAGAAAAGCATTCCCCTAGGGGCATTAATTATTGCTACAGGTACTGTTCGAGATGATGGTTTATCCAGCAAATATGTTCCGCCCATTTATCCAGCTATTCCAGATGCAGACTTGTTGCAGCTAGCCAAAAAGCATTATCCAGAAGGCTATTTCGGTATCACCAGAGCACATGATGGTTTCTATATGGATAGCAATGAGGCGATTGAACAAGAATGGTCTCAGTATGGTGTATTAGGCGGTGATATGGAGACCAGTATTATCTTTGTATTGGGAACATTGCGTAAAATGAAAGCCTTGTCGATTTTAAATAATGTTGTGTTATATCGTGCCGATCTGTCTACCGGAGTCAATCATTTGGTCTCAGGAGAAAACATAGTGACACAAGGAGAACGAGCATCAATTCAATTGGCATTAACAATTTTAACTGAGCAGGAGGATTGAGCGTCATGGAAAATACACAACAACAATCATGGTTGTATAATCAATTCTTTACCGGATGGAAGAAATTTGAGGTGACCTATGCGATTGTTCTAATCCTGTTACAGGTGGTTGCGTATGTGATTGCACCCGATTCCATTATTGGTATGGTTAGTGGTGTGGCTGGTGTCATTTGTCTTGTATTTGGGATGAAGGGTAAAAAATTAACCTTTGCCTTCGGCTTGGTCCAATGTATAGCCATGACCATGATTGCTTGGCAGAGCCACGCTTATGGCGCATTCGTCATGAATATTTTCTATGTGATCTCCCAGCCGATCGGTTGGTTTTTATGGGGGAATGATGAAGCCGTAAATACGATTAGCCCAAAAATGAAACGGCTCATTTTCCTTGCTGCATTTGTTGCCTGGGCAGTAGGCTGGTTTGTATTAGCAAGAACTGGCGGTCAATTGCCGTATTTCGATAGTATTAATCTCGTGATTTCGTTTATTGCACAGGTACTATATATCTGTAAATACAAAGAAAACTGGTCACTCTGGATTATCGTCAACATTGCTAACTTGGCCTATTGGGCTGTTCTAACCTATCAAGTGGCGACTGGCCATACCGATGTTGGTACAGTGGGCGGATGTTTATCTCAAGTCGCACTGCAAGCGGCACTGTTGTTCAACAGTATTTATGCCAATAAAGTCTGGAAATCGTATGAACAGAACCTGAAATAAGCTAAAACATTTAATTCCGATGAGAATTGTATAAAATGATTGACAAACACTCATTCACAGTAATATCATTAGTTAAAATTATTAATTAGTAATTTTCGGTTATTGTATTTTAATAATGTGGACCCACCGTACAGATGGAGGTCTTATGTTCCGAGAGGGACATGAGGCCTCTTTTTTTGCAAATTTGGAGGGAGGAAAATGGAGTGAGTGAACAGAGAAAACAAAAGCAAATGGTACTTGGGGCAATGATGTTTTTTCCGTCAGGAGGACATATTTCCAGCTGGCGGCATCCTGAAGTGGATGCGAAAGGGCTACTTGATTTCAACTACTATAAACAAATCCTTCAGACCGCAGAGCGTGGCAAATTCGACATGTTCTTCTACGCGGATGAGCTGTATGTGTGGGATCGCTTCGAAACGGGCATCAGTCATGCCAACAGCATTCGTCCAGAACCTTTCACCTTGCTCTCGGCGCTGGCTGTAGTTACGGAGCATATCGGGCTGGCTGCGACAGTCTCCACCACCTACAATGAGCCGTATCATATCGCCAGGAAATTGGCGACGCTCGATCATCTCAGCAATGGGCGGGCGGCCTGGAATATTGTCACCTCGCAAGCGGATGAGGAGGCGCGCAATTTCAGCCGGGATCAGCATTTGGAGCATAGTAAACGTTACGAACGAGCCGTAGAATTCGTGGATGTGACACAAGGGCTATGGGACAGCTGGGAAGATGATGCCCTGCTCCTGGACAAAGAGAGCGGGTATTTCGCGGATAAGGATAAGCTGCATAATATCCAGCACAAGGGGACCCATTTCCAAGTGCAGGGTCCGCTTAATGTGACGCGACCCCCGCAAGGTTATCCGGTACTGGCTCAGGCAGGCGCTTCGGAGTCGGGCAAGGAGGTAGCTGCCGAGAAGGCGGAGGTCGTCTTTGCTCCGATTCACTCCTTCGATGCTGAGGGATTACTGGTCGGTCAACAGCTCTATGAAGATATCAAAGGGCGAATGGCCAAGTACGGCAGAAGCCGTGACGAATTGAAAATCATACCAGGCATCATGCCCATTATCGGCAAGACAGAAGAGGAAGCCAAGGAGAAGCTTGCTGCGATTGAAAGTTTGCTGCCAGAGCAGCTTGGTCTGGATCTGCTCTCCCATTATCTCGGACAGGATATTTCGTCCTATCCACTAGATGAGCCGCTGCCATTCCGGCCGGATCTCAGTCAATTCAATCAGAGTAAAAGTGCACTGGAGCGTATCCTGGAGATGATGGACAAGGAACAACTGACGCTTCGTCAGCTGTACCAGCGGTCGACCAACAGACGCGGACTGGCTGGAACACCGGAGCAGATCGCTGATTTCCTGGAGGAATGGTTCCTGAAGGGGGCAGCGGATGGGTTTAATATTCAGTTCTCTCACCTGCCTGGCGGATTGGATGATTTTGTGAATCTGGTTGTTCCCGAACTGCAGCGCAGAGGAGTGTTCCGTACCGAATATACAGGGGGGACGTTACGTGACAATCTTGGACTGAAGCGTCCCGATAACCGTTATGTTTCTGTCCGCGCAGATCATTTGGCTCATTCATAGCACTGCGTGGTAACAATAAAAGACTTTTATTACTAAACGGAAGACTAATGGAGAGGGGATAGGAGTATGAAAAAAAATCAACTTTTTAAACAGTGGGGGAAGAGCAGGAGAGCCTTCCTAGCCATAACAGCAGCAATAGTGCTGACGATTGGGATTTCAGGCTGCTCCAAAGCAGGGGGTGCAGGTGCGGACACGATTCAGATCGCGACCAAAGGGTTTGCGGAGTCCGATATTTTGGCAAATGCCTTAAAGCTGCTTATTGAAGATAAGACTGATCTGAAGGCGATCGTCAAGAAGCTCGATAACAATCTGCTATGGACAGCCTTAAAGGGGAATGAAGTAGACACTTATGTGGAGTATACAGGAACGGCACTCATTAATATTTTGAAGGACAAGCCTGAATATGATCCGCAAGTGGTCTATGACAAGGTGAAGAAGGAATTGAAGGAGAAGAATCAGATTACGGTGCTGGATCCATTAGGCTTCACTAATTCCTATGCATTCGGAGTCCGTAAGGAAATCGCAGAGAAGCTGGGCCTCAAGACAGGATCGGATATTGCGGCGAAATCCTCAGAGCTGGTCTTTGGAGCAAGTGAAGAGTTTATGAACCGTCCGGATCTCTGGCCGCCGGTTTTAGAGAACTACAAACCTCAATTTAAAGAGATCAAAACGATAGCAGGGGGCTTGGCGTATCAGGCTATAGATCAGGGAGTGATTGATGTAGCGATGGTGCAAACAACCTCTGCCCAGGTTCTGGTGAGACCGATTGCGGTGCTTGAGGATGATAAGCATGTGTACGTGCCGTATTTTGCCATCCCGGTTGTCCGCGATGAAGTGCTGAAAAAGCATCCGGAGCTGGAGCAGGTTCTGAATTCAATGGCAGGAAAACTCACGGATAAAGAAATGCAACGGCTCAATGGCGAGGTAGAGAATAAGCAACGGGCTCCGATTGAAGTAGCGAAGGAATGGCTGATCCTTAATGGCTTGTTGAAAGGGTAAAGGCATTGCGGTAATGGCATTGCAAAATCTCTTTCGAACTCGTGGAATCAGTTCTAAATATGATATGTCTTGAAGAGCAGGGGGATAGCTTCCCCTGCTCTTTGATTTTACTGCTATATAAGATAAACAAAAGAAAATAACGAAAAGCGAGGAGGAACGAAGGGGGAAGTTTGGAACTGTAGGAGCGCAGCGCTCGCCTTTGTGTCCAGATTTCAACCGCTAGAAGCGGTTAAAAAGAGGAAATCTGGACACAACAGCGACCGGAAGTCCAAACATTCCACCGTAGTGACGACCCAGCCTTACGTTTGGAGATTGAGTTTGTCTTATATACTCTCTTCGATTTGACTTAAAGTGAACTTTAAGATGTAGTATATGAATTGTGCTTCAAGATCAACATGTAATGAGAATCTTTAAGTTATCCTGATTACTTTTCTAAAGTTTGTACAAACTGCGAAATGGGAGGCATGACAATGAACTTGTACGATAAGATTTATATTAATGGGCAATATGTTACACCATCGGGTACAGAAGTGATGGAGCTTATCAACCCTGCGAATAGGCAAATCACCGGCAAAGTCGTATTAGGGGATGTTGAGGATACTCGAAATGCCATTGCGGCAGCCAAAACTGCATTCAAAACATTTTCGAAGACAAGTGTTGAGGAACGGTCCGAATTTCTGTTAAGGCTGCACCAAGCCCTTCTGGAACGGTCCGACCGGTTAACGGAGGCAACCGTTAAGGAATATGGTGCTCCGATTTCGGTGGCCAGAATGTTAACTCATATCGCTGTAAATGCATTTTTGCATACAAAGGAAAGTCTCGAATCGTATTCATTTATACGGACGGCTGGCTCGGCAAAAGTTCACATGAAACCTGTCGGTGTCGTTGGAGCCATCACGCCATGGAATGCAAATGCAACGCATATGGCGAACAAAATAGCGCCGGTACTGGCAGCAGGCTGTACTATAGTTGTTAAGCCAAGCGAGTTCAGTGCGGCACAAACAGAAATATTTATTGAAGCCATACATGCTGCCAACATCCCCCAAGGTGTTATCAATATCGTTAATGGCAAGGGAGAAGTAGTAGGGGAAGAACTAACCCGCAATCCGGATGTCACAGGCATAACGTTTACAGGTTCTACTCAAATTGGGAAACGGATTGCGGAAGTTGCCGCTGCCAATCTTAAACGGGTTACACTTGAGCTTGGCGGCAAATCTCCAACTGTTATTTTAGAGGATGCTGACTTCACCAAAGCAGTTCCACTTGCAGTAAGTGCCGGATTCATCAATAGCGGCCAGGCATGTCTGGCGGGTACAAGAGTGCTTGTTCCAGAGTCACGTTTGGAGGAGGTAAAGTCCTTGATGGCTGCCACCATTGATGGCCTAAAAGTCGGAGATCTCTGGAATGATGCTTCAGTTATTGGACCCATGGTGAACCAGAAGCAGTATGATCGGGTGCAGTATTATATTAATCGGGCGATTGAAGACGGAGCTGAAGTGGTTGCTGGAGGCGCAGGCAGTCCTGAAGGGCTGGCAGCAGGCTACTATGTGAAACCAACGGTGTTCTCTAATGTAACTAATGATATGACAATCGCCCAGGAAGAAGTATTTGGTCCGGTGTTGTCCATTATTACCTATAAGACAGAAGAGGAAGCGATAGATATCGCAAACGATACAGCGTATGGCCTGCAAGCATTCGTCTTTTCTGGCAGCAAGGAGCGGGGCAATCACGTGGCTGATCAGATTGTGGCTGGACGGGTTTCCGTCAATGGCTTGCATGACGAGCCGAAAGCACCTTTTGGCGGGTTCAAAAATTCCGGTATAGGCAGGGATCACGGCACCTACGGTATCGAGGAGTACTTGGAGCCTAAGTCGATTCTGGGATACGATGCAGTGATTTCGTAGATCAGTTGATATACAACTAACGAAGAGTAAAAGCACAAGAAGGATTAGCTTCTTGTGCTTTTTAATTTCAACCCGGGAAAAGTGCTTATGTTGGAGCTGTCACGGGTTTTCAGTGTAAAGTTATTTTTATTTTAAAATTTAACGAACAATGTACTTTACGAACACTGTTCGTTATGGTATAAATAATGTGTAAACAAGATGAACGAGAATAAAAGGAGGTCGGTGCGCTACTACGATTGGTCCTGGATAAGAACACGAAATTTCAAGTTGATGATGACTATGATAAAGAAAAGAGGTGGTTCTTCTTTTGAACACACAAGCTCAAGGTGCTCCATCCGAATTCTCAATGAAGAAGATCCTGCCGATTCTGCTTGCAGTGGCAATGGGAATGTTTCTAATTATTTTGGACAGTACAATCATGAATGTAGCTGTTCCTAAATTAGTGGACACCTTTCATTCCAATCTCGGTACGATTCAATGGGTGATTACAGCGTATACGTTGGCGCTCTCGGCGGTCATTCCACTCGCAGGGTGGTTTTCGGATCGCTTCACACCTAAGCGTATGTTTCTTGCAAGCATCGTATTATTTGTTATTGCATCAATGCTTTGTGCACTGGCCCAAACACCAGAGCAGCTGATAATTTATCGCATCTTTCAAGCGCTAGGCGGCGGAATGGTCTCGCCAATCGGTATTGCCATGGTGTTCAAGGTATCGCCTCCAGATAAGCGCGGTTCCGTGATGGGGATCCTCGGTATTCCTATGCTGCTCGCTCCGATTTTCGGACCGATATTGTCCGGCTGGTTAATCGAATTTATTAACTGGCACTGGATATTCCTTATTAATCTGCCTGTCGGAATCATTGCTTTCTGGATGGCATGGCGTTACTTACCGGCTTCAAAGCCAGGCAAAGAAATGAAGCTGGATGTCCTAGGAGCAATTTTGGCCCCCACTGCTTTTGCTTCTTTAGTATTCAGTGTGCACCAAGCCGGGGAGAAGGGCTGGCTTGACGAATGGACCTTGGGCTCGCTGGGACTGGGCGTTGTTACCTTGTTACTATTCATTTGGAATGAGCTTAAACAGAAGCATCCCCTGCTTGAGCTAAGAGTGTTCCGTTCGAAGACATTCACGCATGGCATCATTCTGGCCTGGATGAACCAAATGGCATTATTCGGAAGCATCCTGCTGTTTACGTTATATCTGCAACAGGCTAAGGGACTCTCTCCACTAGAGGCCGGATTGTACGTTATTCCTCAAGCGATTATGTCAACGATCGGGATTAATGTGGGCGGGAAGCTATTCGACCGGTACGGGGTTCGCCCGATTGCCTTCGTTGGTATTTTATCTTTAGCGGGTGCACTTTTCGCCTTAACGCATATTACTACGAGTACCAGTGCATTTTACATTATGAGTAGTTTTGCTTTCGTGGGACTTGGTCAGGGGTTAACCATGATGCAGCTGAATACGCATGTGCTTAAATCAGCTCCAATCGAGCTTGTAAACCGCGTGACTCCTATTACGACTTCCGCGCAGCAGATCATGTCTTCCTTTGGGATCACGATTACAGCCGCGTACCTGTCTAATCAAATCAGGAGCTTACCAGCACAGCACACTTTGGAGCAATTAGGACAAGCATTCGGTCACACATTCTGGATCACACTTTCCTTTGCGCTCATTGCTTTAGTGTTGACGTTCTTTCTTAAAAAATCGTCGGCTCCTCCTAAAAAGACACGCTAACAAGCTGGCGAATGTAGGAGGAACACATTATTTTTTTGTTACTAACGAACAGTGTTCTTTAGGGATGGTGTTCGTTAGCTGCTTTAAATCTTTTTATTCCACAAGAAGACGAATAGAAGAAAAGAACAGCCTTAAGTTTTAATCTGGAGTTCGTCTTATATAACTTACATGAAGGAGTTGCATTACAATGACAACAGTATCTAAAGAACAAAAGCGAATTGGGATTATCGGAGCGGGACCAGGGGGATTGACACTTGCCCTAATCTTGCAGCGCCAAGGCATACAGTCCGTTGTTTATGAGCGGGAGCTCCATGACACTAGTCATGAAAGAGGCGGTACCTTGGATATTCACGAAGAATCCGGTCAAAGAGCACTTAAAGAAGCTGGGCTTTTTGAGGAGTTCCAACGTATTGCCCGCTTTGAGGAAGAAGATTTCCGGGTAGTTGATAAAAACGCGAAAATTTATGTCGAAGAAGATTCAGATTCAGAATCAGGCGGAGCAGGGACTCGTCCCGAGATTGACCGCGGCGTGCTGTGCGATTTGCTGTTACGGGATCTTGATCAAGGTACGATCAAATATGGATATAAACTCGTAAAGGCGGTTTCGTTAGAGAACGGCATGACCGAGCTTCATTTTGAAAATGGTACTGTGGATACGGTTGACCTCTTGATTGGTGCGGATGGAGCCTTTTCACGTGTACGTCCATTGCTCACGGATGCCGATGTTGAGTACTCTGGTCTGACTATGATTGAGCTGAACATCCTGAATGCAGCCCAGAATCACCCGGAATTAGCGGCGTTTAATAAGCATGGTAAAATGTTTGCGCTGGACGATCATAAAGGTATTCTTGGTCAGCTGAACGGAGATGGACGAATTAAGGTATACGCTAGTCTTAGAGTGGAAAGAGATTGGCTAGAGACGAGTGGTATTCCGTTCGACCAACCTAAAGAAGCTAAGAAGCGGTTATTGGATCTATTCAGTGATTGGGATGAGCAGCTAAAAGACTATATCCGTTACGCTGAAGATGCTATTTTGACTAGACGGATCTACATGCTTCCTATCGGGTTCAAGTGGAATTACAATTCGGGAGTAACCTTGATCGGAGATGCTGCCCATGTCATGTCGCCATTCGCGGGTGAAGGGGTGAATATGGCAATGTACGATGCCTTGGAGCTAGCACTTGCCATTGCCCGGAATCGTAATGATTATGCCAAGGCAATCCTGGAGTACGAGGAAAAAATGTATGCATTCTCATCCGTCAAAGCTCAGGAATCGGATTACAGCCTGCAGCTTACGTTCTCAGACAATGCCGCTGCCAAGATGGCTGAATTAATGCAGTCCTTCCAAGAGCAATTCGAAGGTCAATAAACATGTTGAATTTCTGACTATGCTATATTATAAAGAGACTATGAAGAATTCTAATCGAATTATTGTAAGTCGTCGTGACCGTCCGGCCAAAGAGCCGTTAAGCCGTGAGCTCATCGTTAAAACCGCCTATGGACTTCTCAAAGAGCAAGGGATGGCAGGGATGAGCATGCGTAAAGTAGCAAAAGCATTGGATACAGGCCCTTCTTCATTGTATGTGTACGTTAATAATCTGGAGGATTTAAGCTCTTATGTTCTGGATTACGGACTTGGTGAATTAGTGCTGCCTGATTCCAAGCAGGGTTCATGGAAGGAAAGATTGTTCGGAGCCCTTACTGCGTATTTCCTTCTATTAATCGAGCAACCAGGTCTCTCTGAAATCTCACTGTCCACGATGCCGCGGGGAGACAAATACCTTGAGTTGGTCGAATACCTCCTTACCGCGCTGCATGAAGGTGGAGCCAAATCGGCGGCGGCAGCCTGGGGAGTGGATCTGCTGCTGTTATACGTCACATCTACAGCCTTCGAGAAGCATTCCTGGAGGAAACATGGCACTGTGGAGATGTCGGAAGTCAAAGAAACCTTTAAAAAAGCAGACCCTGTTCGTTTTCCGTTCATTCACAGTCTGACTGAGGAATTGTTCTCGGGAGGCGCGGTCGTCATGGAGCGGTTCCATTGGGGACTTGAAGTGATGTTACAGGGAATTAAGCTGGACAAAAATTAAGAAGAAGTAATCATATTCAAACAAGGAAAAGCAACTGATTGATTTCGGTTGCTTTTCTTTTTGATTTGTCTTGTTAACTTGTCTAACGGTTCAGCATGAGACTGAGCTGTCTTACATAAGGTGCTAACTCACTGACCGAATCCAAGAAGGTGATGTATACCCGCAGAAGAGTACCATTAGGCTTAGGTAGTCCTAACTCGGTCTTCAGCAGTTCGATGACCTCCAGCAGTTCATTCTGTATACGCTCTCGTTGTGGTAGCTCGCGGATCTTATCGGCAAAAAAGTTCAGAAATTCATCCAGGTTGGCCTGCCGGCTGTCGTCATCCATTGGATTAATTTCGTTGAAAAAGGCACTCGATACCTTAAGCACAGGTTCAGGCTTGCTAGCGATTAAATCGCCGATAACTGCATCCAGCCGATCGACGAAGAAGCCGGCCAATTCAGCCATAGGAACAGCGATCACGGCTTGAACTGCATGTGACAAATATTCTTTGATCATGCCGCGGAAGATGGTGACAACATCCCCGAGATAAGGGACGATGGGCTCACCATAGGCTTCGTAAAAGCAATCCTGGTGCAGGGTCACCAGTGAGGCACGTTTTTTTCTCCATTCCACTAGAAAGTTGTCATTGCTTGTGATGGGGAGCTCTTTAAACTCACTGGTGAAAAAATAATTCTCAAGCATATATTGCATCTGATACTCGATCTTAAGACGTAGTACTTCCTTTGGTGGAAGCCCCTCAAGCGAAAGTCTCCGATCAAGCTGCCTGGCCTCTTCGAATAGAATTCTGTGTACCTCGACAAATACGCCAGTAAATAAATCTTCTTTAGATGGAAACACTTTATAGATGCTGGCCTTGGCCATGCCACAAGCTTCTGCGATATCCTGCATGGAGGCAGCGAAATATCCTTTTTCTCTAAAAATGCACATTGCTGTTTCAATAATTTGTTGTCTTTTGAATTGTTCCAACTTAACCACCCCTACACATTCTGACATGTCCCTTCCATGTGGTCAATAAAGGAATTTGACGAAAAAACCCCGAAGTCATATAATGAACTTGTCAGTTTTATGAACTTATCCCTAAGGAGGTGAGCCAGAGCATTCGCTTTGGCGCAACATGAAAATTAACGATCAGATTGAAATGCTAGTGCTTACTCTTAAGATGGGTGAGCATGACTTTATCATCAACCCGGTGGCGATCCGTGACGAGCAATCTTATGTATTGGTGGACACCGGTATGCCTGGTTCTTATGGCCAAATCACAGAGCTTTTGACCCAAGCGGGAATTGACCCTGCGGCCCCTCATTCCATTATTTTAACCCATCAAGACATCGATCATGTAGGTAGCTTACCGCAGTTCAAGGGTGAAGGCATAGAAGTGTATGCCCACGGGGATGACCAGCCTTATATCGATGGACTGCAGCCGATGATTAAGTTCAGCGGGGAACGTAAAGAAGGACTAATTGCCTCTCTTCCGCAGGATCTTGCTACTGCCTTTGAAGCTACTTTTTCTGGAAAAGAAAAGAATGTGACCACGTTGCTGGCAGACGGAGAGAAACTGTCTTTCGGCGGCGGACTGACCGTAATCCATACACCAGGGCATACGCCTGGACATATCAGCTTGTACCATGAGCCGAGCAAAACACTTATTGCTGGTGATGCATTAAACGTTGAAGATGGTAAGTTGATCGGTCCTAATCCGACAGTTACGCCAGATAAGCCATTGGCACTGGAATCACTCCGCAAGTTGAAGGCTTATCCAATCGAGACAGTAATCTGCTACCATGGAGGCATTTTTAAAGGCGATGTTCACCAGGCCATCGATAAAATAACGGAGAACCTGTAATGGACGGTACCGGCCATTCAGCCCGGGATGCGTTATGGAAGGAGAACAAGTGGGCCCGTTTTCTGATGACATGTGCCATTGCCGTCCTTGGCGGATTTGTTTTTCAACTGATCCACATGCCAATTCCATGGCTACTCGGCTCGATGGTGTTCCTCGTTATCGGCTCCAGATTATTTAGAGGGATCTCCTTTTACTGGCCTGGGCAAGTCCGGGATACTGGTATGATTATCATCGGTTACACCTTGGGGCTCTCGTTCACCTTATCGACCTTAACGCAAATCGGACTTCAGCTGCCGACGATGATTCTGTTCACAGCGCTGCTGTTGTTATGTGCCGGGGCCATCGCGTTTTTAATTTCGAAATTATCCGGTATTCCGTTCCCAACGGTGCTCATGGGCAGCATTCCCGGAGGCCTCAGCCAGATGATTACGTTGGCCGAAGAAGTGAAGGGCATTGATATCACTGTCGTCACCTTTTTGCAGGTGTCCCGGCTGATGATGATTATTTTCTGTGTGCCGCTGCTGATCTTCAGCCCATTGTTTCATGTCAGTGGCAGTCACAATGCCGTAGCTGCTGCTGCGAGCGTATCTGCTGGATCTGCTGCGTTATTTCCGCATCTTTTGGTCTTTGCCGCAGTATGCGTAGGGAGTGCGTTCATCGCTAAGAAGATCAAGATGCCAACGGCTTTTCTGCTTGGGCCAATGATCGGCACGATCCTGCTTAATTTGACCGGGTATGAGGGCCATGCACTGCCACCCATCGTACTGAGTCTTTCACAGCTGATGATCGGGGGCTACATTGGGCTGCTGCTGGATCTGGAGAGTCTAAAGAACAAAACAAAAATTGTCTTGCTCGCAATATTGAGCGGAGTGCTGCTGATTGGGGTCTCCATGGGACTTAGCTTGCTGCTGACACGAATGCATGACATCACAATCGTCACCGCATTTCTCGGCTTATCGCCAGGCGGAATGGACCAAATGGCCCTCATCGCCAAGGAAGTGAACGGGGACTTGTCGATAGTTACGTGTTATCAGCTCTTCCGGACTTTGTTTATCTTTTTTGCGGTGCCGCCGGTGTTAAAGCTGGCTTTCCGGTCGCTGCTGAAGGGGAAAAAAGCTACTATATAAAATGAACAAAAGAGAGAGATGGAGAGGCAAGCGGGATTGAGGCTAAGTGGCGAGAAGGTGTGGAGAGGAAGAGTGGGGTGAGAGGTCGATGGTGACTTGAGTGTGGTCCACAGTGACCTAAGGGTAACTTAAGGCGGCTCGTATGTGAGTCTATGGTGACCAAAGGGTAACTCAAAGCGGTTCATATGTGAGTCTATGGTGACGCAAGAGTGCTTAAAAGTGTTCCAAAACTAACTCAAGGGTGCTCAAAAGTGGCTTAAAAGTTTCCAAGGGTTACGCAAGAGTGACTCAAGGGTGCCAAGGGTGACGCAAAAGCGACTCAAGGTGGCTCAAGAGAGCAACAAAGTGTCCCCAAACTAACTCGGGGGTGCTCGAAAAGTGACCTAAGGATGCCAAAGTGTGGCGCAAGAGTGCCTAAAAGTGTCCCAAACAAACCCGAGGGTGCTCAAGAGTGGATTAAATTTTCAAGGGTGGCTCAAGGTGCCTCAAGAGTGCCTAAAAGTGTCCCAAAACTAACCTAAGGGTGCTCAAGAGTAGCTTAAAATTGCCAAGGGTAACGCAAGATTGACTCAAGTACCCCCGAGCACCGCCCATTTACCGCCCAACTACCCTCCAACCACCTCCCAAGTGTAAATAGAGGCATTTATGTACCTTAATTATAAGGAACGGAGGGGCTGGCTTCGATTAAGGGCAATTTTGTATGTTAATTCTTCCAAATCGTGCTCAATAGCGTGTTTTCACAAAATTAAGATACAATAATGCTCTTATTTCCTTATTTTGCCTCAAAATGGTGAAATTAAGGTACAAAAATGCTTCTAATTGGGTACGTGATGGGGAGAGCTACTTGGCCTCTTTAGACATCTGGATAACTGCGGCCAAAAGCTCATTTTCACTGGAACTACGCGCGACTCTATCTCCACATCCATCAGAACGAAGCCGAGTCTATTTCTACGTCCGTATCCATGTCTGTATCCCGAATTCATTTTATTTAGTAAGTTCATTAACTCTATCCGCTGAATTAAATCCAAGGGTCAAATATAGCAGCCAGGGCAAATCTTCTTTTGCTCTGGCTATTTTCATGTCCCCAAACGTATTCACCGGCGATCATCCATACATATTCATCAGCTGCCATCCAAACGCAGTCCTCAGCAATCATCCATACGTACCATCAGCTGCCATCCAAACGTACTCCCCAGCGATCATCCACTCGTACTCATCAACTGCCAACCAAATTGCAGTCCTCAGCAATCATCCATCCGTACTCACCAGCCACCACCCATTTCTCCGTTTTCGATAAAAAATAATAGTTTCGTACAAAGCTTTTCCAGGAGAAAACCACTAATATAACAACTGTATATAATGAAGATACTTCTGGAGGAAATATGTGATGAGTACACAGAAATTGTGGTATAACAAACCAGCGGATTCATGGTCAGAAGGTTTTCCAGTCGGAAATGGAAGATTAGCTGCAATCGTGTATGGCGGAGCAGAACAAGAAGTTTGGAACATTACGGAGTCGACCTATTGGTCTGGAAAAAGAGAACCTATTACGAGCCAGTCCTCTGGCAAGGATGATCTGGCACGGCTGAGACAGCACTTTTTTGATGGAGATTACGAAGGCGGCGAGCGGTTAGCAAGCCAATTACTAGAGCCGGGCAAGTCGAATTTCGGCACCAATTTGCCTGTATGTGATGTAATTTTGAAGTTTAAAGCTGGCGGACAGAATGTCACCCGTGAGCTTAATCTTGAAAACGCAATCACGAAGACGACTTATGAAATTGAGGGTGCGAAAATACACCGCGAACTGTTTGCTTCCCATGCAGATGGACTTATTGTTTGCAAGCTGTGGAGCGAATCGCCGGATGGCGTTTCATTTAATATTCATTTGGAAGGCAAGACTGATCTGTTCGAGAGTTGGAACGAGCCACAGGGCGAAGGCAGGCTCTCCTTTAAGGGGCAAGCTCTTGAGAAACTGCATAGTGATGGTGAATGTGGAGTCCGTTGTCAGGGAAGCATTCACGTTGAGACCCAGGGTGGAATCATTAGAGGGGACGCCGGATGGGTTGAGGTTTCGAATGCGAAGGAAGCTATTATTTATTTTGCAATAGATACAGACTATGGTGTGACCGGAGACGACTGGATGAGTGTAGGGGACAAAAGAAACCTACTTGCGAAAGCCAAGGGATATGAGTCTCTTAAATTGGATCATATTGCGGACTATAGCAGTCTATATGACCGGGCCAGCTTAGAGCTGGGGACATCTGAACAAACGTCTTTACCTACGGACGAAAGAATCCGCAATGTATCACAGGGCAAAGGCGAGGATCCTGCCTTATTCGCGTTGTTTTTTCAATATGGCCGGTATTTGACCCTCTGTGGCGCAAGGGAGGATTCGCCTCTGCCGCTGCATTTACAGGGGATCTGGAACGATGATCAGGCTTGCCGGATGGGCTGGACCTGTGATTACCACATTGATATCAACACACAAATGAACTACTATCCAACAGAAACAACTCATTTGTCTGAGTCTCACCAGCCGTTAATTCGTTACATTGAACAGCTAGCGGAGAGTGGAAAAGCAGCTGCCCGGGATTTCTATGGTTCTGACGGCTGGGTTGCGCATACGGTATCCAATGCTTGGGGATTTACAGCCCCGGCTTGGCAGAATTCCTGGGGGCTTAATGTCACAGGAGGCCTGTGGATTGCCATGCAGTTGCGTGATCATTACGAATATACGTTGAACGAGCAATTCTTAAGTCAAACCGCCTACCCTATTTTAAAAGATGCCGCTCTATTCTTCCTGGATTATATGGCCCTGCATCCGCAGTACGGCTGGCTGGTTACGGGACCTTCGATCTCCCCGGAAAATACTTTCCATGCCAATGGGACGCAGGTACATCACTATCTGTCCATGGGAACAACGCTGGATCAGGTATTGGTGAGCGATCTGTTCGAATTTGTCCTGGAGTCAGCGGAGAAGCTTGCGGTGGATGAGCAGCTTCAAGCGGATTTGAAAAAAGCCATTGCATTGCTGCCGCCGCTTCAGATCGGTCAGAAAGGGCAGCTACAGGAATGGTTGGAGGATTACGTTGAGGCGCAGCCTGAGCACCGTCATCTGTCCCATTTACACAGTCTATTTCCAGCTTATCGGATCACTCCGCAGCATACTCCTGAACTTAGTGAGGCTGCGCGGGTTACTCTGGAAGCCCGTAAATCGACCAACAACCATGAGGATGTGGAGTTTACGGTAGCTGCCTTTGCAGGTTGCTACTCCCGTCTGCATGATGGAGAAAATGCCTATGAGCAGATTTCACATTTGGTTGGGAACCTGTGCTTTGATAACCTGCTGACCTTCTCGAAGCCTGGTATTGGCGGAGCGGAAAGCCCGATCTATGTGGCGGATGGCAATTTTGGGGGAACGGCTGCGATCGCGGACATGCTGCTACAGAGTCATGCAGGGGAACTTCATTTGCTGCCAGCTCTCCCGTCATCATGGTCTTCAGGGCAATATCGCGGACTTCGGGCAAGAGGTGCCTTGGAAGTAGACGTCACATGGTCGGAGGGGCGATTGGTAGCAGCGTCTGTACGCGCATTGGCCACGGGGCATACCACGTTACGCTATGGTGAACAGACACTACCGTTCAATTTTGAAGCAGGACACAGCTACAGCCTGGATTCCGAACTACGAATACAGTAGCGAGCATATTCCTACATCTCCTAAAAGAAATTCCTATAGCAATAACTTGGCAGGGCTGTCTCATACGTGGATTTCCACGATAGAGGCAGCCTTGTTTTATTAGAAACTACTCTGTTGAAAGGACAGCCTCCTGCTGAATTTGACTTAAAGTTCAGTTTAATGCTTATATATAAGGGAGTGGAATGATGAACACTGGACTTGGGAGGAGAGCACTTTGTTTACAATTAAGGAAGCATCGGAAAAATTAAATTGCGCTGCTCATACGATCCGATTTTACGATAAAGAAGGGCTGTTGCCCAACATACGCAGGGACGATCATGGCAACCGCATGTTTGAAAAAAGAGATCTGGACTGGATTCGCTTGATGACTTGTTTCCGTGCGACAGGCATGAGCGTAGCGGATTTGAAACAGATCGTTGACCTTGCCTTGCAGGGGGATGAAACGATCGGACAGCGCAGGGCCATTCTGGAAGCTCATCAGGAAGAGATTAAGCGGAAGCAGCGGGTGCTGGATGAGGCCTTTGAAGCCGTTAGCCAGAAGCTTGAAGTGTATAACAATATCGAAAAAGGAAATCCGGAAGAACGCTTTCTAACGTACATTGATAAGCTAGATTCACCCCAATAAGGGTGGGATTGTGACAAGTCACTCTGCTTAAGGATAGGGTGGCTTGGTTGTCATCAAGGGCCTTGCCTTGGAGTGCACTTTAAGATGTAAACTAGAACTGTTAAAAAATAACGTTCATCGGAATAAGAAAGCAGGAGAGACTGGATGAAATATGTAATAATCTTGTTCGCACTCGCATTAGTCATTTTCTTAATCATGAATTATTATCCTCCTCTTGGTGGAAAGAGTTCAGCGGACACTCAGCAGCGGATTCATGAATCCGCTAACTTTGTCGATGGGAAGTTCCGTAATCAAATCCCGACATCGATGGATTATAGTTTAAAGGATACCGCTGGAGCCCTATACGATACGATAAAAGGAAACCCGGATGGTCGGCCAAAGGTAAATCTTCCGACGGTGCGCTTTGATGCCAAAGCATTTTCGGAAAGTCCCGAGGATCAAGTGATCTGGTTTGGTCATTCGACCCTATTGCTGAAGACGAGTGGAGTGAAGATGCTGCTGGACCCGGTGTTCAGTAAATATGCCTCCCCGGTTTCTTTCGCAGGACCAAAGCGATACAGCTATGATCTTCCAGCACAGATTGAGGAGTTGCCTGACATCGATGTGGTCTTGATCTCGCATGATCATTATGATCACCTGGACTATGCGTCTATCCGTAAGCTGAAAGGAAAGGTCAAACAATTTATTGTTCCATTAGGGGTCGCCGGACATTTGACGAAATGGGGCGTAGATCCGGACAAGATTCAAGAGCTCGATTGGTGGGAAGAGGCGTCGTACCAAGGGCTAACCATTGTTAGCACACCGGCAAGACATTTCTCTGGCCGCGGCACGCGTTCGGGATCTACTTTATGGAGTTCCTGGGTGATTCAAGGTAAACAATCGAATGTATATTTTAGCGGGGATAGTGGTTATGCTCCTCACTTCAAGGAGATTGGCGATAAATACGGCCCGTTCGATCTTGCCTTCATAGAAACAGGTCAATATGATGTGAAATGGGCCAACATTCATATGGTTCCTGAAGAGTCCGTACAAGCGAGTCTCGATGTACAGAGCAAAGTAATGGTTCCTATTCACTGGGGAGGCTTCACTCTGGCATTGCACAGTTGGACAGACCCAATTGAGCGGGCGAAGGCAGCTGCGGATGAGCGTGGTGTAGCTTTGGCTACGCCAAAAATTGGAGAAAAGGTGATTATCGGTTCTAATGTATATCCTTCTTCAAGCTGGTGGGAGACGATTAAAAAATAGTGCTTGACTTAAAGTGAACTTTAAGGGTTACGATAGCTCACGAGCCAAGCTCAATTCGTGATCTGGAGGGAATACACATGAGTAAAACCATTTTAATCACAGGCACATCAACAGGCTTCGGCAAAGAATTGGTGCTTCAATTCGCGAAGCGTGAATGGAATGTCGTCGCTACCATGCGGGATACATCGAAAGCTGCTGCTGAATTTAACCAATATAGTAACGTACAAGTTCTGGCCCTGGATATTACGAATCAGGAAATGACCCGCGAGGTTGTAGATACGGTAACACGTCAATACGGACGCATTGATGTATTGCTCAATAATGCCGGATATGCGCAAGCAGGTATTTTTGAAGAAGTAACTGTTGACCAAGCACGTCAGCAATATGAAACCAATGTGTTCGGTGTAATGACCACCATTCAAGCCGTTCTTCCCCAAATGCGGGAAAATCGCTCAGGTCATATTATCAATATCTCATCGATGGGCGGCGTACAAAGCTTGCCAACGCTGTCTATCTACTGTAGCTCCAAAGCAGCGCTTGAAAGCCTAAGTGAAGGTCTGGCGGCGGAAGTTAAGGATCTGGGCATCAAGCTCACGCTGGTAGAGCCTGCAGGATTCAAAACAGGCTTCCAAGCCAATACTCAGGAAATTACAAGCAGTATCCCAGACTATCAGCCGCTGTATGATTGGTATAATGATCTTGCTGAGACCGCGCCTTACGGCGATGTTGAAAAAGCGATGTCAGCCGTTGCCGATATTGCCGGCGCAGACAATGCTCCGAGAAGATTGGCACTTGGTAGCATGGGCCTCGTGATGGCGCGTACGCAGCTGAATGGCATGCTTGAGGAATATGACAAGTGGGAACACATTACTGCAAGCGCAGATTAATAGTAAGAAAGAGGAGTGGATGATCATCCGCTCCTCTTTTTTTTTATATTAATGAATCCACAGTATTTATATATAAGCGAACGAATGTGTCTTACTCACTGTTCCTTTACCCGCTTACATTCATGTTGACAGAGTCCACTAGAAATAATACATTGTTAGTAGAAGAGTCCACTAGAAAGGAGACAAGCATGGATAATAAAGTTATTGCAGATATACGTCAATTCAATAGATATTACACGGACGTACTAGGTCTATTAAATAAAAGTGTATTAGATACAGGCTACTCATTGACAGAAGCACGAGTCATTATAGAAATTGGCCTGATGGAGCAATGTATTGCGAATAATCTGGTTGATTTCCTTAATATTGATCGAAGTTACATGAGCAGAATCATTAGAAAGCTAAAGAAAGATGGGCTGATCATTAAGGAGCCATCGGCCTCGAATGTCAGAACGAATCTCATTCGCTTATCTCCTGAAGGTCTAGTTCTTTTTAACGAAATAAATAAAAAATCGGATGAACAATTAGTGAATCTATTCCAAGGTTTATCACGGAAACAAATCAACGAAATACACACTTCTATGTTAGCTATTAAGAAGAATTTAGATAGTTTGGAGAGAAAATAAAGTGATACGATTTGAAAATGATTACGCAGAAGGCGCTCATCAGCGCATTCTTGAGCGTTTATTAGAAACCAATGAAGAACAGACACCAGGATATGGAATGGATGAACATTGTGAAAAAGCTAGAGGGTATATTCGAAAAGCCTGTAACGCTGAAAATGCAGACGTCTACTTTTTAGTAGGGGGAACCCAAACCAATACGACTATTATCGCTTCGATTTTACGTCCACATCAAGGTGCAGTTTCGGCACATACGGGTCATATCGCAGTACACGAAACTGGGGCAATTGAGGCTACTGGTCATAAAGTACTTCCTATACCAAGTGAAGATGGGAAAATCCGAGCCGGGCAGGTCAAAGAATTGTATGATGCTCATTGGAACGATGTTACTCATGAGCATATGGTACAGCCAGGTTTAGTGTACATTTCACATCCAACTGAAAATGGGACAACGTATCGCAAGTCAGAATTGGAACAATTGAGTAAGGTCTGTCGTGAATCCGGGATACCTTTGATCATGGATGGTGCCAGATTAGGATATGCTTTGGCTTCGAAGGAAAACGATATCACATTAGAGGATATTGCAAGGCTATGTGATGTATTTTATATAGGTGGAACTAAAATTGGGGCATTGTTTGGTGAAGCAGTAGTTATAACAAATGATTCTCTAAAGAAAGATTTTCGCTATATTATCAAGCAAAGAGGCGGACTGCTGGCTAAAGGCAGACTTTTGGGAATCCAGTTTGAAACCCTATTTGAGGATGGTTTATACCATGAAATCTCTAGTCATGCCGTGGAAATGGCAGGGATGATTAGAGATGCTTTCGTTCAAAATGGTTTTTCATTACGTTATGATTCTACAACTAATCAGCAGTTTCCCATTTTGCCGGAAGAGGTAATTGTTGAATTAAGCAAAAAGTATGCATTTCAATTCTGGGAAAAAATCGATGCTACACACAGTGCTTTGAGATTTTGTACTAGTTGGGCTACGAAAAAAGAACATGTTGAAATGCTGATAGAAGATATTAAAGAAATGAAAGTAGCTACACCATACTTAGTATAAGAAAAAGCCCAGTTGAGTTGATCGACTGGGCCTTACTCAAATTATCTTAAGGAAGCTTGTTCGTCTTACATAGTAATTATAGTGATGACAACACTTATCGTTGTACCGAAGCATAGTAAAGTGCCGATTTTCGCACCCCAATCCTTGAGATGATTTAACCCCAAGAGAACACCTGGCACCGTAAGAACTAAGACAGCCAGGGATAAAACCGTATGATTATGCAGTCCAATCTTGTCTCCTAGAGTTTCAATCACAGGAATGCCATTCAAGCTAGATGACCAAAGTATCGACAAGAACCCCAGATATAGCGCCCAGGTCCCCGTTCCCTTACTTGCTTTCTGCTTCTTCATTATTATATTCCCCACTCTCAATATTCCAAATAATTGTAATTGTAAAAGTACCTTTGGCATAGTCAGCCGTAATGTTATGACCCATCTGAGTAAGCAGCGTTTTGCAAATGGAAAGCCCAAGTCCAGTGCTGTCATTTGTTCGGCTGTTGCTTGTCGTATATGACCGGTCGAACACATGAGATAACTCTTGCGTTGTAATGACCTCACTTTCATTGGAAAAGGACATCACGATGGAGTCAGACTCCATCTTACTATCCACCAGCAATTTATTTTTCCCATGCTTCTTGGCATTCTGGAGTACATTCTCAATGACCCGATGTACAGCGTTGGCATCTGCCACAACCTTTGGGGCAGTAGGAGAAAGGGAAGCTTCTACTTGGAAGCCAGAGGATTCAAAATCATCATAAACTTCAGCCAGTAAGTTCAGACCGATCTCGTTGACATCAATTAAAGTGGATTCAAGCGCATACTCGCCTTCATCCAAGCGGGATAAATCGTAGAAATCCGCTATGAGACGATGGAGCGAGCGGGCCCTTTTTTCTACAATGCGAAGATAGTTCGCTTTTTCTTGATCGGATGCCTTGTCCTGGTTCAACATGTGTAGATAGCCTAGAATGGCTGTTAACGGTGTTCGCATATCGTGAGAAATATTAGATATCCCTTGATGGAATTTCTTTTCATTCCATTGATAAGACCGCGCCATCTGTACTTTAGTATCGATCAACCGGTTAATCTCAATCACAAGCTCCTGATTCAGCTTAGAGGGAAAGCTCATCGTGACGAGTTGGGAACGTTCTTCGTTGTTCAGTTGTCTGAGTTTTTGCATCAGCCGCCGCGTCTGGGAGACCTGCAGGCTATAGAGTATGGCAAATAAGCAGGCTGCTGCACCTAAAACGATCGTCACAATGAGCATATCGGTCTCCTTAAAGTTCTTTTTTGCGGAATAAGAAACTGCCAATCCCTAGTAGCACGAGAACACAGACTAATGGAATGGTAAGCATCACAATCTGAAGTGTTACAGAGGGCGCGCTATTTTCAACAGCAGGGTTTAGGGAAGTCAGCACTTTGCTAAAACCAGGGGAAGCTGAGCCCAGCATGTGGCTGATATTAGAAAGCACCGTACTGCACAGAATACATACCAAGATCAGAGAAGCCGTCTTTTGAATCAGTACACTAAGCATCTGGAATAAGGCGAGATAGGCAGCGATACTCAGAAAATAAGAAATCATCGTCGTTGATACCATTTCTTGAAGCATAGTGCTCCCATCCGCTGTACCGAAGCTATAAAAGATTGAAGCCACGGCAGAAGCGGAGCAGAGTATCCACATGAGCAATAAGAGCAGGAGTCCACTAAAATATTTGGAGATAAAGATGGCCGTTCGTGTGATGCCATTGGTTGTATCATTTTTATATAGGCCTAGCTGCATATCTTCTCGGAACGTAAATTCTGTAATGATCAGGGTGATAAAGAAAAAGGCTGCATACATGATACCTGGAACGATTTGGACAACAATGGATGGGGCATAATGACTGCCCACGCCAATGATCAGTAAGGCCGGAACGGCAATCAAGACGAAGCACCATAGCACAAATGAAAAGCGGGTACCAATACGATATAAATCAGCTTTACAATAATTAAGCATTCGAACGTTCTCCTAACAAGCTCATGAAGTAATCCTCCAGATCTTTTCTTTCTTCTGTTAATGAGAATACATCTACGCCGTTTTCGTTGAGTTCCCGATTCATCTGTTCCGGATGGTCCACTTGATCGTAGCAGCGAATAATATTCTGGGGAAAAACTTTGTAATTCTTATAACCGCAGATGTCCAGCACCGTGGATGCCTTTGCGGTGTTACTGACTTTGATGACCAGGGCCCCCTTGGACTGTGCCTCGAGTTCTTTTGCGCTAATCTGTTCGATCAGTATCCCTTTGTCAATGAACCCATAATGGGTGGCCACGGAGCTAAGCTCCTTCAAAATATGGCTGGAGATCAGAATGGTAACACCTTGTTCTTGATTAAGCTTCAGGATCAAGTCCCGAATTTGGGAGATCCCCAAAGGATCAAGGCCGTTCGTAGGCTCATCCAGCACCAGAAACTCCGGTTTGCCAAGCAGCGCACGCGCAATGCCTAGCCGTTCTTTCATACCTAAGGAGAACTGGGAGAATTTTTTACGGCCTGTATCGCTGAGGCCCACAAATTCCAGTAACTCATCCAGCTCATCGGTAATAGGAATCCCTTTTTTCATACAATAGATTTTCAAATTTTTCTTGGCTGAAAGGTTAGGATAAAACGTGGGGGATTCAATCACACATCCAATGCGTGTGCGGCTCTCTTCTAGCTTGCGGGGATCACTGTTTCCAAACAAAGACAGCGATCCCGATGTTGGGTAACTCTGACCACAGATGAGTCTCATCAATGTGGTTTTCCCTGCTCCGTTCTTCCCGACTAAACCATAGATCTGACCTTTTTCAATATTTAAGGAACAATCCATCAGGGCAAAGGAAGAGCTATATTTTTTAGATAATCCATTGGTGGTGACGATGTTTTCACTCATGACCATACCTCCTTCGATGTACTTATCTTAGCTGGCCAAGAATACAAGGTCATGAAGGAATTCTGAAGACTTTCTGAAGTTCACGGGTTCAACCGGTAACCAATGCCACGCACGGTCTTGATATATTCCTCGTTATCGTACTGGGCGATTTTACTGCGAATACGACTGATATGTACGTCTACCGTGTTATCTTCACCTAAAAACTCCTGCTTCCAGCAAGAAGTGAAAATATTCGAACGGGTAAATACGCGGTCCGGATGCTGTAGAAAGAGGGTAAGGATCTGATATTCAAGCGATGTGAGGTCGATGGGCGTCCCATTCATGCTGACCGTCATTGTTGCTGTGTTACATTCACAATTTTTATGACGAAGCAATGTAGAGGAGGAAGGGGTATTGCTCTTAGAGAAGATTTGGCTTCTTCGGAGTTGGGCCTCAACTCGAGCCAATACTTCTTCATTTTCAAAAGGCTTGGCGATGAAGTCATCCGCTCCTAAACGTAGCGTGGCTACACGTGCATCCGTACCCAGCATGGCCGAGATGACGATGATGGGCATCGTATGCTGCTCCCGAATCGTTGCAATCAACGACTTTCCGTCCATTCCAGGCAGCATCAAATCCAGCAATAGACAATCAAAGGTCTCATGCTTCATCAACAAGTGGCCTTCCGAGCCTGAATAAGCGCTAGTGACCGTGTAGCCGTTATCCTTCAGTATTTGTGCAAGCAGCTGATTTATATCCATATCATCCTCAACAATTAGAATGCGATAGCTCATGAATGTGTTCTCCTTTATCCGTTTCAAGTATAGATAAGCACGTTAAATTGTAGGGAATATGCGATGAAATTGCAAAGTGCATGATAAATAATGTGAACTACTATCGAACTTAAGTCTCGGCGTCATTCCGGTGAAGTTTGGACTTCCGGTCGCTGTTGTGCCCAGATTTCCTTGATTAAACCGCTTTTCGCGGTTGAAATCTGCTGACAGTCTATGCTTCCGATGCTAGCTTTCCTGCGGAAAGCTTTCGGACGAACGCTGCGCTCCTACAGTTCCAATCTTCCCCTCCATTCCTTCTCTTCTTTTGTTCATCTGATATAGTTTGTATCTGCGGGCGCTAAAAACCTTATTTATGCAATATGCAATTCATGCACCGTAGTGACGACCAAGCCTTAAGTTTAAAGCTTAAATTCGTCTTTTATAGTCTGATCTTATAAACAGTTGTTGCTAACACAACATTTCTATATAATTGTTGGAAAGATAGTTATGAGGTGAAATTGAGTATGCCAATATCTGAAGTGAATGCCTCTGACCCGCGCGTGATTAGAACACGGCAATTAATTATCGATGCTTTTATTGATTTGCTGACCACAAAGGAGTTTAACGCCATTACAGTCAGTGATATTTCCAAGCTGGCGACGATCAACAGAGCGACTTTTTATGCGCATTTTACAGATAAATTTGCCCTTACCGATAGTTATTTCTCAGCTTCCTTTATGGAATTTGTCAACAACAGAGTCGATCCACAAGCGGATTTATCGGAAGAAACGATTAAGCTTATCGTGATCTCTTTATGCGAATATCATGTAACTACAAATCAGATCTGTAAGCGAAATTATGAAGCGATTGCCTCTTACGTGGAAAAAGATATAAAAGCCCATTTGGAAGACATTATTTTTAAAATTATGGTCAATGACTGCAAAGATACGGATGAAGATACCTTACGAATCGCGGCGAATATTTTGACTTGGTCGATCTATGGCATCACTTATCGCTGGAATATGGAGAAACGGCCGGAGACGCCGCAAGAGTTTGCGATGAAAATTTTGCCCATTTTAAAGGGTGGATATTTCGATTGATTGGAGATTATGGAATGCCCAGAAATCATGAAAAAGACGTTCAACTCCGTGAGGAGCGGAAAAAACAGATTTTAAAATCGGCCTTGCCACTATTTGTTGATAACGGGCTTCAGGGCACGACGATCAGCGAAATTGCGAAGGCAGCAGGCATGAGCAAAGGTTTGATCTATAACTATTTTGAGTCGAAAATAGAGTTATACAGCATTTTGGCCGCTGATATCTTAGGCATTTCCGAACAAGACGCGCATCATCTCCTGTATGAGCGGGAAGGCACTCCATGGGACAGGCTTTGTCAATTGGCTAAAGATGTAGTTATCATACAGAAATCCAAATTAGCCGGAGATGCCGTGGAAATGCAATTTAATCTGGCTTTTTCCATGCAGTTTCTAAGTTTTGAACAATTGCCTGAGCCCTATAAGAGCGACGTGGATAAAGCCTATAGCTTTAGACGACAAACCATTGCGAAATTAATCGAGCAGGGGCAAAACGCCGGGCAATTCATCGAAGGTGATCCTTACCGGCTATCGATTCATTTTGCCTCGATTGTGAATGGCATGTTCATGGAGAATACTAGGAGTGAAGGGCTCTTTGATGAGAGCAATGTGGAGCATGCGCTGAAGCTCTTTCTGCGCCAGTAGCGCTATAAACATAAAAAACCGTGATTGACTTGATTCAAGGCCTTCACGGTTTTTTGTCGTATTCATCAGGGGGATTAATTCGTTACATAACGGTTCTGCGGAATGCTTAAACCCAGATTGCCTCTAAGCGTATCACTCTCATATTCTGTTCGGAACAAACCGCGTTCTTGCAGAATTGGAACCACTTCACTTAAGAAATCATCCATGCCAAAGGGACCGAAAGGAACGAGCATGAATCCGTCTGCGGCGCCTGCTTCAAACCATTCTTGCAGTGTATCTGCCACCTGCTCGGGCGTTCCCATAAACGGACTGCGCGGTGTAGTTGCCTCTAAAGCAAGCTGGCGAAGCGTGATACCACTTTTCAGAGCTTCAGTAAAGTTCTTTAGTGAACCTTGTTGAGTCGGCACAAGATCGAGCAAGTTCAATGCCGGCTCATCCAGTGGATACTGCGTTAAATCATGGTGGTTAAAAAAGCGGCTGGTGTATTTGAGAGCATCCGAGATTGTGACTAAGCTCGCCATTTCCTGATATTTCTGCTCTGCTTCCTCTGCGGTTCTGCCTACAACCGGAGCGATGCTCGGGAAAACTAGAATATCGTCTGCTGATCTACCGAACGTCTCCGCTCTTCTTCTCATATCCTCTCTAAAAGCAATCGATTCTGTGATCGTCTTAGGAATGGAGTAGATGGCATCGGCCTGCTCTGCTGCAAAGTTGCGGCCAACTTCGGATGTTCCCGCTTGAAAAATAACTGGATGGCCCTGCGGCGAACGTTCAATGCTAAGCGGTCCTTTGACTGAAAAATACTCCCCTTTGTGATTGAGCGTATGCATTTTTGCAGGGTCAAAAAACACTCCGCTTTCCTTGTCGCGTACGAATGCATCCTCTTCCCAGGAAGACCACAAACCTTTTGTAACCTCCAGAAATTCGGCAGCTAATCTGTACTTCGCATCGTGTTCGATTTGCTTTTCGTTGTAATTATCCGCCGCACCATCCAGCGTACCGGAGGTCACCACATTCCAGCCGGCTCTTCCTCCGCTAATTTTATCAAGCGTTCCAAACTGACGCGCCAGTGTAAAAGGCTCGCTGAAGGTGGAAGATACGGTTCCGACCAGACCAATGTTGGAGGTTACTGCCGCCAAAGCACTCAGTAGAGAGACGGGTTCAAAGCGATTTAAAAAATGGGGCAGTGATTGTTCCGTAATGTACAAGCCGTCCGCAATAAAGATGGCATCTAACAGGGCAGCCTCCGCTTTTTTGGCCCACTGTTTATAAAGCTCAAAATTCACGCTGGCGTCCGGCTGCGCATCAGGATGTCTCCATTCAGAAATGCTGTCCCCAACACCGCGAAGATTTACGGCCAGTTTTATTTTTTTGCGACTCACAACGATTCCTCCCACCATTTGATCAACTAAGAAAATGAGTATACTCGGATTAAAGTGCAGCTACATCCACAGAATGACCGTTCGTTTAATTTGTGAATCATTATAGCTTGCTTCCCGCCTGGCTGTCAATTTGAAAATATGGCATTGAAATATTTAATTTAAGATAAAAAAATTTAAAATTGACAGTGTCATAGGGAGTGAATATAATTGATCACAAGTTGAACGCGCGGTCAACTTGTGATTTAATTCCATGTATTCCTATGCGAAAAACACGAGGGGTGTAACCATGAATTTTTCTTTTCCTAAATTTAAGTGGGCCATCGTTATGGCTATTGGATTTTCATTAGTGGTCTCAGGTTGCAGCAGTGGTGATAAGAATGCTCCTGCTAATACAGCATCAACGAATGAAGCTTCAGCATCCGCTCCTACTGAGGGAGGGGAGTTAACCTTCGCACTTGCGGGCTCTCCGAGTACGCTGGATGTAGGGGTCACCTCTTCTGACATTGACTTCCGGGTTGGCCGGAATATATTCGATAGTTTGGTAGGTGAACTGCCGGATCATACAATCAAGCCTTGGCTGGCAGAGTCCTGGGAAATTTCAGCAGATAAGAAGAGTTATACCTTCAAGCTGCGTACAGACGTTACTTTCCATGACGGTACGCCATTCAACGCTGAGGCAGTAAAAGTTAATTTTGACAGAAGCGCTGATCCTAACGGGAAGTCCGTATATGCGAAGCAATTGCTAGGACCGTACGAGTCTTCTGAGGTCATCGACGAGTCTACTCTTAAAGTGAATTTTAAAGAACCGTTTACTCCTTTCTTAAGTAATCTGGCTAAATCTACACTGGGCATTCAGTCTCCTGAGTCCTTTAAGAAGTATGGTGACCAAGTAGGTCAGCATCCTGTAGGAACCGGTCCGTTCAAGCTGGCCTCCTGGGTTGCAAATTCCGAGATCGTTCTGGAGAAAAACAGTGATTATAAATGGCCTTCACCGGCAGCGGAACATAGCGGTCCAGCTTATTTGGATAAAATCGTATTGAAGCTTATTCCGGAAGAAGCCACTCGTGTCAGTAGCTTGCAAAGTGGTCAGGTGCTTGCCGCGGAATCTATTCCGGCTCAGAATATTGTCGCATTGGAGAAAGATCCTAATTACCAGATTCAGAAGGCGCTACTTCCAGGTGCTACTTTCCAACTCACCTTTAATAATGAGAAAGCACCGTGGAATAATGTGAAGCTTCGCCAGGCGGTACAGTCCACTGTCGATATCGATGCGATTGTGAAATCTTTGTACCTCGGCACATTCCCCCGGTCATGGAGTCCACTGTCCTCCTCAACCTTAGGCTACGATTCTTCCCTGGAAGATTCATATAAGGTAGATATTCAACATGCTAACCAATTGCTTGATGAAGAAGGCTGGAAGTTAGGTGCGGATGGTATCCGTGAAAAAGACGGCAAGCAATTGGAAATCAATTATATTGATATCACCGGCAATAGAGAAAAACGCGGAGACATCATTAAAATGGTGCAACAGCAAGTGAAGCAAATTGGCGTAAAAATGAATGTTTCGATTATGGCTGCGGGCCCTTATGTTGATGCACTGAAAGCTGCCAGTTATGATCTGGTGGGCCACAGCTTTGCTGGTGGAGATCCTGACATTTTAAGAACTATTTTCTCCAAAGCGAACTGGTCTACGAATGAATATGCGAACTCCAACTTTGCCCGTTTCTATGATCCGCAGATTGAGCAGCAGTTAACAGACGCTTACCAAGAAGCCGATCCGGAAAAACGGATTGCGACATATAAAGAACTGCAACAATACTTTGTGAAGAACGCCGTTTCTATTCCTGTATATGTGTTCCCATACACCATTGCAGAAAGTAAAAAGGTTAGCGGAATTACATTTGACTTCCCAGGGTATCCGCAATTCTATGATGTTGCAGTCTCGAAATAGGCAGCAGGAGGGAGACGCGGAGAAATGCTTAGAACTATTCTTTACCGGCTGCTAGTCTCCATTGTGGTCTTGCTCTGCACCATAACACTGGTGTTCTTTCTTCTTCACCTCCTGCCGGGAGATCCAATCAATATAAAAATCGCTGGAAATCCGGTATCCCCGGAGGTTGTGGCTAAGCTGAAGCATGAATTCGGACTAGATCAACCGCTCTATAAACAGTACCTCCAGTACTTGGGCAAGGTATTCCGGGGAGATTTCGGAAAGTCGCTCGTGGATAATGAACCTGTGATGACCAAGCTCATGGCCCAGTTCCCGGCAACGCTGTGGTTAACGCTTCTAAGCATGGCCATATCTATAGTGTTTGGCGTGCTGCTAGGCGTTGTGTCGGCAGTGTACCGGCATCGCAGTCTTGATCATCTCATTCGGCTGCTCAGTATCTTCGGCATTTCGATGCCGACGTTCTGGGTAGCTATTCTTCTTGTGCTCCTCTTTTCCGTTAATCTGCAATGGCTTCCGGCTTCGGGCGTAGGCGGGTTTCAGTATCTCATTCTCCCGGCAGCGACGATGGGCATTGTTGGCTCGGGGCTAATTGCCCGCATGGTGCGGGGCAGTATTTTGGAAGTGGTGCATGAACCCTTTGTAAGAACGCTGCGTGCGAAGGGGCTGCCAGAGAGAAGCGTGATGTATCAGCATGTCCTGCGTAATGCGCTCATTCCAGCGGTCACGATGATGGGGATGCTCCTCGGAGAACTGCTCGCGGGTGCGGTTGTTATTGAATCCGTGTTTGCAAGGCAAGGTGTAGGCAGAGTAATCCTGGATGCCATTTTGGCAAAAGATCTGCCTGTAGTCCAAGGGGCGATTCTGCTGACGGCTTCAATCTACATTCTGGTCAATCTATTGGTTGATTTGTCGTATGCGATCATTGATCCAAGGATTCGCCAAGCCTAGCGTGCATGCATAAAGGCAAACCATGAGCCAAGAAGAAAGGGAACGAATAAGGTGAACGCTAAACGAAGTCTTTTTTCAAGAGCAATGATAACCGTTTCCGTGCTGATGATTGCTTGTCTGGTGCTGTTTGCAATTGTTCCTGGCTGGATTGCTCCTTATTCTCCTACCGAGATGAATGGGGCAGCGATCTTGCAGGCACCCGGCGGGAGTCACCTACTCGGAACGGATTATTTTGGACGAGATATTTTAACCTTGGTCATCTATGGCAGTAGGGATGCTTTGATCATCGGGATCTCTGCGGTGCTGCTCGGTGGAGGAATTGGTGCATTGATCGGTGCTGTTGCCGGGTATAGCGGGGGGTTCATCGATGCTGTGCTGATGCGTCTTATTGATACACTGATGACCATACCAGGGATTCTGTTGGCACTCACGGTTTCAGCCGTGCTGGGGCCAAGTAAATTTAATTTAATCATCGCTGTCAGTATTTCGATCATTCCTAGCTTTGCTCGCGTGCTACGCGGACAGGTGCTAACAATTAAGAATCGCACATTTATTGAAGCGGCGAGAAGCATCGGTACCTCACATCTTAAAATTCTCTTTTCGCATATTGCGCCGCACGCCTTTTCCTCCTTGCTGGTCATGGGGACGATCGGCGTGGGCAGTGCGATCTTAATGGGCTCAGGACTCAGTTTTCTTGGACTTGGGAGTTCGGAAGAAATTCCGGATTGGGGAAGTTTGCTGTCAGAGGGACGAAGTTATATCTCGATGGCTTGGTGGATTGCAACGTTCCCTGGTCTTGCCATTACTTTGCTAGTGGTGTCGATTAACTTTCTAGGGGACGAGCTACAGTCTGCAATCGGTCCTCGAAAAGGTTGAAAGAAAGGAGGACGCATATCCCATGAACAACGTACTCGATATTAAAGGGCTATCCGTTGATTTTATGACACCGCAAGGACCCCGGAATATGGTGAATGATATCAGTCTGACCATTGCTCCGGGGGAAACGCTGGTTTTGGTAGGAGAGTCCGGGAGCGGGAAGACGGTGACATCTCTATCTGTCATGCGGCTCATAGATTATGACAATGGACGTATCGCCCAAGGTTCTATCCAGTTGAACGGACTTAATCTGGCAGAGCTAAATGCCCGTGAACTACGAGAGCTGCGCGGCCGGAAAATAGCGATGATCTTTCAAGAGCCGATGACGGCGCTTGATCCTATCTTTACGATTGGTCAGCAGATGATGGAGATCCTGATTCATCATGGGCTGGCTACGAAGGAGGAAGCGCGGAATCGGGCAATTACCTTGCTTGACCGTGTTGGTATTGTCGATCCGGAGCTGCGGATGAAGCAGTATCCGCATGAACTGTCTGGAGGCATGCGGCAGCGTGTCATGATCGCGATGGCTCTGTCCTGCGGACCGGAACTGCTTATTGCGGATGAGCCGACAACAGCGCTGGATGTCACTATTCAAGCCCAGATCCTGCAGCTTATGCAAGAACTGAAGGAAGAGTTCAACATGTCCATTCTACTGATCACCCATGATTTGGGTATCGCTGCAGAAATGGCCGATCGGGTCGCCGTCATGTATGCAGGTAAATTGGTAGAGGTCGCGGATGTTAACTCCCTTTTTGCCAAGCCACAGCATCCGTACACACGTGGACTGCTGCAATCGGTTATGACGTTACAGAGTGATCGTACGAAGCCGCTCTATCATATTCCGGGTTCTATTCCAAGTCTGGCGGATCTGCCGCGAGGCTGTCGTTTTCATCCGCGCTGTGCATTTGCTACAGATCAGTGTCGCTCTGAGGAACCGCCTGCTGTTACGGATGGCACGAATATGGTTGCTTGCTGGCATGCAGAAAGCATATCAGAGCTTCCACTGGGAGCGGAACGGCATAGTGATGAACAGGATGTTCAGACTGCTGAACAGAATGCGCAGAACGTTATTGTTCAGTCCCCTACCAATCCAGGCGATCCAGAAGTGCTGATCGAAGCGCTAAAGGTGACTAAAAGCTTCAACACAGGTAGAGGATTTTTATCCAGAGGCAAGCAAGGTGTTCGCGCAGTGGATGAAGTGAATTTACAGATTCTGAGAGGGGAAACGTTCGGCCTCGTTGGGGAGTCTGGTAGTGGAAAATCAACACTGGGGCGCATGATGCTTCAACTGGAGAAGGTGACTTCAGGCCAAATCCATTGGGAAGGACAAGACTTGGCCGATACGAAGAGCAAGGATCTAAGAGGATTGCGCCGTGAGATGCAGATGGTATTTCAGGACCCCTATAGTTCTATCAACTCTCACTGGAAAGTGGCGGATATTATTGGAGAGCCGCTAAAGGTACATCTTTCGTTATCTTCTATGGAAAGAAGAGAGAGAGTAGAAGAACTGATGACTCTGGTTGGACTGGAACCTGCCTCAGCAGATCGTTATCCTCATGAATTCTCAGGCGGACAGCGGCAACGTATTGCCATTGCCCGGGCGATTGCGTTAAACCCTAAATTCATCGTCCTCGATGAAGCGGTATCTGCCCTGGATGTATCTGTACAGGCGCAAATTATTAATTTGCTGCAGGACCTGCAGCGAAGGCTCGGGCTAACCTTTCTGTTCATTGCCCATGATTTGCATGTCGTCCGGCATTTGTCAGATCGTGTAGGGGTGATGTATCTGGGGCAGCTCGTGGAGCTTGCACCTACAGAAGCGTTGTATGCTTCTCCGGCTCATCCGTATACACATGCGTTATTATCGGCCATCCCTGCTTCGGACCCTTCCGGTAAAAAAGCACATGGGCTGTTAAAGGGGGAGGTTCCCTCGCAGACGTTCCGGACAACAGGCTGTAAGTTTCATCCAAGATGCCCTGCGGCCACTGACAAATGCAGAACGGAAGATCCTGTATGGCAAAATGTCGGAGACCAGCATCTCGTAGCCTGTCATCACCCTATCCCATTTGAAGGAGGCTTACAATGAGCTTGTCCAATTCTTCAGAACAGAAGGAATTAATTACGATCCGCAGTGCAGTCCCTGCTGACTATGATGCAGTGGTTGAGATACTGTCTCAGGCTTGGGAAAGTTACGCCGTGACTTACCCTGAAGTCAGAGAATCGCTAAAGGAAGCATTGCTAAAATATCTGGAGCCAGGTTCTCAGGAGCGTATTGTTGCTGAAGCGGAAGGTCTTATTATTGGAACAGCGGAGATATTCCATAACGCTGCTGAAGCGTACGGTGACATCCAGCAGACGCTTGCAACACCAGTGTTGCGCAGATTAGCTGTTGCACCTGGATGGCAGGGTAAGGGAATTGCTACACAGCTTATTCATGAGAGCGCGAAACGGGCATTGAACGCCGGAGCCGGATATTTATATTTGCATACATCATTGGAAACCAATGCGTCCGCTGCGAGATTATATGAACATCTGGGCTTTGTCCGTTCACACGACCAGGATCTTCATCAGGGAGAATATTTCATGGAAGGTTTTCGGCTCGATTTAACAGCTGAACTATAGGAGGAATATCAATGAGCGATCGGAAAATTAAACTGGCAATCAACCTGCGCGGTGTCGGAGGAAGCATGTCTGAATGGAGACATCCCGATGCGAAGGCAGACGCAAGTATAGATTTTGAGCTGTACAAGGAATGGGCACAAAAGGCCGAGGCCGCACTTTTCGATATTCTTTTTATAGCCGATGGTTTGTATATTACGGAGCAGTCGCTGCCTCATTTTTTAAATCGCTTTGAACCGATTACTTTGCTCAGCGCGCTGGCAACTGTCACGAAGAATATCGGCCTTGTAGGTACGGTATCTTCTACTTACAGTGATCCTTTTACTATCGCACGTCAGTTTGCCTCGCTGGATAAAATGAGTGGCGGACGGGCAGGCTGGAATGTTGTTACCTCCGGATTACTTGATGGAGCTGCCAATAACTTCAATGGAAAGCAAGTCCACCATGATGAAAAATATGAATTGGCTACGGAATATCTGGAAATCACTAAGGGGTTATGGGATTCGTGGGAAGACGATGCCTTTGTACGTGACAAGGAGACAGGGGTTTTCTTTGACCCGGCGAAGATGCACACTTTGAATCATGAGGGAAAATTCTTTTCCGTCAAAGGGCCGCTGAACATCGACCGTTCCCCGCAAGGGCAGCCGGTTATTTTCCAAGCGGGATTGTCGGAACCGGGCCGTAACTTTGCCGCCCAATTCGCCAATGCCATCTACGCTATTCCACAAACGATCGAAGAATCGATTGCTTTTAGAGAAGATATGAGGAAGAGAGCTGCAGGTTTTGGACGATCGGCAGACGATATTCTAGTGTTCCCTAATATCTCTCCTGTTGTGGGCGCGACCGCAGAGGAAGCTGAGCAAAAATATCAGGAGATTGCAGGCCTCGTCACCATCGAGCATGCTCTTAACTATACAAGCCGATTCTTTAACCACCTTGACCTCTCGCAGTTTCCGCTGGATGAGCCGGCAATCAATCTGCTGGAGCTGATTCCGGGTCAGGACGGTACTTTCAAGTACTTTACAGAAGAACTGCAAAGCGGGAAAACGCTCAGACAGCTTGCTTTGGAAGCGACGACTCCGCGCAGTCCATTCATGGGCACGGCGGAACAAATCGCAGACAAGCTGCAGGCGTGGTTCGAAGCAGGCGCTGCAGATGGCTTTATGTTCGTTCCTTTCGGTCCATTTGGGCTGGATGATTTTTTAAATGAAGTGGTGCCGATTCTGCAAGAGCGGGGCTTATTCCGCACAGCATATGAGAGTTCCACACTTAGAGAAAATCTGGGACTGAGCATACCGAAGAATCGTCACGCTCAATCTTAAATGGCAAGAGGTTTTCCCCGTAAATATGGACGGAATTTGAAGGATAGACTGCTGAATATGGCGGCGCTTGACTTGGAGTGTACTCCAGGTTGTAGAGTGTGAGTGTCACTATATAAGATGAACAAAAGAAAGTCACAAAAAGCGAGAAGGAACGAAGGGGAAGGTTTGGAACTGTAGGAGCGACAGCGCTCGCCTGAAAGCTTTCCACAGGAAAGCTCGCATCGGAAGCATAGGCTGTCTCCGGATTTCAACCGCAAACAGCGGTACAATTGAAAGAAATCTGGAGAGAACAGCGGCCGAAAGGCCAAACATTCTACCGTAGTGACGACCAAGCCTTAAGTGAGGATCTTAAGTTTGACTTATATAGTATTCAAACGAATTCTATACAGAAACGGGGTAAAACCATGTCACATACAAAGACTGTTCTAATTACCGGAGCTAACAAAGGAATAGGATATGCAGCAGCTAGACAATTGGGAGCCTCAGGATATACTGTCCTGCTGGGAGCAAGAAGCGAGGCAAGAGGAAAGGAAGCGGCGGCGAAGCTGGTAAGCGAAGGTTACGATGCTCGTCACATTGTGCTCGACGTTACGGATCAAGGTACGATTGATGCTGCCTCCAAGCAAATTGCTGATGAGTTCGGATCACTCGATGTATTGGTTAATAATGCGGGAGCTTCTTTTGAAGCATTTGCATCGCCAAGCCAACTGGAATTGTCTGATTTAAAGGCAACGTATGAGACGAACTTTTTCGGTGTGTTTGCCGTCACAAAGGCATTCCTCCCTCTGCTGACTGAAGCTCCGGCCGGTAGAATTGTTAATGTATCCAGCGGACTCGGGTCATTGGCCTTTATGAGTGATACAGCTGCTGAATACTCTAATTTTAACTTCCTTGCTTACCCTAGCTCCAAAACGGCTGTGAATGCGTTGACGATCATGTTCGCCAAGGAATTTAAAAATACACCATTGAAGATCAACGCGGCTGACCCGGGTTATACCTCTACAGACTTAACAGGTAATCAAGGTCATCGTTCCGCTGAGCAGGCGGCTAAAATTATTACTCACCTTGCGACACTGCCGGAAGACGGACCAACCGGAGGTTTCTTTAACGAAAATGGTCCAGTTCTTTGGTAAGCTTACCTCTGAAATGTAGACCCCTTTACCAGTCGTCTTAACAGTGAAAAATAGGGGCACCTCCCTAACTAACCGTTTTAACAATGAAAAAGGGGGCCACCTCCTCAACTAACGGCATTTTTGTACCTTATTTCTCTTTAATATAGGCAAATGAGGGAAATAGGGGCATCATTGTATCTTATTTTTCGTAAAAGCACGCAGTAAGGGGTATTCTGGAAGATTTAAGGTACAATATTGCACTTAATCTCCATTAACCCTTGGCTGCAGAGGATTTAAGGTACGAAAATGCCGTTAATTACACTTCGGTCCTTCTTATACAAGCTCTCTTTTTTCTTGGCTATGTTTGTTTTTATGCCATTCTTTATAGCATCAAAGTAAATTAATATAAGGACCCGCGACAGAGCTGATTTTAAAAGGCTATTTCGCGGGTTTTGTTTCCGAGCTGTATGGTAAGTGGTAAGTGGTAAGTGGTAAGTGGTAAGTGGTAAGTGGTAAGTGGTAAGTGGTAAGTGGTAAGTGGTAAGTGGTAAGTGATCGCTGGTAAGTTTTCGCAGCAGATTGACTATAACTGAATGATCGTTTATTATACAGGAGTGAGATAAATAGATAATATCGAAGCAGAAACGAAGCCGCGATATTTAATAAAAGGAGAGAATATCAATGTCTAAACCAAACGTATGGTTCATTACCGGCAGCTCCAGAGGTCTTGGACGCAGTCTGACAGAAGTTGTTCTGAAAAAAGGGGATTATGTTATTGCAACAGCCCGCAATCCGCAGTCACTGAATGATTTGGTTGAACAATACGGTGAGCAGATTCATCCGCTTGCGCTAGATGTCAGTGATGAGCAAGCTGTATCTGCTGCGGTTGAACAAGCCCATCAAGTGTTTGGACGTTTGGATGTCGTGGTTAACAATGCCGGGTATGGTGATGTCGCTTCGGTTGAAGATGTCACGCTGGATGATTTCCGGGCCCAGATTGATACGAACTTCTATGGTGTTGTCTATGTTTCCAAGGCTGTCGTTCCGATTTTGCGCAAACAGGGCGGCGGGCATATCATCCAGATTTCATCTGTAGGCGGCCGGATTGCTACTATGGGCTTAGCGGCGTATCAAAGTGCAAAATGGGCTGTCGGCGGATTCTCCGAGGTGCTGGCACAAGAAGTGGCGCCTTTTGGCATCAAGGTAACTGTCATTGAGCCAGGCGGCATGCGGACAGATTGGGCGGGTTCTTCCATGACTATTCCGCCAATCAGCCAGCCGTATGAACAGACCATTGGAGCGTTAGCTACAATGCTGCAAGAGCATTCAGGTCAATTTGGCAGTGAACCTGAGAAGTTTGCTGAAGTCATTAGCGAGCTAGCCTTGCTGCCTGAAGCTCCTCTTCGTTTGCTGCTGGGCCAGGATGCGGTCGATAATGCAGATGCTGCACAGCAAGCTCGCGCGGCAACGGATGCCAAGTGGCGCCAAGTGAGTGAGACGGTAAATTTCTCTTCCTAAAATGAAGTGACCAGCTTTATGAATGATGAATAATAATAGATAAATCATAGAGGACATCCTGATTTTGGAGCTATATTCCATTCAGGATGTCCTATTTTTTATGTTTAATAGTCATTTTACGAAACGTGTCATTTTATTTAACATTACTAGACAATTGTCCTTTTTTCGTGCGGAAAAATCTCTAAAATAAGAATCAAATGAGGCAAGCGAAATGGAGGTGAAGAGAGATCGAACAGAAGCGGATTAGAGAGTTTACCGCTACGGTCTATGTCCTGAATGAAGAACGCAATGCGCTTTTATTCATGCGGAGGCGAAAACCGCCATTTGTCGGGTGCTTTTTCCCGCCAGGTGGGCATTTAGAGCCGAATGAGACGCCGGATGAAGCAGCAGTCAGAGAAGTGTGGGAAGAGACGGGCTATCCAATTCGGCTTGTGTCGGCACAGGAAGACAGTCATGCAGAGTCTGGTGTAGTTCCGTTGGCTTTTCCAATCAAGATTCAGCTTGAGCGTATCGATGATCAGCATGACCATATCGATTACATTTATGTTGGAGAAATCACTTCCGGAGCGCGAACGGAAGCCGAAGAGGAGTGGATTTGGCTGGAGGCCATTCAATTGGACGAAGAGCCGGTGCCGGTTGCGGTTCGAGAAATCGCCAAGCGAGTCTTGCAAGATCAGAAGCTCTAGGGGAATAATAGCTGTAAAAAGGTAATGGAGGCTGCAAATGGACAAGTCAGTCCTGCTCAACTTGATGAACAACTACAGATGGCTGCATGACATGCTGGAACACATGCCGCCGGAACTGCTTGTCCATTGGGAACTATGGCGCTATTATCCTGAAGAACTGGTATGTGAGCAAGGTGAGCATCCTGTTGTCTTCTTCATCGTTATAGAGGGGCGCTTGAAAGTAGAGCACATTCTGGAAGACGGCACGATCCTCATTATTGCCTATCTCGATCCGGGGCAAATGATCAGTGATATCGAGATAGCGTTAATGACGCCGTACGTCTGCCGCATTACCGCCGAGATGCAGTCTTCTACACTTGTGCTGAAGAAGGATATATACCAAAGATGGTTGCTGGCGGATAATCATTTCTTACTGTACTTAACGAAACAATTAGCCGGAAAGCTGCATGAGACGGTGCGCAAATCCATTGACCATGTATCGATGTCCCTCAGGCACAAGCTGCTCCGCTATTTATACGGGCAGGTTGAGCATTTTAACTTTAACCAGCAGGCATCATTTATCATTCCCATCTCTCGCGAAGATATTGCTTCCCAGTGGGGAGTGACGCTGCGCAGTGTGAACCGGGTGCTCAAGGAGCTGAAGGACCGGGAGATCATTTACGTAGATAAAAACCGGATTATCTGCAATGAGTGGAGCCGCTTTTTATTGAAAAAAGAATTAACGGACATGGAAAAATAACATCTAAGGAGTGTTTGTTGTGAGCCAATTGACTTCCATGCAATCAGGATTACCGAAAAGAGGGGTGACCGCCCGTCATATTGTGGCGATGGTGATCAGTGCGCTGATTTTTGGAGCGACCATTTATATTTCCCGGTTTGTCCCTATCAAGTTAGGTACGGTTCAAGTACTGTATCCTGCGGCGATTTTCGCTCCGCTGTTCGGGGTTTGGTTTGGTGTTTGGGGTTCGGCTGGACTTGTGGTCGGCAATATTCTATCTATGGTTGTGGTTGGTATGAATCCGGCCATCTATCCTCTAGCCTTGCTTGCCCAGTTCATTATGGGGTTCGTTCCGGGGATCGCTTTCCGCAAAGTCCGGTTTGAAGGCGCGAAGGATCGTATTGTTTTCATCGTTACCGTAACGCTGGGGATGATTCTGTCCACGGTATTAGTAGCACTGAACCTGGTCCTCATTCAAAAGATTCCTGGCAATGTCGTGTGGGGAACGATTTGGCCTTGGATGCAGGTTAGTAATACGCTCGCTGCAGCCATCTTCAGCCCGCTTCTGTTCGCGTGGATGTCTGACTATATGAATAAATCCGGCTTGTTTTTCAAAAGGTTTCTAGGCTGACGGGGGTTACACTTATGCAATTGTATTATCCATCGAATTCGCTTCTGCACTACTTGCACGGCTTTACGAAAATATTAGTCTTTGGTTTACTCCTTACCTTTATTCCGCTCTTTATGGACCAGCTCGTAAGTCTGACAGGTCTGCTGCTGGTATGTTTGGCATTATTCATTTATATTCGTCCCTCACGATGGCATTGGCTGCTGCTCGTTCCCGTTCTGATCCTGTCATTCACGATGAGTTTGTCTTACTTTCTGTCTGACGCAGGTGGAACGTTATACTTTCAGGCAGATTTGGGCTATTGGAAAATCATTATTTCTTCTGGTAACATCGCAGTTTCGCTAAAATTCATGTGCCGTATGCTGATTTGGTGTTTGCTCTTCTTCCTGATTCTGTTCACGACCTCTAATGAAGATATTGTTATGGGGCTGAAAAAGTTCGGGCTGCCTGAATTCGTGACATTGTCCGTATCCCTTGCGCTGCGTTACTGGAGCCTGATGATCTTCGACGTCAAAACGGTGATGGACGCGCAATACGTGCGGGGCGTTGATTTTCGCTCAGGCAATCTGTATGCCCGTTCTGTCCGGTTCGCAAGTACGCTTGTTCCAGTCCTGTTCGTCTTCTTGAAGCGATTCCGTACGACCAGCTTCGCCCTGACACTCAAGGGGGCGGGGCGGAAGAACAAGCGGACTTACTATTACAATCCCAGGATTACCGGACTCGACAAACGGGTCATTCTGGCGGGGGGACTGCTGTTTATCACCTGGCTAGGACTAAGATGCTTCTTTACTTTATAACAACGGAGGAGAGTCAAGATGATCCGTTTCGATAATTACAGCTGTACGTATTCGTCGGGAAAGCCGATGCTGCATCAATTGAATTTGAATATTACGCCCGGCGAGTTTGTGTTTGTCACTGGGCCAAGCGGCGGCGGGAAGTCGACGCTATGCTTTTCAATCAACGGATTGATTCCGCATGAAACGGAAGGCTCCACTTACCAGGGCAGTGTGACGGTGGACGGAAACCGGGTACAAGATGTCTACCCGAACGATCTTGTCTCTGTAGTCGGGACGGTGCTGCAGGACCCGGAGTGGCAGCTCGTCAGGGGTACGGTGAAGGAAGAACTGACGTTTGCGCTTGAAAATATGGGCTTCCCCGCTGAAGAGATTGACCGGCGGCTGGAAGAAGTTGTGGAGAGAGTGGAAATCCAGTCGCTGCTGCTTCGCTCCACACTGGACTTGTCCGGCGGGCAGAAGCAGCGGGTCGCCATTGCCGCTTGTCTGATGACGAAGCCGAAGGTCATTGTACTGGACGAGCCGACTGCGGAGCTTGATCCACTTGGCAAAGAAATGGTGCTGGAGACAATTCGCCAGCTGCACCAGGAATGGGGGTATACAATCGTCTTTGTTGATCATAATCTCGATGTTTCTATGCCCTATGTCGACCGGGTAATCGTGGTAGCAAAAGGGGAAATCGTAGCGGATGCTCCGCCAAACCGTCTATACGATGAACCGCTTGTCCGGGAATGGCTGCCGATGCCGCAAGTGATTGAACTGGCACGTAAGCTGGGTGTGAAAATAGAAGACGAGCAGCACAGGGACTGTGATCCGTTGTCAGTGAAAGAACTGAGGAAGGCTTTGCACAACAGAGGTATTGTTCGCCCTGAACCTCCCAGGCAGGAGAGTGATCGAATGCCTGAAGGCGGGGTAGCACCTGCTGGTGAAACGCTGCTGGAGTTGAAGAATATCACGTTCCGCTACCGCAAGCAGGAAGATGAGATGACCATCAAGCCGCTGAATCTCAAGATCGGCAGGGGCGAATTCACAGCAGTCATTGGCCGTAACGGTGCGGGCAAATCTACTTTGTGCAAGCTGATTACGGGCCTCTTGAAGCCGCATGGTGGAGAGCTGCTGATTCACGGCAAGCCCTCCAGAGAATACCGGGCTGACCAGCGGGCGCGTCATATCGGCTTTGTTTTTCAAAATCCGGATTATCAGTTTGTTCGGCGTACCGTATATGACGAAGTTGCTTATGGCTTAAGTGTGCAGAAGCTGCCGGCTTCTGAGATTGAGGAACGCGTCATGAAAGTAACAAAACTGCTGCAAATCGATAAGTATTTGGAGGAGCATCCCCATTTCTTAAGCCGGGGAGAGCGGCGCAGAGTAGCGATTGCCTCCATACTGGTGATGCAGCCGGAAGTGATTATTCTGGACGAACCGACGACTGGACTTGATTCCGTACGCTGCCGGGAAATGATGGATTATATTGCCGAGCTCTGGCGCCAAGGCCATACCATTATTATGCTTACGCATGATATGCGGGTTGTAGCAGACTATATTCCGCGTACAATTGTACTGTCACAGGGACAGATTGTGTGGGATGCGCCTACTCGTGAGGTGTTTTCAAAGGGAAAAGAGCTGGAGCGTTATCATATTACGCTTCCGCCAGTGGTTGAGCTGTCGCATATTTGGGGTTGGACACCGACTGCGCTGACCTCTGATGAGCTGGTGGAGACTTTATCCGCCGCGGTTCTGCCAGAGCTGGCTCTTGGCGGAGGTGTAGAATGAACCGGGAATTTCACATCATGATGCTCGGTGTCGGCAACGGATTTGTGAAGTCCACTTATCATAACAATGCATTGCTGGAAGTGGAAGGCCGCCGATTCCTGATTGATTGCGGAGCACTGGCTTGGCACAGCTTGTATGAACTTGGACTCGGCTTTGAGGATATCGATGGCATCTTTATTACACATTTGCATTACGATCATTGCGGAGGGCTGGATGAAGCCGCATTGTACGGAGCCTATGCAGCCGGACGCAAGATGAAGCTCTGGCTACCGGCTCCGCTGCAACACATGTTATGGGAACAGCATTTACGCGGAACTTTGGAGAATACGGCAGAAGGAAAAACGTCCTTAGCAGATTACTTTGATATACAGACCGTCGAAGAAGAGGAGCTTTTTTGGTTAACGGCTAGTAGTGGTGCGGGCGTTGCTGGCGTTGTTGGTGAAGTGAGTGATGGTAGTAGTGCTAGTAGTGCTGGTGATGCTGATGCTGGTGCTGATGCTGGTGCTGATGGTACTGGTGGTGCTAGTGCTACTAATGCTACTAATGGTGCAGGTGCTACTAGTGCTACTAGTGCTACTAGTGCTACTAATGCTACTAATGGTGCAGGTGTTGTTAATAGGGCTGGTAATGCTGATGGCAGCTTTGGTGCTGCAGCAGACCACCCGCTACTGTCTATGTACTGGATTCAAACACATCACGTGCCCTCCAAGTTCAGCTGTTCGCTCGTGATCAATAATCGCTTCTTTTATAGCGCAGATATGGTGGCGGACGCAGACCTGGTGTCCAGACTCCACGAAGAAGGAATTACGGATTTTTACCATGATTGCAGCTTTGATTCCAGTCCCGTCCATGCCAGCTTTCAAGACTTATGCCAATACCCTGAAGCCATTCGCCAACATACCTATTTGATGCATTATGGCGAAGCACCGGGAGTTCTTGGAGAAGAAGCACTGTGCGGAATGAGGCTGCTTAAGCAGCATGAATGGCACTTATGGCGTAGGGGAAGCAAGTTAGAAGAGACGACAAGAGAATGAAACAAGAGAAACAAGAGAAACAAGAGAAACAAGAGAAACAAGAGAAACAAGAGAAACGAGAGATTGAAACAAAAGTCGAGAAGACATGTAGTGGAAGGGGCTCAAGGCTCCCCATGGTGTAAATAAGTGCATTTTTGTATGTTAAATTTTCCAAATATCCCTCTTTAGGGCACTTTTCCAAAAATTAAGCTACAATAATGCTCTTATTTCCTTAAACAACCTAAAAACAAGAAAAATAAGGTACGAAAATGCTCTTATATAGGAATGAAGTGAGTTACGCCAGTTTGAAATGAAGTGAGTTACGCCAAATTCGGAAATGCAGGAGCCACGACAATTTAGGTATGAAGTGAGCTACACCAATTTAGGCATGCAGAGATGATGAGATGAGGGAGGCAGATAGTAAAGGCTCTATTTCCCTGACTAGCAACCATTTTCCTGAAATTATATAGATAACATTAGGAGGAATAGGTGTGAGGATGTTGAATTTTCCGTATATTACAATGCCTTTGCCGGAATGGATTGGACCTGTCGTAGCTAAGGTATTTGCCAAGATGTGTGATGACACGACAGGCCATGATTTTTTGCATGCAGTGCGGGTCATGGAGCTCTCGGCAAGCATCGCGGAAGAACTTCATGCCGATGTAGATATCGCCGCCGCAGCCGGACTGATGCATGATTACTATCGCAAAGAAGAGAAGCTAACCGGGCAGCTGCATTTCGGTCTTGAGGCGATAGCAGAGCTGCGCCGGGAGTTTGGCTCGTTGATTATTCCAGAGATCGGGGAGAAGGCATTCGATAATATTCTGGATGTCATAGCGCTGCATGAGAGCTATAACACTAACGCCGTTCTTTCGCTGGATGCGCAAATCTTGCAGGATGCGGATCGGCTGGAAGCCATAGGGGCAGTCGGGATTGCCCGTACTTTTATGTTCGGAGGTGCACATGGCCTGCCGATGATTGAGGAGGAGCAGAAATCAACCGTGTCTGCATTTGACCCTAACGTTCCTCCCAATGGCTCGGTTCACATTCATTTCTATGAAAAGCTCTTGAAGCTTGCAGATGGTATGCATACGGCGCCCGGAAAAAGGATGGCTGAGCAGCGGCATCAGGTGATGACCGCATTCTTAAAGCAATTCGAGAGCGAACTGGGACTTAGCTCCCCTGTAGTAACTGCCTTGAAGTAAAGCCACATGATTCTAAAAACACAAAAACCCGCGACAGCCCTGATCTTCCAGAGCGCTTCGCGGGTTTTGCGGATACGGGCGGCTGGGATTCTGCCTGACGCAAGCCCTATGTAATGGCTCCGCCTGCTTGTTTAACCTCTCGGCAATCGGGAGTAAATGTTATTTAAGAAACAGTACGTCCGGTCTAATTTCAATGACATCACAGAGGTTGTATTGTTTAAAGCGTTCCAGGCCAGATAGCAACTGCTCCCGATAGTCCAGGATATTCGTCTCAGGCTGTGGCCAAAAGTGCTTCACTATCAAAGTCTTGCTGCTTTTATCCGTTTCCAGTTCGATTCGGCCAATCAGTTGCTGATCGCACAGCACAGGGAGTATATAATAACCGTATTTGCGCTTAGCGGCAGGAACGTAGACCTCCCATGTATATTCGAAGCCGAACAATTCCTGGATCAACTTCCGATCCCACATTAGATTATCCAGCGGAGCGAGAATTCTGGCCGTATTGCCACTAAGCTCATGCTCTGTTGCGGATTCCAATAACTCTATGTTAGTAGCCGAAAGATACAGAGGATGTTTTATGTCTTCGACGGTGATTTCAATAATGCGCCCCTCATGGAGCAATGCTTCGAATGCCCTGTTCCGATCCTGACTTTTAAGTCCGTTAATCCCCAGCCAAGCATCGCTTTGTCTATTCCACAAGATTCCGATGCTATTGATTCTCCGCAAGACAAACCATTTATAGAATTCTTCCTCTGTCGTATAAGGGGTGGGAGCATTGAAATAGGGCTCGGGTATAAATTGATCGGCCAAGCCATAATATCTCCGAGTCCCTTTTTTATGATGAACAACGGCAAGTCCTGCATAGCACATCGCTTCTAGTGCGGCCTTGGCCAGCCTCTGCGGTCCGTAATGCCAATCTACCCTCTCTTCCAGTACAAAATCAGAGGAGCATGCCGTCTCATGTTCCCTTAGATAATCGGTAATGGCGTCAATCGTCTCTTGGTGTTCATGGCACCAGTGCAAATACCTTTCCCTGAATCGTTTAAAAGAAGGCCAATCGCTGACCTCACATATAGACATGTTTTTATCCCATACATCAAACAAAACCCGCTCGGTATACAGATACTGGTCTATATCTCCTTTACGGTATGCAGCGCAGCGGGACTGTAGCGTCAGATCGGGATTGCGGCCTACGACATCAAGCGGATCATATTGAATACAGCCAACTTTACGGATATACTCAGCAACTTGATCTATGCTCTGAAGCGCTGAATCGTCACTTAAATGATGATAGGTAATTAAGTATTTTCTGATATCTGCTTTTGAAAAGGATGACAGTGTAATAATAATCCCTGCTTTCTTCATGAGGAATGATTACAACTCCACTATACCAAACGTCAGTTCTTGTTTACAGTGTGAACTAGAGCAATATCATGCAATCTTTTTGTCATCGCAGTTGATATAGTTATGAAGAATGTTAAAGGAGGAGTTGTAATGCCAGTGCCAGGTGAATTAAGAACAGCATGTTATGACACAGAACTGCAAGTGGAAGCATACCGGTTTCAAGGCGTGATGCACAGCTTCCCCAATCATTTTCATGACCATTATGTATTCGGATATATAGAGAACAGTCCGCGCCGTATGCTGTGCAACAATATAGAGTATAGCATTCAGCCTGGTGATCTCCTGATCTTTAATCCTGGTGATGTTCATTCCTGTGAGGAAGTGGATGGTAAGCCGTTAGATTACCGCAGCATCAATATCAAGCCGGATCGTATGATGAGCATTATGAACGATATTGCGGGCCGTGCGTTTTTACCTTCATTCACACAGAATGTACTTTCCGGCAGCGAGTTAGCGCCAGCTTTGCGAGAATTGCATGAAATGATCCTTAAGGGCGAGCCTGATTTTATAAAAGAGGAATGGTTCTTCTTTTTTATTGTCCAATTGCTGCAAGATTATTCGAATTCGCCGGAGGAGCATGAACAGACTGGAAAGAAGGGGCCTTCTGAATTTGAGGTCGTGTGTGATTATATGGAAGCCAACTATGCGTCTAAAATTACATTGTCGCAATTGAGCGATTTGGCCGGACTCAGCAAGTATCATTTTCTGCGTTCATTTACCCGGCATAAAGGGCTTTCTCCTTACAACTATTTGGAGACGATCCGAATTGGCAATGCCAAGAAGTTATTGGAGCTGGGAGTGGCTCCTGTTGATGCAGCACACCTGACTGGCTTTAGCGATCAAAGTCATCTCACCCATTTTTTCAAACGGATGATAGGATTGACACCCCGGCAGTACATGCGCATCTATCAGCAGGAAACGGTAACAGAAACCCCGGTTTCGGGTGAGCGCCAATGATGAATTCTCGTCACCGGACGGCTGCACATATCGCAACACTGGTCACCATATTGTTTTGGGGAACTACCTTCATTTCGTCCAAGGTACTTTTGAGCGATTTTAGTCCCATGGAGATCTTGTTTACCCGGTTTCTGATTGGTTATGTTGCATTGTGGATCGTTCATCCAAGACTGATTCCGTTTCAGAAGAGAGCGGAGGAACTATTGTTTGCAGCAGCCGGGCTATGCGGTGTGACCTTATACTTCCTCTTGGAAAATATTGCTCTAACCTATACGTATGCCTCCAATGTAGGCGTCATCGTCACCGTAGCTCCTTTTTTTACAGCGGTGGCTGCGCACTTTATCCTGAAGGATGAGAAGTTACATTTCCGTTTTTTTGTAGGGTTCCTGATTGCGATGATTGGGATTGCGCTTATTTCCTGGAGTGGCAGCTCGAAGCTTCAATTAAATCCGCTAGGGGATTTGCTTGCTGTTCTTGCATGCATTAGCTGGGCTTTGTATTCCATTCTTCTGCGCAAGATCAATCAGTTTCAATACCCTTCAATTGGCATGACCCGGAGAGTCTTCTTCTACGGTCTGATTTTTATGCTGCCTGTAACCTTGATTAGCGATTTTCGACTGGATCTGGCTCGGTTTGGGACAGGGTCTCACTTGTGGAATTTTCTGTTCCTTGGTTTGGGTGCTTCAGCCTTGTGTTATGTTAGCTGGAACTGGAGTGTTGGCATTCTGGGAGCGATCAAGACCAGCGTATACTTTTATTTGACCCCTGTAGTTACTGTAATAGCAGCTTATTTGTTGTTGCATGAAAGGATTACAGGTGTTGGTATCGTGGGTATTGCGCTAACCTTGGTAGGTTTAATCGTGTCTGAACAAAGATTCCTTCGTAAGCGCAGGCATGTAACGGATTCTGTCACAGAGCAAGGGAAATTATAGAAAAATGGACACAGCGCTGTATACCAACAGTCAGGCTATTTAAGTGTTCGCTAATACGCATCCTTTCGCGTAGGTGGTCAAAATCTGGTGACACGGAATAACGATACTGGTGAACCCCACTGCAACCTTTTTCTTGCACCCTGCGTCTACCTGCTATACCCGCAAAGAAAGGTGCAGACCTATGAACAAGAAGAAGATTCTCTTATCCGGCATTATTTTGGCAACAGCCTTATCCTTAAACAACAACTCACAATTGCATGCGGAAGCGGCCTCACCAGTGAAGAGCGCAGTGACAACGACAATGACTTCCGAGACTGTGATATTCAAGCAGAATAATCCCGTCTATGTTAACGGCCAAGGGAAGCATCGTCTGAACGCTGCCCCGTTCGTGGTAAAAGGCACATCGATGATCCCGCTTCGGGCCGCAGCCGAATCATTGGGATGCACGGTGAACTGGAATCCGAAGAAGGGAACACTCGAATTATCGGGGCCTAGCCTGGGCACCGTTCAATTTACAAGGTTCTCGGATTATGCAATCAATACCAAGGGAGAACGTGTGAAGCTGCCTGAACAGATCCGTCAGGTAAAAGGGGTATGGTTTGTCCCTGCCAGGTCGTTGTCCACTCTCTTGAATGCTAACTTGACCTGGGATGCCGGGACGCATACCTTGACGATCGCGCGCAAGGAAGCGGTTCAGGAGCCCAAACAATTTAGCTTTTTATTCAATAAAGATACCGAGGGATGGAAAGGCGGGTTCGCGGATCTACCGGTTAATTATGATAAAACCATCTATGAATTGAAATATAACCGTGAGCTTCTACCACTACAAAACAACAAGACAAACTATGGCCTCCAGCTTTCCGGGCATAACCGCAGCGACGATTTGTTTATGTTCCTCTCTCGGGGGATCGGAGGATTTAAGCCGAATACCACTTATGATGTAAAACTTAACTTTGCTATGTATACGGATGCGGCTGGAGGATCAATTGGCATTGGCGGTTCGCCAGCGGAATCGCTCTTCATCAAAGCCGGCATTCTTACGAATGAACCGTTATCAGTCCCAACAGAATCTGCCGGAGGGAAGTATTATCGAATGAATGTAGATACCGGTAGCCAAGGGACGGGCGGCAAGGAGATCAAGGTGATCGGCAATGCCGCGAAGCCGGAATCGGACAAGCCAGGCTATCAGCGAGTCAATTTTTTTTACAACGCCAAGGTGAAGACAAATGCCGAGGGAGTGATGTATGTTCTAATCGGCGCAGACTCTGGTTTTGAAGGCTTAACCACACTGTACTTTGATGATATTCAGGTCAATGCTACATCCCAAAAATAAGCTTAATTAGAGACTTATAAAAAAGGTACCCATAGGCTCAACACATTTCTCTAAAGATTTGTCTGGTCTATGGGCTTTTTTAATAAGACTCATATCTTGGATTTACTCCATATGTTCCTCTTCAAGATAGATGGTCTCAATCTCGTTAAAAGCTGCTTTCAGCCTCTTCACAAGAGAGTTAACACCAAAGATCTCTGTGAATGTGTGACTTCCAACGATGAGATTAATGCCAGCGAATTTCGCGTATTGAACAGAGTACAATGATTTCTCACCCGTGATATACACATCGCATTCCGCTTCTTTGGCTTGCCTGATTAGATCTGTGGAATTTCCAGCGCCAGTGACCACTCCGACTTTCTTTATCGTTGTATTGGAGTTTTTCCATGCCTTCACATCTTCACCTAATGCGGTTGAAATTCTATCCACTAGTTCCTCAAAAGCTATAGGCTCGTTATACTCACCAATACCAATGATTTCGTGGTTGTCCTCATAGTGTGTCTGCTGAGTTATTTTTGATATCCCGATTTCTTGCAAAAGCGAGTTGCAGGTACCAAATTCTGCACAATCCAATGGGAGATGGATATAAAAATGTGAAATCTCATTTTCGATAAGCTCTTTCACACATTGCTCTTTGACTTCGTATAGAAAATCCCAGGCGTCATGGTGTGTAATAATGAACTGAACCTTGTGATCGACTGCTTTGAGAATCACGTCTGGAGTTAAATTCGTTGTAAACCCAACCACAATAATGTCCTGTGATCGTGGATTATTATAGCCATACTCATCATTTTCTTTGAATTGTTCAAGCAAGTTGCCAAAGGTGCTTTTAATGAAATCATTGAAATCAGTTAGATTCATCTTAATTCCCCCCTTGAAGTTGCCTCCGATTCTTATTCGATGGCATGTTTGCATAACCCTTTTATGTAAGTTATTGTTTTTAATTTCTTGTTTTTATCTAGAAAGACGTTTGACAAGATTAACAATTTATAATATAACCATATTAGTTATAACTGTTATGGTTATAGGTGATATTAATATTTAGGAGGCTATTATGAAAATTACAGATCATTTCATACCCGTGTTTACGGATCAACTGGATACAACCGTCGCTTATTATGAATCTCTTGCTAACCAGTCTATGGATCGGAGGTGGGATATTCCTGAGGCAGGCTTATCTCTAGCCACTGTATATCCTTACGTTATCGTATCCGGAAGTCCAGAGGCTTTGGAGCCTGCCAGATCCCTGCGTGCTGTAGTGTACGTGGATTCCATGGACGAATTGAAGAATGAATTAAAGCAGCAAAATACCCTCATCATAAGAGATCAGCACGGTCCTATTGGTCCAAGCATTTTTGTACAGCATCCCGATGGCAGTTTTATTGAATATGTAGAGCCAGCAGCGGTTACTGTTTAACTGACACAAATTTAAATTTAAAAGATAAAAAAAGCTGCTCCATGGATATAGGGAGCAGCTTTATTATGCATTTGCTTTGGTACGTAATTGTTCAACAATCTGAGCTAGGGTAACGGAAGCTAGTTCATGCTCCATTGCCGTCTGCGCATGGGAGAGCTGCGGTACAAGTACCGACTCAATGTTCATTCCTACAGAGCAATTGGGGTCAGGGTCCTTATGAAAATTGAACAGCTGATTTCCTTCCAAGGATTCAACCGCCCGGAAGATATCTAAAAGGGTTAGACTTTCGGGAGTGACCTGAAGGGAGGCTCCTGCAACTCCAGGTTTTGTTTCAATATACCCTGCTTTTTTGAGCTGGGCCATGATCCGTCTAATGACTACGGGATTACTATTAATGCTTCGTGCTATTCGATCACCCGTACTATATAGTGGATCTAACGCAATCATCGAGAGAATATGGACTGCCATCGAAAATCGACTGCTAATTTGTTTCATCTGCTCACCTTCTTTGCTACACAGTATAGTTCCAATCAATGAACTGGTCAATTCAAACGTCAACTTCGATCTTGTATTACAGCAGCTTCTTTCACTATTTGCCTAAAAAAGCATCGTAGTAGTTCAGTTTCTGAGATAATAGGTCGAGATATTTCTGATATTCTGCGATGTGCTGTTGAACGGTCTCTTTTTGCCGAGAAATGATTTCACGTCTTTCCGGAAGAGTGTCGTCCCCAAGAAGGATCAGTTCATTGTAGTGCTTGATCGCTTCAATGGACAAGCCGGAGTCCCGCATGCAGCACAGCATTTGAATCCGCTGTATATCCGTCTCGCTGTAGACGCGTCTGCCATTGTCCATACGGTGAACAGGCGGCAACAGGCCTTCTTTTTCATAATATCGCAGCGTGTGGGAAGCCAAATTGAATTTTTCTGAGACTTCTTTGATGGTATACATGGTTCTCATCCTTCGCACATGAATTACGGCTATTATAACTCTTAAAGTGAACTTCAATACAACTGATAATTTTAGCAAAGTCGCTAATTCCAATTTCCCCCCTTTTCCATTCATGTAGAGAACGGGTATAGTCAAATAAAATAAACCGGGAGCTAAGACGTTGAGTAGGGGGAATTTCAATGAATAGACTTGAGGACGTCTTTACAGATATATTGACCTTTAATGGGATACAAGCGATTGAGATTGTGATGAATGGTGAGGGTTTCTACGCCAGCATGGATTCACATACAATGCTGATTTGCTTGAACGGCCGAGCAGCGGTGGAGTGGGGGAGTGAAGCTTGTTCACTAGCCCCTGGAGAAATCTGCATACTACCCCCAGGGCAAGAGTCAAAGATTATAGCAGATGAACAAGAGCCCTTTAAAGGCTGGCGAATTCAATTTGATACTTATGTGCTGCAGGAACAGAATCTTTTAGCAAAACATAATCTTGTTCGGTATGAGTGGCTGCGCTGTGAGAATCCTCAAATGCTGGCAGGCCTTTGTGACAGATTACACCAGGTACAGCTAGCTGAGCGGCCAAGCCGGTACAGGGGACAGGCTGATTTTTATCAGCTGATGGCTTTGCTACAATCCTCAACAGCCAGGCCTTCTACTGAGGAAACGTTGGCTGAGGCGATTGCACGTGTATCTAACTATATCAGGGAGCATATTGATCAGGAGTTGAATCGAACCGAGCTTGCGCAGTTAGCCGGCCTTAGCCCGGGCTATTTCTCACGAGCCTTTCAGCAGCTAATGGGGCAATCACCGTCAGCATTTGTTATGGATTTGCGCATGGCCAAGGCTAAGGGACTGTTGCTATCGGGGAGCGGGGTTAGGGATACAGCCTCCCGAGTGGGATTTGACGATGAATTTTATTTTAGCCGGCGCTTCAAGCAGCAGACCGGAATGTCTCCCTTGACCTATGTAAATAGCCGGAGGAGAAACATTGCCAGTGTATCCGAACCGATCTTTGGAAGTCTGCTTGCCTTGCAGTTACTGCCTAGAGCTGCTGCATTCTATCCGAATCACAAGCCGGATGCCAGGATGCTTCGCTTGCATTCGGATGAACAGGGTATAGGACAGATGTGGGGAGAAAATGTAGCCATGCTGCAAGATGCGAACCCGGAGCTTATTTTCTGTACCGATTTTTTGGATGCTCAGGCCCATCATGAATTGGCGCAAATCGCCCCGACCGTCACTGTTCCTTGGCTTACTGCGAATTGGCGTGAACAATTGACGCTCATCGCTGAAGCTGCCGACCTAGGACGAGAAGGACAGCAATGGCTGTCAGAGTATGATCGCAAAGCAGAAATTGTCCGGCGCAAGGTACGCGGGAGTCTGGGCAGCGCAACGCTTAATATTTGGCGGATCATGGATAATGAATACCGGGTCTATGGGGGTCGGAATGCAGGTTCGGTGCTCTATGGCGATTTTCAGCTTACGGCTACGCATTCATTAGAGGAAGTTGATGTGTATGAAATTGTGACTCGAAAAGATCTTCCGGCCTATGACGCCGATGCCCTTGTTATTATGGTTGATCCATCCCCCAAGGCAGCACTAGAGTGGCGGACATTGCAGAGAAGCAAGCTGTTGCAAAATCTGACGGCAGCGAAAAATAACAGAATCTTTGATATTGGCACAGAGAAACTTCTGGAGTATTCTGCTTGGTCTCATGACCGGGCTTTATCTTATTTTGCTGAGCTGTTGAGCAGACGCTAATTTCACTTCCAAAGGTAACAAAAATCCAAATTGCATCTCCCCATAATCCATGTTAATGAGAAGGGTTCAGTGTTATTGTTTGTTGAGAAAGAAAATCATTCTCATGATTATGGAGGGGGAGGTTTTTTATTTTTACTCACATCCCCTGGGATCTGGAGTCATTATTCCAATTGCCTGCCCTATATCCGGTTTTTGAAGATGAGGAGACCGGAATTCATGCCGTATTTTATCAAGGGGTTCCATATAAGGGAAAGGAAACACGAGTATTTGCCTACTATGGAATGCCTAAGATCGAAGAACATAAGCAAGATGAGATCTCTAAGCAGGTCCCTGGGATCATTTTGGTTCATGGCGGTGCAGGGAGCGCATTTTCCCATTGGGTGAAGCAATGGAATGACCGGGGTTACGCCGCAATTGCGATGGATCTTGAGGGACAGCTCCCTTTTGAAAGCTATAACAACATCAGCAGTAGAAGCCATGATCATCTTAGTATGGACCCATCCCAGTCACACTTCTCCGCACATCCTTGGAGCGGCCCCATCAAGCAGGGAGTGTTCGCAGATTATGGTGAAGAATTGCAGGATCAATGGATGTATCACGCTGTAGCCGCTGTGTTATCAGCACACACTATCCTTCGCGCGCTACCTGGTGTGGATGTAGACCGAATTGGGATTACAGGAATCTCATGGGGAGGCATTATTACAAGTCTGGTGTCTGGTTTGGATCGCAGGCTTTCTTTTGCCATGCCTGTATATGGATGTGGCTATCTTTATGAGCCAGGTACTCTCTACGGTCTTGGATTTGCTAAGATGCCGCCTGCTACAGCAGAGCACCTTCTGAGTCTGTGGGACCCGTCTTCTTATCTGCACCAAAGCAAGATACCTATGCTGTGGCTCAACGGCAGCCAGGATTCGCATTTTCCGTTGTCGATCTTTGTGAAGTCCTACGAACAGCATGAACATCACTATGAGGATGCGCGGCTGCATAGCCGATTAAGTATTCAGCATGGACTGCCTCATACCTATCCGGCAGCATGGTCCTGTGAAGAGAGCTATGCTTTTGCAGACAGTATTACAAGAGACAGTCCTGCCTTAATCCGCATTCTTCGCGCAGAGCAGCATGGGGAGCAGGTACAGGTGCTTTTTCAATCGCCGCTTGAGGTGACTAAAGCCGTGCTGTACTGGTGTGAAGATGACTCGGACTGGGGGAACGCCAGTTGGTGTTCGGAGGCGGCTTTTCTGCACAAGGTCGAGAATAGTAATGATCACGGAGAAGCGCATGTCTCTTTGCCTATTGTAGGCGGAGTATTTTATATGCAATTGACCAATGCCAGAGGCTGGATCACCAGTTCCCGTGTCATGAGAGACCATCGAGCTGTATAAGACTCATCAAGTAGAATGAAAAAGGGGAAAGAAACATGAGAAACCATTATACAAAGCTGCGCCCATTGAGCGTAGTAATTCTGATTATGATGCTGCTAGCGATTGCTACAGCTTGCAGCAAGGAGTCTTCTGAACCTGCTGCAGAACAGACTGCCAGTCCGGACACAGCCCAAGAGACATCTTTTACCTACAAGGATATCAATGGGGAACATAAACTTGATCATCAGCCTGCTCATATTGCCACAACGGTAACTTATTTAACGGATCATATGATCGCACTGGGTTTAACGCCGACGGCTTCAGTTAAGTCTCAAAATGAAGATTTTCCGCTGTACCTGAAGCCTTTTCTGAATAACGTTGAGATTATTGGCGATCAAGGAAAGGTTAATCTGGAAAAGCTGTTATCCATAACTCCCGATCTGATTATTACAGACACCAACAGCGAAAAAATCTATGACGAGTACGCGAAAATAGCGCCTACGGCCATGCTAGAAAATGGCTATGTAGCCCCTGATTGGCAGACAGCGTTCCGCGCAACGGCTACAGCTTTTGGCCTTCAAGACAAGGCTGAGCAAGTCATCACCGACTATGATAAGCACAAGCAGGAGGCAGTGAACCAGATTCACGATAAAGTAGCTGGAAAAACCTTGATGGTACTGCGTATTCGTAACGATATTCGTTATTACGGGGATACGGATTACAAATGGTTGTATGATGATTTCGGCTTCACCCGGCCTGCTGTCTATCCGGTAACTGGACCGGAGAATCGTTTTGAGTCGTTATCCAATGAGAAGCTTCCACAAATCAACCCGGACTACATTTTGCTCATTAACGACAATGAAAGTATCTATAACGAGCTGCAAGATCTAAGCATCTGGAAAAATCTAAAAGCCGTTAAGAACAATCAGGTGTACACCCTGTCTTCGGATTCATGGTTCGGTGGATATGGACCTAACGCTGCTAACTCCATGCTGGATGATCTGACTAGAATCTTCGTTAAATAATGGACACGAATATTTGGGGTCAACTGAGCTCCTATTTTAACCTTCATATTCAACAGCAGGGGAAGGCTGTATGTACTATTGGAGGTGAAGCTTTAACCGAGAAGGCAGTCATGCAGCACTTTCTCACCGCTTACGGCGAGTTCATTGAGGCAGAAGAGCTTCCAGTTGCTGCAGCTTATTTTGTAAGCTGGTTTGGGGATGTGGCTGCTGCGCTGTTGTATAGCGTTTCGGTGCACAATACCGTTCCAAACCTCACACTTACAAACTTGCAGGTACATCTCATACCTGAGCAGGGCTTCACCCGAATTGCCTTTCAACTGTTGGAGGATCAATTAGATCATGCGCTAGAAGAAAGACACACGGTAGATTGGGCTGTATGGCGGGAGCAAGTGTTCAGCCGTTTTTATAAGGATACTGTCAGCCCACTGCTCCTTTGTTTATCAGAGGCAAGCGGACTTCAGTTAGGAATTTTATGGGGACAGTTGCCAACATCTCTACAGAACTACAGGGAAAAGCTGCAAGCATTGTTGTCTACACAGGATAATGCTTCGCTGCTGTCCTATCTGGCTGAAGACGATGCTTTCATGTGTAATGAACTTGACCCTGAGGTCTTCGGACGATCGAAAAACCCGCTCCAAGCTAAAGTCCGGTTCATCGACCATCCGCTCGAAGTAGGGAAGACGCTTGCTATCAAAAATACCTGCTGCCTACAATATAAGCGTACTAATCGTTCGTACTGCTATACTTGTCCACGCCTGTCCAAGCAAGATCGTATGAATTGGCTTCAGCAGGGTTAAACAAAACGTAAAGGCAATCCTTATTAAAAGGGTTGCCTTTTTTCTTTTCAAGATTATACAGAAAGAAGCGATTATATATGCCGAACAAAAGAGATTAATAAAAAGCGAATATGAGCGAATGGGGAAGTTTGGAACTGACTGTAGGCGCAAAACGCTCGCCTGGAAGCTTTCCATAGGAAAGCTAGCACCGGAATAGACAGTCGACAGCAACATCTATAATCCATGGTTGTTCAAATTAAGCGATGTCACTAGAAGCAATACATTCCCCTTCACCAGTCGTTTTAACAGTGAAAAAGAGGGGACCCCTCCTAACTAACGGCATATTTGTACCTTATTTTTCTTCAATATAGGCGAATAAGGTAAATAAGGGCATTATTGTGTCTTAATTTTCGAAAAAGCACGCTGGACGAGGTATTCTGGAAGAATTAAGGTACAATAATGCACCTAATCGCCACTAACCCGTAACTGCAGGGGATTTAAGGTACAAAAATGCCGTTAATTACACATTGATACTTTTTTAAGCCAACGTTGATGAAGATATACGTGATAAAGACAATTGTCCTCGCAGTGCTGTTCGTGACAGCCATACTTGAAACTATGATATAATGATTAGCGACAAGGGGGTGCTTAATAGATGGAGAATCTTGTAAGATTGTCTGGTACTTCTCCCACTCATGCAAAGCCTGTATTAGAAAAGCGTTACTTTGCATGGGGCAAAACCTTTTTTAACGCTAACGCTAAATAAGCTCTTCTAATATGTTGGCTTTGCACCTTATTTGGAAATTTTAAAATAAGGAGCGGGCACAATGAAATATATTAATGCAGCAAAAGTGTTACCCGAAAAGCTAATTATGGAAATTCAAAAATATGTTCAGGGAGAAACGCTCTACATTCCTAAGCCGGAAACGGAGTATAAGCATTGGGGAAGTAAGAGCGGCGGGAGACGGTTACTTGATGAGCGTAATGTCGCGATCCGAGCTGCTTTTAAAAATGGCAGCAGTATCGAGCAACTCGCCGAGGAACATTTTCTCTCGATCGAAACGATTAAGAAAATTGTCTATTCACATAAAAGTAAGAAACAGCACTGGTGAACATCCTTCATCAGTGTCTTTTTTTATGCCGAAAATGATTCTAAGTCATTGTTTTCATTTCAAGACCGGAGGGCACACTGTAGACTAACGATAGAGACAGCAGGTCTGAATAATGACACATAGAGAGGATATATTGACAATGAGTGAAGAGCAGAGCAGAAGCAGACATCTGGTGGACCCAGAAGTGGTTAGCGCCCTTGATATGTTCCCGACAACGGATCTTACTCCGTCTGTGCTGATAGAATCACGCATGAAGCAAGCACAAATGATGCCGCAAATCGATGTTACGGAAAAGTTCCCGGTTACCTTTGAAGAAAGAACGGTACCCAGTTATTTTGGCGGGCCGGAAGTACGTATAGAGATTATTAAGCCTACGCAGCCAAAGTATGAAAAGATGCCTTTATATTATTCTCTTCACGGCGGCGGGATGGTTATGGGAAGTCCGGTCGGTGACCGCATGGGGAATGCCGCCCTTGCTGTGCAGCATGGTTTTTGCTGTGTGTCTGTGTATTACCGCCTGGGACCTGAGCATGTTCAGCCAAGCCAGCTAGAGGATATCTATTCGGGCCTAAAATGGTGTGTTGAACACGCGGAAGAACTGGGAATCGACGCTAAGAAAGTTGCCGTTGCAGGCTCAAGTGCTGGCGCAGGTTTGGCGGCTGGTGTGGCTTTATACATTCGGGATCAGAAGGAATTTGAGATTCATCATTTGAGATTGCGTAATCCGATGTTGGATGACCGTACGAGTGTTGCACCAGATCATCCTTATGCCGGAGAATTTGTTTGGAATAAAGCAAGTAATTATTTTGGCTGGAAATCTGTATTAGGCCATGAACCAGGTCAGGAAGGCGTAAGTGAATATTACGTGCCTGCACGTGCAAAATCACTTGCTGGGTTGCCATCTACTTTTATTACAATCGGCAGCATTGATTTATTCGTTGACGAGGCTTTGCTATTCGCGAAACAACTGATTCATGATGGTGTTGTGGTGGAACTGCATGTCTATCCGGGCTACCACCATCTGTCGCCAATGTTTCCGAATGCTCACTATTCTCAGGAAGGTGCGAAATCGAGTGAGCATGCTTTGCTGAAGGCTCTGGATTTGCTTTAATCCGGAAGAATAATAACAGTAAGAACTCATAACAAAAGCAGCGACAGCTTATGGATTTGATAATTCAATTCCTAGGTTGCCGCTGTTTTTTTGTTTCAAACAGGTACGTCCTTATGTTTCATGGGTTACGTATCTACTGTTTATTTAGGAAGACAGATCAAAAAACTATTGGAGTTCCTCAAATTGTTCCAAGTTAAATTCTTGTCCATTTATTTCGATTTGTTTTATTCCCTTATTTGTAATTACAAATATTTTTTCAAACGAATGATCTGAAGCTACGGTTACTGTTTCTACGATAAGCTTTCCGTCCTGGTTCTGAATATTTACTGAGGGTACTGTGAATTTCTGATTATGCTCTTCGTTTTTATAATTTACATACAGGTATACACGGTGTTCAGCGGATACTCTGCCCAAATAGATTCCATTTCTTGCATGATTAGATTCTATCCATTTACGTATTGGTCCGTTAGCTTCACTTGGGTCTAGATAGCTAATATTTAATGTGTTATGGCTTGAACATCCAACAATGATTATCAGCATGGAAGTTATTAATAATATTAGCTTTTTCATAGTCACCTCTACTAAATTGATATGATTACTAAATTTACCATGTGAGTGTTGCATAGTAAATGTATATAACAACGTCCTGCTTGCAGGAATATTGGATTAGCGAAACACATTATCCATTATGGATAATATTAATTATTTAATTATCTATATTTGAATAATGAATTTTCCTTTGCTATAATCTCAATTGTAAGTGGGATACTATTGCAGTAGGGGGTGGGGACATAAACCGCAATGAGGTCGGTACGCTCAAGAAGGGTTTGGATATTTTTAACCTTGTACTCCATAATCCCAACATCACTACCCAAGAGATCATGGAAGAGTTACAGCTCAACCAAAGCACGGCTTATCGCTTGGTTAGCACATTGGAGCAGAATGATTTCATCATGAGAAGCCCCAAAAATGGGTTTGTGATTTCGGATGTGTTTGTATCCAAATTACAAAGTGAGAATCTCCTCAAGCAGGACGTTGATCTCTTGCAATCCGTGCCTTCTATGGACAAGCTAAGCAAGACGACAGGGGAGACCTCCTACATCGGAATGCTTCATGGCACAGAGGTAGTGATCACGCATGCAATTTCAGGGATGTATGCCACTCGAACTCATCATGTGATCGGTGATCGTAAGCCTATTTGTGGAGACGCCATTGGAAAATGTTTGCTTGCTTATCAGAGTGAAGAGCTGCAGTCTTGGATCTTGGAGAATATGTCTTTGGAGAAGCAGACTGAGCATACGATTACTTCCCAGGAGAAATTCCGTGAGGAACTGCGTAATATTAAGGTCAAAGGTTATGCTTTGGATGATGAAGAAGGGGAATGCGGGGCCAGGTGCATCGGCGCACCGATCTGGAAGGATGGCAAGGTCATTGCAGCCATTGCGATCAGCGGTCCTACAACCCGAGTGTCCAAAGAGAAGGATGACTATCATATTGAGCAGGTAACGTCATGTGCACAAGAGATTTCAAATCTGTTGAGCCATGAATCAATTTCATAAATTGATAAGTGAGCGTTTATGAAATTGATTTCAATAAATAAAAAAATTATTCGGAGGAGAATAGACTATGAATTTTGTAACATTGAACAACGGTGTAAAAATGCCTCAGCTTGGATTCGGCGTATGGCAGGTTAGCGATGACCAAGCGACTGCTGCTGTAACAAAAGCCTTTGAAGTGGGCTATACCTCGATTGATACAGCCATGATTTATCAGAACGAGCTGGGTGTGGGACAAGCCATCAAGGAATCCGCAATTCCTCGGGAGAAGCTGTTCATCACCACTAAAGTGTGGAACGCAGATCAAGGATATGAGAACACCTTGCGCGCTTTTGATGAAAGCTTGAAGAAGCTGGAACTCGATTATATTGATTTGTATTTGATCCACTGGCCAACGCCGAATTTCGATCAGTACATTGATACTTACAAGGCGCTGGAGAAACTGTACCATGATGGTAAAGTGAAGGCGATCGGTGTATGTAACTTTGAAATCGAGCATTTGGAGCGTCTTCTGAAGGAATGTGAAGTGAAGCCGGTCCTCAATCAGATCGAATGCCATCCATACCTGGCGCAAAATGAATTAAAGGCGTTCTGTGATTCGCACGATATTTTTGTTGAAGCCTGGAGCCCACTGGATCAAGGCGGCGATGTTTTGAAGGACGAAGCCATCGTCAAGCTGGCCGAAGCTCATGGCAAATCTCCAGCGCAAGTCGTACTTCGCTGGCACTTGCAGCGTAACGCGATTGTGATTCCGAAATCCGTTACTCCTTCCAGAATTGAAGAAAACTTCAATGTGTTTGACTTTGAACTGTCCGCTGACGAGATGGAGTCCATCAATCAACTGGACAGTAACCGCCGCAAAGGCCCGCATCCAAATGAATTTCATATGAGATAATTGATTGATTCAAAGCCCGTAAATCCGCTTGTTATAAGCGATTTGCGGGCTTTTTGCATCCAAAGATAGAGTAGTAAAAATATCATATTCCCTTGACTTTCCATGTAATCGTAGATAACATAGTTCATGTCATTAAAAATGATAATCATTATCATATACAATTTATAGAAATTAGGGGGATATACAAAATGCACAAAAGGTTTTTGAGTGTAGTTATGCTTATTGTTGTGATACTGGTTGCAGCGGGTTGTGGGTCTAACAATACTACGAATCCGGCAACAAACAGCGAGCCGAAGAGCAATGCGGCGGCTGAAAATACTGGCAGTGACACCGCAAGTGGCCCTATTGTATTAAAGGACTCTAAAGGCGAGGTTAAGTTGGATAAGCCTGCACAAAAGGTTGTTGTACTGGAGTGGACATTTACAGAAGATGTAATTGCGCTCGGAGTACAGCCGGTGGGGAACGCCGATAACGAAAACTATAAGCTGTATGTGACATCTGAAGCACCATTGGATGCAAGCGTGACGGATGTTGGTACGCGCGACGAGCCGAATCTGGAGACAATTGCGGCGTTGAAGCCGGATTTGATTATTGCGAATGCTAGCAATGAAGCCATTTATGATCAGCTGAAAAGTATTGCTCCAACATTGATTTTCAATCTGTATCCACCTGAAGGGCAAGGTGACCAATACACACTGATGGAAGACACCTTCAAAACGATAGCAACGGCTCTTGGTAAAACTGCGGAAGGTGACAAAGTCCTTGCAGACTTGGATGCGCATTATGCGGATGCAAAGACGAAGCTGGCTGCAGCAGGCAAGGAAGGTCTGAATTACGTACTGACACAAGCATATAGCTATCAAAATGCAGCAACAATGCGTCTGTTCACAGACAATTCACTAGCAGTACAAACATTGGACCGGATTGGTCTGAAGAACGACTGGAAACCTGATAATTTCGAGAGCTATGGATTCAGCACATCGACCGTTGAAGCCTTGCCTGCGGTTCAGGATACTAATCTGCTCTATATTGTCCAAAAGGATGATGATATTTTCACAAAGACACTGAAGGATAATTCCGTTTGGAACGGACTTACCTTCGTTAAGGAGAAACGTACTTACGCATTAGACAGCGCGACCTGGGTATTTGGCGGTCCAATCTCCTCTAAGGTCATTGTGGATGAAGTAGTAAAAACCTTAACGAAATGAGTGCTACTATGAACGGGCATAGCAGTGAAAAAACTTCAATTAATATGACCTGGCGGATTATTGGAATATTTGGGGGCGGCCTTGCCGTCCTCTTCGTTCTGTTTATTCTAAGTCTAGGCTTTGGGGAGGCTAAAATCCCGGCGAGTACTGTAATGAAGGGATTGCTGAACCGTCAGGATGTCATGGAACATAATCTGCTCTGGGATATCCGCATGCCGCGTACAGTTATCGGTATTCTGGCCGGGGCTGCCCTGGCTGCGGCTGGTGCGTTACTACAAACGATAACGAAGAATCCGCTTGCTTCCTCAGATACACTGGGGATTAATGCGGGAGCTTATTTTATGGTTGTTCTTGGCATGGTTGTTTTCCCGGCTTTGCAGCATCAGTTCCCATTTGTGCTGGCAGCTGCTGGTGGCCTGCTGGCAGCGCTTGTTGCCTATCTACTTAGCGGCGGCAAGACGGCTACGCCTGTCCGGCTGGCTCTATCGGGAATGATCGTGTCCATGGTGCTTGGAGCGTTCACCTCGGCACTATTTATTTTCAATAAGACGGAAACGCAAAATTTATTCTTATGGGGTTCGGGTTCTCTGATTCAGCTGAACTGGGACGGCGTCCAGTATGCTTGGCCCTTTGTCCTTGTGCTCCTTGGAGTATCCGTGTTCGCAGGCAGGCAATTCGATGCGCTTGAACTTGATGAGTCTACTGCCCGTTCGCTAGGACAAAGAGTAGGGTTAACCCGGGCTGTAGGCCTCGGCATATCGGTATTGATGGCTGCGATCGTGGTCAGCGTGGTCGGCCCCATCGGCTTCGTTGGCTTAGTCGCTCCCCACCTTGTCCGGCTTGGCGGTATACATAAGCATCGTTTGCTCATCCCTGCGAGTGCCTTGTGGGGAGCGTTGCTCATTACGGCAGCGGATACACTTGCGCGTGCGGTGCGGAGTAGTGTAGGGGAGATGCCGGTCGGTGCGGTTATGGCGATTATCGGAGCCCCTTGGCTTATTTGGCTGGTGCTGACCAGAATGAAAAATATATCGGGTTCAGGTCCAGGGCAATCCTCCATGAGTATAGGCGGAGTAGCGCTACGTATGCGTTTTATTCCGACAGCGATATTTATGAGTGTACTGTTAATCGTTATTATTCTTGTCAGTTTGTCGCTTGGCGGGACGAGGATACCTATTGGGGATCTACTGAGCAGTCTTGTACAGAGGGGCGATGATTCGTATTCTGTTCTGCTGAATTTAAGGCTTCCGCGTACACTGGTTGCAGCTGCAGGCGGTATCGCACTTGCCATTAGCGGTGTACTGATTCAGAGTGCTGTCCGCAATCCACTTGCTGACGCTTCTATAATCGGTGTGACCTCAGGAGCTGGCTTTGGTGCGCTGATCGTGTTGTTCGCATGGCCGGCAATGACGGTCATTGCTTTACCTATTGCCGCAATGGCTGGCGGGGCTTTGGCAGCATCCATTGTATTCTTCCTGGCATGGCGCAGAGGTCTGAATCCATCGGTTCTCATCCTGCTTGGAATCGCGATATCTGCGATCGCCTCGGCGGGCATACAGGTGATGATCGTCAAGGCAAGTATCTGGAGCGGCAACTCCTTAATTTGGATCACTGGCTCGACCTATGGACGGGGCTGGAATCAATTTTATAGCCTTCTAATCTTCCTCATTATCCTGTTACCCGTTGCTTACTATTTGGGACGGAAAATCGATTTGCTGGCTTTTGGTGATGAGAGTTCAGTCGGCCTAGGTTTGCCCGTTCGCGGGACGCGGCTTTGGGCGATGATTATCGGAGTGTTGCTGGCAGCGGGAGCTGTTTCCAGTGTAGGGACGATTGGTTTTCTCGGGCTCATCGCACCGCATGCAGTGCGGATGATGATCGGCCACCATACGAGACGCTCCATTATTTTGTCGGGTCTGCTTGGCGGCTTGTTGCTGGTGATCGCCGATACGGTCGGAAGAACGATTATGGCACCGAAAGAAATCCCGTCAGGTTTGATCATTATGCTGATCGGTGCACCTTATTTCCTCTTCTTAATGTACCGTTCGCTTGTTAAAAAAGGGTAGAATGTAGTTTGAGACACTTATTCAAGGCCGTCCCGTCATGGGGCGGCTTATTTTGTGTACGTTAATGCTGGGCATACAATAATAAATGGACATCTAATATCGACACCCGTGATTGAGATGGCGTGAGAACCATCTTCATTTTAATAAGGGGCGTCCCAATTATCCGTTTTATGGATTTTGGGGCGTCCCTCTTTTTTTAGTCTTATGCATAAAATTTAGCTATTGACAAAAATGTTTCCCGAGAGCAAAATAAGATTCGTCAGTATATGTTCGTTAGGTTTAGGGGCTCGGAACAACCCCACGATTAATGTGTGAAAAGAGGAGAGACTATGGATGCAGGAATTCAGCAAGTAAAAGAAAATCATGGATGGTTACGGAGCAGTTCTAGTATTAGTTTGGAGGAGGTAAACAATTCCGTTAAAATTCCTCTAAAGTCAGGATTCTGGAGAAAGCTCCTGGCATTTGCGGGACCGGGGTCACTGGTAGCCGTCGGCTACATCGATCCGGGTAACTGGGCAACCTCAATTGCGGGCGGCGCACGCTTTGGCTATACTCTTTTATCTGTTATTTTAATTTCAAATTTGATAGCCATGCTGCTTCAAGTCTTGTCAGCCAAGCTCGGGATTGTCACCGGAAGAGATTTGGCACAGGCAACAAGGGATGCTGTCGGTCCCAAAATGGCTGTTTTTTTATGGATTCTAACGGAGCTTGCTATAGTGGCAACAGATCTGGCAGAAGTGATCGGCTCGGCAATTGCCCTAAATTTATTGTTCGGGATCCCGTTGTTATGGGGCATTGCTATTACTACACTTGATGTGCTGCTATTGTTATTTTTACAGAAAAAAGGTTTTCGGATTATTGAATCGATTATTATCGTCTTAATGTTCACCATATTCGCAGTATTTGTCTTTGAAGTGATCATATCGAAGCCGGAAGTATCGGCTTTATTGGGCGGATATGTTCCTACATTTGAGATCATTACGAATCCTGAGATGCTCTTCATCTCATTAGGGATTTTGGGAGCAACAGTGATGCCACACAATCTGTACTTGCATTCATCGATTGTACAGACCCGGCAATATGAGAGAACTGTCAAAGGACGGAAAGAAGCACTTAAGTTCTCCGTTCTCGATTCTAATATGTCACTGTTCTTTGCTTTCTTGATTAACTCTGCTATTTTGATCCTTGGTGCGGCCGCTTTTCATGGTACGGGACTAAATGTATCGGAAATAGAAGGCGCGTATGAGCTTTTAAGTCCTACCCTTGGCGTTAGTATTGCCGGCACGTTATTCGCAGTCGCATTGCTTGCTTCTGGTCAGAACTCGACCATTACGGGAACGTTAGCAGGGCAGATTGTGATGGAAGGCTTTGTGCGCTTGAGAGTGTCGCCGTGGCTCCGCAGATTGATTACCCGCTTGCTGGCTGTAGTGCCCGCATTTATCGTTACGTGGATAGCCGGCTCCAGGGGGACAGGCGACATGTTGTTATGGAGTCAGGTAGTGCTTAGTTTGCAGTTACCTTTTGCCGTTATTCCACTTGTACTGTTCACCAACGATAAGCGGAAAATGGGCGAATTCGCCAATCGGCCGTGGATTAAAATTCTGGCTTGGTTATCTACCGGCGTTATCGTTGCCCTCAATGTGTTCTTGGTGTGCTATATTATCTTGACTGGTCATGATTTAGGATGACTAAGCGAGAACCCCTTGGGCATCCAAGGGGTTTTTACATTGAAGGAGTAATCATTCGTGGTCAAAAGTTCTGAAAAGCCAGATCGCAAGGAGTAGAGCCATGCTTACAGCAGCAAGCCCGAGCCAATTCAAGTACAGAACAGAGGTATTACTGATGACAAGTCCGCCCAATCCAGATCCTAAAGCAAAACCTAACTGGATGAAGGAAGTATTCACACTTAGCGCCATATCAGGATTTCTGGGTACCAGCGTAACCAGTAATAGCTGTTGGGCAGGAGAAATGCTCCAGGTAGCTAACATAAAGATCATTAATACCAAGATTAATAGAAATAGATTCATGCCAGCCAGAGCAAAGGCAAGGATCGTCGCTCCTTGTAACAGGAGTCCTAGACAAATGGTGAATTTCGCTCCTTTTGCATCGGCCAATTGCCCGCCCATTCTTGATCCCACGAAGCTGCAAACCCCGGCCAGGAATAGAACAGCGCTAATCTCGGTTATGGACAGTGAGGAGGTGGCCTGCAGGAATGGAGTAATATAAGTGAACAGGGTAGAATATCCGCCGATATACAATAAAGTAATACCTAAGGCAGTCAGAATTTTTGGATCTTTTAGAATAGAGAGCTGCATGCGGAGGGTAACCCTGTCCACTTCTTTGATTGCCGGAACTTTTCTATAGATGACTAGCAATGGAAGAATGCTTAATAAACCGATCGCAATAAATAGAACTCTCCATCCAAGTCTCTCGCTAAAAAATGTACCCATTGGAACACCCAGCACGAGCGAACTGCTGAGACCCATCAAGATAATACCGATGGCCCATCCCCGCCGTTCTTTTTCAACCAGTCGTGTTGCTACTGCCATAGCCACCACGGTAGCCATTCCTCCACTAGCCCCTTGAATCATTCGCACCCATAGTACGATTTCATAAGAAAGATCGGCAAACATAAGCCCGTTAGTGGCAATGAATACACCAAGGGAAGCCACGAGCAGCTTCTTGCGATCCACATTTATAGTCAGTGCGATTAGAATCGGAGTGATAATGGCTCCTGCGAGCGCAAATACAGTCACTAATAGCCCAACCTTGGAGGTAGAAATGCCCAAGTCCACGGCAATCATATCAATGACTCCTGTAATAATGTATTCAATGGTTCCAATCAGAAAAACTGCAAGTGCCAGGATATAGATGATCGTATTATTTTTCAATGGGATTCGCTCCACTTTCAATTATTCACTGTGCGCTAAAATCATTCACCTAAGAAAATCTTCAGCTGTTGATCTATAAATTCGGAATCGGGCCCATGCTGTCCAATGCCTGCGCAATGTCCCCATTTCGAGTCAATCGGGAGGAAGCGAGCATTCGGCATACATTGTACTTCATAGTTGTTATCCTGGGGAGGAAAGAACAAGTCTGTACTTCCCGGCATGACTAGCGCACAGGCTGTAATGCTTCGTAATGCAAGTTCGAAATCGCCGTTATACGCCTGGTTTGCGCTGATATCGCCGCTGCTTCCGGTGCGTAACATGGTAATCAGGTCATTAGCGTCGAAAGTCAGAAACACTTGATCCCAGTAGTTCACAAGATAATCCTCGAGAGTGTGGTAACCGTCTTGCTGATAGAGCTGCTCCAGATAGTAAGCCTGGGAAAAGCCCCAAGGGGCATAGACCCGACCCATTGCGGCTAATCCCGCCGTAGGCTGCTGCTGATAAAACCCATTCTCCCAGGCAGAATCCGCTTGAAGTGCAGCGATCATGCTTGCAAAAACAATTTGTGCATGTGGCCTTGTCTGAGCCGTACCACCGAATGGGGCAATGCGTTTCACCATATCGGGATAGCTGGCGCCCCACTGGAAGGTTTGAACAGCTCCGAGTGACCAGCCGACGACGAGGGCGATTTTGCTAATCCCAAACTTCTTGGTCACCAGTTGATGCTGCAGACGCACGTTATCATAAATCGTCACCACCGGGAAGTTCCCGTGATCATAGGGCGGGGCCGTATTGCTTGGCGAGGAGGATAATCCATTACCCAGCATGTTCGGTATGATGATAAAATACTTTTCCGGGTCCAGCGCCTTGCCAGGTCCAATTAACCATTCATTATCGGTATGCAGACCTGCAAACCAGGTGGGATAGACAATAACATTATCTTTTGCCGCATTCAGTGTTCCGTAAGTTTTATAGGCAAGAATGGCATTCGGCAGGATGACACCGGATTGCAGCAGAACATCCCCCAGTTCATAGATTTCGTAATCTCTCATCGTAACAATCTCCTTTTTCGTAAATGCAAGATGGACTGTCTTACTTGTCACCACTCTACGACGATGCTATTGTTTGTTCAAGGAAACGTTTATGAATGATACATTCAATTAATTTGAATTAAGGATGGGATGTACTGTGGAATTGCGCCAACTCAAGACCTTTCATACCCTTGCTTCTACACTAAACTTTAGCCGCGCTGCAGAAGTTCAAAACTACGTTCCGTCAACGGTTACGATGCAGATGAAGGCTCTGGAGGAGGAACTGGGGGTCAAGCTGGTGGACAGGCTGGGGAAGAAAGTAATATTAACCGATGCGGGGAGACGCTTCCTCGGATACGTTGTCAACATATTGAGGGAGCTTGAAGAAGCAGAACAAGTGGTTAGACAATCTGGCGAGATGACAGGGACGCTCGTTATAGGTGCAGATGAAACGTTGTGTACGTACCGCTTGCCGGATGTATTGCGGCGCTTTCGCTTGCGCTATCCTGGGGTTCGCCTAATGTTCCGCGCACTTTCCGATGATAATCTCAAACAGAGTCTACGGGAAGGGGACGCGGATATTATTTTCATGCTGGATGAAGACAAGGGTGAGACCGGATTTTGTGGAGAAAAATTGCTGGATGAATCCTTCTATGTCCTGGCCGCGCCCGATCATCCCTTGGCAGCACGTACGACATTGACTGTTGAAGATTTTAAGGGTGAGACCTTTTTGCAGACAGAGAAGGGCTGTTCCTATCGCACATTTTTTGAGCGAAGTCTGTCGCAGAAGGGCATGAGAGGAGTTACGGAATTAGAGTTTAACAGCGCAGAAGCGATCAAGCAGTGTGCGAAAATAGGAATGGGCATCGCTATATTGCCTGAAATGGCCGTGGTCGAAGAAATGAACCGGGGAGAGCTGGTTCCGTTGGCTTGGGATTTGACCGCCGTGTCCTTCGCAACCCGAATGTTCTGGCATGAAGAGAAGTGGATCTCACCTGCGATCGAAGCCTTTATTAACTTAAGCCGGGATACGTTTCTGGGGAATAATAACTTGTAGAAAGCAACGATAGAACCAACGATAGAATCAAAGATAGAACCAAAGATAGAACCAAAGACAACACCTTGAAAAACTGTTTCCATGTCGTAAGATGTGAAGTTCAGTTTTTTTAGGTTTTTTTGCGTTGGTTAGATCGTTTTATGAATCTTCAGTGGGCCTGCCTCAAAATCAGCGTTGGCCTCGGCAGGTAACGGACTCCAGAGACCTTATCGCCTATAAATTCAGTCATTTAGGAAAATAGCGGACTCTAGAGACCTTATGGGCAGAAATCTTCTGCAAATTCAGCTGTTTGATAGCAAATAACGTCATCTGAGTCCGCATCATCATTCAGAGCAACTTAGAGTGGGGAATAACGGCTATACGGTCCGTTAGCTCTTATAGATGAGCTTTAAGCCTTGAAAAAGATGGCATTCATGAATTGGTGTTCATGAATTGGTGTTCATGAATTAAGTGCGACCATGTTCTTTTGTCCAGAATAGAGCTATCTTAATGTCATTTAAATGTTATATTTTATAACCTAATTAAACGATTACTTTTGTTGTGGAATGAATACAATCATAAATGTCAGTTATATGTTATGTATATGATGCATTTATCTTTATTTTTTAAAATTTTAAAAATATATTGATAACTTATCTAACATGTACTAGAATGGGATTAGAAATTGCGTAAACGTTTTTGCAAAATAACAGATTATTGTTAAATAGTCTCACATTATAAAAGGTATAAAGGTTGTAAAAACGTTATGACAAAAACAGAGGTAAAGAATGGAAGTGGTTGTCACGAAAAGAGACATAACGATTAAAGATGTGGCAAAAACAGCCAATGTATCTGTTGCTACTGTATCTCGGGTAATCAATGGACTGGACCGGGTAAGTGAGGCTACACGAAAAAAAGTATTGAAAGTAATCGATGAATTAAACTTCGTGCCGAACACGATAGCGGCATCTATGGTTAATAAAAAAACGAACATGCTGGCGGTAGTGGTGCCGGAGATTCAAAATCCCTTCTACACGGCAGTGATAGGCGGAACGGTGGAAGTGGCGAAGAAGGCAGGCTTTGTCACCCTTGTTGTATCCACAAATGGCGATGAAGCGGAAGAGTCCACCTATTTCGAGAGTTTTCTTGGTAAAAACGCCGACGGCTTTATCTTAATTGGCACTCATAAGACAGCAGATTTCTACCAGACCATTCGCAAGCCGACGATTCTGGTGGATCGGTACATCGATAATAGCGGTCATGATGGTGTGATGATTGATAACTATCGCGGCGCTTATGAAGCTACCAAGCATTTTCTAGAGTATGGTCACACACGCATTGCCATTATAGACGGGAAGCATGACTTTAATGATGGTAAGGATCGTTATTGGGGATATCAGCGGGCTATGGTTGAAGGTGGGGTTAGTCCTGATCCTAAGTATCATAAGCAAGGGAGCTGGCTCGAGGATAGCGGATATCAATCTACCCTTGAATTAATGCAAGCCGAGGTCCCGCCGACAGCGATTTTTGCAGCCAACAACTTGATCTGCCAGGGAGCCATCAAGGCGATTCGGGATTTGAATCTGGAGATCGGGGAAGACATTTCATTAATTGGTTTTGACGAGAATGAACTGGCTGAATTTGTGAAACCGAAGGTAACGGTTGTTCGCAGACCTACACGTGAAATGGGGACGCAAGCTGCGGAGATGCTGATTAAGAGAATTAAAGATAAAAATTCGGATGAGACGAACCCCAAGAAAGTCATACTGGATGTCGAACTAATGAAATACGGCTCCGTCAAAAAAATGAATTAGTCGAAGGAGAAGGGACATGGCAAAGGTCTTGGTAGTTGGCAGCATGAATATGGACATTGTGACCCAAGTACAGCGTCATCCGATTCCTGGTGAGACGATTCAAGGACAAGAGACTCAGTTTTTTGTAGGTGGTAAAGGAGCGAATCAAGCCGTTGCAGCGTCTCGCTCTGGAACCACAGTGACCATGGCAGGCGGGCTGGGCGATGATTTTTTTGGACAGGATATTCGCCGTAAATTATCCGCAGATAATATCGATATGGAAGGGGTATTGCGTAAGCCTTTGACGACAGGGATGGCCATCATTACGGTGGATCATCTGGGAGAGAACAGTATTATTCTGTCAGCCGGCGCGAATGCCGCATACAGTGAGCAGGATGTGCAAGGCCTTGAGCTTTCAGACTATGATGCTATATTGCTACAGAATGAGATCCCGAGAGAGACCAACCGGGCTGTGCTGAAACTGGCAAAGGTAGCCGGAACAACGGTGTTCGCTAACCCGGCACCTGTGCTAGGTTTTGAATTAGCTGATTTGAAGTTCATCGATTTCTTGATCTTGAATGAGATTGAGGCGGAAGCCCTAAGCGGGGTGAAGCTGGACGATGTCGTCAAAGTAGATGAAGCGGGTAAACGAATCCTGGAGCAAGGGGTTCAGGGTGTCATTATCACGCTTGGCAGCAAAGGATCATTCTATATCGATACCAGCGGCTTAATGATCTCTACGCCTGCATATAAGGTAGACGTTGTGGATACCACGGCGGCCGGGGACACTTTTATAGGAGCCTTCGTATCCAAATATTTAACGGGTGAAGGGGTGGAGTACAGCTTGAATTATGCCACCGCTGCCTCGGCGTTGACGGTATCGGCTCCTGGTGCTCTAAGTTCTATCCCTGAAGAAGCGCGGGTTCTTGAATTTATGGGAAAAGAAAGAGCGGGTTAGGACGAGTGAGATTCAGATGATCTACTGTGTGAAAAGGAATTCGTAAGGACATCATTGGAGTAGATTCCGAAGTGCTTTTTTGAAGGGGATTGTTGTATCACTTGACTTTGTTGATTTAAAGCTGAGCCTTGTTAAAGTGTGCCTAAATTGCGCATTTGTCACTAGTCAACCAGTCGAGACTGTTTGAAAGGGAGGGTTAACGATGGAACGTCCGATCTTATCGATGGAGGGGATCAGCAAGGAGTTTCCGGGTGTAAAAGCTTTGGAAGACGTCGATTTCGAGCTTTATCCTGGAGAGATTCATGCTTTGATGGGAGAGAATGGGGCCGGTAAATCCACTTTAATGAAAATATTATCCGGTGTGTATGCACCTACCAAGGGGATTATCCGGCTGAAAGGACAAGAGGTCGTCTTTCGTAATCCTCTCGATGCGCAGCATCAAGGTGTATCTATCATTCATCAGGAATTCAATCTGTTTCCCAATTTGTCTGCGGCAGAGAACATTTATATTGACCGTCCGGAAGTGGTGGGGCGATTCGGAAGAATTCAGTGGTCAAGATTATATAGTGAAGCCCAGAAACTGGTCGATTCTATTGGTGGTAGAGGGATTGATGTTCGTAAGGAAGTGCGGCATCTGGGTGTTCACAGTCAGCAAGTGATCGAGATTGCCAAGGCATTATCGTTCCAGGCTGATGTACTGATCATGGACGAGCCATCCGCCGCGCTGCCGGAGAATGAAGTGCAAAGGATGTTTGATGTAGTGAAGCGGCTTAAAGAACAGGGTGTGGCTATCGTCTATGTCTCGCACCGAATGAAGGAAATATTCGAAATCGCAGATAAAGTGACGGTATTAAGAGACGGGAAGAAAATCGCTACACACAAGATTGAAGATGTGACTGAGCAAAGCCTGATTCAGATGATGGTCGGCAAAGAGGTCGCTCAATTATATCCTGTGCGAACCGTAGAGCCACGTGAAGAGATTGTGCTTCAGGTGAAGCAGCTGTCTCTCGACTCTGCGCATGCTATTTCTTTCAACTTGAAAAAAGGTGAGATCCTCGGCCTTTTTGGGATACCGGGTTCCGGCTCTCACACTGTAGCAGAGCGACTCTTCGGATTAGTGAAGGGAACAGGGGCAATCGAGATCAATGGTGTTCAAGTACAAATTAATACTCCTAATGAAGCGAAAGCTAAGAAGATTGCTTATGTTCCGCCAGATCGCCACCGCCAAGGGATTATTAAACCGATGTCGATCCGGCAAAATTTAGCGATGCCCATCCTGCCCGAGCTCTCCACGGGCTTGATTCTGGATCAGGAACGAATCAAGAAGATGAGCAGCTCCTATATGGAGCAACTGCATATCAAGGCACCGAATGATCTGCAAAGTGTCGATTTTCTGAGCGGTGGCAATCAGCAGAAGGTAGTTATCGGCAAATGGTTGGCGGCAGAGCCGGAAATTCTCATTCTCGAAGAACCTACACGTGGTGTAGATGTGGGGGCCAAGGCTGAAATCTATAACATTATTCATCAGTTGGCCTTAAAGGGCTTAAGCATATTGCTTATTTCATCAGAGATGCCGGAGGTCATCGGCCTCAGTGATCGAATCCTGGTGCTGCATAAGGGAGAGATTGTCCATGAATTCGGACGAGGGGAGGCGGATCAGGAGCAATTGCTGAAGCGAGCCTCCAATCCGCGGACTACGGGAGGAGATGTCATATGAAGCGTCTATTGAACGTCCACGAAGCACCGATCATCTTGTTCACACTGTTGATAGGCATCCTGTTTACGATTATCTCCCCGGAATTTCTTCAACTGGATAATGCGAAGCTGATCTTGGATCAGAATACTTCAAGCGCAATTGTTGCCATTGGAATGACTATGGTGATTCTGCTGGGCGGCATCGACTTGTCGGTAGGCTCGGTGCTGGCACTGACCGCCACTTCTGTGGGGCTGTTCCTCAGTCATGGGATGTCACCTTGGCTGGCTTCCTTGCTCGGCATTGGAATAGGGATTCTGTGCGGTATGTTTAACGGCTATTTCATTGCTGTGCTGAACATCCCGGACATTATTGTTACGTTGGCTTCGATGTATATCTTTCGGGGGCTGGCCGTTGGCATCAGCGGCGGAACATGGATGACTAATTTTCCGCCAGGATTCCAGTTCTTCGGACAAGGTCAGGTTCTGGGCATATCCTTTCCGTTAATCGTTACTGTAATCCTGATCATCGGTTTTATCTTTCTTCTAAAATTTACCCGCTTTGGCCGCAGGATCTATGCGATTGGCGGTAATAAAGCCGCGGCTAAGCTGGCCGGAGTAAGTATACCGAGAACCAAATTTATGGTCTACGTATTCAGCGGAATGCTTGTGGGTATCGCAGCGGTGATTTTTGCCTCCAAGGTGGGCAGTGTTCAGGCCTCAACGGCAGGCAGCAATCTATCCTTTGAAGTGATGGCAGCGGTCTTGATCGGCGGGGGAAGCATCTTCGGCGGTACCGGCACGATTGCTGGAACTGCGGTCGGTATACTCCTAATGGGGATTATCAAGAACGGTCTGGTCATTGCTAAAGTTTCTCCATTTTGGGTAGATGCGACGACGGGGTTTCTGATTATCTTAGCGATTGCCATCAATACGCTGCAATACGTCAGACAAAATAAACGCAAAGGCGGCGAGCTGATATGAGTGCACTGACCCAATTTTTTAACTTCAAATCTAATAAAATGCTGGTTCAGATGCTCTTGTTTATCTTCATCCTCGTCTTTTTCAGCATTCAATCCCCGTACTTCCTGTCATTCAACAATTTCATGAATGTGCTGAATCAGATGGTCGAGGTCGGTCTGATCGCAATCCCGATGACTATGATTATTATCTCCGGCGCAATGGATCTCTCCGTCGGCTCGATTCTTGCCTTCTCGGCTGTTTGTATGGGACTTGCGTTTCAAGGCGGCCTCAACATTTGGCTTAGCGTGATCATTGGGTTGTTAGCTGGATTAGCATGCGGAGCTGTTAACGGATACCTGATTGCCAGGCATCGCATGCAGGCTATCGTAGTGACCATCGGAATGCTGGTAATGCTTCGCGGTCTTGTCTATGTACTGAACGAAGGAAGGCCGATCAGCGGTTACCCGGATGCCTTCTACTTTCTGGGACAGCAATACTTCTGGGGAATTCCCTTCAATGCGATTTTCCTGGCTGTTATGTTCCTGATTGCGAATTTTGTAATGAAGAAGACGCGGTTCAGCATCTATGTGTACGGCATAGGCAACAATGAGGAAACCGTCCATTATTCAGGAATTTCTGTTGTTCGCACCCGGTTCATTTTGTTCATGATCAGTGGGTTATTCTCCGCTTTGGCTGGTGTTTTCCTAGTGTCCCGTCTGGCAAGTGCAGAAGCGACATCAGGTACAAATATAGAGCTTGATGTAATAACGGCTACCCTGATAGGAGGCACACATATTTTTGGCGGAAGGGGGAGTCTTGCGGGTACGTTTCTCGGCTTGCTAATTATCGTGTTTTTACGCAATGGCCTGAATTTGTTGGGTGTATCTGTATTGTATCAATCCGTAATTCTCGGCATTCTGTTGTTGATCGCTGTTGGTAAACAAAAAGCATAACTTACTTGGAGGTCGAAGCACATGAGAAAAATAGCTACTACGTTAATTACTGGATTATTGACCCTTACTTTGGCTGCTTGCGGAAATACGGGTAACTCCAAACCACAGGAAAGTGCGGGAAGCAATAGCAATCAAGGCTCATCGTCCACTGCCACAAGAACCTATTTCATCAATCCGAAGTCCATTGGTCCCGCTTATTGGGCAGCCGCTGAAAAAGGAGCCAAGCAAGCAGAGACGGATCTGAAGGTGAAAGTTCTCTTCAATGCTCCGACTGAGGCAGATTCCTCTAAGCAAATTAATATGATTCAGGATATGTTGACTCGTCAAGTGAACGGGATTGGTGTCTCGCCAAATGATGCCAAAGCCGTTGGACCTGTATTCAAGAAAGCAGCCGGTCAGGACGTCAAAATTGTCACCTGGGACAGCGATGCACCAGATACGGACCGTCAATATTATATAGCGCCAGCTACAGATGAAGAGGTTGGAGACAAGCTGGCTAAAACGATCGGCGACGAAATTGGAGGCAAGGGCCAGGTAGCATTCATGGTAGCAGGTCTTGGTTCTCAGAACCAAATTGCCAAATCGGAAGCGGCAAAAGCTTACCTGAAGGCTAACTATCCAGGCGTTGAAGTGGTCACAACGGTGTCCAGTGATGATGATCAACAGAAGGCATATGCCAATGCGCAAAACCTTATCAAAACGTATCCCGATTTGAAGGGTATCATTGGGTTCGCAGGCGGTGAGCCGCCGGCAGCAGCTGAAGTGGTCGAGCAGGCGGTAAAGGCTGGCACTTTGAAAGCAGGACAAATTGCGATTACCGGCATTGCCGTTCCTAGTGTGGTTAAAAACTACATCAAGAATGGCACGATTAAAACAGATATTATCTGGGATCCGGGCAAGCTCGCTTATACGACTGTATATGTCCTCGATCAACTGGCTCAAGGGAAAAAAATCACTGATGGCATGGATGTACCTACGGTCGGCAAGGTGAAAGTGGATGGGCAAAGCGTCTTTATCGGTATGCTGGAAGTCAAGAGTGACAATGTAGACAGCTTTGGATTCTAATCCTAAAGGATAGGAGGCGTAAAAATGCAGCATAGCATCAATGTAGAACCATTAACGAAAGAGGCGTTTGAACCTTTCGGGAAAGTAATCGATCTTCCTTCTTACGCTCCTCCCAAAACGGGAGATGGATGGGACTGCTGGAATTACATCGACATGCTGGATGTACACGAGCCTATTGGCTTTGGACTTGTGATTACGAAAAAGAGGGAGTTCTTGGTGGATGCCATGGAGCGTCACGTAAGCCGGGAGGAACTGCTGCTTACGTTCGATCAAGAGATCATTCAGCCGGTGGCGTTATGTGCCGATATTGATGATCCGGATGAACATCCCGATGCAAGCACAGTGAGATGCTTCCGGATCAAACCGGGGCAAGCCATCATTATTGGCCGGGGTGTCTGGCACAGTCCTGCTTATCCTGCCCATGATGATGCGCGCTACATGTTCGCCATTGAGAAGAAGAAGGACAAATTCGGTGATGAAATGATCAATCCTTGGGTGGATTTCGGAAATGGGGATACGGTAAGTTTCGGAGATGGCTTGTCCATCTCTGAGGCTGACCCGAGCTTGATCAACTAGAGGAGGACTGGCAGCTATGAATCAAGAACAGCAAATTATGCAGTGGATTGATGATCATAACGATGAAATTATAAGCTTCTTACAACAATTGATACAGATTCCGAGTGTGAACCCCTGGTTTTTCGATGAGCCAGGGCCATCCAAAGAAAAAGACGTTCAGGAATTTATTGCCGATAAGCTGACTAAATTAGGCGCCGATATCGAATTATGGGAGCCTGTCGCCGATGATTTAAAGCAATATGAAGGTATGGCTGGTTATTATCCGGGAAGAGACTTTCAAGGAAGACCCAATCTGGCAGCTACTTTTGGAGCAGGAGAAGAAGGGAAGTCCCTGCTACTCTTTGGACATATTGACGTAGTAAAAGCCGGTTCGAAATGGACCGTTGATCCCTTTGGGGCTGAGATCATTGACGGCAAGCTGTATGGCCGGGGTACGGTTGATATGAAAGGCGGGGTCGCGGCCATGATTATGGCGGTTGCGGCGATTCTCCGCAGCGGGGCTAAGCTTAAGGGGCCTGTTATTGTGGGTACAGTTGTGGATGAGGAGACGGGTGGCATGGGTGCACTTGATTTCATTCACCATGGCTATCGTGCAGATGGGTGTATATTGACGGAGCCTACTTCACTTACAATCGCTCCATTATGCAGAGGCATTTTGTGGGGCAAAATTAAGGTGCAAGGCCGCAGTGGTCATATCGAGATGCCACAGGCGGACTGGCAGGATGGCGGTGCGGTGGATGCCATTAAGAAAGCCAGATTAATTCTGGAGCAGTTCGATCATCTGAATGCAGACTGGGCTGTACGCAAAACGCATCCGTATCTTTCGATTCCATGCCAAGTCCATGTAGCGCAGTTTAATGCGGGTGAGTACCCAACTTCATTTGCCAATGAGGCTGAAATCGTGTTTAATGCGCAGTATTTGCCGTCGGAACGGGACGATAAATTAATGGGCGGACATGTGAAGAAAGAACTGGAAGACTTCATTTATAATATAGCGAAATCGGACCCTTGGCTAAGTCAGAATCTGCCGGAAATTGAATGGTTGGTGGATGCCGATTGTGCGGAAACCGATGTTGAGCATCACTTTGTTCAGACTTGTGTTCAATCTCTGCACTCTATTGGTCTGGAAGGCAAGATCGAAGGACTGGGCTTCCATACGGATATGGGCTGGCCAGTTAATGTTGGGATTCCTACAGTGAATTTTGGCCCGGGAGATCCTAGTCTGGCTCACCACAGCGATGAGTTCACACCCGTAAACGAAGTGATAGATGCCGTTAAAATGATCGCCAAGACAATTATAGACTGGTGTGGAACTGAAGCAGTGGAGGTGCAGAATTGATGAAGGTATTATTCATAGGTGAATCCTGGATTGTTCATATGATCCATACGAAAGGTTATGACAGCTTTACATCGACTAAATATGAAGAGGGAGCTACGTATCTGTTATCCTGCTTGCGTGAAGAGGGTGTAGATGTGACTTATATGCCTTCGCATGAAGTGCAGGTACGCTTCCCGAAAAGCCTGGAAGAGCTGCAAGCCTTTGATGCCATTGTGATCAGTGATGTGGGTGCTAACACTTTTCTGTTGCAGAACCCAACATTCTATCAAATGCAGATTATTCCCAATGCGCTCGACTCCATTAGACAGTTTGTTGCTGCAGGCGGCGGATTGTTGATGATTGGTGGATACCTGACGTTTATGGGGATCGAAGGTAAAGCGAATTACAAAAACACCATTCTCGCCGAGGTGCTGCCGGTTGAAATGATGAATGGCGAGGATCGTGTAGAGATGCCCGAAGGCTTCTCTCCGAAGGCTTCCAAGTCTCATCCGCTAGTCGATTCATTCGGTGAATGGCCTAGGCTACTAGGATACAATAAATTGGTGACCAAGCCGGATGCGGAAGAAATTCTGAATTATAACGGCGACCCAATGCTTGTAGTAGGCACCTATGGATCAGGCAAAACCGCAGCCTTCGCAAGCGACTGTGCACCACACTGGGGCTCGCTGGAATTTATGAACTGGGAGCATTACTCGGCGTTCTGGGGGAATCTGCTCAAGACACTGCAATAGACCGATCCTCCACAAAGTGAAAAGCAACGCTTGAGGATATGCGGCTTAAGTGTTAAATAAAATCTGCTATGTTTCTTACGAGCCTTGCACACCAAGAAGGTGTGCACGGCTATTTGCCGATTCTTAAGTTATGCCTGAGGGCAAGTCCAACGGGCTCTTTTTGTCACGAAAAAAAAGTTCAGAATATCTTAACAATCTCGGAAATAGAGATGAACATACGCATTTGTAAGCGTGTTCATCCTAATGGGGTGATACTTCTAGTTTGCGCAGCCAAAAGGAGGGCGAAAGATGAAGTCAGGCAAAAGGGGATTATCGCTTGTACTGATGTCGGTTTTAAGTGTGTCTTTATTGTTTGGTTGTTCGGGCGGTAAGAATAGCCCGGCAGAGACGGGCAGTCCGGGGAAGAAGGCTGAAGGGGGACAAACAGCCAAGAAGACGGTTAACGTCACGTTCAGGGATGACGGTGTTGGTGAGAATGGGGCGTTCTATAAGTGGCTGAAGGAAGTCGCGGCAAGTTATCCGGATAAAAATGTGGAGATCAAGCCGGCGCCGATTCAAGCGTCGGAAGGTGATTATTTTGCGAAGATCGCTCTGGCTTTGAAGTCCAAGGATACCGCACCGGATATTGTGACGGAAGATACGTTTATTCTGAATTCGGATGCCAGTGCAGGATTCCTGGAGCCGCTTGATGATAGATTGGCGAAGTGGGAGGACTGGACCAACGGCTCCTTCATCGAAGCGATGAAGAAGGGCGTTACGGCTAGTGACGGCAAAGTGTACGGGGTTCCTTACAACACGGATTCCCGCGGGTTATGGTACAACAAACAGATATTCAAACAGGCTGGTCTTCCAGAAGACTGGCAGCCTAAGACATGGGAAGATGTCTTGAATGCAGCCAGAACGATCAAGGAAAAAGCGCCGGATGTCGTACCGATCTGGATGAACATGGGTAAGGCGACAGGCGAGGCGACCTCGATGCAGACGTATGAAATGCTGCTGTATGGTACTGGGGAGAGGCTGTACGATGATGCCACCGGGAAATGGACGGTCAAAAGCCAGGGCATTCTCGATGCGCTTGGCTTCGTAGAGACGGTTAATAAGGAAAAGCTGGGGCCTCCGCTGTCCAAGGTGCTCAACGGTCAGGCTGGCAACACCGCATCCCGTGAATACTTGCCAAAAGGCAAGCTGGCGATTTCACTGGACGGATCATGGATTTCAGGGAATTATCTCGATACCGGGGCTGCGCCATGGCCGGAATACAAGGATGTGCTGGGTTTTGCACCGATGCCTACCAGTAAGGGACAGGAGCCAGGCTCCATAACGCTGGCTGGTGGATGGGCGCTGTCGATTCCAAGCAACTCCAAGAATAAGGATGAAGCGTGGGCGTTTATTCAATACGCCTTAGGCAAGGAAAATACTCAGAAGCTGGTCATTGCTTCCGGAAATATCACCGTTCGTGCCGATGTTGCCAAGGACCCGGGATATACCGAAATGCCGTTTAACGAGATTGCGACAGAATACCTGAAGAACGCGGAGTTCAGACCGGCTCAGGATAAATATCCGGAAGTGTCCACACAAATTCAAACGATGGTGGAATCTGTGGCTACGGGAACTGCACCTGCTGATGCGATGAACAAATACGCGCAGGATGTTACCCGCATCGTCGGCGCGGAACATGCAGTGGAGAAATAAAAAAGTATAACCGGGGGCCGGCTTGCTCAAGCATTCTTCAGGCTATTCATGGATGTTTGGGCAAGCGGCTTTGTTAAGAACTACAGCATGGAAGGAGAACGACGCATGAGCAGTTTGTCGGTGGACATGTACGGTAAGTCCAGAAAATCGTATACGTGGCTCTTTTTTTTACTACCATCGATCGCGATTATGCTACTATTTTTTATTTATCCGATATTGTTGACGTTCTTCTATTCCTTTACGAACCTGGCGTTGACCGGTGAGGCCGCGAAGGAATTAAAATTTATCGGATTTGATAACTATACGCGAATGTTCCAGGACCCTACGGTAAGAATCAGCATCTGGAATACGTTGATCTTCCTGATCGGCTCGGCGGTTATCGGCCAACAGGTGCTCGGATTTCTTATTGCATTGCTGATGAAGCAGCGGAACAAAACCTTTCGGCGCGTCATTGGGACCATCGTGCTTGCGGGCTGGGTCACACCAGAAATCGTATGCGCCTTGTGTCTGTACAGCTTCTTTGGGGATGATGGTACGCTGAATGCGATCATTGGGTTTTTCGGATTTTCGGAAGTGACTTGGCTGTTCACGGTGCCGATGCTCACCATTATCCTGGCGAATATTTGGCATGGTACCGCATTCTCGATGCTGGTATTCCAGGCGGCGCTGGACGATGTGCCAACTGAAATCGAGGAGGCTGCGGTGGTGGACGGGGCATCCAAGTGGAAAATATTCACCCGTATCATTCTGCCTTATATTAAAGGGACCATCACAACTAACATGATGCTGGTCACATTGCAGACGCTCGGGGTATTTGGCTTGATTTATGCGATGACCGGGGGTGGTCCTGGTAACTCCACGACTACGCTGCCCATCTTCATGTACAATCAGGCTTTCGTGAACTATCAGCTCGGTTACGGGACGGCCATATCGTTACTACTGCTGCTAATCGGTATCGTACTAAGTCTGTTATATATCCGCTCGATGAAAGAGTAACCGAGGTGAATCCATATGAATACCAAACAACGCAAACTGATCTTTCGCATCTTGCCGTATGCTATCCTTGCAGGGATTGGAATATGTTTCGTGCTACCGCTGCTTTGGATTCTGGTGGCTTCTGTAGATCCCAATGCGATGCAATCTCTAAAGGCTCCAAGTCGGCTCACCGGGGCTAATTATATCGAAGTCATCACAAGCAGAGACAATCAAAGAGCCTTCCTGATCGGCCTTGTAATGTCGCTTAGCCAAGCTGTGTTGGTTGTAATTCTAGCTTTGCTGGCAGCTTATCCATTATCACGTTATCAACTGAAGTATAAGAAGCCGTTCATGCTTACGATTTTGTTCATGACTTCCCTGCCGATTACGGCGGTCATGGTGCCTGTGTATCAGTTGTTTCTGGGGCTGAAGCTGTACGACAATATTCTTGGTGTCATTCTGTTCTATGTAGCGTCTTCGATGCCTTATGGCATCTGGATGATGAAAAACTTTATGGATTCCGTACCGGGCGACTTGGAAGAAGCTGCTTGGGTGGATGGCGCTTCGGTGTTTACGGGGATCCGCAAGGTTGTAGCTCCGCTCATGGTTCCCGGTATATGTACGGTAGCGATTTTCACCTTCTCTGGCAGTTGGGGTAACTTCTTCGTGCCGTATATCCTGCTCCAATCTCCTGAGAAATTCCCGGCTTCCGTGAAGCTATATCAGTTCTTCGGGCAATACGGCATGGTTGATTATGGCAGCCTGGCTGCGTTCTCGGTCCTGTATGCAATCCCGGCGATCATTATGTATATCCTCTCACAGCAGTACATGTCCAAGGGTTTTGGGTTACAGGGAGGTACTAAGGGGTAGAGCCTTTCACGAGATATCTTTTGATAAACAAACCATTTTTGAAAATATTAACGGCAGAAATGCCGTTTTTTGTTTGGAGACATTTTTTAAAAATAAGACGAGTACTGTCTCAGTTTATTTATATCTACGATAGTTACGGTTTTATTTTCCTTAATAATAATGCCGTCATCTATCAGTTCATTGAGCAGCCGCCGGAGATGGCGGTCCGAAATCCCCAGCATGCTGGCAACTTCCTTGCTAACAAAAAAGATTACCGGTGTCTCGAACAGCTCCGAAGTCTGTAGCAGGTATTTGCATAATTTGTTACGGGCAGGGTACAGCAGGGACCTGGCATTCTGAATGGAGGACCGCATCAGCTTCTCTGTTATGCTGGAGCACATGAACATTAGGAAGGGGACGGATCGGGTCAGCGTGCTATTCATGATCTCCAAGGGAATTCGCAAAATTTCAGTCGGCACAGCGGCAATTACAGTATGAAGGTATTGGCATTTATGAAAATATTCTATGTCCCCCAGCAGTCCTCCGCGCTCCAAATAATCCACTACCGCAATGTTTCCCTTCTCAGATGAATTATGAATGGCTACCTTGCCCTCGATGATGATAAAGAACTCCGTCAATTCATTGCCGGTAGAAATGACCGTTTCGTTCTTCTTGTAACGCTTGATTTCAAGAGCAGGCAGGATCTCACCCGGAATAAGGTCCTGCAGACCGGCCTTTACGATGGCTGCTCTAAGGTCTGGTCGAGGCTTGTTGACCGTCATGCAGGCAGACTCCTCACGTCTTTATTTGTCGTTCTAAAAAGCGGACATATGTCCTCCTGTTTATGATTTTCAAATCATTATACTAGAGCCAGAAAGACAAGACAAATGCATAAAGATAGAGGTGACGGTATGAATTCTATAATTGATGACCATAGTTTGGCGAGCGCGGGAGCTGTAAGAATGCATTGGTTCCGGGAGCGGATGCCCGTTGTTGCTGGGGTAAACCAAACATTTAAGGAACAGCAAATCTTTAAAGGTATGACGATTGCGGTGTGTATGCATATTGAACCGAAAACCGGATTTTGGATTGAGGGGCTGCTGGGCGGTGGTGCGGATCATGTCTATCTGTTAGGCTGTCTGGGGACAACCAAGAAGGATACTGCGGCATACTTGGCCTCCCTTGAGCATATCACCGTGCTGGGGAAGGAAGGGGACACTTACGAAGACCACAAGGAATATCTAAAGCTGGTGATGGAGCATAAAATAGACCTTTTCCTGGACAATGGCGCAAGCCTGATTCTGGCGCACCATGAGCTTAATCCGGGCTGGAGCCCTATGGGCGCCAATGAAGAGACGCGTTCCGGGAAGCTGCTTATCGAGAAAGGTCAGGTAGAAACGGCCTATCCCATTGTGGTGATTGACGATTCGCCCCTGAAGCAAATTCTGGAGAATGCCGTAGGTGTCGGTCAGTCGGTTGTTGACGGATTTATGCGAACCACCAGCCTGCTGGTCGGCGGGAAAAAGGTACTTGTAGTGGGCTACGGATACTGTGGGAGCGGTGTAGCGAAGAAGTTCCGTGGCTTAGGCGCCACGACCCTGGTGTATGATCTCAATCCTGTCTATCAATTGAAGGCGAAGTCGGATGGTCATATTGTAGGTGAATTGCAGGAGTTAATTCCTCAGGCAGATGTCATTATTACTGTGACCGGCGCCTTTGATGTGATTACCGAAAGGCATATTCCTTTATTCAAGGATAAGGTGATCCTTGGCAATTCCGGTCATTACAGCTTCGAGATCAATGTCAAGGCGATCAAGCAGGCCTCCATTTCAATAGATCAGGTCAAGGAAGGGGTTGAACGAATCAGCTTCAGGGAGAAAAGTCTCTATTTGCTTCACCAAGCCAATCCGCTGAACCTTGCCGGTGCTGACGGTAATCCGATTGAAATCATGGATCTCGGGCTAGGATTACAATCCTATTCCGCCTATCGTATTGTTACAGGAGTAGAGACGCTGCAACCCGGAATGCAGCCGGTACCGGATGATATTAATGAAAGCATCAGTCAGCTATTTATTGAATCCTTGAAATGATCCATTCCCTTTCAAGGAACAAGAAAACGAACAGTTGATTTCACGAAGCGTAGCTTGTGGAGTTATACAAAGAGGCTGTCCCAAACACAAACTTTGGAACAGCCTCTTGTACTTACTCGGGGTATGAAGTTGTCTACTCTACGTGTTTATTTAAGGGGCGGAGTGCTGAGTGGAGCTTTGCGCACCTTCGCTGCTTGCTCATAAGAATATGCAAGCGAGAGGAGCAGCGGTTCGCTGTAATCGCGGCCGAGCAGTTCGGCTCCGATTGGAACGCCAAGCGGCGCCGTTGCGGTTGGCGTAGAGAAGCCGCCTGGGAACGTGACGGCCGGGAAGCCTGTGCCGTTAGATAGCGTACCGTTGCGCTCCATCTGATCCGCTGCGCTGATCGGGGCGACGAGTACCTTCTGCAGCGGGTACAGGATGGCGTCAAGCCCCAAGTCAGCCATCTTCGAAGATACTGCCAGACGCAGTTTGTCACGGTTCAGGGTGCGGTCTTTATACTCCTGGTTGTTCAGGCCGTCTTCCACGGCAATTTCGGTTTCAAGTGTTTTTTGGACTGTCGGTGATGCGGTTTTGGAATCCACCAGCTGACGGAAGGTTTTCACGGGAGCGTTGGGTCCAAGTTCGGCGAAGTATTTATCCATCGCAGATCTAGCTTCCCAGCTAGCCGTCCCTACCTTCGGTGACAATGTATCGTATTCCGGAAGCGAGAAACGGATGATCGTCGCGCCTTTGGCTTCCATCGTTTTGATCACTTGCTCCATGACCTTATTTACTTCTGCATGGCGTTCTTCCGTACCGTACAGATTGGTCATGACGCCGATTCGCGCGCCTTTCAGCGAATTCGCATTCAATCCGGCCGCATAGCTTTTCGGGGTCTTGCCGACGCCGAATGCGGTGATAGGATCTTTCGGGTCATAACCGACCATGACGTCGAGCAGTCTGGCCGCGTCTTTCACTGTGCGAGTGATCGGACCTATTTCATCTTGCGTAAAGCTGTTAGGCATGACGCCGGCACGGCTGATCAAACCCCTGGTGGGACGCACGCCAACCAGGCTGTTGGCGGAAGCGGGAGAGCGGATCGATTGACCGGTGTCGCTGCCCGCTCCCAGCACGGCGAGATTGCTGGCAATAGCCGCGCCGGTACCTCCGCTTGAGCCGCCTGGGGTCAGGGTTAAGTCGTACGGGTTCAACACTTGGCCGCCGAGGCTGCTGATGGACATGCCTCCGCGCGCGAATTCCTGCAGATTGGCTTTTGCGAGGATGATAGCCCCGGCTTTGCGCATCTTATCTACTGTGAAGGCGTCGGATGGTGGTACCGAGTCTTTCATGGCCACGTTGCCTCCAGTCGTAGGCATATCCTTAGTATTGTAGTTGTCCTTCAAAATGATCGGGATGCAAAACAAGGGACTAACCTTGCCTTTGCTGTCTTTGTACTGCTTATCCATCTTCGCTGCAAGGTTCAATGCGTCATTGTTGACGTTAATAATGGAGTTGATGGCTGGGCCTTTCTTGTCATAAGCATTGATACGGGCGAGGTAACTTTTGACCAGTGCGGTACAAGTGAGTGTTCCGTTCGCGAATGCGGCGTGAATGCTGTCTACAGTTGCTTCCTCAAGGACGAAGGGCTTGGCTTTTTTGTCTTTATCTTTCGCGTCCTTGCCGTAGGCGGGAAACTGTAAAACTCCGAAGATTAAAACCAAGGCGATGACAAGTGATGTTAGATTTCTGGGTGTAAATTTCATTAAATGCCCTCCTATTATTTTATGCGTCAGATTATATAACTTAAAATTTAAAATAGCAATAGATTTCGTCTATTGTGTTAATTTATATAACATTAAAATTTGAAGCAGACCTCGGGGCTGCGTGGAAGCCGTCGTGAAGCAGTTAGAGTCCCGGATACAGGAAACGCCAAAGGATAAGCCGCTAAAAAAAGCAGTACGCGCGTTCCGCAAAGACCTGCTCCCTCGTCTGCAAAAATACGAAGTTCAGCAAAGCAAAAAAAATGGCGATGCAAGGATAGCCCTTGTACCGCCATTTTTTCATGTGCGCCCGGCATGGGCGATAACTTGGCGGTGAAAGTCCGCTACAGGCTTGGCAGTAGGAACTGTTAGCCAAGGGCAAGGGTGTCTGCCGCGAGGCAGAATCTGAAGGAAGCCGGAGGCAAACCCTCGGTCTGACGAACAGAAATCACATACAAGGCAGGGTGGGACGGACGAGCTCGCATGACAAAGCAAAGTCCAATACTGCCCGAATCCCATCCTGTAAATGTGGCGGATAGATGAGGGGAAGGTTATCGCTCTTACCCGGGGAGATCCCACAGACGCGAAGTGGGAAAAAATCCGAAATAGCGGAGTGAAGCTCGCTGTGAGAGGTCAGCAGAGGCCATAGTACGGAAAGTTTCATCTACCTGAACGAATTTGACCAGGAAATGAAGAGTCGGGAAGTGAACGTCATCCGGTATGCAGATAACATCGTGGTACTAGCCAGAAGCAAACGGGCAGCAACACGGCTTTTGGAATCCTGCGGGAGGTATTTGGAGAACAAGCTAAGACTCCAGATGAATGCGCAGAAAAGCAAGGTCGTCAGCGTAGTGGCCCGGAAGCATTTCAAATTCCTTGGTTTTGCACTAGGAAAGAACAGAAATAGCGTGGATATTCGCGCGCATGGTCAGTCCCTCGCAAAAGCAAAGAAGAAGCTGAAAGAACTGACGAGCCGCAGTCAAGGAAGGAATATCCGTCAAGTCATGGAGAAGGTGAAAGTCTACATTTGGGGCTGGATTGGCTACTACTATGTGGCCGACATGAAACGAATCTTGCAAAACTGGAGCGAATGGCTGCGGAGGCGACTTCGAATGTACATCTGGAAAGGATGGAAGAAGCCGAGAAGTAAGGTACAAAACCTGCGCAAGCTAGGAATACCGGAAGGGCAGGCATACCAGTGAGGAAACTCGCGCCTTGGGTATTGGAGAATCGCCGGAAGCCCGGTGTTGTCTCGTTCCATAACAAATGAAAAGCTCGCGCTGGCCGGATATTATGACTTTCCGGCACAGTACGAGCATCTACGAAAATAGCACTTATGCGGTTGAATCGCCGTATACCGAACGGTACGTACGGTGGTGTGAGAGGTCGGCTACTCAACGATGGGTAGTCTCCTACTCGATTACGTTGATAATTTCTTTACTTGGATTTAATCATTACATAATAAATCGTACTTATACTCAAAGGTGTTTACTAATAGTAAATATATACTTACTATGGGTGAATTCGTGGTGATAAACCGCTCGCAGGGCATTGCAAATGCCGAATTTCGGGCCAAATATTAGGGTGGGGTGAACATATGAACCGGTTAATTCCTTTCCAGGGAACACATAATTTCCGTGATATGGGCGGTTATCGTACTGCCGATGGCCGTAAAGTCAAACATGGTCTTTTCTTTCGTTCAGACGAATTATTTGCGTTATCAGAGCAGGATATCAGGGATTTTCAAGGCCTGAATATCCGAACGATAGTTGATTACCGCAGTGAATATGAGGTACAGAAGAAGCCTGACCCGATCTTCCCGCAGGTGAACCATCTGCACATACAAGCCATTACGTCCGGTTCGCTATCTATGATGAATATGCCGGATCAAACGGAGAATGCGGATCAGCAGGAGCATTTTATAATAGGTTTGTTAAAAAGCGGGTTCTTCAAGCAGTATCGTTCAGATACGATGATGTTGGATCTATACAGGAACTTGGTGTTTAACAACCCGGCATATCAACGGTTAATGGAGATGATTCAGCTTGAAAACAATCTGGGACTGCTGCAGCATTGTACGGCTGGCAAAGATCGGACTGGCGTGGGAGCAGCTCTGATTCTAATGGCGCTTGGCGTTTCGGAGGCTGATATTATGGAGGATTATCTGCTCACCAATGAGACGATGAGGGAGATCAATGGCCAAATTCTGCATCAGCTTGCCGGGCATGTGGATGAGGATGACCTGAAGAATATTGAGCATATGCTCGGCATTAAAGAGGAGTATATGGAGGCTGTTTTTAAATCTATTAAGGACAAATATGGAGATTACGATTCGTATTTAGCCGCCGAGTTCGACCTAACGCTTTCCAAACGGGAAGCTTTACAAATGCTGTGTTTGGAATGAGTGTCAGGAGGATCAATAACGTGGTAAACTTGGAAGCAAAACCGTTTAATTTAAAGCCTGCGGACATACAGTGGGTTCATGAAACACTGGCGGCGATGGACGTTAAGGAGAAAATCGGACAATTATTCTGTCTGATCGGTTGGACAGATGACCCCCAGCAGTTAAAGGTGCTGCTTGAAGCAGTCAAGCCGGGCGGAATGCTATTTCGCCCTGGAGCAGGGGCGTCTGTGCAGGAGACGCATCGCTTCATTCAACAGCTGTCTGACATCCCGTTGCTTCTTGCTGCTAATTTGGAAGCCGGGGGGAACGGGACGGCTGTCGACGGTACTTATTTCGGCAATCCGCTACAGGTTGCCGCCACGGATGACGAAAACGTGGCCTATAAGCTCGGTCTTGTGGCCGGCAAGGAAGGATGGGCCGTTGGCTGCAACTGGGCCTTTGCGCCAGTGGTGGACATTGATCTTAACTTTCGTAATCCGATAACGAACGTTCGGACGTTCGGAGCCGATCCAGCACGTGTCGCAAGGATGGCGAAAGCGTTCACTGCAGGGATGCAGGAGAGTGGACTTGCAGTGTCGGTCAAGCATTTTCCAGGTGATGGTGTGGATGAGCGTGATCAGCATCTCTTGACCACGGTGAATTCGTTGTCCGTTGAGGCGTGGGAAGCGACTTATGGGAAGGTCTTTCGGGAAGTCATCGAGGCGGGGGCCAACACCGTAATGGCCGGCCATATTATGCTTCCGGCATACTCGCGAATGCTTGCTCCCGGCCTAAGTGATGAAGAAATCATGCCCGCGACCTTGGCCCCCGAGCTGTTACAGGGGCTGCTTCGGGACCGTCTAGGTTTTAATGGTCTTATTGTTACGGATGCGACACTGATGGCTGGTTTTATGATGGCAGAGAGGCGTGAGATTGCCGTCCCGAAGGCTATTGCTTCTGGCTGTGATATGTTCTTGTTCAACAAGAATATAGAAGAAGATTTCAGCTTCATGGAGAAAGGGCTGGAAAGCGGAATTCTCACCGTGCAAAGGTTAGATGAAGCCGTCACCCGCATTTTAGCCCTCAAAGCATCTTTAGGGCTCCATCAGCGGCAACGTTCCGGCACACTTGTACCGGAGCCGGAGGCGCTCTCGCTGCTGCAATGTGAGGAGCATCGGCTATGGTCGAAGGCCTCCGCAGACCAAGGTGTCACCCTTGTCAAAGATACGCAACAGTTACTGCCGATTTCCGCCGCTAAGCATAGACGTGTACTCTTATATAGTCTGACAAATGGTAAAGCGCCTGGGAAGGGTTCGGACGTAAGCCAACTGGCAGAGCGATTAGTGAAGGAAGGGTTTGAAATTACACGCTTTGACTCTGAACAACTTGGCTTTGCAGCCATATTCCAAGCCGTAGAGCAGCTGCGCGATCAGTACGACCTGATACTATACGCAGCAAATGTAGAGACAGCAAGTAATCAGACGACAGTACGCATACATTGGGAACCGTTTCTTGCTGCTAATGTGCCATGGTTTATCCGGGAAGTGCCTACGGTGTTTATTTCTTTTGCTAACCCCTATCATCTGTTGGATGTTCCCCGGATACCTACGTACATTAACGCCTATTCTTGCAATGAAGCAACAATAGAAGCCGTAGTTGACAAGCTGCTGGGTCACTCGCCCTTTGCGGGAACCGATCCGGTCGACTCTTTCTGCGGTTTGTGGGAAGCAAAGCTGTAGGCTGTAAAGGATATCCTTATTGGAAATGACAATTTCGGTAACTATAAATGAATAAGGGGGAGTTTAATGGAACCCAAATGGAAAGAACAGCTAGAGCTGCATAGAAATCAGCGGCGTGAAGATATTATCCAGCATGCAAAGCAGTTATTCTTGGAGAATGGTTTAACCACGGTTACACTTAAGGATATTGTTGAGGCTTGCGGGATTAGTAAAGTGACCTTATATAAGTATTTCCGCTCTCTGGATGAGATTATTTTCGAGGTGGAAATTGAGATTTTAAGCGCTTGGTTAGAAAAGGTCAATCAGGCGACTCACCAAGGCGATAGTGGCTATGAAAAGCTGCAATTCTTGCTGGAGGAGCAGATCCTGGACTCAAAGGGAAATAAGGATGCGATTCGATTCATTGCGATGTTCGATACGCTCTATCAGGAAGAATATCCGACTCCGGAACTTGAAAATCGATACCGATCATTTCTACGTGGTGTGCCGCATCCCTTCTTATCCTCACTCCAAGAAGGGGTGAATGATGGCTCTATCCGCCAGGATATAGATGTCAAAGCGATGGGTTACACCATAAGTAATGTCGTGAATGCGACCAAACAGCGGATGATGCTACGCGGAAAACTACTTCACCAGGACCAGGATACAGATCCTGCTATTGTGATGAGACATATGGTGGATATGATCTTGGCTTATGTAAAAGCTTAAGCTAGTACGCGTACGCATTTAAATCATCGTTTGTGTAAATATAAAGGTGCTATTCCTTTGGGAATAGCGCCTTTTTTTTGTCTCGGCAGGCTTGGGATCGCACATTGGAGCGGATGTCATCCGTCCCCGGAATTTTAACAATAGATTTACTTCATGTTGATGATACTGTGACAATTTGATTCTATACTAAGGGTGTTTACTGATGGTAAACACTTATGTACTACCAGTAAATGGAGGATGGGCGCAATGACAACAATTTGACTTTTAGAAAGGGTAGGCCACATGACAAAATCAACTGCAGACAAAAGGAAAAGCAAAGTCAGGAAATCCGGCGTGCTGCTTCTAATGATGCTGCCGGGAATCTTTTACCTTGTAATCAACAATTACTTACCCATGTTTGGAGTGGTCATTGCATTCAAGGACTTCAATTATACCAAGGGCATTTTCGGCAGTGATTGGGTTGGATTCAAGAACTTTGAATATCTCTTCAAGACATCGGATGCCTTCGTCATTACAAGAAACACGATTCTGTATAACGGCGTCTTTATTATTCTTAATCTATTTATTGCGGTCGGCTTAGCCGTCTTGCTGAACGAGGTGAAGCAGCGCTTCTTATCCCGTTTTTACCAAAGTGTCATTCTGCTCCCATATCTGATCTCTATGGTGATCATTGGGTACCTGACCTTTGCAGTGTTCAGTATGGACAGCGGGCTCTTGAACAAGAGTATTCTGCCGATGTTCGGAATATCCGAAATTTCCTGGTACAGCGAGGCGAAATATTGGCCCTACATCTTGACCTTTGTACACAGCTGGAAGAGCGCCGGTTATCTGTGCGTGATCTATCTGGCAGCAATCATCGGGATCGATCAGGAATATTACGAGGCTGCAACCATAGATGGGGCGGGAAAATGGAGACAGATCAAAAGCATTACCTTCCCGCTAATAATGCCGGTGGTTACGGTGATGACGCTCCTGCAGATCGGGCGTATCTTCTATTCCGACTTCGGCCTGTTCTATCAAGTCCCGCTCAATACAGGAGCACTGCAATCAACCACGAACGTTATCGACACCTATGTCTATCGCGCATTGATGACGCTTGGGGATATCGGAATGTCTTCAGCAGCAGGGTTGTATCAGTCCTTAGTTGGTTTTGTGCTCGTCTTCATCTCCAATTATGTGGTGAAAAAATTCAACAGCGATAACGCCTTGTTCTAAAGGAGGGAATGTATTGAAAACAAGAAATTTGATGTGGCAATGGGGAATCAATATCATTCTGATGCTGGTTGCCTGTGTATGTATCCTTCCTTTTGTTCTGCTACTGACGTCTTCTATAACGGATGAGCAGGCTATTTATCAGCATGGTTATTCCTTCTTTCCGGAGAAGATCAGCTTTGCTGCTTACGAATATTTGCTAAATGATGCCTCGGGCATCCTGCATGCCTACGGGATCACGATCTTCATTACGGTAGTGGGAACGGCTTGCGGCCTGATCCTGACGGCTCTGTTGGCCTATCCTTTATCACGGCCCAATTTACCGTTTCGTAATCTCTGGTCATTCTTCGTATTCTTCACGATGTTGTTCAATGGCGGTCTGGTGCCGACCTATCTGGTCTATACACAACTACTCGATATGAAAAATACGATCTGGGCACTTATCGTGCCAGGGCTGCTGATGAATGCCTTCTATGTCATGCTGATGCGTACCTTCTTCGTAACATCGATTCCTGAACCTGTTATTGAATCGGCCAAAATAGACGGTGCAGGTGAACTTGGTACTTTTATCCGGATTGTGCTGCCGCTTTCCCTGCCGATTCTGGCGACCGTTGGATTATTTCAATCGATTAACTACTGGAATGACTGGTTTAACGGGATGATCTACGTTACGGATAGCAGCCTGTTCAGTCTACAGAACCTGCTAAACCGGATATTGCTGGATATTCAATTTTTGGCGAGTAGCAATTTTGGTAGTAGTCAAGCTGACGTGTCTTCCAATGCGCCAATGGAAACCGTACGGATGGCAATGGCGGTGATCGGTGTAATTCCGATTGTGGTAGCTTATCCATTCTTTCAAAGGTTCTTTGTTAAAGGACTTACAGTAGGTGCAGTGAAAGGCTAAGGCTATGTCCAGTATGACACTGGTTAGCATAAATAAGGAACTCACTAGGGAGGCTTCAGGGATGAACAGAAGAGGAAAAAAAGCAGTGTACAGTATTTTGACGTTGGCGATTACGGCAACAATGGTGCTGTCAGGCTGCAGCACAAAGAAAGCCGGCGGGGAAAGTGCATCAACAGACGGGAAGAATGAGGCTCCTTACGAAGTGACCATGGCTTTCTACGGCAATGAGCAGAAGGATATGCAGGAAGTGCAGAATGAAATGAACAAGCTCATCCAGTCCAAAATCAATGCCACCGTCAAATTGCTGCCCATCGCAGTGAGTAACTGGGCTCAGCAAACGAACCTGATGCTTGCCAGCAATGAAAAGATAGATCTGATGTTCACGTCTTCCTTATTCAATTACAGTACGCAAGTGGCTAAAGGGCAATTGACACCACTCGATGACCTGCTAGACAAAGACGGAGAAGGGATAAAAAAAGCGTTGGATCCTTCCCAGCTCTCGGCTTCCAAAGTTGACGGCAAGATCTACGGCGTTACGCCAGTAAGAGATCTTGCTTCTGACTACGGTATCTTGATGCGTAAGGATCTTCTGGACAAATATCATATCGACGCAGCCAATATTAAAAACATTAATGATCTGGACGCGGTCTTTCAGGTGATTAAAGATAAAGAACCGGCGATAGTACCACTGGTAGCCAAGAATCCTGGAACGGCTCCGTTCGACGCGGGATATATTACGTACGACCCTCTCGGAGGAGGGGTAGGGGTTCTGCCCGACTATGATAACAATATGAAGGTCGTTGACTTCTATGAAACACCGAAATACGCAGAACAACTGAGCACGTTGCGCAGATGGTACCAGCAAGGATTTATGCTGAAAGACGCAGGGACAAGCAAGCAGGATGGTAGAGAAATGGTGAAGGCGGGCAAGGCCTTCGCTTACTTTTCCAACCTTAAGCCAGGATCTGAAATTGAAGCCTCCCGCAAGAGTGGTAAGGAAATGACGGTAGTACGCCTTACACCGGCTTATGCTACGACTGACTCCATCACAGGCATTATGTGGTCCATTCCGGTAAATTCGCAGAATCCCGAAAAAGCGATGAAGCTTCTGAACCTGCTGTACTCTGATAAAGAGTTGTACAATCTGTTCACTTGGGGTATTGAAGGCAAGCATTATGTGAAGAAGTCCGACAATGTGATTGATTATCCGCAAGGCGTAGATATTCAGAGCCTGGGCTATAACTTCGGTACGCCGTATCTGTTCGGTAACCAATTCTTGTCCTACACCTGGACAACAGAAGATCCGGATATCTGGAACAAGATGGACAAGTTCAATAGGGGTGCCAAGAAATCCAAGGCGCTGGGCTTCAGCTTCAATGTGGACAATGTAAAAACTGAAATGGCGGCAGTCAATAACGTACTCTCAGAGTTTAGAGTGGGACTGGAGACAGGTACGCTTGACCCGACAGAAAATTTGCCGAAGTTTATTGAAAAGCTAAAAGCAGCAGGCAGCGACAAGATTATCAGCGAGAAGCAAAAACAGCTTGATGAATGGGCGAAGACTCAGAAATAAAGGGTACAGTGCAGAAGGAGTCAAAAGCGTATGCGGACCAGGGAGGATTTTGATACAAACTGGATGTTTCATTTTGGTGAGGTAGGAAAGATCGTGAAGACGGTTAAGAAAGCAGGGATGATAGCTGGCTTGACCAATGCGCTTGAGGAAGAGCGGCATGAGCCTTTCGCTATGGGTGAAGCCGCACGTATCACCCAGGATGTTATTCGGAAATTAATGGGCGATCCTCATTTTGAAATTTCGCAAATTTACGGATCGGATACGCCAGATGACAAGCATACAGGCTGGGTTTGTGTAGATTTGCCGCATGATTGGAGATTGGAGCAACCCTATAGCCAGGAGGAACATGGAGCAGCGTTTCAGGGATATTTGCCGGGTGGTGTGGGCTATTACCGCAAAGTGTTCCAAATTCCGCAGGAAGACGAAGGTAAGAAAATCGTCATCGAGTTTGACGGTGTCATGCGGGCCAGCTCAGTTTGGGTAAATGGGTGCTTCGTTGGCGATCATCTTAGCGGGTATACCAGCTTCCATTATGACATTACTGATCTGCTGAAATACGGAGAAGCTGAGGGGGATAATGTCATCCTGGTTCGGACGGATACCACCGGCGGAGAGGAAGGCTGGTGGTACGAAGGCGGAGGTATCTATCGTCATGTGTGGTTAACCAAACATGATTATCTCCATGTCGACCGCTGGGGAACCTTTGTCAGAACCGACTGGGTAGAGAATGAGACGGCTGCGATTACAGTGGAAACGACGATAAGTAACGAGTATTCACGGACGATGGATTATCGCATTCGTACAAGTATTTTGGATAGGAACGGTAAGCTGTCCTCTACAATAGAGACGGATTGTACAACAGGTGGACTCGACAAATTAACAACGCTACAATCACTTCAAGTCCCGTATCCGCAGCTCTGGTCACTGAGCACACCACATTTATATGAGGTTGTAACCGAACTGCTACATGAGGGCTGTATCGTCGATACGTACCGGACGGTTACAGGCATACGCACGGTGGAATACCGTCAGGACGGGTTATATCTGAACGGCGAGTACGTGCTTCTAAAAGGCACTTGCAATCATCAGGATTTCGCGGGTGTAGGCATCGCACTGCCGGATCGTGTACATGAATACAAAATCAAACGGCTGCTGGAAATGGGCTGCAATGCTTATCGCTGTGCCCATCATCCCCCGGCGCCGGAACTGCTGGAGGCCTGTGACAGACTCGGAATGCTGGTTATGAACGAGAACCGTGTGATGGAAAGTACGGAGATCAAGCTTGAGGAATTGAAATCGATGTTGTACCGTGACCGCAATCATCCCAGTATTTTTATGTGGAGTCTCGGCAATGAGGAGAAGATCAGCGGGAGCTATCAAGCCAAGCGAATGCTCAAGCGCATACGGGAGCAGGCTACAAAAATTGATCCTACCCGTCCCCTTACGGTGGCCTGCTTAAGTCAGGATGGAATCGAGATTGATGTGAACGGCGTTAACTATGCTGAATCTATAAAAGGTAACCAATCGATCGGAGAGTGGTTCCATGACCATCCGCAGGCCAAGGTGCTGAATACGGAGAATGTCTCCTTCTTCTCTACGAGAGGGGTCTATGAGGATGATCCAGGGGGCGGGCGCTGCTCCAGCTACGGCTCTAAATATACGATGTCAGGCAAGGAGATGGATGTAGGCAACCTGGGCGGGGCAGGCGGAACGTCGACACCTGAGCAAAGCTGGCGCTACTATCTGGATAACCGTTTTACGGGAGGTTTGTTCGTGTGGACAGGCTTTGATTATCGCGGAGAGACGACACCATTCCAGTGGCCGTCTGTGACATCGCATTTCGGTATCCTCGATTACTGCGGTTTTGCTAAGGATTCTTATTATTTCTATCAATCGATCTGGAAGGATGAGCCCATAGTTCATCTAATGCCGCATTGGAATTGGTCTGAACGGGTGGGACAGCCGGTGGAGGTCCGCGTGTATACCAATTGCAGTGAGGTTGAACTGGTATTGAACGGACAAAGCGTAGGTATTAAGAACGCGGAAGTGGAAGCAGGAGAACATACATTATCATGGCAGGTCGTCTATGAACCGGGTGTGCTCGAAGCTGTTGCTTACCGGGACGGTATGGAAGTAGCGAGAGAGCGGAAAGAAACTACAACCGAAGCGTATGCTATTCATCTGGAGGCTGACGGGACAGAGCTGATGGCTGACGGTCAAGATGTATCCATAATTACCGTAACAGTAAGAGATACAGCGGGGAGAGTAGTGCCTGTTGCCAATAACCTGATTCAGTTTCAAATTTCAGGGGAGGGCAAGCTGCTGGGGCTGGGGAATGGTGACCCCGGGTGCCATGAATCGGATAAAGGGAATACCAGGAGCGTGTTCAACGGCTATGCTCTAGCCTTGGTACAGCCACTGGATCAGGCAGGAAATATCCAAATTAAAGCGTCGTCGGTAGGTTTAGTGTCGGACGTATTGACCTTAACCTCAATGAATTCATCTGCTATCTAATAGTAATTGAAGAGCACCCCTTAGAATAGACATTGGAATAAACCTTTGGTTTATCTGATAGAGTTCCAGGGGGTGTTTTTGCTTCGTTGATACTAATTGGTGAAATTTTGATGTTCATGAGAATATAAAGTAGGAAGGGGGAACTTATGAACAGATTCCTGAATGTACTTATGGTAATACTCATGCTGATGTTTATCTCTGCGTGTTCACAAGCAAATTCCAATTCTGTTGCAGAACCAGAAGAAATGTTGACACAGAAAGATTTTATCACCAATAAAGTGGAATTCTACACCCAAGATCACTTTAGGTTTGTGGAGAAATTCACAATTGAAGGCTCAAAAGCCCCGTACACGCTCCATTTTACGTTTGTGCCGGAAGTGGGTTCTGCACCTATCAAAGAGGATATTTATCGTTCAATGGTGGACTATGCCTGGAATGTGAACAACTTCTTCCCGGAAATTAAACGTTATGAATTCCAAGTCTTATGGGATGAGAATGTCAAGAAAGAGGCCGTAGAGGCCATTATGGACGAAGAGGCTGTAAGGAGCCTGAACATTCGCTACCTGGATTTGAAGAATGCTCAATTAGGTGGCAGCGGCGACGTCTCGTATCGGTCGTTCTTCTCTAACCTCACTGAATCGGATGAAGCAAAGCGTTGGGCGGAGAAAGAGACTGGAGTTTAAAATGCACCAATTGGCTGGAAGTTCATAGTGAAGGGGCTGTCCCAAAACTAGGTATATTTCTTGATAAGAAGCCTATCTGCTAAAAAATAAAGCGCAAATAGAACATGGCGGTGCTCAGAAAGAGTCCTGATCCCGCCATGTTCTATTTGTGGTCGACGATCACGGGATGGGTAAGCGAAAGCCAGAGCCAGAGTGAAACGCTGACCCAAACCCAAACCCAAACCCAAACCCAAACCCAAACCCAAACCCAAACCCAAACCCAAACCCAAACCCAAACCCAAACCCAAACCCAAACCCA
>NZ_JBHTYV010000015.1:132731-133024 GCF_042790635.1 Paenibacillus sp. NPDC056722 | reverse complement strand
GTGAACGGACAGCATCTGCAGCCTGAAAGTATAACTAGCGGGCATCTGGCTGAGCAAAGTGTGGAAGAGCGTCATGTAAGACCCGGCAGTATCACCCTTGAGCATCTGGCGAAGGGAGCGGTGAACGGACAGCATCTGCAGCCTAAAAGTATAACTAGCAGTCATCTGGCTGAGCAAAGTGTGGAAGAGCGTCATGTAAGACCCGGGAGTATCACCCTTGAGCATCTGGCAGAGGAAGTATACACGTCCGATCTCTTGCCTGACGGCAGCTTAACAGGAGCGAAGCTGGCATA
>NZ_JBHTYV010000015.1:0-132635 GCF_042790635.1 Paenibacillus sp. NPDC056722 | reverse complement strand
CGAAGGGAGCGGTGAACGGACAGCATCTGCAGCCTGAAAGCATAACTGGCGGGCATCTGACCGAGCAAAGTGTGGAAGAGCGTCATGTAAGACCCGGAAGTATCACCCTTGAGCATCTGGCAGAGGAAGTATACACGTCCGATCTCTTGCCTGATGGCAGCTTAACAGGAGCGAAGCTGGCAAAGGGAGCGGTGAACGGACAGCATCTGCAGCCTGAAAGCATAACTGGCGGGCATCTGACCGAGCAAAGTGTGGAAGAGCGTCATGTAAGACCCGGCAGTATCACCCTTGAGCATCTGGCAGAGGAAGTATACACGTCCGATCTCTTGCCTGATGGCAGCATAACAGGAGTGAAGCTGGCAGAGGGAGCGGTGAACGGACAGCATCTGCAGCCTGATAGCATAACTGGCGTGCACTTGGCCGAGCAAAGTGTGGAAGAGCGTCATGTAAGACCCGGAAGTATCACCCTTGAGCATCTGGCGAAGGAGGTATACACGTCCGATCTCTTGCCTGATGGCAGCTTAACAGGAGCGAAACTGGCTGAGCAAAGTGTGGAAGAGCGGCATTTGCGTCCTGGTATTATTAAGCTTGAGCATCTGGCAGAGGAGACAAATATCAGCGAACTGCTGCAGGCTGGCAGCATACCAGGGAACAAGCTGCTGCCAGGCAGTGTAGGAACACTGCAATTGTCGACCGATGCCGTCGGGACTACAGAGCTGCAGGATGAAGCAGTGGATTCCGGAAAAATTGCCCCATTCTCCGTACAGTCCCGCCATCTGGTGGAAGAGAGTGTACAGGGCTATCATCTTGCGCCGGGCGCGGTTAGCGCAGAGCATCTGGCCCCCGGCACGGTCAATCCGGAGCATCTTTCCTTCAGACCGGTGCAGACTGCTGGGTCACGCGAAGCCTTTCAGCAATTTGGCATGACAGCCTTTATGTTCAATGGAGATGCGGAAAGTGTCGAAGTGACGGTGACCTTCGATGAGAGCTTTGGGCACACCGGCTATGTCCTTGTGGCGATGACGAATCAACCTTTCTTTCATGCCTCTCTCAAGAGCCGGTCCTTGCATGAAGCTGTAATCGAGATAGTTAGGCTGCGTGAGAACAGTCAGTTCTACGGCGTCGTTTCCTGGATTGCTATAGGTTCTCCACAGGCTAAACCCGCAGTGAATCAGGTTCCTTTCGATTAATGGATCGATGCATAAGCCCACCAATGACTAGCGCGGCCTCAGGCCGCGCTTTTTTTCATCATCACAGGAGATTCAGGTTCCGTGGCTTTGCCGGAGGATAGGGCTCTTTGTCAGTAACGGCATTTGTCCTGTTTTCTGTGCGGATGAGACATTGGCCGTTACCCTGCACGGCGGATGACATAAACTGTGATGTAACCCTCAGCCCGGATAATCAGCCCTGCAAGAAAGGTGGATGTGATATGAAGCCCAAACGTGCCTCTGCCCGTCGCCAGTTGCGACCGGCTTCCAAAGCTCGCCGGCGGACGGCCCGACCGGTGCAGCAAGCTGCAGCAATACCTCCTGTTAATCATCCCGAGCCTTATGTGTCCGTTATCATTCCTGCCATGAATGAAGAGCGGACCATCCGTGGCGTGATTGCTGAGGCCAGGGGGGTTCATTCGCGTTGTGAGGTTATTGTGATTGTGAACGGCTCTGCTGATCGTACGGCAGAGATGGCAAGTTCATCAGGTGCCCGCGTAATCTCCTATGAACAGCCGCTTGGACATGACGCCGGACGCAGTGTTGGAGCAGAGGCTGCTATGGGGGAAGTCCTGCTGTTCTTGGATGGAGATTTTGTTATACCGGCTTCAAAATTGCGTCCTTTCGTGCGGGCTGTAAGCGAAGGCGCTGATATTGCCCTGAATGGTTATTCCGGTCCGGTCCGCCAGGCAATGCCCCATCCGGTGGTGCTCTCCAAGCATGCGCTGAACCTTCTGCTCGGCCGTCCGGACCTGAAAGGAAGCTCTATGACCGCTGTGCCGCATGCCTTGAGCCGCAGGGCGCTTGCAGTGCTGGGTAGCGGCCTGCTGTCCCGTCCGCCGCTAGCTCATGCGGCGGCTGTTACGACAGACTTGCGGGTGCAGGCGGTCCATACAGTGGAGGTAGGGAAGCTGAACTCGGTCCGCCGCAAGGCGGGGGGAAGTGATCCCCTTCAGCAACAGATTGTAGAGGATCATCTGGAGGCGGTATCCCTGCTGCTGGAGCGGCGCGGACACCGGGCCGGCTTCGGCGACGGGAGCCGGCGGCGTGAGATCGTGAGGTGACAGATGAAGACAAAGTCGAAACGCAGACGGAAGCTTATCGTGGCCGTGCCCGGCAAGTCCGCCTCTCAGAGAGCGGCAAAAAGTGCAACAGCGGCGGCCAACAGGAGAAGTCCGCGGCGCAGCAGCGGCCGGCCCGCTGTGACCCGCAGGCATGGGTCTCGCAAGACGGGGAGATGGAAACGGAATGGCACCCTGTCGGTAATCATCTCGGCGCGTAATGAGCAGAAAACGCTGCTGCCTTTGCTCAAGCAGGTATCGCGGCTTCAGCCTATGGAGATCATTGTTGTACTTAACGGGTGCATTGACAACAGCTTCCGGCAAGCCCGCCTCTCCAAGGAGGCGATGATCATCCACCTTCCGGATTCTGCGGGCCATGATGTCGGCCGGGCCATAGGCGCGAAGCTGAGCAGAGGTGACATCCTGCTGTTCCTCGACGGCGACATGGTGATTCCGGCACCGCAGCTTGCCCCTTTCCCTGCCGCGGTAGACAAAGGAGTAGATGTAGCCCTTAATGACCTGAATTCGCTCCTGCCGCCGTTCCGGCTGAGCGACGATGTGACCCGTAGCAAGATGTTTCTGAATCTTGCTCTGGGCCGGGGCGATCTGGGCGTTAGCTCCATGACGGCCGTTCCTCATGCGCTCTCCCGGCATGCGCTGGAGAAAATCGGTTTTCAGGAACTGATGGTTCCGCCCAAGGCACAAGCGCTCTCCATCCTGGGAAGTCTCCGGGTGGAACAGGTGGGAACGGTTGATGTCATCAAGCATAATCGGCTGCGCAGAACCAATATTGGAACGGGCAACGCTGTGGAGCAGCTGATTACCGGAGATCATGCCGAGGCGCTGCACGAGGTGCTTTCCCGTCGGGACCCCGGCAGTCTTATACCGGAAGAGGTCTTTTGGGAGAAGCGGCGCCAGATGGCGATCTGGAGGAATGGGTTATGACGCGAACAAGTATTATCATTCCGACCTACAACGGACTTGGCCTGCTGCGGACCTGTGTGGAGGCCATCCGGGCCTGGACGGATACTCCTTATGAAATCATTGTCGTAGACAACGCCTCACAGGATGGGACCGCTGAGTACTGCCGATCTCAGAAATTGGCGTTCATCTCTTTGCCCGTCAACCGTGGCTTCCCTGCTGCTTGTAATCTCGGGCTGCAGCTGGCTTCCGGCGATGAAGTGCTGCTACTGAATAATGATGTAGTTGTCTCCTCCAGGTGGCTGACCAATCTGAAGGCGGCGCTGTACAGTGCGCCGGGTATCGGGATTGTCGGGCCAGTGACGAACTATGCCAGTGGCCGGCAGCAGGTCAAGACGGAGTACACCGACTTGCCGGGGTATCATGAAGCCGCGAAAATCGCGAATGTCCCCGATCCCCGCAAATGGATCAGAACGCAGCGGCTGGTGGGCTTATGCTTTTTGCTGAAGCGAGAGGTGCTGAATTCTGTGGGACTGCTGGATGAGAGATTCTCACCAGGACATTATGAGGACGATGATTACTGCTACCGCGCTCGTCAGCAGGGTTACCGGTTACTGATTGCCGGAGACTGTCTCGTACACCATGAAGGAAGCGCCAGCTTCAAGGAAGTATACGATAGCGGCTGGGGTGATCTGGTGGAACGAAACCGCGGCAAGTTTATAGATAAATGGCAGGTGGATCCTGCGAATTTCATGTGAGGTGCAGACCCGAAGACTAACGACGTAGATAAAGAGGAGGAAAGTAAGTGAAGGGAGTCATACTGGCGGGCGGAACAGGTTCCAGACTTCTACCGCTGACCCGGCTTATGAACAAACATTTGCTTCCGGTCGGCAATTATCCTATGGTGTGCTACGGTATAGACCGGCTGCGCCGAGGGGGGATCACCGATATTCTTCTGGTCATCAGCAAGCAGTCCGCCGGGTTGTATACGGATTTTTTGGGCAGCGGTGCCTCTTTTGGCGTCTCTCTGACTTATAAAATTCAGGAAGCCGCAGGAGGCATCGCGGAAGCCCTGGATCTTGCGGAAGGATTCATTTCTCCGGGAGAACGGTTCGTGGTTCTGCTCGGAGATAATCTGTTTTTGGACGATCTTACCCCATACGTAGATAGCTTTCTTAAACAGTCCGAAGGGACCGCCAAAGTGCTGCTGACACCAGTGGAGGATGCACGCAGATATGGTGTTCCCGTCTTTGACGATAAGGACCCTTCGTGGATTGCTTACATCGAAGAGAAGCCTAGGCGCCCAAAGACGAATTACTGCGTGACCGGTATATATATGTATGACTCGGACGTATTTGACATTATACGGCGGATTGCTCCCTCGGGAAGAGGCGAACTAGAGATCACTGATGTGAACAACCTGTATGCCGCAGACCGCAAGCTGAGCTATGATGTGCTGAAGGAATGGTGGAGTGATGCGGGAACGTTTCAGTCTCTGCGCGAGGCTGGGGAGAAACTCAAGGATACCTTGTAATGAAGCGGTGGAGTGTTCCGGGAAGTTACCGGACACTCCTTTTTTGGTTAAATGTTGCATGGTCGCACATACTATTTTCAATTCATCATCTAGAGGAGGAACAGTATGAAAGCGGCAGTTACCCATGCATTTAAAAAGCCTTTGGAAATCAAGGAAGTCGGATTGCGTGATCCGGACCCCCATGAGGTGGTCGTCAAAATCCATGCCTGCGGCGTATGCCACACAGATCTTCATGCCGCGAACGGGGACTGGCCAGTCAAACCTAAGCTACCTTTGATACCCGGGCATGAAGGTGTTGGCGTCATTGTACAGATCGGCACGGGCGTTCATCATCTGCAAGTAGGGGATCGGGTAGGCATTCCCTGGCTGTATTCGGCTTGCGGTCATTGCGAATTCTGCCTGAGCGGACGTGAGACGCTGTGTTTGCAGCAGCAGAACGCGGGATATTCGGTCGACGGCAGCTATGCCGAATATTGCATCGCCCATGGCGATTATGTCGTGAAAATCCCTGATGCCATCGATTTTGTGCAAGCAGCACCGTTGTTTTGTGCGGGTGTGACCACTTATAAAGCCCTGAAGGTATCCAAAGCCCGTGCGGGGCAATGGGTGTCGATTGTGGGTGTGGGGGGTCTAGGTCATCTGGCTGTTCAATATGCCAAGGCTATGGGCCTGAATGTGGTTGCGGTCGATACTTCTGAAGAGAAGCTGGAGCTCGCGAAGCAACTGGGGGCTGACCTGGCGATTGATCCGAGGAATGACGATCCTGCAGAGGTAATCAAAAATAAGTTGGGCGGGGTCCAGGCCAGCATTGTCACAGCGGTGAACAAAAAAGCGTTCGACAGCGCCTATTATTCCCTCAAACGGGGTGGTACGCTAGTTCTGGTGGGATTGCCACCAGAGAAAATGGAAGTGCCTATTTTCAACACGGTGCTGGATGGGACAACTATTGTCGGCTCGATTGTCGGTACGCGACAGGATCTGGAAGAGGCTCTGCAGTTCGCGGCGGAAGGGAAAGTGAAGGCGATCACAGCAGTCAGGAAGCTGGAGGAGATCAATGAGGTCTTCTCAGAGCTGGAGCATGGCGAGGTTGACGGGCGGATTGTTTTATCTTTTTAAGAAATGGGAGTTGTCCTTTTGGGGGCACTCCCATTTCTTTTGAACCCGCAGCAGTTCTGGTGAAGGATCGAATTTCAATTCTGCGGAGAGTTAAACGCCCCATTTGCCAGGTACTGCTTGCGGTATTTGAGGGGCGAGGTTCCGGTCATAGCTTTAAACACTCTGCCAAAATGAGTCAGGTTACCAAAACCAGTGTGCTCGGCGATTTCTGAAACGGTTAATGTGGAGTCCTGCAGCAGAGAGCGTGCTGCTTTCAGACGGGTATTATTGACATATTCAATAAAAGTAAAGCCAGTTGTGTCTTTGAACGTTCGGCTTAAATGGGAGGAGCTTATAGAGAACTTGTCCGCCATATACTCCAGAGACAATGGTTTGGTGAAGTTCCCGTTAATGAAGTGGGTGATTTGCGAGATTTTCTTATGGGTCCGGTTCGGCTGTACAAGATGTTCATGGTGACCCGAAAGATTTTTGCGCTGGATGAAGATTAGCAATTCCATTAACAGGAGCTTTCGATAGACGTCGTAACCCGGAGGTTTTTGAGTGTCTTCATGGATCATTTTGCTGAACAAATTCTCGATAAAGATCTGGTCGGGGCCATTTAACTTGATCGTATTGGTCTCAGATTGAAAACAGGAGAGGACGCCTGGTGGAAGAGAGCTGTCCACGAAAAGATCGTGCAGGAACTCCCTTTTGAACAATAAAGTCACTCTCTCGTACTTCGTATTATGTACATTAACTAATCTGTGCAGGTCATAGACGTTAATGAATAATATAACCCCGCCGACGATTTGATAGGTTCTGTCTTCTATGAAATAGTATAGCTCGCCGGACACTAAGTAGAGTATTTCATAAGCATCGTGATAATGAGTAGTAGGCATACTGGTGACTCTTTTTGTCTCACGGCTAATGTAAAAGGGATCTGATTGATAAAAGTTGATTTCCAGGGGTGTCATCTCCAATCCTACGGGAATGATCGAGAGTAACATCATGATCCATACCTAATTTCATCGTATCACGTTTGTTAAAGGATTGAGCAGGATGTAAATTAAATAGCGGTAAAAGTTGAAAATCAATAGCGATATCAAAATATGCAGAGATAGAGTAGAAAACGATGCGCTATAGTACATATGAATCTGAATATAGAAAGGGGGAGAGTAAAAGGACTGGTCGAAACTGAAAGTTAAAGCGCTTAAACTATTATCTGCGAAAAGAGGGAACGACATTGCAAAAGAAGGGTCATTTGAAAAGAAGACTACACCAATCCATTACTTTATTGCTCGTACTTGTGCTGCTGCCATTCCAGATTGCAGATGCTGCACCTGAACAAGAGGCTGCCGGTTTAGCGGCAGTACCTGATGTCCAGACCATTGCCGAATGGGCATTTGATAAAGCCGCTGACCGTATGGGGGTATTCTCGGCTACGTACGGAATCTATGAGGCGGCGTCTACTTTTCGCAATGTAGGCGGTGTGTTCGAGGCTATGGATACAGGCAAGAAAGCAATTAGTTATCAGGGCTGGGACCAGGGCAACGGGAAAAAGTATTGGCTTGCTACCGTGTCTACAACCGGATTCAAGAATATCACCTTATCCTCTGAGCAGAATTCGTCCGGATCAGGTCCGCGTGATTTCAAAGTGCAGACGAGCCTGGATCTTCAGACGTGGGAGGATGTGCCGAATACGAATCTTAAAATGGCCGTCTCCAGCTTTGATTGTCCGGGTGCTACCTGCAAATTGGTGAACAAGCCCCTTCCGAACAGCAATGATCAGGAATTATTATATATTCGCTGGATCGTCAGCTCTGATACCAACACCAAGGGGAATGACGATGGCATAGGGAGCTCAGGCTCCAGCAGAATCAGAAACATCAAGGTATCCGGCGAGCCGATCCCGGGCCAAGAAATCGTCATTCCTACCGTCGATCTTGCCCAGCAGCCGGCTGATGGCGCAAGGAATGTGACTGTTGACGCTCCTATTGAGATCAAATTCAACAAGTCTATTACACTTGAACCAGGTTATACAGTAGGGCTTGTAGATGAGAACCATCAGCAGTTGGACTCAGCGTCCTTGGAAGTTGTGAACAGCGATACTCTGCGGGTTAACCATTCTTCTTTGACGTATGGACAATCTTATACGGTAACGGTACCTAAGGATATTATCAAGGGTAAAACGGATCTGGTGCCGCTGGCCCGGGATATTTCTTGGAGTTTTAGTGTACAGGATTCACCATTTGCTCCCAAATCGATCAACATGACGTTTAACGGAGATCCAAAGACAAGTATTGCCTTAGCCTGGTACACGGATGTCATGACGGATACCGTGGTACAGGTGGCAGAAGCCTCGAAGGTTGTCGGGAATGTGTTCCCGGAGCAAGAAGTTTTGACTTATCAGGGGGATACTGAAGAAATTGCGACCTTTGTGAGTAAAAGCGACAGAAGCAAGAACCGTACAACAAAATTTAGTAGTCATAAGGTCATCGCAGACCAGCTTCAACCGGGAACCGCCTATAAGTTTCGGGTGGGCAATGGCAAGTCGCAGGATTGGAGCGAGGTCGGCTCGTTTACTACGGATGCTGCAGACCATCAGCCTTTTCGCTTTATCGCCGGCTCTGATTCTCAGGCTTCCAGCAAGTCTGGCTTTGAGCCATGGGGGGATACCTTCAGGAAAGCAGTTGATTATATAGGCGATCCCAAATTCCTGATCAGCGCCGGAGATTTGGTGGATAACGGTGATTTGGAGGAGCAGTGGCAGTGGATGCTCGGCACAGCTCAAAATTCATTGCTGCAAGTGCCTTATGTGCCCGTGCTTGGCGGTCATGAGGTCATGGATTATGATGGTGACGAGACAACGCCGAATAACAACTTCTACAACCATTTCAACTTGCCAAAACAGGTTGTAGCGGACACGCATGAAGGGTCTGTGTATTCTTTTGAATACGGTGATGCGCTCTACCTTGTCTTCAATTCGCAGTACTCGGGAGCACTTGCTGAGGATGGAAAAAGTGTGGAATGGGCGGACAAGCAATTCTGGGATCAATTGGACTGGATGAAAAATGCCGTCGCTCGAAGTGATAAGAAATGGAAATTTGTTACTTTTCACAAAAGCCCGTATGCCGCAGGCGATAACTCTGCGCAATGGGAAGACGAGCGGGTCCAGTTTTACAAGAAATATCTGATTCCCGCGTTTGATGAGATGGGCATTGATATGGTGTTTGAGGCCCATGATCATATGTATATGAGATCCTTCCAAATGTACAATGATGAAGTGATTCCCAAGGAGAAGCTGACCTTTGACGAACAGGGCCATGCGGTCAATCCTAAGGGCACGGTCTATCTCATGTCCAATGCTTTCGGAAATAAATTCTACTATAAGAACAATCAAATGGAGCTGGATGAGCACGGTGAACCTCGGGAAAAATTAGATGAAAATGGAAAACCTGTTCCTTATGATGATTACTTTGCAGCCGTCGACGAACAGCCGGGGAAGAAGATGTTTACGGATGTTTCCATCGCAGATCAAGTGCTCTCCTTTACCGCGTATACCGCAGCGGTAACGGATGAGAATCAGCCGAACACCGTCGGGAACGGATTGAAGGCTTATGATAAATATGGGATTAAGCGAACAGACACAAAGCCGGACCCGGCGGAGGCCGTGAAGGTACAATTGAAGGGCGGTAAGGCGGTTCTGACCTGGAGCGCTCCTTCCGCAAGTGCAGAACCGGTAAGAGGGTTCCGGATTTATGAGAAGAACGACAAGGTAAAGACGCACTGGAGCATATATGTACCGGTGTCAGAAGGTCAGAGTAAATACAGCTATACAATAGAAGATATCAATCCGGCGAAAAAATATGATTTTATCGTCAAAGCGGTCGGTACGAGAATCAATTCCGATCCGGTTGAAGTCAGCACACTCCAAGGTCCGGTGGAGTCGGAACCGCCTTCAGCACCTTCAGAGTTAAAAGGAACTGCGGTTTCTCCTTACCAAATTAACCTGAAATGGACGGCTTCAGCCGGTAATATCCAGGCCACGGGCTACAACGTCTACCGTAACGGCAGCAAGGTCGGCCAGGCGGATGGAATCACCTATAGTGATACCGGATTAACACCGGGTACGGTCTATAGTTACGTTGTAAAAGCCTATAATGCAGAAGGTGTGGAATCGCTGGCGAGTAATACCGTTCAAGTGATGACCAAGCCGGCATCCACTGGAGAGGGTGTCCATAAGGCCTATCCGCAGCACACGTCTTATGTGGCAGGTTCGATTAAGCCGAATCACCTGACACAGGCCGAACTGGATGCTACCGTGGGCAGATTATACAACGAGTGGAAAGCAAAATATTTGAAACAAAATCCGTATGATCCAGACCAGTATTATGTGTGGTACAGTGATGGCGACTGGTTTGAAGAAAATGAGATCACTGTATCGGAAGCGCATGGCTATGGGATGCTGATTACCGCTTTGCTGGCGGGTCATGATCCGGAAGCCAAGAAGTATTTTGACGGGTTGTATCGCTATTTCAGAGCACATCCAAGTGAGATCAATCCTGATTTAATGGCCTGGCAGCAAGCGGATACCGGCAAGGAAATTATTGATATTAATGGTGCGGATTCAGCAACCGACGGCGATATGGACATTGCTTACGCCCTCCTGCTTGCCGACAGCCAATGGGGCAGCAGCGGGGAGATTAACTATCTGTCCCAGGCCCAAAAAGTTATCAACGCTATTATGGCCAGCGATGTTAACCATTCAGAGTGGACGTTAAAATTGGCGGATTGGGTCAGCGACAATGACCCCATGTTCGGCAATGCGACACGTCCTTCCGATTTTATGCTGCAGCATCTGAAGGATTTTAAAAATGTGTCCGGTGATGTCAACTGGGACCGTGTTGCGGATAAGACGTACAGCATTATTAATAGTTTGTATGAGAATTACAGTCCGAAAGCCGGGCTGTTGCCGGATTTTGTATACAAAGATGATAAGGCTGGGCAGTACAAACCGGTAAGCCAGAAGAAATGGGATACGCCGGATGGATACTTCCTGGAGTCTGAACATGACGGAGATTACAACTATAACTCTTCCCGTATTCCTTGGCGGATCGGTACGGATTATCTTCTGACAGGTGATGCCCGGGCCAAAAGCCAGCTCAGCACACTCAACAGCTGGATTCGGGGAACCACGGATAATGATCCTAAGAAGATTCTTGCGGGATATAAGCTTGACGGCACGGAAGCCATCAATGATTATGCGGATATTTCCTTTTCCGCTCCCCTGATGGTTAGCGCCATGATCGATTCATCCAATCAGAAGTGGCTCAATCAATTATGGGATTACAATGCGGCTGTCTCTACAGAAGATGATTTGTATTTTGGGAATAATCTGCGGCTGCTCAGCATGATTGTGGTATCCGGCAATTGGTGGACACCAACCATCGTGGATACCGAGGCTCCCGTGGAACCGACCATAGAGAGAGCGGAAGCGGTATCCAGCTCGGCCATCGATCTGAAATGGACACCTTCCACGGATAACATGGGAGTGACGGGATACAAGATTTACCGCAATGATGTAGAGATCAAGACGACAACGGCAACAGAGTACAGAGATAGCGGTTTATCCGCAGATACCTCCTACAAATACTATGTTATAGCTGTTGATGCAGCAGGGAATACGTCCAAGATCAGCAATGTGCGAATCGTATCTACCTTAAAAGCCAGTGGGGGTGGTGAACCGGGAAGCGGCGGTGGAGGCAATACGGCACCAGTAGCAACACCGACACCGGTGACTCCGAAGCCAAGTGGGAGCCCAGCGCCCACAACCACCCCAACGCCTGTACGGGAACCGTCAGTGACACCAGCAAAGCCACTTTTCAGCGATATCGGCAGCCGCTTCTGGTGGGCTAAGGAGGCCATTGAAGCACTTGCGGCTAAAGGAATCGTCCGGGGGACGTCGGATACGTTCTTCGAACCAGGTGCCAAGATGAAAAGAGCGGACTTCATTTTGCTTTTGGTCAGAGCGTTTGATCTGAAAGCCGGATTTGCTGACAACTATGTGGATATCGATAAGAAGGCTTATTATTATGAAGCACTGGGAATCGCCAAGCAGCTCGGCATTACTAGCGGAGTTGGGGGCAATAAATTTAACCCGGGAGCGGAGATTTCGAGGCAGGATATGATGGTCTTGATCGTCAGAGCACTGCATAAATCGGGGAAACTAACGGATGGAGGTTCCCTCTCCGACCTGGACACCTTTAAGGATGCTGCTAAAGTGGCTGATTATGCTGTGAAGGAAACGGCGGCTTTAGTCAGGGAGGGCGTTGTCCTTGGCGACGGGAAATACCTCCATCCTAAGGAGACTGCAACCCGCGCCGAAACAGCCGTTCTAATTTACAGAATACTCAATAAATATAATTAATCCGCAAGGCCAGTAGTCCGGTTCAGGTGAGCCGGGCTGCTGGTCTTTGTTTAAATATTAGAACATCAGAAAATCAAGTTTCTCTATAGCCCTAAGTGGAATGGCTAGTTTCTACACGACAGGCAATAACGTCGTCTATACCGACGATCAGAGCACTAACTTGCGCTGCGCCTTCCGGCACCGCTAGGGCTCCTGCCGCATATGTTGTAGCAGGGCGTTTGAGCAAAGGAGACATGAAGGTGCAGAATAAAATAACAAAAGTGCTGCAGCACATGGCCCATACGCACGAACAGATGGCGCGGATCCTCGACGCCGAACGTCACGTGGTTGTCCGTATGTCGCAAATCGTCCACGATTTGCCGGATGCAGATCCTGATTTTGGAGGAACCAGCGGTCTGATCGAAAGCTCGGGTCAGGTCAACAAGAATATTATTTCGTATCTCAATGCCCTGGCTGATCTGGAAGAGGCGATGGCGGAAGGGGTCGGCAGAGTCATCAAGGAAATGAATGGGCAGGAAGAAGAGTAGGCGCAAGGAGTAGGAGGCTGGTGATGAGCAGGGAGAAGGCTTTTCTACAAATGCTGGAGTCGACGGCAGTGATTCAGTGGAACGTCGCCATGATCCTGGAGGCGAAGGCTGTCGAGGCGGAGAAGGTAAAGCAGTGGACACAGCATCATATCCACGCGAGATCGTTCGAAAGCCACGAGGAGCAGTTAAAAGAATCCCTCTCCATTCACGAGGTGATCGTTGAGATGGTCGAAGGACTGACCAAGCTGGAGAACGGACTTTACAGCAATCTGAAGGCTGTGCTGGGCAGTGGTGAGGAAGAAGGCGGCGGAGAAGGGTTCTCGGGCGGAGACGGGTTTGATTTTGGGGACCTGAGCAAATGACCGGGGGCCGTCTATCGGAGCATGCCGTCAAACTGGAGATGATCCGCTCCATTTCCCGTAGCCAGGCTGCGTTGGCCGCCATACTGGAGAGTATCGCCGAATTGACGGGGCATTCCGAACTGACGGCCCGCAAGCTGAGCGATAATATCCGGATCTTAAGTGGGTACCAGAGCGCCATGTGCCGGATGATGTCCGGCATTTCACTGCATCGGCCTAAACGGGGAACTCCTGCAGCACCATGGTTAAACAAGACTAAGACTTGGGCTGGAGGAACCTCCAAAGTACATGGAGTACAGGAGGAATAAAGAGAATGAAGAAGAAGAGCAGCAGAAAAGTGCGTTTAGGTACGACAACCCGCAAACGGCGCAAATTGTTGCTGTCGCGGAAGGTCAAGATCCGCAAAGGCCTTGCCCGTAAAACTCGTAGAGGGCTGATCCGCAAAGGGAAGACCCGCAAAAGTCTTGTGCTGCGCAAAAAAAGAAGACTTCGGCGGCGTCGCATCCTGCGCAGAAGAATCAACATTGCCCCACAAGCTAACGCAGCACCTTCAGTGGATCCTAACGATGCACCACAGGTGATTCCGCTCCCCCCGGATCTTGGCGTCTCTCCGGAAACGCCTCCGGGAGACGCCTATCAGCAGGGCTACACCGAAGCATACAACGTGGGGTTCGACGCCGGTTTCGCCAAGGGCTTCGAGGACGGGCATAAGCTGGAATTCAAGTAACCAAGAAGTGTAGCAGTCTGGGCAAGAAGGAAATAACATCCGGTCGGGAGGAGTACGTCCGGATGTTTTGCCATGCTCTTTTTTCCGAAAATCCCCTCCTCAAAACGGACCCGAATATGATAGACTTCTTGTCAGGGTCTCGCTGAAGGGATCGAATTTGGATAAAAGAAAGCAGGTGCACAGGTGAGCAATGGGATTCGAACTGCACATAAGGAAGAGCTGGAAGAAATCATGAAGCTTATTGCCAAATGTGTGAAAGTTATGCAGGATGGCGGAAGTGATCAATGGGATGAGCATTATCCCAATAAGGAAGTTATCGGAACAGACATTGAGCGCGGTACACTATATGTATACGAAGACAATCATGCCATTGCGGGAATCCTCGTACTGGATGAAAATCAGGCGGAGGCCTATAAGACGATTACTTGGGAGCAAAACCAGGGACCTCATTTGATCATGCACCGTTTGGCAGTGCATCCCGAGGTGCAGGGTAAGGGGATTGCCCGGCAATTGATTGCTTTTGCAGAGGCGCTGGCATTGCGTAACGGGTATACAAGCATTCGTCTGGATACCTATGCGAAAAATACTAGAGCGTTGGAGATATACCCGGGGCTGGGTTATCAGCTTAGAGGCGAAATTTCTTTCCCGAGCCGTACCGCGAATTTCCCGGTATTTGAGAAGGTGCTGATTGCTACGGAGTAAATCTATGTTAGATATGTTTGATATTATCGTTTGATGGGGCCAGACATATTTCGTATGTCATTTAAAATAACACAAATAACGGATTTACTCGTTATTTGTAGAATGAAAATATAAAAAAACATAACAGGATGAAGATTTATGTGACTTTAATTAACTTTTAATTGACATGAATCATGTTTTTCTTTTATGATTAGCTTATTCAAACGACTGAATTGAATAAGCCTTTTTTCGTATATCCTTAATAATGGGTTTAAGGGTCTCTACTGGAAACCGTAAATTTCCGGCTACGAAAATATGCTGCGGCATATTTTTGTAGCCTTTTTGTGTTACAGCTGGCTCTCAGGTATTCAGCGATTTAACAAGACAAAGTAACCAGGCTAAAGGGGGAGAATGTAGTGGCAGACATACTGATCAGAAATGCAGAGATTGTAACCATGAACAGCTCAGAGGACATCATCACCGGTGATATTCGAATCAAGGGCAGCCTGATCGCGGAGATTGGCAGTGGGCTTACTCCACAAGCGGGCGAGACTGTAATTGATGCCACTAACCGTACGGTTATCCCTGGCTTTATTCAAACCCATATTCATCTGTGCCAGACGCTGTTCCGCGGCAAAGGTGATGATCTGGAACTGATGGATTGGTTACGCAAACGAATCTGGCCACTGGAGGCTGCGCATGATGAGGAATCGCTGTATTACTCTGCAATGCTGGGCATCGGCGAGCTGATCTCTAGCGGGACTACGACGATTGTGGATATGGAGACAGTGCATCATACGGATTTTGCTTTTCAGGCCATTGCGGCGAGCGGCATCCGCGCCTTGTCCGGCAAGGTGATGATGGATCAGAAGGGCGGAGATGTGCCTGCAGCCTTGCAAGAGGATACGGCATCCTCCTTACAAGAGAGCGTGGATTTGCTGGAGAAATGGAATGGCTATGGAGGCGGACGGATTCAGTACGCTTTCTCCCCGCGGTTCGTCATTTCCTGTACCGAGCCGTTGCTGACTGAGGTGCGAGATCTGTCTGCCCGTTATGGGGTTAAGGTTCATACTCATGCATCGGAGAATCTGGGAGAGATCGAGATTGTGCAGGCCATGACTGGTATGCGGAACATCGTCTATCTTGATCATTTGGGCCTGGCCAATGAGCGTCTCATTCTGGCACATTGTATCTGGCTTGATGCCGAGGAGCGGCGGATTTTACGGGAGCGCGGCGTTCATGTCAGCCATTGCCCCGGCTCTAATCTGAAGCTTGCCTCAGGTATTGCGGATACACCGGGCATGCTGCATGAGCAGGTCTCCCTGAGTCTTGGTGCCGACGGAGCTCCTTGCAACAACAACCTGGATATGTTCAATGAGATGCGCCTGGCTGCCATCATTCAGAAGCCGCAGCATGGGCCGACGACTATGGATGCGAGAAGCGTGTTTCGCATGGCTACCATTGGCGGAGCTAAGGCAGTAGGGATGGAAAGTAGTATCGGCAGTATTGAGGTGGGTAAAAAAGCTGATCTCGCACTGCTGAATCTGCGTAATTTTCACACGTTCCCGTCCTATGATGTGGACCCGATCTCCCGAATTGTGTATTCTGCTACCCGTGCGGATGTGGAGACGACTCTTATTGACGGCGAGATTGTGATGGATCGTGGGTTCATGAAGACGATGGATAAGGAAATTGTGCTGCAGGAAGCCAATCGTTCTATTAAAAGACTGCTCAGCCACACACCCCTGGGCTGAGTCTCACCGGATTGACCTTGATCAATCCCAGCCGCTATAATTTGCGTAGACAAACGCCGGAAATTACGCGCCGCGGATTGTTATAGACTTCGTCCGCGAGGGACGATGAACAAGGAGTCTTACCAGTGCTCAAAGAAGAACGGCAACAAATCATTCTGGATATGCTTATCAAGGAAGGGAAGCTGGTGGCGGCCGAGCTCAGCAGTCGTCTGAATGTGTCCGAGGACACCGTGCGCCGCGATTTGCGGGAAATGGACAATGCGGGTCTGCTGCATCGGGTACACGGCGGTGCGCTGCCTTCATCCCCGACATTGGCCAGCTTCGGAGATCGCGAGCGGCTGGGTGCAGAAGCGAAGATGTCTCTGGCCCAAGGGGCTACTTCGCTGATTCGCAGCGGTCAGGTCATTCTTATGGATGGCAGCACAACTACGCTGCAAATCGCCAAAGCCATCCCAGCGCATATCTCTGCAACTGTGATCACGAACAGTCCTCCGGTAGCCGTGGAGCTTGCCGGGCATCCCGGGATTGAGGTTACGATGCTGGGCGGTAAGCTGTTCAAAGACTCCTTGGTGAATCTGGGTCCGGCTGCGATTCAGGAATTACAGCATATCCGTGCTGATCTGTGCTTCCTTGGAGTGTATTGCATTCACCCCGAGTTCGGTATCAGTCTGCCGCACAACGATGAAGCTTTTGTCAAAAGAGCTATGATCGAAGGCTCGTCGGAGGTAATTGCACTGGTAACGCCTGATAAGCTTGGAACCTCAGCGCCGTTCGTCGTCGCCCCAGCCTCGGCATTGACTTGCATGATTACGTCAAATGAGGTGCCGGAGAACATCCTCCTTCCATATAGGGAACAGGGAATAACCGTCATTCAGTACTAGCAAGACTGGGATACTGCGACACTCACAATCTCCAGATTGAACGTGCACCTATGGGTGCTCTATCTTAACCAAAAACGCCTGGCGGAGGCTGCAATCCACAAGGGATGCTGCTTCCGCCAGGCGTTTTCTATGTTTTATTCTGAACTGCGGCGAGTTTCCTGTTAAGAAAATCGCTGCTTCCGGGAACATCTCGTTCCTCCAGGCCGTGCATGATCAACGGCCCTTGGTATCCATATCTAAGCAGCAATTCTATATAGTGCTCATAATGTATCAGACCCTGTCCGGCCGCGCCAAAGCGGGTGCCGGCTTCATCCAGCACATCCTTGGCGTGAGCGAGAATAATGTCATGTCCGAGCAGATGGAAGGCTTCCTCCAGAACAGCCGAAAGTTCCTGTGGTCTTCCAGCCGGGTACAGATTGGCGGCATCCATAATGATTTTGAGCCGGGGAGATTGCATTTCGTCCAGCAGGCGGCGTGCTAGCGGGGCGGAAGCCACAACATTAGCCGGCTCAGGCTCGATGGCAAGCTGAACGTTATGCTGCTCGGCGAGCAGCAGCGCTTGCTCCAGAGCGGCTGTCAATGCACGCCAGGCTTCGGGCGAAGCGTTGCCCGGGTGATAGGCCCACATACTGCCAGCGTCCAGTGTGCCGGTACACAGTGTGATTACGGAAGTGCCCATGTCCTGGCACGCTGCGGCTAGCACGCCGAGAGAAGTCAGACCCTTTTCCCGTTCCAGCGGGTCGGGATGGATCATATTGAAGGTGCCGGATACGGCTGACATCCGTATTCCCCGTTGTTGAAGCTCTTGCCCGATCCTGCGCGCTGTGGCCTGAGAAAGTTCATCCGGCAAGGAGGGCAAGCCGGCACAGGACATGTTGAACTGGATTTCAGTGAAGCCGAAGCTGCGCACAGTATCGAGCACTTCTGGCAGGGTGGCTCGCTGAAAGGTTTTGGCGAATATCCCGGGATTCATTAGACGCCTCCAGTAACATCGGCCAGCAGGACACGTTCTCCGGCCTGGGCGGACCGGGCGATAGCGGCCATGCCTCGCATCGCGGCAATCCCATCCTGGATATCCGCTCCCTGAAGAGGGACTCCGTGGAGAATGGTGTCTGCGAACCCTTCGGTCTGCAGCTTATAGAAATGGGCATCTGCGCCCAGCGGGCGGCGGGTGACGCCATCCCTGGCAGAGAAGACCTCGACATCACTGGATTTGAACAGCCATGGATTATAGGTCTTGCCGGTGACGCTACCGTGCTCGCCATAGATCTGAAAGCCCTCGTGCCAATCCATGCGCACGGCAACGGTAAGATCGAGATGGCCCATGCTGCCATCGGCGAATTCCACGGCGACGAACCAGCAGTGGGCGCCGTATTTCTGCACATGTCTGGCTTGGACAGCCAGGAGCTCCCCGCCCAGATAGCGGGCGGTGTCCAGCAGATGGCTGCCATGTGTCAGCATGTAATAGCGCTGCTTGTCTTCCTTCGGATTGCCTTGCGGCTTCAGTGCTCCGCTGCCGGTTACAGGCAGCGGCATCACGTTATCCGTGACCGTATAACGGTAAGTGGAATCGCAGTACCAGGCTTTCAGCGCCAGCATCTGGCCCATTTCTTCACGGATGAACTTCCGGGCATAGGCAATGCCGGGGTCAAAACGTTTCATATGGCCGACCTGAAGCATTAGCCCGCTCTCCTCGGCTTGCCGCGCCAGCGCCTGACACTCCTCCACAGTCACGCCAAGCGGTTTTTCCACCAGCGCATGCTTGCCTGCAGCCAGCGCTTTAGCGGCCATAGGAACATGAAACTGATCGGCAATGCCAATGATTACGGCCTCCACCAGGGGATCGGCAAGCATTTCATCATAATTGTAATAGACCTTCCTAGGGGAATGGACAGTAGCCATGGCATCTGCCAGTTCTTGCGAGATATCGCAGATGGCGTATAGCTCTGTATTACGCCCTCTTCGACAAGCCTCGAAATGAGCAGCCTGGGAGATTGGTCCGCAGCCCAGTACCCCGATGCGCAACAGCCGTTCTTCTTTGATCATGAGAATTCCTCCTGATATTGGGAATAGTAGTTACTAAAAAGTATATGTGCAAAAACGTGCAATATCAATTAAAAAAACGCATCAATAACAGCGATCCATTTTGAAATAAAAACAATTATTGCTATACTAGTGAAATCTGCTATTTTCCAAGCGGAAAACAGGAATCGAAATCATGTTCAAGAGTTAGAGGGGATGTTATGTACAAGGAGAAAAACGGGCCGGTATACGCCCAGTTCTATATGGTATCAGGGCTGCTGCTGTTGAAGCTGCTGCTGCTGAGAGTGTTGTTTTTTGACAGGATCGCCTGGGAGTGGGTGGCCGCCGATGCCGCTCCGGTGCTGCTGCTGATGGGGGTGCTGGCTGTAGTGATCCCCCGGCGTCTGAAGTCTGGGGTCTTCTGGACATTCAACATTGTGCTGTCATTGTTGTTCTTCGCGAGTAGTGTGTATTTCAACCATTTTGGATCGGTACCCACCTATCTGGCTCTATACGAGCTGAATCAGGTATTCCAGATCAAGGAGAGCGTGGAGTCGACGATACAGATTATTGACTACCTGTTCTTTATAGATATCGTGGTGTATGCCCTCTACCGTGGGTTACGCAGATGGTTGCGGGGTTCTGCCTATTCACAGGAAAAATATGTCTCATCTCACGCCCGCAGAGTTCATCTGATCGTGCTTCTAGTATGCGTAATTGGTGGCGCCTGGTTGTCTGCCTATACAATCACGAATGCGAAAGGGATCACGAATGAATTGGTGCAGGCGGAGAGCGCCGGATTCATCAACTATGAGGTAGTGGCTGCGATCAAGGCTAATGCCGATAACGGTCTGATCGGAACCGGGGATATCAAGGAGACCGTCGGCAAAATTAAAGACCTGGAAGCTTCCTATCCTTACCGTGATCAACCGCTCGGGACGATCCCTGATCTGTTTGGCTCACAGAAAGGCCGCAATGTCATTGTGATTCAGATGGAAGCCTTTCAAAACTTTCCGCTGCATCAGTCGCTGAATGGTCAGGAACTGACGCCGGTACTGAACAAGCTTGCAGATGAAGGATTTTATTTTCCCCATGTCTATCAGCAAATTGGTCCGGGGAACACGTCCGATGCTGAATTCATGAGCAATACGTCCATTTATCCCATTGCTACATTGGCGATGTCGACCGGGTTTGGAGATCGGGAGCTGCCTAGCCTACCGCGCCTTCTGCACAGCAAGGGCTATGAAGCCTACACGTTTCATGTGAACAAGGTTGGTTTCTGGAATCGGAATGAGCTTTATCCGGCATTGGGTTTCAACGGTTACTATGACAAACAGAGTTTCAAGAATGATCACTTTAACGCCTTTGGTGCATCGGACGAGCAGTTGTACATCACCGGGGTGGAGAAGCTTGCTGAGCTAAAAGCTAAGGGAACACCTTTTTACGCACAAATGGTTACCGCCTCCAGTCACCACCCATTCAAGATTCCTGATGCCTTCAAAAAAATTAACGTCGAAGGTGATCTGAAGGACACCATGCTGGGCGACTACTTGACGGCAATCAATTACACAGACTACGCCATTGGTACGCTGATTGAAGGCCTGAAACAGAACGGACTGTGGGACAATACGGTGCTTGTTATGTACGGGGATCATTTCGGGCTGCAGCCGAAGGATGTCACGCCGGAGCAGGTGGAGCAGGCACTAGGGATCAAATATGACTCGAGGATCAGCCGCTTTAACATCCCGCTTATTGTTCGAGTTCCCGGTATGGAGCAGGGGCAAGTGATCAACCGTACCGGCGGACAGCTCGATATTATGCCGACGATCGCCAATCTGCTGGGTGTCTCTTTGGAGGGAGAGGGCTTTACCGCCTTTGGGCATGATCTTCTGAACATGGACCGCAATGTGGTAGGGATGCGCTACTATCTGCCGACAGGCTCATTTTTTAACGATGACATCATGTTCGTGCCTGGAAAAAGTTTTCAGGACGGCGAGGCCATCTCGCTGGATACACTGGAGCCGGTGACGGATTTCAGCAAATATGAGTCCGACTATGATTATATTCTTCAACTAATGGGCTTGTCTGATGAATATGTGAAGCTGCTTCCGCAGCGGTAAGGAGAGATTATGAGAAGATTAGGCCGTCCAGAGACGGTGGTGACGCTGGTCGGACTGGGGATTATTATTTCGCTGTTGTTCCTGGGTCATTTCATTGGAGTGGCTGACAACGGAGATTTCCTGCGCATGATGAGCACTACCGGTCTGAATTACTACGAGGCGAATGAAACGTATGCCGATCGTTTTTTCAGCTTTAGCCATTCCCGGTTCTCGTATGAAAATTTGTTCAAGGGCTTCTATCCATCCTCGCAAATCGTGCTGGTTCTGATTCCGCGGCTGCTCGGTGGACTGTTCCACGGAAGCTTCTTCGATATTCGTTTGCTGGGTGCAGTGTACGCTGTGTTATTGTTGGCGGCATCCTGGTTACTTGTAAAGCATAACGCCAAGGGCTCATATTTGACAGGGCTGTTGCTGGGTGCCGGTATTCTGTTTGTCTTTTATGATATCGGATATCTGGCGTATTTCAATTCGCTTTATGGTGAGCCGGTATCGCTGGTGTTTATGCTGCTGGCCTTCGCCCTGGGGTTAAAGCTGACAGCTATGGAAAGGCCGACAACCAAAGTGCTGACCTTGTTCTTCATCGCCGTCGTTTTTCTTACCTGTTCCAAAATCCAGAACGCGCCGATCGGGATTGCCTTCGCGCTTATTTTTCTACGGTTCTCCTTCCTTAAAGGGGAGGGGAACTGGCGAAAGCTGGCGCTGCGCTTCTCTGCCGCGATCTTCGTGGTATCGGTTGTTCTGTACGTGGCTGCGCCGAAGGATCTGAAGCATATCAACCTGTACCAGACGGTCTTCTTCGGGATTCTTAACGAATCGCCGGATGTGCGTGGTGATCTGCGCGACCTGGGATTGCCAGAGCGGCTGGAGGTGCTGGCAGGAACGAATTATTTTCAGAATGATACGGCTATCAAGCAAAATGACCCTTCGCTAGGGCCGGACTTCTACGACAGGGTATCCCATAAAGATGTGCTGTTCTTCTATCTTAAGCATCCAGATCGCCTGATTAAGAATATGGAATATGCAGCGGGCAACAGTATGGCCATCCGTCCGTACTACCTCGGGAATTACGAGAAGACGGAGAATAAACCAGCTGGAGCTTTATCCTACACCTACAGTACTTGGAGCCAATTCAAAAACAAACATATCCCGCATACGCTGACCTTCCTGTCTGTATTTTACGCGGTGTACTTCGCCGTGGCGCTGTTACAGTATTTCCGTGCCCGGGAAACCCGGAGCCGAATGGCGGGGGAACTGCTGATGCTGCTGGGGCTGATTGGCATCTTTTGCTTCCTGGTACCGATCCTGGGCGACGGTCGGGCCGATATCGGCAAGCATCTGTTCATGTTCAACGTGAGCTTCGACATGATGGTTGTTGTGATGTTCGGTTGGGTGCTGCACCGGCTGACCCGGCTGTGGAAGCGGAGATAAAGTTAAGTTTGTTCCTCGTAGTTTCCATTGCAAAGAGTAGTTTGTTGCACTGGAGTGCAAGGTCGTTAACAGGCGAATAGATTTATTGGAGACACTTTAAGAGGCATTGCCCTCTAAAGTGTCTTTTTGTTATACACCCGTTTTAGAAACTATTTATTTTGAGATTTTTGTGAGTCACTAGTTATACAATGATACTGTTCAGTTGTTTGTGGAGAGGGGACCGACTGGTGAGAACAATCAAATACAGCAAGGCTGTTGGCTTTGCTTTGTTTTTTGTAATAGCAATATCGCTATTAACCGCAATTTATTCCCATACGTTGCCTAACCGGATGGCGCCTTTGGCGAAGCAGGGGGTACTTGATCTGACCCAGTGGGATTTGCACAATAATGGCGTTATCAATCTGGATGGAGAGTGGGAGTTCTATAAAGACGAACTGCTCGAACCCAAAGATTTCGTGCAAGGGCGCGCAGAGAAGACTGCCTATCTGACCGTCCCGGGTACATGGCGGGGGGAGAGTGAGGATAGTGGGATTAGCCGTAAAGGCGCCGGAACGTATCGGCTTACCATTTTATTAAAGGATAAGGACGAAGTTCTCGGATTGAAAATACGGAGTGTCCGCATGGCCCACCGGCTGTTCATTAATGATGTGATGGAAGGCGGGAGCGGTACTCCTGCTATGGGTGTCGAAGGTTTCCAGCCGAGTAATACACCCTACACAGTCTTTTTTCATAGTGATACTGCCAAGCTTGAGATTCTTCTTCAAGTCTCTAACTTCAACTTTGTTACCGGGGGCATCGTGAACTCCATTCCATTCGGTACACAGGGACGAATTTCGGAAGTAAGCAGCATTCAGCTGGGGGCGGATATTGGCATTATCTTAATTCTGGCCATGTTCGGAGCTTATCATTTCAGCTTCTATTTTCTGGGGCGAAGAGAGAAGGCTTATCTGCTTAGCGGACTATATTTGCTGCTACAAGCCCTTCAGGACTCCCTATACGGTGAAAAGGTGTTTCAACGTTTCTTTCCGGACCTGCCGTTTAACTTCGTGTATAAGCTGCTGGAAATCAGCCAGTTTCTAGGTGCGATCATCATTTTTATGTTCTTTTGCAGTGTGGAGACCCGTCTGATGTCTGCGAAAAAGCTAAGGCTCCTCTTATTGCCCTTTGCGCTTTATCTCATAGCAGTTGTCACTTTGCCGTACAGTGTCCACATCAGTGTGAAATATTTTTTGGTGATCTATATGGCGTTTGCGGTGGCTGGACTTATCATCCGGATGATCTGCTTGTACATTCGCAATCAGCAGCCGTCCTCCGATCGGTCAGAACTGCTGCTCATTATTGTGGGGGCTTTCGCGCTCTTGGTGTTTCTGGTGGACTCAAGCCTTTATTCCGAGAATGTTATTACCAATGATCTGGTTGGCAAATGTGGGGTTGTCATCTTCATCGTCCTCATCAATATCATGCTGGCCTTACGATTCTCGAATGCCTATGCCAATATAGAGGTGTTATCACGCCGGTTGATGGTCTCTAATCAGTTAAAGGACGAATTCTTAATGAACACCTCGCATGAGCTTAAGACCCCTCTGCATGGCATTATGAATATGACCTCTTACTTGCTGGAGGATATGGAAGAGAATCTGCAGCCGAGCCAAAAGCAAAATCTATGGCTGATCAAGGATACGGCAACCAAGCTATCCATGCTCATTGAGGATCTTATTGATGTCAGCCGTCTGAAGCATGGGGAACTGCGTCTGCAAATGACAGTGGTGGATCTTCGTGTCGCTGCCCAGATTGTTATAGATGTGCTGCAGTTCGAGCTTGCAGGAAAAAAGGTAGAGCTGGAGAATCTGGTAGCCCACGATACCTGGGTTCTCGCTGATGAAAGCCGCTTACAGCAGGTGTTGTATAACCTCGTTCATAATGCGATTAAACATACAGAAGAAGGCGAGATCCGGATTACGTGCAGCCTTGCTGAGAACGTAGCTTCCATAGTGGTGGAGGATACGGGAACCGGCATTCCGCTGGACAAGCAGGAGACGATTTTCGAATATTTTGAACAGGTGGAGAAGCCGCTCCCCAAAGATGGCTACACAGGCATGGGCGTTGGGCTATATATCAGCCGCAAGCTGGTGGAGCGTATGGGTGGAGAGATTCGGGTGGAATGGTCCGAGTTGGGGCTAGGGACACGAATGCTTTTCACCATGCAAAAGATGCAGCGGATTCCAGGATATCGTGAATCAGCGGCAACTGCTGAAAATAAGAGATTGGCTCACACTGAGCTAATCTCATTGGATGATATCGATCCGAAACTTGCGAACACCATATTAATCGTCGATGACGAGGCCTCCAATATTCATAGTCTACTCCACATCCTCAGAAGGCATCACTACAATGTAATCACTGCATTCTCTGCCAGAGAAGCCTTGGACAAAATGAACATGTACCCGGATATCGACTTGGTGATTCTGGACGTCATGATGCCGGGAATTTCGGGCATTGAATTGTGCCGGACCTTGCGTACCAAGCATTCCATTCTGGAACTGCCGATTTTGTTCGCTACAGTCAAAGATTCGGCTTCAGACCTTGCGCTTGGGTTTAGGGCCGGGGCGAATGACTATGTCACCAAACCGTTTGATGTGGAGACGCTTATTGCCAGAATACAGACCTTAATAGCGATGAAAACGTCATTCGAGGAGGCGCTTCGTAATGAGCAGGCTTTTCATCAAGCGCAGATTAAGCCACATTTTCTATACAATGCACTAAGCAACGTTATTTCGTTCTGCTATACGGATGGAGAAAAGGCCGCTTATTTGTTGACTATGCTGAGCCAGTATATCCGCTTTATTCTGGACATGGACCGCTCTACCCTGGTTGTACCCTTGCATCGGGAACTGGAGCTCATTCATGCGTACGTTGAGATTGAGAAGGCAAGGTTTGGGGAGCGGTTTGATTACGTGCTTGAGGTGGACAAGGGGCTGGCGTATTTTGAAATCCCTGCTTTAAGTATTCAACCCTTCGTTGAGAATGCTATCCGGCACGGACTGTTTGAGAAGGAAGGACAAGGCAGAGTTAGTTTAACAGTGCAGGCAAGAGAAGAATATATCAAGATTACTGTCGAAGATGACGGGATCGGTATTCCGGATGATTTGCTGTACAAGCTGACCGGTGGGGAAAGAGAGGATGGGGGCATAGGCATTGCCAATGTCAGGCAGCGCGTAGAGCGGATTGCAGGTGCTGCTTTAAGTATCCATTCCAAGCCGGAGCAGGGAACGGTAGTCACAATCTATTTGCCTATAGAACAGGGATGAGCAGAAACGAGGGAGGACGAGCATGTTTCGTGCGGTAATTGTTGAGGATGAGCAGCCCATTCTTGAATTGATGAAGGTCATGATTAGTCGAGATCGCCATTTCATCATTGCCGGTGCATTCATCCATCCACTGGAGGCGCTGGAGCGGTTGCCGGAATTGAAGCCGGATGTGGTGTTTATAGATGTTGAAATGCCGAGGTTAAACGGGATCGAATTAGCCAACCGAATTTATGCGTTAATGCCGCAGACACAAATCGTATTCACAACAGCCTATAAGGACTATGCCCTGGAGGCGTTCGAGGTACAAGCCCTGGATTATATTCTCAAGCCTGTGACGCCAGAGTCAATTAATCGAGTGCAGGAGCGTCTGAATCACAAGCGTGTGCCTAATAACGAGAGTTTTCAGAAAAAGAGGGCGGCGATCCGCTGCTTTGGTGAATTTGAGATTCGGGATGCTATGGGAAAACCGCTACATTTTCGTACCCGAAGAGCAGAGGAGTTATTAGCATACTTCCTATGTCATCCGGCTACCTATATCAGCAAATGGAGGCTGCTTGACTTGCTTTGGCCGGAGATGACCGAAAAGCAGAGCTTGTCCAATTTTTACAATACGCTGTACCTCTTAAGGAAGATGCTAAGGGAAAATAACTTTGGTATGGAAATCAAGAAGCTCAATGACAGATACATGCTGGATATCGGTGATGTCGTTTACGATGTACTGGCGTTTGATCAGGCTAAAAGCAGTGAGAGCAAAGAGAAGCTCAACAAGGGGCAAGCAGAGCACCTTTGTTCCTTGTATCAGGGACCGCTGCTGGACAACAAGCCATATCTATGGAAAGCTGCCCTGGAAGAGGCATATTTTAAGCAGTACACCGTGCTGATTGGTGATCTCGTTGAACGGAGGATTGCTTCTGGGCACTGGGATCAGGCAGAGGATCTGCTGGAAGGCTACCTGTCTATGTATCCGCTACAAGAGAAAATGCATGTGCTTTTGATAGACATGTATGAACAACGCGGGAAAAAAGAAAAGATCAGCCGACTTCACCAACAATATTTGGAGGCTTACAGCCAGGAATTTGGAGCTGAAGCATTGGCAGAACTGAAATTGCAATAAGACGATCAGAGGTTGACCGTCAGTACCCAAGAAAGGAGCGATGGAATGGAAGAAGGAAGGACGTTTACTGTAGTCATTGTGGAAGATGAAAAGCCGATTCTGGAGTTGATGAAGGTAGTAGTAGGCAGGAATCCGCATTGTCACATTACCGGCGCGTTCAGCAATCCTATGGATGCTTTGACCAGCCTGCCCGATCTTCAGCCGGACATTGTGTTTCTGGATGTGGAGATGCCGAGGCTCTCCGGTCTGGAACTGGCTCGCAGGATTGATGCGTGCTGCGGAAATACGCGAATTGTATTTACAACAGCCTACAAGGAGTATGCGCTTGAGGCTTTCAATGTCTTCGCCTTTGATTATATTCTGAAGCCGGTTACCCCCGCTGCTATCGAGCGGATTACAGACCGGCTGATAAAAGACGCCGGGCGCTCAGCTTCGTCTGGGGCCATATCCACTTCCGTCCCGAAGGCCTTCATCCGCTGCTTCGGAGGCTTCGAGGTTCGGAACCCGAAGGGGGAGCTTATCCATTGGCCCGCACGGAAAACGGAAGAGCTGTTTGCTTATTTACTATGTTATCCCAATCAGGAATCCAATAAGTGGCATCTAATGAATGTGCTATGGCCAGATATGGATGAGGAGCGTGCGACACATAATCTGCACAATACAGTGTACCGCTTGAGGAAGCTGCTGAAGGAACAGGACATCGGCATGAATATTGTCAAAACCGGAGACGGATATTTTCTGGAGACCTTGCAGGTCTCCTATGACCTGCTGGAAATGCAGCGGAGCAGCCCTGCTTTGGCTGATGCTACGGAGGATGTGACCTCGCTGGAGACCTTATGCGATCTTTACCGGGGCAGCCTGCTCGATCGGAAGGATTACCTCTGGAAGGTAAAATTGGAGGAAGGCTGCGCCAAGCAGTACAAGGTACTACTCTATCAACTGGTACGGCGCCAAATGGCTAGAAAGGACTGGGCTCAGGCGGAGCAGCGCCTAGAAGCAGGCCTGTTGGTCTACCCGCTTGAGGAAGATATGCATCTGTTGTTGCTGGAGGTATATGCGGCAAGTGGCAAGCCGGAGCGTGTTGTGAAGCACTATGCAGGTTTTGAGGAGCAATACCGCAAAGAATTGGGACTCGGGCCACCACAGGAAATGAAGAGATGGGTGGATGCTTATTTGAGCGGCCAGTAACTGTGGCAGTCTTATAGTAGAATTCAGAAATACGAAATACCCCCTAGAGGAAGTTTCCGAGCTGACTTCCTCCAGGGGGTATTTCTTTACAAAAATGGCACTATCTCCGCAACTAACAGCATTTTTGTACCTTAATTTTATGAAATATAAATAAATAAGGCATATAAGTGCATTATCGTAGCTTATTTTTTAAGAAAGTACGCTGAAAGGCCTATTGTGGAAGAATTAACGTACAATTTTGCATTTAATTACCACTGAAGTTTAGCTGCAGAGTATTTAGAGTACAATAATGCCGTTAATTACACTTGGGGAAATATAAGCGGCTAGAAGTCCAGATACTCCACTGAAGTAACGATCAAGCCTTGCGTTTGGTTTATAAATTGAGATCTTAAGTACGTCTTACATAAGTTTGGATCTTAAGTTCGTCTTATATAACAATCTATCATTTCTCGCTTTAAGCCCCTCAGGAGCTTTTAAACTCTACCTGTCTAAAAAACTTACTCATCATCCACGAGCAGTTCCCGCAGCATTTTCTCGCGGTCATTCATGAATGCTTTGGTAACAGTGAAATGTTCAGTCTCCTCCAGCGTGACCTTGCGCATTCCCTCACTTTCCAACTGAAAGATATCCGCGCCGGGATAGGACATCAAAATCGGAGAGTGGGTCGCGATAATAAACTGCGAGTTCAGCTTCACCAGCTCATGCATCCGTGCTATTAGTGACATTTGGCGTACCGGAGAAAGTGCAGCTTCCGGCTCATCGAGGATGTAAAGGCCACGGCCGCCGAAGCGATGAACAAATGTAGCGAAAAAAGACTCGCCATGGGATTGCTCATGCAGTGACTTACCACCATACGAATCTTTGATCTGCGGCGAGGGAGCCTGTTGCTCGTCCAATTCATCTATATACGAAGCGACATTATAGTAGCTCTCCGCCCGCAGGAAGAACCCGTCTTTAGGACGCCGGACGCCGCGGGCAATTCTGAAAAACTCGTAGAGCGACGAATGCGAAGCACGGGTGTTGAACGAAAAGTTCAGGGTTCCACCTTCGGGATTAAAGCCCCAGGCAGAAGCGATACCTTCCAGCAGTGTTGATTTTCCCGTCCCGTTTTCCCCTACCAGAAAGGTAACTTGTTTCTCAAACACAAGACGCTCCAGATCACGTACGGCTGGCAAATTGAAGGGGTAAGAGCCGAAAGAGGGAACTTTATCCCGCAGCAGCTCCGCGTGTCGTAAATACAGCGTGGTATTGGCGTTATACATGCATGATTACCTCCCCATAGGTCGAATCAGGCGGCAGCACAGTATTTCTCCCGAACCTGATAATCCCTTTATTATAGCAGTTTGGCAGGAGTGGATACATTCTGCATTGGTGTGTGCCAAGCCGGGCGAAAGACAGGGGGCATCTGCCAATTTATGCGTGCTACAGACAGATGTCCATGAGGCGGGTGCTGACTCCGCATATAGTACACTGTCTTGAGAATACGACAGGGCAGGGTGAAGGCCGTGACAGCTAAAATTAGAAAGGCGCATAACCCCGAATACCTCGATGGTTACCACGAGGGATACCGTCTAGGGTTATGCCAGGCCGTGCAAGGCTTAAACCCGCCGAAAGCGGAGGCATGCCGGCCATTTAAACTCATGTATGTACCTCAGGGTTTCGAAGCCATTGATACCGGTGTGAAGGAAGCTTTGCAGCAGCTCGTCAGCGAATTGGTGGTTAGTACGCCTGAAGCTATGTATGAAACCGCCGTTCGGGAACGACCGGAAGCGGTGCTTGTCATGAACGGGCTGCATGTGTTTCCGGAGAACCATCTGGAACAGATTGCTGCCATACGGGGGCTGGGCATTACAGCGGCGATCTGGTTCGTGGATGATCCTTATTTTACAGAGGACACCGCGGTCATTTGGCGGCATTACGACCATGTCTTTACGCATGAACTGGGTGCTGTGGAATTTTATCGTTCCTTTGGAGCGGCATCTGTACATTATGTGCCCTTGTGTGTGAACACCGGCATGTTCCATCCCCGCCGCACCGGGCCTCAGTACAAATACGATATCGTATTCATCGGTAATGCCTTCCGCAACCGGACAGAACTGTTCGACCAGTTGGCTCCTTATCTGAGCACGAAGAAGGTATTGATTGCAGGAGGATTCTGGGAACGGCTGGGCCGTTATGATCAATTGGCCCCGTTCATTAGGGACGGGTTTATCCCACCCGCAGAAACTGCAAATTATTACAGTGGTGCTAAACTTGTCATCAATATTCACCGACCGTGGGAGAACGGACAGGATAATCGCAATACCCATCAGCTTCCTTCCCGGTCTATCAATCCGCGCACCTATGAGATCAGTGCCTGCGGAACGATGCAACTGACGGATGTCCGGGAGGATCTGGGGCGCTTTTATAGCCCTGGCTATGACATTGAAACGTTCAGTTCCGCAGAGGAACTGAAACGAAAGATGGACTATTATCTGCATCATGAAGAAGAACGCCGCCAAATTGCGTTACGCGGACTGCATACCACGCTGCGAAATCATACGTTTACTGCCCGCCTGCCGCAACTGCTGGATGTCATTGCCCCGCGAAAATAAATCTAGTTATGAATAAAGGAGCGAGAAGCTGATGAGCAATAATTTTGTACTCCCTACCCCCCCGCTGCCTCTTACACCTTCGGAAAAAGAAAAACTGCGGGGACGGTTAACCGGCTTCAAGACAGGGCATGACGAAGGGTATCTGCGAGGCCGGCTGGCAATTCTCCACGGTAGACCGGAGGAACCGCTTCCTGTGCGCGATATTCACGTTATGTATGTAGCCTCAGGCAAGGGTTATCCTTACTCTCCTCTGGACGAAGCCGTAGTTGCGGCTCTGCAAAAGCTGGCCACCCGGGTAACAGTGACAGATGTTCGTCAGAACTTGGTGGAGCTGGCAGGGGCAAATCACCCGGATCTGGTGTTAGTCTTGGACGGCATGGACCTGCCACTGGAGCAGATTAACGTGCTGAGAGGCTACGGTATCCGCACGGCCATCTGGCTCACAGATGATCCTTATTACACGGACTTTACTTTGAAAATCGTACTGCATTACGACTACGTATTTACTTTGGAGCGCAATTGCATTGATTTCTACAAAGGACTGGGCTGCCAGCAGGTTCATTATCTGCCATTCGCTGTCCACCGGGAGCATTATCATCCGACCACGACACGCTCACCGATCCAGCGCGATATCAGCTTTATCGGCTCCGCTTACTGGAACCGGGTCAACTTCTTCCGTGAACTCCTGCCTGATTTAATGAAGTACAACACGGTCATCAACGGAATCTGGTGGGACCGTTTGCCGGAGGCTCCGCAGTATGGCGATCGGATTGAGATCGGGAAGTGGATGTCCCCGCAGGAAACAGCGCTTACTTACAGCGGCTCCAAAATCGTCATCAACCTGCATCGATCACATATCGATGAGGATGTCAACAACAATTCACTGGGTATTACGGCCGTTTCTCCGAACCCGCGCACCTTTGAAATTTCCGCAAGTGGTACGCTGCAGCTCTGCGATGCCAGGGATGACATGGGGAACTTTTATAAGCCGGGTGAAGAGATCGAGACCTTCGCCAGCCCGCGGGAAATGATGGACAAAATTCGCTTCTACCTTACGCATGAAGAAGAGCGCCGCGAAATTGTACTCCGTGCCTATGAGCGGACGCTGAAGGAGCACACGTACACCAAACGTCTAAATCAATTGCTGACTATTATCTATGGCTGAGCGAAGTCAGGCGAAGGACAGGAATGTGCTTTTGCCGGGTGAACAAATGCCGGTGCCGGGAGTAGATTTTTATCAATATACTGAATCACCGGATTCAGCATTTGCCTCTGAAGGAATAGCCTGGCTGATGGATATTGTTGTACAGGGAAGGGCCCGGTCAATGGAAGAACGTTGGCCGGACTCCGGATAACTTTTAGGAGGTGAATGGCCGCTCCCAGCCTTGGGTAAAGGAGCGCCAAGACGCCATGGCCGACAAAGCTACAATCGTCCTTTTTTCTCATGTCTCCAATACACGAAGCATTACCGGTGCGGAGAAGCTGCTGCTCTTCTTCGGCCGTGAGCTGTCCCGTTTTTTTGACTGCATCCTGGTTGCGCCGCATGAAGGGAAGTTGACCAGGCAGGCTCGGAGCTTTGGGCTGAACGTACAGCTTATGCCGATCCCTCTTTTGTATGGAATGTACACTCCGTATGCAGGCCTTCCAGCCGATGCCCGTCAGCTGCAGGAGAGCAGAGAATATCGGGAGCTAACCGACTGGCTGGTCGTTCTGCGTCCGGCTTTTATCATCACCAGCACCTGTGTGCATGTACTCCCGGCCATGGCCGCCAAGTCGCTAGGCATTCCCGTAGTATGGAAAATCTCGGAGGCCATAACGGACAATGAATATACAGGAATCAGTGTCGATCTGATACACCGCAACAGTGACGAGATCCTGGCTATCTCGCATACGGCGGCAGCCTGTTTTCCCCACGAGATGATGGTCGACAAGGTCACGCTGCTTCCCCCGTCATGGAATGATGAGGAGATGATGGCAGCATCCTGGAGCAAGCTGCGGGGCGAACGGAGACTGGAGCTGCGGGTACAGCCGCACCAGAAGCTGGTCGGCTATATATCTTCCTTCATTAATAAGGAAAAGGGACTGGAACATTTCGTAGATATGGCGGTAATCGTAGCGGCCGCACAACGGGATGCCAAGTTTCTCGTCATCGGGACACCAGGGGATAAGAGCTTCTATGACCGCTGTGTCCGTAAGGTGAAAATGGAGGGCCTTCACTCCCGCTTCCAATTTGTTGGCTATGAGAATTGCCTGCCGGCAGCTTATTGTGCGATGGATGTACTCGTTGTACCCAGTCTCATCCGTGAGGGCTTCGGGATGACAGCCCTGGAGGGAATGTCCTTCGGTAAACCTGTCGTGGCCTATGCTTCCGGAGGACTGCAGGAGATTCTGCAAGCTGGGGGCTGTGGTGATTATCTGGTCCCGGTAGAGAATACCGTGGCACTGGCTGATGCGGTAAAAGCGCTGTTGGCGGAGCCTGGTCATGCCGCCGCCATAGGGAGCAGGGCGCGCGAGCTGGCCGAGGCCGCCTATGGCCCGGCGGCGTACCGCATGCGCCTGCATGGACTCGCGGAGAGGTGGAACCTCCGCTATTGCAGTTCGCCGCCGGCTGCGATCCCCGTCGCAGCGGTGCCTCCGCCCGGACCTGCAGTCCCGGGCGAAAGCGAGCCTCCCGCCGCCGCCGAGCCGCGGCGGGGAACTTCGCGCCGCGCGTCCCGGCTGCGGCGCAACAAGATCCGGCGCGGCCGTCTGCGCCGCGCCAAGGACCGGGCGCGCCGGCGAGGGCGCCCGTCCGCCATTCGCCGCGCGTCCCGCAAGCGGCGGTCAAAACCCGCCGCCCGGCGGAAGCGGTCCGGCGGCAAGCGTCCCGGCGGCAAACGCCGCAGCAGCGCCCGCCGGACCAAGGGCCGCCGCAAGGCGGCGTAGGCCGCGCCAGGGGAAGCGCGGTCTCTCCGGCCGGCCGCTTCAGATCCTTGGCGGCCGGAACGGAATTATACACAAAGCAGGGGAGTGAACTCATGAAGATCATGACGATCTTGGGCACACGGCCCGAAATTATCCGTCTCAGCGTAATCATTCCGCTGCTCGATGAGCACGCGGAGCGACATGTACTGGTGCATACCGGCCAGAACTTTACCTCCAGCCTCAGCGGCATCTTCTTTGCAGAACTGGGCCTGCGGGCACCGGATTATGTGCTGCAGGATAAGCAGGCAGGGCTTGGTGGACAAATGGCTGCTATGTTTGGCGGATTGGAGCCGATTCTGCGGAAGGAACAGCCGGACCGTATTCTGCTGCTTGGTGATACCAACAGCGCATTGTGTGCGATTCTGGCTGAGCGCATGGGAATTCCGGTGGTGCATATGGAGGCGGGAAATCGTTGCTACGATTTGAATGTGCCCGAAGAGAAAAACCGCCGTGTCATCGATGCGGTTTCCACCATTAATATGCCTTATACACAGCAGAGTAAAAGACATCTTGTCAGTGAAGGTTTCCCCACGAACCGGATCGTGCTGACCGGAAATCCGATCCATGAAGTGATGACACATTATGAAGCCCAGATTGGCGGGAGTGATATTCTAGACCGTTTAAGCCTTACGCCTAGTCAGTATTTCCTGGTTACGGCTCACCGGGCTGAGAATGTTGACGATCCTCACTCGCTTGAACAAATTATGTCTGGTCTGAATGAAGTTGCCGAGCATTTTGGAATTCGCCTGATCTGCAGCATCCATCCCCGCACACGCTCTAGGCTTACAGAGCAGCTCTCGTTATCCATGCACCCACTAGTTGAATTTCATGAGCCTTTCGGATTTTTTGATTTTGTTCATTTGGAGCGGCATGCGTTGTGTGCAATCAGCGATAGCGGCACGGTTCAGGAGGAATGCTGCCTGATGGGGGTACCGGCCGTTACCATTCGCAAAACCACTGAGCGCCCGGAGACGGTGGATTGCGGAAGCAATGTGGTGTCCGGGGTGAATCGGGACAGCATTCTGCGCTGCGTCAAGCTGATGACCTCGCTTCACCGGGAATGGGAGGCACCGGAAGGCTATAAAGCCCCGGATGTCTCGGCTAAAGTAGTCAAATTTTTGCTTGGAGGGAACCTGCATGTTCAATAATAAACGGATTCTGGTCACCGGCGGCACCGGTTCCTGGGGGCATGAACTGATCCGGCAGCTGTTGCCGCAAAATCCGCGCGAAATCATAGTATTCTCCCGCAGCGAGTCAGCCCAGGTAGCGATGAGCCGCGAGTTTGAGGATGATCGTCTCAGCTTCACTATTGGCGATATCCGCGATAAGGATGCCCTTACCGCGGCCTGCCGGGGGATCGACTATGTATTTCACCTGGCAGCACTGAAGCATGTTCCGGTCTGTGAAGATCAACCCTATGAAGCTTTGAAGACCAATGTAGTCGGCACACAGAATGTGATTGAGTCGGCGATTACGAACCATGTGGAGAAAGTCATCTATATTTCTACAGACAAAGCGGCCAACCCGTCCAACTTCTACGGAATGACGAAAGCGATTGGGGAGAAGCTGATCGTGTATGCCAACCTGCTTGGTTCAAACACACGGTTCGTAACGGTACGTGGTGGCAACGTGCTTGGCACGAACGGCAGTGTTGTGCATCTGTTCATGAAGCAGATTAAGGATAAAGGACAGGTGCGCATTACAGATATGGGCATGACGCGTTTCTTCCTGACTCTGCGCGATGCTATTACGCTGCTGTTCAAAGCTTCGGAAGTCAGTGTCGGCGGTGAAATCTTTGTCATGACCATGCCGACCTGCCGGATCGTCGATCTGGCTGAGGTACTGATTGAGGCTTCCGGGAAAGAGGATGTCAGCATTGTTGAAACAGGCATCCGGCCTGGTGAGAAGATCCATGAAATCCTCATGAGTGACTTTGAAAGTATGACAACAGTAGTCTATGACGAACAGTATCTGGTGATTTTGCCAACGCTGGATATGCCGGAACTGAAAGAGCATTACAGCCGTTACCCGCATGTCTCCTTTAATAGCTTCAGCTCCGAGACCAATCTGATGGAACAGGATGAGATCAAGGACATTTTGATCCGGGGAGGTTTTCTCCAATGAAGCTGCTTATCCTCGGTGGAAACGGTATGGCAGGGCATATGCTCGTGAATTATTTTCGCCGTCAGGGCAAGCACAGCGTCTTCTATACAACCCGGGATAAACAAGATCTCAGCGGGCTGTATGTGGATGCCGACGATATCGCCGGGGTAGAAAATCTGGTCGATATCGTCTCCCCTCATTGTATTATCAATGCCATGGGGGTGCTTAACCAGTTTGCAGAGCGTGACAGAATCGGAGCTTACCATGTGAACGGGTTTCTGCCACACCGCCTGCGGCGTGTGGCGGATGAGGTTCATGCGCGGCTGATTCATATCAGCACCGACTGCGTGTTCGAAGGAACACGCGGCGGTTATGCCGAGGACGACACTCCGGACGGGACTTCAGTATACGCGATTACCAAAAGTCTTGGTGAGGTGCGTGAACCGGGGCATTTGACCATTCGTACGTCTATTATCGGGCCCGAAATCCGCTCCGGCGGGATTGGATTACTAGAGTGGTTCCTGGCCCAGACGGGCCAGGTCTCGGGTTATAGCCGGGTAATGTGGAACGGGGTGACCACCCTGGAGCTGGCTAAAGCCATAGATTCTTTGCTGGATTCTACTGTTTCTGGTCTTATCCATCTTGCCCACCCTCAGCCGCTAAGCAAATACCAACTGCTGCAGCAGATTCGTAAAGCTTTTGACAAGCGGGATGTGGAGATTGTTCTTGAAGATATGTACGTGCAGGACCGTACACTGCTAAGCACAAGACCTGACTTCAGCTGGGATTTCCCGACGTATTCAGTGATGCTGGCGGAGCTTGCGGAGTGGATGAATCCGCCGGAAGCGACCCTATGAACGGGCGCAGATTGCTTATCACCGGAGCAGGGGGATTTACTGGACGCCATGCAGTTCGCAGCTTCGCGGCAGAGGGAGCGCAGGTCACGGCAGTGTTGCGCCGCCCCGGGAATGATGGGGGCTCCAGGGGAGCTGCCCCCATATTCCCGGAAGGCGTTCAGGTGCATTACTGCGATTTGAGCGACAGGAAAGCTGTTAATGAAATGATCCAGATGGTCGCACCGGATGAGGTTTTGCATCTCGCGGGCAAAAATTCGGTGCCGGAATCCTGGCGTGACCCGCTGCTATATATAGAAAGCAATGTAATGGCCACTCTCTACCTTCTGGAAGCCTTGCGGAGCCTGCCTCAAAGCCGAATTCTGGTGGCAGGCTCGCGTCTCAAGTTTAAGGCAGGCACGGCGGCCGGACCGCCGCATCCTTACAGTCTCAGCAAAACATTGGAGGAACTGGCGTCACTGGCCTGGGGAACCTTGTTCCGGCAACCGGTGCTAATGGCTGAACCCTGTAATCTGATTGGCCCCGGTCCCTCCACCGGGTTTTGCTCATTATTGACCCGGTATATTGTCAATCTGGAAGCAGGGGGGAAGCCGCCCCTGTTCAAGCTTTCTTCCCGGTATGACCTTCGTGACTTTCTGGATGTACGTGATGCGGTCAAGGCTTACAGTGTGATTTTGAATAAAGGAGAGACAGGAACGGTATATAAGATCGATTCCGGCCGCCAGCGTTCCCTGGGCGAGATCGCGGAGCATCTGGTCAGCCGCTCGGCAGTAGCGGTGCCGTTGGACTGGGGCCCAGAAGCCAGTGAAGCACAGGAGCAGAACGCGCTGAACGCGCTGGATCAGACGCAACGAGAGGATTCCGGGGCAATTGTCCCTGATGTCCAGGCTACACCAGAAGTGAATGTAGCCACGTTAGGATGGAAGCCGGAGATCGGTCTGGAGACCTCGCTCACCGATATCCTGGTCCATTATCGAACCAGCAGGGAAGGAGGATTAGTATGAACAATCCGAAAGTGTCAGTCATTATCCCTTTTTATAATTGTCCTTATATTGAACAGGCGCTGCAAAGCGCATTGTCACAATCCTGGCAGCCCTATGAAATCATTCTCGTAGACGATGGTTCGACGATCCATCAGGAGCGGATTACTCCGTATCTCCCTTACATTCACTATCTGGGAAAGAGCAACGGGGGAACGGCCACCGCGCTGAATCACGGTATTCGGCAAGCTACGGGTGATTATATTGTCTGGCTGAGTTCAGATGACTTGTTCTATCATGACAAAATCAGAAATCAGGTTCTGTACATGGAACAGAACAACTTGCTGATCTCCTATACTAATTTCAATTATATTAACGGACAATCCCAATTGATTAAGCTGGATGCGGCAGCGGTATTTCCAGACCACCTTGCGTATCTCCGCTGCTTCCTTCAGGGCAATCCTGTAAATGGCTGTACGATCATGATCAAGAGAGAATTGTTTGGAGCCATTGGTTACTTCGATGAATCGTTGCCCTTCACCCACGACTATGACTTGTGGTTCCGGGCAATACTCAATGGCTATCCTCCGGTGCTGCTGAATCAATCCCTGACCGCTTATCGTCAGCATGATGGCATGGGCACGATGAAACATTACGATGCCATTTTGGCCGAAGTGGCTGTGACCACCAATCGCTATCAAGCTCCACTCCGTGAACTGATCTCCTCTATGGGAGGCTAATTATAAGAGAAGGACAGGACTAATTATCGGGAGATTCCTGGAGGACTATATGACCCGTGCAGCGTCCTCCGCCTGCGCGGGTCTCCTTTAAGGGACGGCACAGATTCTACGGAGGCCGTACGTTTAAGGTGGAGGAGGTGAGCACATGAATAATAAATCCAGGGTTTCGGTAGTCATTCCCTTTTACAATTGTCCTTATGTGGATCAAGCGCTGGAGAGCGTTCTGGTTCAGAGTTATACCGACATTGAGATTATCGTCGTTGACGACGGTTCTACGGTCCATGTAGAGAAGCTTGCGCCTTATATGGATAGTATTTTATATATCCGTAAGGAGAACGGTGGCACAGCTTCGGCGCTGAATCAGGGCATTAAGGCGGCAACCGGAGGCTTTTTTGCCTGGCTCAGTGCTGATGATATTTTTCACCCTGACAAAATCAGAAGACAGCTGGAAATGCTGCGAAGCTCCGGTCTGTCTTTTAACCATACGGCCTATTATTGTATCAATGAACGGGGAGAACGGATGAGCGAAGCGGTGAGTTCCCCGTTTGTCAGCAAAAAGCATTTGCTGGAGACGATGATGACAGGTTGTACTGTGAATGGCAGTACGGTGCTGCTGGATATGGACATTTTTCGTAAGCTGGGGCTGTTCAATGAGGCATATTTGTATACTCATGACTATGAGTTATGGCTCCGGCTGCTGCCTTATTATGAATGGTCTTTCATTGAAACGCCGTTGCTCAATTACAGGGTGCATGAGGCTATGGGCTCTGTGGTTCACAGTGAAGCGCAACGTCGGGAAATTAAAAGGCTACAGGCCAAGTATCGCATGCAGATTCTGCGTTTGCTGCGGAAGGAGGACAGTAAATGAAGCTGACGTTTCCGATTCTGACCTTGTCCAAAGGCGGGGCACAACGGATGCTGGCTGAACTCGCCAACCGTCTGGCTGAGTTCGGTCATGATGTGACGGTCCTTATGGCCCGAAACGGGATTGTGGAATATCCTATGATATGCAAAATCATTCACTCCTCGGGTCCGGTGGGCATCAGCGCTGCTGATTTCCCCTTCAGTGATGTTATTGTCTCTAATTATTACAGCACCGTGGCAGTATCGCAGCAGGCCAGCGAAGCGGGCAAAGGCATTCACACCCGGCTGACGCTCTGCTATGAACCTACTTTTTTGCCGGATAATAACGCGTCCTTCGCCTCCTACAGCGTGACGAGTAACCTCTTCGTCCTCTCCAATTGGCAGCAAAGCCTGGTGCATCTGGTCCATGGTATCAAAGGCCGGATTGTGCCCATTGGTGTGAACCCTGACTTCTATAATATGAAACTCCGCAGTCAGGGAGGTAGACGGCTCATTGTTTCCACGATCTTACGCAAGCCTGAAGGGGGGTTCTCCGACCACCGCGAGCAGGCTTATCTGATCCGGCAGTTGAACAAGGTGAAGGAGTGCCACCCCGAGGTGGATATCTACCTGATTATCCCGCCGCGTGAATTTGCCGAGTCAGCGACGCTGCAAGAATTCCTGCGTGATCCGGGCTACCATATTCGTACACCCGCCAATGATGCGGAGCTCTGCTACCATTATAATGAGAGCGACATTTTCGTCAGTGCCAGCACGCATGATGCCGGCTCTCTGCCCGGGCTAGAAGCCATGCGCTGCGGTGCGGCGCTCGTAACCACCTATGCGGGCGGGAACATGGAATATTGCAGCCCTGGCGAGAACTGTCTGATGTCCTACCGTTATGAAAACAAGTTGGCTGAGGATGTGCTGAGACTAATTGAGGAGCCGGAATTACGTAATAAGCTTGCCCTTAGAGGTGAACAGGATTCGCAGCGTTTCACCTGGCAGCAGAGTGCTGAAATATTACAGCGTGAGCTACTTGAGATTGTGTCACAATAACGAAACGTCAATTCTTTGCCTGAGGCATATAAAAAGAACCTTCAATCCCGCGTCTGTGGAATGAGGGTTCTTTAAGCTGGATATAGCGTATTGGATGCGGCTTTGAGGATTTAAAAAATGGAGAAGGAGTTCAGCATCTCGCGAAAGGACTGGCTGTATTGTCCCGAACCGAAGCTGGCGACCATATGGTCTCTGCCCTGTTTGCGGATGCGGCTTCGCAGCTTGTTGTTATCCATCAGCTCCAGCGCTTCGGTGACCGCGGTGTCGACATCACCCAGCGGATAGAACTTCCCGGTCCGGTTATGCACGATAAAGGAACGGACACCGTCAGAATCTGTACTGAGCACAGGGCAGGTACAGCAGACGGCTTCCGCAACGGCATATCCGAAGCCTTCGGTAACCGAGGTAGACAGGAGGAAGCCCCCGGAATTAACAATGGAGGAATAGTACACCGGCATGACCCCGTTGGGGATATTGGTAAATACACTAAGCCGGTCTTGCAATCCCAGTAGCTGAAGCATCACGTCAAATTTCTCTTGCTCTCCCACTCCGGCCAAGGCGGGATCATGGAACATCCAAAGATGCAGATTTGGCTTATGGATCCGGAGTTGATAGGCGATCTCCAGATATTCGCGCCAATTCTTGTTGCTCTCCAGCCGGCCTACCCAGGCAATGACCGGGTCGACTGGCGGATCATTTGGAATATGCTTGAAGGTGTTTACATCGACAAGGTTTGGAATGACAAAGCGCTGCATCCATGGGCAGATTTGCATGAACAGCTCCATTAAATGATCTGTGGGGGGGATCAAAATCGCATTACAGAAGGACTGTAGAAAGGGGACAGCTACTTTAATCAATTCCTCTGCTTCATGTCTTTTTCCCAATCCCTGGGCCTCATAAATGAGGATTCCTCTATAACCGAGCATGCGGAGTCGTTCCAAGAGGGCAAAGTCTGATGTTACGATAATGGCATCATAATAATTGGATCTGATAATTTTAGTGATTTCTTCATCCGTGGAACCGATAAACGTCGGAAAGGCTGCTCCGTTATCCTCGCCTGATCCCGGCATGAGATACAGCAGATGGCATTCAATTCCGCTCCGCTGCAAGCTCTCGCATCTCAGCTTGTTCAGTGTTTCGACCCCTCCGCTGGGTACATAAAACGTAAATAAAACCTTCAACGCTCACCCCTCCTGACTATTTTGTAACGGTATCGTCGGACCCTTCTCGAAAAGATAAGCTACTGTTTATAAGATACGCGGCTGTTCCCCGGCGGGTGACGGTGAAAGCCTGTAGTACCAAATCCTTTCAGCATAGCCTGGCCGAATTCAAGCCATCCTAACGATTGTTACATTGGACACCCATTACATTTAGAGATGGAGGATGAATTCATGTTGCGATCTAAAATCAGCATGTCCGTTTCCGCCGCATTGCTGCTCGGTATGGTCAGTCTTACCGGGTGTGGTGCCAACAACACGGCAGGAAACACGGTTCATACGAAAAGTGTCCGGGGAACACATGATGGCAGGCTGTCCGTGAATTCGGTGCGCGGAGGGAACCAAATCCGCAACTACGACAAATTAGAAATGAGTCAAAAGCTGGCTGACCGTGTAGCTTCCTTGCCGGAAGTTCGCTCCGCCAATGTTATGCTTGCCGGCAGGTCAGCATACGTTGCTGTAACCCTTGACCGTTCGACTACCCAGCCGAATGCCTTGGGAACAGGGCGTTACGGGACGCGTTCTTCATCCACAACACATGGACTGGGGAATGGCAGAACGAATGGCTATACTGATGGCGGCCTGTACGGCACCAGCGGAACAGGTCTGGGTGGGAGTGCCTACAGTCCTGGGCTTGGTGCAAAAGGAACTTACAACCCGGGCCATGGAATGACAGGTACCGGTAACGGTGCGCTTGGCACAGGACGCAATATGGCTGGCGTCGGCGGAACAGGTGCGGGTGTAGGCGTAAACACTAACCGAGGTTACGGGATGCGAAGCACAGGTACAGGGTCTTACAATGACCGTGGAATAACGGGACTTGGTACTACAAACACAACAACACCAGCCAGAAACACTAAGCTTGAGGAGGATAATGTGACTCAGGCGATCAAGGATAAGATCGCGGCCGAGATTAAAAAGACCTCGCCGAATATCGATGCCGTGTATGTATCCGCCAATCCGGATTTCGTGGAACGCTTTAACGTATATGCTGAAGAGGCGCGCGCCGGACACCCGCTAAAGGGCTTTGCCGACGAATTCCGTACAATGGTAGAGCGCATTTTCCCAACCCGCAGTCACTAACCCTTGGTTAGTATTTCTGGAGAACTCCCGGATTAATCGTCATTTTTAACAGATCGGCACAAAAAAAGCAGCAGCCCCGCCGAAGCGTGGGACTGCTGCTTTCTTCATTTAACTTTGCCGTTGTTGCTTGCGGCCGCGAATCCACACTTCTTGTAGTTGAAGCTTGTCGTCGAGCAACAGGATATCCGCTTGCTTGCCGGCTTCCAGCGAGCCGATTTTCTGTTCGAGGCCCAGCGATGCCGCGGGAGTCAAGCTGGCTGCACGGGAGGCTTCTTCCAGACTGATTCCCGCTTGCTGAATCAGGAATTGAAAACCGCGAATCATCGTTAGCGTGCTGCCGGCAAGAGCGCCTGGATTATCACGGAGAGTGGCGATACCATCTTTAACGGTGACTGGTAAATCACCAATTTTATATTCCCCGTCACTGAGTCCGGTCGCTGACATGGCATCCGTGATCAGCAAGAGATTGCCGTCATTCTTCAACTGAGCCAGCAGGGTCACCATGGCGGGATGGACATGAATCCCGTCGGCAATAATCTCTCCGCGTATGCGTTTGTCGGATAATACGGCTCCCACCGTCCCCGGTTTACGATGATGAAGCGGCGTCATCGCATTGAATGTATGCACGGCCTGATTCAAGCCAGCGTCTGCCGCGGCAATGACTTCTTCATAAGTTGCATCGGTATGACCGAGAGCAGCTGTGATGTCATGCTTGCGGAGCCAACGGATCGCTTCCAGCGCACCTTCGCGTTCCGGTGCCAATGTGACCTGACGGATCATTCCAGGATAGGTATGTTCCCATTGCTCCAGCCAGTCAATATTAGCTGGGACAATATGCTCCGGATTCTGGGCACCCGGCCATTTGTGGCTAATGAACGGGCCTTCCAGATGCACTCCCGCTAGCTGTGCATAAGGCATTTCCTTGGAAAGGTAGACATGTACTTCTTCCAGAACACGGTCGATATCAGCTTTGGTGGCCGTCATCGTGGTAGCCAGCATAGTTGTTGTTCCCTGGGTACTGTGGAACTTTGTAATGGCGTCAATAGAATCATTATCACTGTACATAAAATCATATCCTGCTCCGCCATGAACGTGAACATCCACAAAGCCAGGGAGCAACAGGTCATTGTCATGGTGACTTGCTTCCCAGTTAGCATAGGCTGAAGGCAGTTCATGAGCTTCCCCGGCATAGAGAATTCGCTCTCCAGAGATCGCAAGCACGCCTTGCGGAATCAGACCGTTCGGAGTCAGCACTTTACCATACAATAATTCGCCGTTTGTTGCGGTTATTTCAGCCATTTTCCTGCACCTTCATCCAGCAGCACGACTACGTTCGGGTGACTTTGCAGCAAGGAGGCCGGGCATTGAGTGGTGATAGGGCCCTCAATGGCATTGCGGATAGCTTCGGCTTTCTCTTCGCCACGGACCAGAAGGACGATCTGCTTGGCTTTCAGGATGCCGCCGATTCCCATTGTGACCGCCTGACGGGGCACATCCTCCAGCTTATCGAAGAAACGGGCATTGGCCTCCCGTGTACCTTCCAGCAAGTCTACCACATGGGTACCGCTGCTCAGGCTGGCATCCGGTTCGTTGAAGCCGATGTGGCCATTGCTCCCGATGCCGAGAATCTGCAGGTCCACCGGGCCGTTCTCTTCCAGCATCCGGTCATAGGCGGCACATTCTGCGCTAGGATCAGATGCGTTGCCATCAGGCACATGGGTCCGCGAGAGATCAATATCAATATGATTGAATAAATGCTCGTTCATGAAGCTGCGGTAGCTCTGCGGATGATCCGCAGGCAAGCCTACGTATTCGTCAAGATTATAAGAGGATGCCTTGGCAAAGCTGACCAGACCCTTTTTGTGCATGTCTACAAGCCGGGCGTAAACACCTACTGGCGAGCTACCGGTAGCCAGGCCGAGCACGGCTTTAGGGTTGCTTTGCAGCAGGGTTGCAATCAGATTGGCACCTGTTTGTACGAAATCCTCTTCACTATGAAATTTTAAAATATTCATTAGGATTGACCTCCTCGTTTATGACGATAATGTTGTACATTCACATAAGATTGCTCCAGCTTAGGAATATAGTCTGTAAATCGCGTACTGACCATTCCGGTGAATAAAATATCAATGATATGCAGTTGTGCAATGCGGGAAGCCATATCACCCCGCCGCATCCCCTTCTCCAGTGAGGAAGAGAAGAGCGGGATATCGGCCAGTGAGGCTAGTGTGCTGCTGCCGTAAGAAGTTAGGGCGATGGTGCTGGCTCCACCGGCACCGGCACAGTTCAAGGCGTCAATCGTTTCGGGGGTTTCCCCGGAGTAGGAGACCGCAAAAGCCACATCGCCCTCACCCAGCGAGGAGGCAGAAGTAATCTGCATATGGGAGTCTGCGAAGGCTGTGCAGTTCACACCGATGCGAATGAGCTTCTGATAGAAGTCTTGTGCCACGATGGAGGAAGTAGCCATCCCGTACAGATCAACACGACGGGCGCGGCACAGCAGATCTACAGCAGCCTCCAGCCGCTCTATATTAAGCAGCGAAGTGGTATCCCGGATCGAAGCGAGATGATTGTTCTGCATCGCTTCAACGATGGTGGAGAGCGGATTGCCAGCGACAATATCCTGATAGGAAGAGCCGCCTTCCTGTTGCCCCTGATCGCTGCCAGCAATTTCTGCAGCCAGGTTTACTTTAAAGTCCGGGAAGCCCTTGAAATGAAATACCTTACAGAAACGGGTAACTGTCGCCGGGCTGACGCCGCATTGTTCAGCCAGTTCTGTAATACCCATATGGACAATCTCGGCGGGAGAAGCAAGAATTCGCTCTGCGAGCTTGCGTTCCATTTGCGACAGCTTGGTCATCTCATGCTCCAGAGCATGAAGAATTGGGGACATGACCCACCTCCATTCGTAAATTTTGATTTAAAATTATTTTTACAATTAGTTAATATATTCAGAAAATTATTTTCATGAATAGGATAAAACAAAACGATGAGCGTTGCAAGGGCATCTTTATGAATAAAGTGTGGAAATGACAAAAACCCGCTCGCAACCATTGCGAGACGGGTTTCTGCGGATAATATTAGCTGTGTTCGGCTGGTTAAGCTGCGGTATGAGACTAAGCTTTGGCAGTTTTGCGGCGCAGCATTTCCCACAGGATGAACAGCAGCACGATCAACTGAGGCAGCAGTGTCTCCCATGTCGGGTACAAGCCCAGCCATCCAATGGACGGAAAACCTTCCTGCACATGCGAGGGAATCTTTCCGGCCACCTGAAGGGAATGAATGCTTTCCCCAAGAAAGCGGAACACCAGATAATAAATAAGCACGGTAGCCGTTTTGAAAAAAGCTCCGATGGGCAGTTTCGCACTCAATACGATTATGGAATAGCCCACAATGATCAGGATTAGCAGTGCGCTTCCGATCCCTATCAGCAGTGAGGAGGTCTTAATCGCGGGGGCCATTCCGACATAAAAGATCGTTGTCTCCGCGCCCTCTCGCAGAATAGCCAGCAGTGAGACAAAGAAGAGTGACCATAGATTGCCCTTGGCCAGCGCTCCATCTACTTGTCTGCCTACATAGTTATTCCAGGAGGCCGTATTCGACTTGCTGTGCAGCCATCGTCCAATGGTCAGCATCATGACCACAGCTATAAGTCCAGTCACGCCCTCGATCATTTCACGTGTGCTCCCGGCTGCCGCTTTGGAAATAGCATAGTAGAGCAGCACCGCCAAGATAGCACTTCCGGCAAGACCGGCCACGGCTCCGGACCAGATCCATTTTTGGGCGCCTTGTTGCTTGCCCCGCTTCACATAAGCGAGCAGAGCGGATAGTACGAGAATGGCTTCCAGTCCTTCACGCAGTAGAATCAGAGCAGCATCCCAGGCTGTGTAGTGCGTTTCTCCCGCCAGCGGGGTCAACTCAGCTGTCATCTGCTCCAGAGTGGCGAGTGCCCGTTCCAGCTTTGGCGGATTGGAGAGCAGATATCCGGTTACAGCTGCACTTTCATTTTCGATACTGGTGTAGACCTTAGGAGAAGCAATCTGTACCTGACCTTCGGCCATCGGCCAGACAGTAATGAACTGTTCCATGATCGCTGCGGCCTTGGCACTATCTCCATCGGTAGCTGCCGCCGAGGCCTGCTTAAGATAGGTAATCAATCCTTCAATGGAGGTATCTTCGCCGGTGATGTTCGGCGCTGCAACGGCTTTGCCCTGGCCGTAATCAGCAAGCAGCTGGTACAGCGCCTTGGCTTCGCTGCGGGCTGATTCTTCACGGCGGGGCTCTGCCTGCAGCGCGATCCGCAGCAGGCTCATCTTCGTCTCCAGCATGCCGTAGACGGCAGGATTATCCTTGCGGATGGCGCGCTCCACCGGCTTCCAGCCGCTTGTTAGAGCGCTGTAGGCCTTCTCCGCGGCGGCCCAGTCGGCGCTCTGCGCCGCATCCCGCGCAGTCTTCGCCGCGGGCAGCAACTTCTCCGCCGCGCTTCGCCCGGCGGCAGCGGAATCACCGCCGCTATCGCTCGCGGCGGTCACATACGCGTCCACGGCTCTGGCGAGCGTGGACAGTGCGCTCTTGGCGGGCTCGCCGCCGCCCGCCTTAAGCGTGGACGCCGCTTCCGCCAATGCGGCGTCTACAGCTGCTGCCGGACCGGCGAGTGCCTCGTCCGGCGTGCCTGTGTTCGCGGTGCGCCACAGCGCCGCGAACGTCTCCACATCGGCGGCGGCGTCGCTCCAGCGGCTCTGCCCGGCTTCGACGAGCGCGCTGCCGACGGGCGGCAGCAGCTCATCGTGCCGGGCGCTGCCTTCCGCCGCGAAGCCTGCTGCTGCCGGGAGGGTCAGCAGCACACAGATCAAGACCAGCATGGCGGTTGCCTTAAGCGCCCGCCAGGGATGATGAACAAGAGAGAACATCGGGATAATCCCCTTTCAAGTAAGAAGGCATATGAATAGAAGGCAAGTATAGAGGGCATTTGATACAGGCTCAAATATCGCTGCAAATGCAGTTTACTTATTTTAATGGAACTAGCCCTAATGTGCTCGTGTAGTCGGGCTTTGTAGCTTCCGAGCTTTTAAGTAATTCCCTTTTCAGTAACTCTCAGGTCACCCGAGCAGCGTGTCTCCAATAAAGCCACCCTCGCGGACGCCAGGGAAGCAGGCGAAGACCGCGCTGCCGATGTGAACCATATATTCATTCAGGCGGTCATTGCGCGACAAGCGCTGCTGAATCGTCACGAACTGTTTGACGAGATCCCGCTGGAAGCTGATGAATAACAGACCGGCATCAAGCTGGCCGGTCTTGGCATTTAGTCCGCCGGAATAGGAGTAGGAACGGCGCAGCATTTTGACTGTGCCGTCGCCATGAGCCAGGGCGGAATGGGAATTTGCTGGTATCAGCGGTTTGCCGGACGCATCTGCTGCCTTTAGATCAAGTTTGTCGAACTCGTCCCGGGCGCCAATAGGAGCGCCGCTTTGGCGATGCCGCCCGAAGGTCGCCTCCTGGTCGCTCAGGGATGAACGATCCCATACTTCGATGCGGAACCGGACCCGGCGAACCGCCATATAGGTGCCGCCGTTCATCCAGGCAGGCCCGTCGCCGCTGCTGCCCTGCCAGACGACCTTGTTCATCTCGGCTTCATCGGTAACATCGGGATTCCCGGTGCCGTCCTTGAAGCCGAGCAAATTGCGCGGTGTTCCATTCTTGGGATCGGCCTCGCCCGTCCGCTGGAACCCTTCCTGGGTCCAGCGCAGCACGGCAGTCCCGCGGGCAATCCGCGCCAGATTGCGGATGGCGTGAAACGCCACCTGCAAGTCGTCTGCGCAGGCCTGCACGCAGAGATCCCCGCCGCACCAGGCGGGATCGAGATTGTCGCCGACAAATGGCGGGAGATCGGCGAGCGAGGAAGGCCGTTGCCCGGCCAACCCGAAACGCTCGTCGAAGAAGGACGGGCCCACGCCAAAGGTGAGTGTACAGCGGGAAGGGGTTAAACCATCAGCTTCTCCGGTATCGGAAGGTGGCAAATTAGGGCTGTCATTGGTATTGCCGACCAAACGGCCTGTGGTTAGTGCAGCCGCAGCGGTGGTCCATTCCTGTAACAGCTTCTTCACGTCGGATAGTTTGGTTGTCGTCAAGTCGAAAGCTGCGAAGTACAGGAAGTTTTGTGCAGGTGTAAGAATGCCAGCCTGGTGGTTGGCATAGAAAGGGATGGAGGAATCAGCCTGCACAGGAGCGACAGGTGCCTTGGCAGTTATTCCTCCCCTCGAAAGCAGACTCCCCATGGCCCCGCCGCCCAGCAGGAGGCCTAGCCCGGTGGCGCCAGTAAGCCGCAGCATATCGCGGCGGCTTACTTTTGTATCCAGCAGTTTGTGGCTGGTTTCTGAATTTGTTGTTGGAGTAGATTGCTTATCCTTATCGTGTTTGTTCATGATGATCACACTCCCAGAATAGTCCCCATGTTAGATAGTGGCTCTGCTAGCGCATCGAGGTTCTGGCTTAATTTGCGGACTTCATCTTCCTTCAGTTCTTGATAGGAGACATAGCCGTCACCGGATTTGAACGGTGCCAGCTCTGCTTGCAGTGCTGCAAATCTTTCACCGATCGTTTGCTCAAGCGCGGCATCTTTTTTGGCCAGCTCCGGTTTGAGCAGTTCATATATTTTCTGTGCGCCCTCTACGTTGGCGACAAAATCATACAGGTCAGTGTGGGAATAGCGTTCTTCCTCACCGGTAACTTTGGAGGAAGAAACTTCATTCAGCAGTTCAACGGCTCCGGTAACGAGCAGATTGGCATCAATCTCTACCGTCTCCACTTTTGCCCGCAGCAGCTGTGCATCCTTCAGCAACTGGTCTGCGGTCTCCTCGAATCCTGCTGTGGTTTTATCTTCCCAAAGGGCCTTCTCCAGCTTGTGGAAGCCGCGCCATTCCGCAGGATCTACATCATTCTCACGGGCGTCAATATGAGGATCCAAATCACCGAGCGCTTCAGCAATAGGCTCAATCCGCTCATAATACATCCGGGTCGGAGCATACAGCTTTTTGGCCTCTTCAATCTGACCTGCCTTCACGGCGCCCGTGAACTTCTCCGTTTCTTTGACGAACAGATCACATTGCTCGATGACAAACGTGCGGTATTGTTCGATGGCTGATGTAAAGTCTGCAGCCTCAGCCGTTTTAGCGGCATCAGCAGTCGCTGCAGGAGCATTGGTTGCCGTGTTGCTACCCGCTCCATTTGTGGATTGGGCCGTGTTTCCATTGGTATTATTACTTGCGCAGCCGGTGAACAGAATAGAAGCCGCAAGCAGGCTTGCCGGTACAGCATAACTAAATTTCAAATGAGCCACTCCTTTATATATGTGTATGTGAATGATAATCGTTATCAATAATGCTGGAACAATCATAAGTCTGTGTACTTGGGCTGTCAATATAAAATGTGATATTTCTCATTGTTTAGCATTACAGCATAAATAAGGCGGACACCAACAGGTGCCCGCCTTTCATTTTGAACAGGGAAATCCCTCCATTTATCCCTTGATTGCGCCGATTAGTACTCCCTCACACAGAGGAGCGCTCTATCAGTTCATAGTTCAGCTTGCGATGGACGGGCTGGCTTCCGCCATCCCCGTGGATCTGCTCATGGATCGTCTGAAAAGCAGCCGCGCCCATCTCGAACAGCTTGTTATCAATTGTGGTCAACCCCAGCAGCTTGCCGATGGGCTGGTTATCAAATCCGATTACGGCGAGGTCTTCAGGAATCCGGATGCCCTGTTTTCCGGCTTCAATCATCAGGGCGGCTGCGACATGATCCCCGGCGACGATGATAGCCTCTGGCCGTTCTTCCATCGCGCTCAGACGATGCAGTAACGCTGCACCATGCTCTTCGTTCAGGCAATCAAATATCATCCATTCTTCATGCAGCGGAAGTCCGCTCTCCCGGTGAAAGTCCCGGAACGCAGACTGACGGATGGAGGAGGAGGAGCCATGTTTTCTTCCGTCACAATAGCCAATGGAACGGTAGCCTTTATCGGCCAAGTATTGCAGACCATGGCGGAAGGCGGCGTAATGCTCGATATAGACAGAGGAGAAGCGGCTTTCCCCGCTGTTCTGGCAAGTGACGATAGGTCCATATGCTGTATATTCCTCGATAACCTCCGGCTTCAGGGAGGTGGATACAATAACCACACCATCGATTTCCTTGTTGCGCAGCATTTCCAGCACCTTGAGTTCTTCTTCAGGACGGTAGTTAGTTTGGCACAGGACCAGTCTGTATTGAGCCAGCAATGCTTCCTGGGCTAGTCCCTCCATAATGATGGAGAAATAATAGATACGGATTAGCGGCATGATTACTGCGACTGATTTGGTACGTCCGGTGATCAGATGCACAGCGTTCATATTCCGGCGATAATTTAACTGTTCTATGGTATTCAGGACCGCATTCCGTTTGTCCTCGCTGACATAAGGATGATTGTTAAGCACACGCGAGACGGTGGTTACGGACACTCCGGAAATTCGGGCGATTTCTTTAATATTGGCCATCCGCAAGAAAGCCTCCTGAAGTGGATATTGTAGTGATGATCTTATTCTACCACATGATTTTTACTCCCCGAAAATAAAAGGCTTGCTCTGGTATCCATTTCATATTTTACACTGAGGATGCAACAGCATTACCGGACTAAATCGGCGTGACCGCAAGGGCGTGACGAACCGGTAAGGTTAATGTTGCTGTTTTTTTGTTTAGCAGAAAGCACAACAAAAAACCTCCTCTCACCCGGTTGGGTGAAAGAAGGCTTAAACGCGTCACTTTCGACAGCACGGTAGCTATATTTTCAGCTCCCCAAGCTTAATCAGCTCGACAACCGCTTGCGAACGGCCTTTTACGTTTAATTTTTGCATGACGTTTGAGATGTGATTTCTGACGGTTTTTTCGCTGATAAACAACAGGCCAGCGATGTCGCGCGTAGTTTTATCCTGAACAAGAAGTTCAAAAACTTCGCGCTCGCGATGCGTTAAAAGAAATTTGCTATGATGTTCGTTCCCTTTCAATGGTGTCACCCCTCCTTGCTCGGGTTTGTTTGGTATAACAAGGTAAAGGGATACAGTCAAAACCATACTATGTATGGGAGATGTTAATGGTGACGTACCCGCTCTAAAATAGGCGGTAGCGGATACAGCAAACCATTTGGTACCAAGACATGCACGCATACAAAAACAACCGACGAAATAAAGAGCCGCCAAATCGGAAATGACTTCCGGTTCGAACGGCTCTGAAGATAAGGATTTAATGAAACTTTATAGTCTTGATCCGCGCTTCTTCTTCGTAAGTGAGCGGACTTGGCGATTGTGGATTGTGCATTTGGCGACTCGTTGTAAACTCGATGCTCTGGTAGTCTTCTCCCCCCGAAGGCATCCCCGGTTGCCAAAATTCAAACACCCATTTTTTAAGTTCCTTCAGACCTGTCAGCATATCCATCATCCTCCTTAGGCGATGAGCTCAACGGTACTTTGTATATTATGTTTACGCTTTCATTATAACATAGAATGATGCAATAAAGTGCGATGTCCACTGGATAGACACAATATTAAATGGAGAAATTATAATTAATATGGGTTTGTGTTCGATGAGAAGAAAAGTGTCTCCTACAAGGAGACACTTTTTGTGTAAGTCAGAATGGATAATCGGATAATATAACATTGTCTATTGAGCCCCTGTATTTTACGGTAAATCCCAAATAGAGGGCATAAGCTTCCGGCTGTCCTGCTGACCGTTTCAGGCGCTCGAGTTATATTTATAATTACAATGACGGGTTGTTCTGGGATCATGCTACTATTTAAGTATATTAACAAAAGGAGGTCTATCATGAAAAAGATTGGAATGCTGACGCCGTCATCGAACACGGCTGTTGAGCCTGTAACCGCAGCTATGGCGGCTTCCTTAAGCGAGGTTTCTGTCCATTTTACCCGTTTTAAGCTCACTAAGATCATAATTGGTGACAACAAGCGTGGGGAATCCGATACAGATACATTGTTGGAGGCCGCGTCTTTGCTGATGGATGCTGACGTAGATGTTATTGCTTACAATGCTACTTCCGGGGGATGGCTGGGCGAAGAATCGGATCAGGCATTATGTGACGCGATTACCAGACGGACCGCCAAACCTGCCACAACTTCAATACTAGCCCTACTTGAAGCTATGCGTCTTTATAAAATCAAAACCTACTGTTTAGTTACACCCTTGGTTGACGAGGTGACGAAGCAAGTGATCGAACAGTATAAAAATCAGGGATTTGAGTGTACAGGTTACCGCAATTTTAACATTAAGCTAAACAAAATGAGCAGCGCGATTACGGATAAACAAATTATAGAGGCGGTAAAAGAGTCGTTCATTCCTGGAACAGATGCGATTATCCTGTCAGGGACAAATATGCGTGCTGCCCACCTGGCAACCCCGCTGGAAGAAGAATATGGGGTTCCTGTGTTGGATACCGCGGCGGTAACTTTATGGAAGACTCTCCGATTAATAGGGGCCAACAATGCAGGCATTTCGGGATGGGGACGAATTTTAGAGTAACACAGGAATAACAAATTTCGGGTCCGTGAAGGGCGCCCCAGAATGGGTGCGCCCCTCTCGGACCCGTTTTTTAATAACGCATATTTAGATGATGTTGGATAGTTGATGAATGAATTGAGAATAGGGGGAATCTGATGGAAAGATCATCCGGATCGTCCGGGACGGATAATTCTCGCCTAGGCGGTAGACGGAGAAGGGTACCGTTTCATGCTGCAGTAGAGTGGGCAGCTCTCCGGTTCCATAGAGACTATGGAAAAATTCCATTGTATCGTACAAGAACGAACTGGGACAGATGGTGTACCCCTGTCCGTCGGAAATCATTTTCAGAATGATGCCTGTCTCGTTAATATTGCAAATATCCTTAGGGATATTTCCCATCAGCTTAAGCATGGTTTCATTAATTAAGGACCGCAGCTGTTGATTGGAGAAGAAGAGGTAAAACGTCTTTTCCAGCAGGGTATTCATGCTCTCGGGATTGTGAAGACAGAGTGGTTTTTCGTTTTTGGGGCCAAGGAGCAGCATCTCATCTTGCATAATGGAGATAGATTCGATTCCAGGTAGCTCCTCGAAATAAGGGACGAACCCAAAATCAATATCTCCAAGAAGAATTAATTCGATAATGACTTCGTTGGAGTCCGATAACATATGATACTTCAGGTCCGGATCAAAGCTGCGCAAGTGGTTCATGATAGGCTTGAACATGGTCCATCCCAGCGGGGTAGCAACACCAATCTTAATGTTGCTGCTATTATCGTTGAATGAATCGCTGAAGTCATCTTGCTCCGGATGAAGCAATTTAATCAAATCGATTAAATTGGAATGATCTTGAAGTTTGGACATGGCCTTAATTTGCTGAATGGCTTTGGTGGCGTTATGAATAATTGATGCCCCTTGCTTGGTCAATTTTACCCCGCTCCGAGTACGCTCCAGTAAGACAAACCCTAATTCCTGCTCCAGTTTTTTTATTCTGATCGTTAACGCGGGTTGAGAGATATGAATTACCTTAGAGGCTTTCGATATACTCTTTTCTCGGGCGATTGTAAGCAAAGAATGCAGATCTGTTAAGTCCATAGGTTCACCCTCCCCATAAGTCCTTGTCATTAATGTTGACGCGGTTTCCATTAAAATTCAATATAGAAAGTTTGATGAGATGCTATTATTTATGTTATATATTCTAACATTTTATATAAAAATAATATCACTTTTAATTTTGATATGCTAATAATTTGCGAAATTTAAGTGTTTAGGGTGTTATTTATTTTTTTTATTATTCAGCGCTTGATGGATATGCTAATGTTTTGTCAGGAAGTTTAACATTGTTAACGACATTAAACTTCAAAGCTGACATGAGGTTGTAGGGAGGAGATTTATAGAAATGAAGAGATTATATGCACTCACCGGGGTTGAGCAAGCGAAATTGATACGTGAACGCGAAGTATCGCCGGTTGAAATTGTAGAGCAGGTATTTGACAGAATTCATAGATTAAATCCGGTACTGAACGCCTTTTGCCAGTTGGAGGAAGATCATGCCATGGCGGCTGCGAAACAAGCAGAAGAACAAATTATGAACGGAGAAGAGGTTGGACCGCTTCATGGCGTTCCCTTCCATGCCAAAGACTTGGTGCTGACGAAAGGGATTCGCACTGCTTTTGGTTCGAAAGCTTTTGAGAATTATGTTCCGGATGAAGATGACATTAGCATAGAGCGTCTGAATAAGGCCGGGGGCATTATCATTGGGAAGACGAATGTACCAGAGTTTGGTTATCGGGGCATTAATAAGGTTTTTGGAAATATCCGCAATCCTTGGAATACGGAATTAACCCCGGGTGGTTCCAGCGGTGGTTCTGCTGTTGCAGTCGTAACGGGCATGGGTTCACTCACGGTCGGCAGTGACGGCGGCGGTTCTATCCGTAATCCTGCAAGTTTGACTGGTGTTTATGGATTCAAGCCGTCCTTTGGCCGAGTACCCTTATATCCAGGCTGCCGTGATCCGAAATTCCCGGGAGGAAGCAGTTGGGAAACGCTCGAAGTTATCGGACCCTTAACGCGTACGGTTGAAGATAGCGCACTGATGCTTAGCATCATGAGTGGACCGAGTCACATGGACAGACACAGTCTTCCGGGTAAGCTCGACTTTCTGAAGATCATACAGAATAAAGACATCAAGAACCTTCGAATCGCCTGGAGTGTGGATGCCGGTTATGCGACCGTTGATCCGGAGGTGCGCCGCATTACCTTAGAGGCGGTGAAAGTATTTGAAGAACTGGGCTGTCATGTTGAAGAGGTACATCCCGGCATTTCTAATCCATCTCAAATCTTCGCCGGATTGATCGCCAGGGATACCGACTTCGCCGGGTTGCGAAAAATGGCGAAAGAGTATGGGGAGTACATGGACCCTAACTTCGTGAACACCATCAACCGGGTGTGGACTGATGAGCAGTTGACCTCAGCGGCGATGGATAGACAAGCCATTAACATTACAATGAGAAGATTTATGGAAAATTATGATTTGTTTATTGTTCCCGCGCTGTTTGCCCCTGCATTCAAGGTTGGCACTTACGGCCCGACAGAAATCGACGGTAAAAGTGTGCCGGACAATCACTGGTCTTCCTTTAATTGTCTGGCTAATATCACCGGCTTCCCGGCGGCTTCACTTCCTGCCGGCTGGACGGATACCGGACTTCCGGTCGGCTTGCAATTGATCGGCGGGCATCTGGCAGATGATATCGTCCTCCGCGCTTCCAGCGCATTTGAAGAGGCTCGTCCATGGTTGCCTCATCTGAATGCACTGATTGAACGTTACGACAGATAAACAAAATATCGTTAGAAATAAAATGTCTGAATATGCAAAAGGAGGGTGCGTAGATGGCTCTCTATATCCTGCGCAGATTGTTTTATATGATTCCTGTTCTTATCGGGATAGTTTTCATCACGTTTTTTCTCACCAGAATACTGCCGGGGGACCCTGCTTTGATGATTGCGGGTACAGAAGCTCCCGAAGAGGTTTTGAAGAAGCTCCGCGGCGATATGGGTTTGAATGAGCCCTTGTATCAACAATTTTTTCATTATGTTATTCGACTGTTTCACGGGGACTTCGGTTTTGCCTGGCATACGGGCCACAGCGTCTTTTCCGACTTTTATACGCGCCTGCCGGCTACCATTGAACTGACGCTGGCCAGCTTCATCATTGCGCTGGCTGTTGCACTCCCGGTCGGAATTATTGCCGCAACTAAGAAAGAATCAATCGTCGATCATATCTCCCGGGTGTTCTCTCTTATCGGTTCTTGTGTTCCGTCCTTTTGGCTGGCTCTGATTCTGATTTATGTATTTTATTCCAAGTTAAACTGGTCTCCTGCACCCCTGGGGAGATTAGGAGACAGTGTCAGTCCACCGACTCATTTGACCGGTTTGTATGTTATCGACAGCCTGTTGACATGGAACATACCGGTATTGGAGCAAGCATTGGCTCATCTGCTGCTGCCTGCAATTGTGCTAAGTACCGGAATGATGGCCATTATCTCACGTATGGTCCGGTCGAGCATGCTGGAGGTGATCAGCCAAGATTTCATCCGCACAGCCAGAGCTAAAGGGATTTACGAACGCAGTGTTGTGATGAAGCATGCGCTTGTTAATGCGTTGCTTCCAACGCTTACCGTTATCGGAGTGCAGTTTGGTCTATTACTTGGCGGTGCTGTGGTGACAGAGACGATTTTCTCCTGGCCGGGCGTGGGCAGTTATATTACCGATTCCATACTTGCGACGGACTATGCACCAATACAGGCATTCACCTTAATGAGTGCCTTGATAATCAGCTTTACCAATTTGGCGGTAGACGTGATTTACGGATTGATTGATCCGCGTGTCCGCTATGATTGACGATCTTCGGGACAAGGAGATGAACTTATGGAGAAGATAGCAGCAACTGCCCTGGTTTCCCAGTCATCCAGTGAACAGGAACGCAAGTCAGTGGGCATCATCCGGTTGCTTACAAGCAATCGCCTGTCGATGATCGGACTGTTGCTCATTATCGTTTGGATTGCCCTGGCTCTGCTGGCGCCGCTACTATCCCCCTATTCTCCTATCGAACCGGATGTGGCCAATAAACTTACGCCTCCGAGTGTATCGCACTGGTTCGGGACGGACAATTTCGGACGGGATATATTTACTCGTATTGCATACGGGGCCAAGTATACCATCTGGTCCGGGGTGGCAGCTGTAGCGATATCCTTCTGCGTGGGCACCATTCTCGGTGCTATTGCAGGCTACTACGGCGGTGTTCTCGGCAGCATCATCATGCGCGTGATGGATATGTTCCTGGCTTTCCCCGCATTGGTGCTTGCTATGGCGATTGCCGCCTCGATTGGTCCGGGCTTAACCAGCGCAATGATCGCGGTAAGCGTCGTTGGTATTCCTGAATATGTCCGTCTGATGTACGGGCAAACCATGCTTCTGCGGGAGAAGGAGTTCGTTGAAGCGGGGCGGGCCATCGGTTTGAAAAATTCGGTTATTTTGTTTCGCCATATTCTTCCCAATGCGCTCGCTCCGCTTATCGTAAGAGCCACGCTGGGCATTGGTTTTGCTATTCTTATCTCTTCCAGCTTGAACTTCCTCGGACTAGGCGTGAAACCGCCTATTGCGGAGTGGGGGGCCATGATAGCTGAAGGCCGTCAGTACATTGTCTCAGGGGAATGGTGGATTGTTTCATTCCCGGGACTGGCCATTGCAACCTCCATTTTGGGATTCAATTTAATTGGAGACGGCTTGCGGGATGTGCTTGATCCCCGGCTTAGATCCAGTAGCGGCAACAAGAAGAACGATTAGAAATCTGACAATGGATAAGGAGAGAAGACCATGAAGAAGTGTTGGGTAGGATTTATGGTTCTTATATTGGTTTTGGCGCTAGCTGGTTGTGCCTCAAGTCCAAGCGGTGATGCCGCCGCTTCATCAGAGCCAGCCAGCGGAGGCAATAGCGGCGCAGCACCCACAGCGCTTACTGTTGCGTGGCAGGCAGTGGCGAGTACACTTGACCCTGTTAACGCTACGTCGGACGTTCTGGCCGTCAACGCTTACGATCGGCTGGTAGGCTATGAAGTTAATCCTGGCGATGGCGATTCCGCCAAGGCATTCAAACTGAAGCCGATGCTAGCGAAGGAATGGACGATCTCCGAAGACGGCTTAACCTATACTTTTAAATTGCAGGATAATGCCAACTTCCAAAGTGGAAATCCCGTTACGGCTAATTCTGTTAAATTTTCACTGGAACGAATGAGAGATTCTGCAACGGGGAGTTTCACTTACAGCTTGACACAAATTGCTAGTATTACAGCCCAAGATGAGAAAACGGTTGTCCTCAAGCTGACCAAGGCGAACCCGAATCTGCTGAAAATGCTTGCGATGTACTGGTTCTCCATCCTTGACGATAAGCTTGTTAAAGAAAAAGGCGACGCCTATGTCAATGATCATGCGGTCGGTTCCGGTGCCTATAGCATTGAGAAATGGGATCCGTCGAGCGAAGTCATTTTCAAAGCTAACAAGAACTATTGGGCAGGAGCTCCTAAGATTGAACAAGTTACGATGAAGTACATCAAAGAAGCCTCCAATCGTCTCATGCTGCTGAAGAACGGTGACATCGACGTCTCGGTTGAACTGCCTCCAAAGGACTTGGCAGACCTTAAGTCTGCTACGAACCTGACGGTTCATTCCAACAGCAGCAATCGGATCTTGTTCTTGGCAATGAACATGAACAAAGAGCCTTTCAACAATCCGAAGGTACGTCAAGCGCTCGCTTATGCCACACCCTATGATCAGTTAATTAAGGACGTCATGTTTAATGAAGCGCGTTCGATGAGAAGCTCCGTTCCAAGCAACACCCCCGGCTACACAGACGACGGGTATGCGTATACTTACGATCTGGACAAGGCGAAGCAACTCTTGACCGAAGCGGGGTATCCGAACGGATTCAGCTTCGATCTGACAATTGGTTCAGGATATCCGGACTGGGACGACGATGCTGTTCTGCTGCAAGCTTCTCTAGCAAAAATAGGCGTTACTGTGAATATTAAAAATGTAGCCCGTCCGCAATTTCTGGAAATGCAAAAACAAAAGTCTATGGATGCTTACATTACCAAATGGACTTCGATGGTATACGACCCGAGCTGGCATTTAGGATTGCTGCTGGACAGCAAGGGAACAGGCAACTTCAATAACTACAGCAACCCTACTGTTGACGGGCTGTTGAAGCAAGCAAGCGATGAACGAGACAATGATAAACGCATGGAACTGTATCACCAGGCTCAGAAGATTATTACGGCCGATACCCCTTGGCTGTATCTGTATCAATACAACCGCATTGTTGGCGTCAGTAACAAGGTGGAAGGATACAAATTCTATCCGGACGAATTTATCCGTTTTGCCGACCTGAGCATGAAGTAACACCAACTCTTAAATCTTCGAGAATTCCACAGGGAGGTTAGCCGATGAGGCCCTTACTTGAAGTAAAGGATTTAAAGACAGAATTTCTTACCGGTAAAGGACCTGTACGTGTCGTTGATGGAGTTGATCTGGTGTTGAATAAGGGAGAAACATTGGGGGTGGTCGGTGAATCCGGGTGCGGAAAGAGCGTGACCTCCATGTCAATTATGGGACTGCTTCCCAAAGGACAAAGTCGTATTGCAGGCGGAGATATTCGCTTTCACGACCAAAGCCTGCTCTCGCTGTCCGTGAAGGAGATGCGGCAAGTCAGAGGCAACCGAATCGCAATGATATTCCAGGAACCGATGACCTCATTGAATCCAGTATTTAAAATAGGCAACCAAATCAGCGAAGCCCTTCGCTTTCATAAAAATCTCAGCAAAAAAGAAGCGTGGAGCGAAGCGGTCGGGATGCTGAAGAAAGTCGGCATCCCCCGTCCAGAACAAATTGCCCGGGAGTATCCCCACCAGTTGTCAGGTGGGATGCGCCAGCGGGTGATGATCTCCATTGCAATGGCCTGTAATCCCGAAGTGCTAATTGCCGATGAACCAACGACAGCACTCGATGTGACGATTCAAGCGCAAATTCTGGAGTTAATGCGGGGGCTGCAGCATGAGCAAGGAACGGCGATTATGCTTATTACCCACGATCTAGGTGTTGTGGCGGAAACCTGTCAACGGGTTGTGGTTATGTATGCCGGACAAGTAGTGGAGGAAGCGGAGGTGGGGATGCTGTTTAAGCAGCCTCTCCATCCGTATACCCAAGGACTCCTTGGTTCTCTCCCGCAATTGGCGGGGCAGAAAAAGCGGCTTGAGCCTATCGTCGGCAGTGTGCCGAGTCCATTGAATATGCCATCTGGCTGCCGCTTTGCCCCGCGATGCAATTTTCGTACAGATGCATGCCTTGAATATCAACCCCCTCTTCTTGAGGTCGAACAAGGACATAAATGCCGCTGTATCCTATACGGGGAGGGAGAGCAATGAGCGTCTTGCTTGAAGTAAACAATTTAAAAAAGCATTATCCCGTTCGCAAAGGATTCTTCGGCAAGACGGGTGCGGTTGTCAAAGCGGTTGATGGCGTTTCACTGAGTATTAAGCGAGGAGAGACGCTAGCCATTGTAGGTGAATCCGGCTGCGGCAAGTCAACGATGGGCCGCTCGATTCTGCGGTTAATTGAACCGACCGATGGCGAGATCCTGTTCGAGCAGGACGATATCCGAAAACTGAATCCGGATCAAATGCGCCGGTTCCGGACGAAAATGCAGATTGTATTTCAAGATCCATATGCATCCCTTAATCCGCGGTGGACGATAAGGGAAATATTGTCCGAACCTTTTCGCCTGTATGAGAAGCTTTCGGCTTCTGAGCTAAAGGACCGGGTGTCAGAGCTCATGCAGGTGGTCGGCCTCTCTCCCTATCAGGCGGACCGTTTCCCCCATGAATTCTCTGGTGGACAACGGCAGCGGGTCGGCATTGCCCGGGCGCTGGCGCTCAAGCCTCAATTCGTCGTATGCGACGAACCGGTATCTGCGCTGGATGTGTCCATACGTGCCCAGGTTTTGAACCTGATGGAGGATTTACAGGAGCAATATTCGCTTACTTATATGTTTATCTCGCATGATCTATCTGTCGTGAAATTCATCAGTGACCGCGTCGGCGTGATGTATTTGGGCCGGCTGGTTGAGATGGCGCCTACGGACGACTTATTTAAAAATCCGCTTCATCCGTATACGAAGGCGTTGATCTCAGCCCTTCCGCTTCCGGATACAGAAGTCAAAAGAGAGCGGATTATTCTGAGCGGGGATGTACCCAATCCACAGCATCCCCCTGCTGGCTGTGCTTTCCATACACGCTGTCCATCGGCCAGACCGGAATGTAAATCGGTGACGCCGGAGTGGAAAGAAGTGTCTCCAGGCCGGAGTGTAGCTTGTCTACTATATTGAATTTATCCCGAAGGAGAAATGAAAATGAGCACTTACCAACTTGTCGTAAGAGGATGCCTGGTGCTTGAAGACGGCGTGGTAGCGGGCGAGCTCGGCATTAATAACGGCGTCATTGAGACGTTCTCGCCAGAACAGGCAGCTCTGAACGGAGAACGGACACTCGACTTTGAAGATTGCTATATCTTCCCGGGATTAATTGATGCTCATGTACATTGTTATACGAATCCTGAAGAAGGCTTCATTAACAATACAGCCTCGGCAGCCGTAGGCGGATTCACTACTATTCTTGACATGCCTTATGATTCGCCTGATCCCATCACTAGCGTAGAACGCTTCAAGGACAAAGTGGCACTGCTGGAGCAAGAAGCTATTGTGGATGTAGGATTGTGGGCTACCGTAGCGAAAGGAGGCACCTGGCAGATTGGCCCGTTGGCTGAAGCCGGTGCTATCGCGTTCAAGCTGTCCACTTTTGAAGCGGACCCTTACCGCTTTCCGCGCATTCCGGATCATGAAGTGCTTCAGTCGCTGCAGCTTGCGGGGAAGATAGGACTTCCGGTGGCATTCCATGCGGAGAACGGTGAGATCATCGGGCATTTGATCGAGGAATACTCGGAAAAAGGCAACGTGGCACCCCGGGCGCATATGGAGACCCGGCCTCCAGTCAGTGAATCGGTTGAGGTGCTCAAGTTGCTGGAAATGGCCTATTGGACACAGGCGAAACTTCACATCGTCCATGTTAGCCATCCTCGTACCATAGAGCTTATCCAAGCGTTCCAGCGGCAGGGCGTGCGGGTGACAGCTGAAACGTGCTACCCGTATTTTTTGAAGGACGTTGGTGATCTTGAACGTCTTGGCACGAAGGCGAAGATGAACCCTCCGCTGCGCCAACCGGAAGATGCAATGAAGATGTGGGAGTATGTCAAGGCAGGCGCGTTTAACATGATTACGTCGGATCACGTCCCATGGGATAAGAGTAAGAAGGATGCGGGTAAGGAGAACATTTTCAAAGCGGCGCCGGGACTTCCCGGTCTGGAAATAATGGCTTCGCTGATCTTTGATCGTGGTGTAGCTAAAGGGCAGATGACGCCGGTGCAATATGCACAGCTGTTGTCGCAGCATCCCGCCGAAGTCTTCCAGATCGAAGGCAAAGGTCGGATCGCTCCGGGTTATGATGCCGACTTTACAGTCATTGATCCCCACGCACATTGGGTGATTGACGAGCAGAAGTTTCGGACAAATGCCAAAATCACACCTTTTCACGGTCAAAAGGTACAGGGGAAGATCATTCATACGATAGTCCGAGGGTGTACCGTTTATGACGGAGATGAAGTGGTTCAAAAGCCAGGCTTCGGGAAATTCGTAGCTAATAAAGTGGGGGGTTCCAAATGAGCGATTTGCAAGGTCTTTGTGTCATTACGCTGACTCCTTTCCACGACGATGGCAGTCTGGATGAAGAGAGTCTGCGAAAACTGACAGAGTTCTATATTCATTCCGGTGTTCACGGAATGACAATACTAGGCATTATGGGAGAGGCTCACAAGCTGTCCGAGTCCGAGCGTTACCGGGTTATGGATATCGTCTTGCACCAGACGAACGGGCGTGTGCCAGTGATCGTCGGCTGCTCGGCGCCAGGCAGTGAGTTGGCCGGTGAGTTGGCCAAGAGAGCGGAGGAAGCCGGAGCAGCGGCCGTCATGGTTGCACCTCCTGCCAATTTGAACAATGAAGATATGCTGCTTCGTTATTTTGCAAATGTGGCTGAGAAAATCTCGATTCCGATCGTACTGCAGGACGAACCGGTAACGACAGGCGTTCGTCTGAGCGCGCCATTTATCGCGAAGCTGGCGGAGTGCGTGCCTCAGATCAAGTACGTCAAGCTGGAAGAAGCGCCGACCACAATCAAGATCACTAGCATTCTAAAACAGGCCAATCTTCGTATTTTCGGTGGTCTCGGGGGAATGTATTTCTACGAAGAACTTGAACGAGGTGCGGTGGGTATCATGACGGGCTTCGCTTACCCGGAAATCCTTGTGGAGACCTATAATCTGTTCAAAGCGGGTAAGAAGCAGGAGGCGAGAGCGTACTTCTACCGTTATTTGCCGTTAATTCGCTTCGAAGCACAGCTTGGAATCGGCGGCGTAACTATCCGTAAAGAGACCTTCAAGCTGCGTCAGGCGATTGCAAGCTCACATGTGCGTTTCCCGGGAGCTTCCATTGATCCACAAACCATGCAGGAGCTTCAGGAGATAATCGCTTTTCTTGGATTGGAACTAGAGTAGAAGCACCAACTGATGGTGATGCTGTAAGATACGATTTTCGGCAGGGGGATGAGCATGGACTTGAATTTAACAAGCAAAACGGTATTTATAGCGGCCTCAAGCAGAGGACTCGGCAAAGCCAGTGCGCTGGAGTTAGCAAAGGAAGGCGCCAACGTGATGCTTTCCGGACGGAACGAGGAAGAACTGAAGCTTGCCAAGGAAGAACTGCAGCAGGTGGCAGCGGGTCAGGTCGAATATGTATTATGTGATATTACTAAACCGGAGCAGTTGAAGGCAGCGGTTCTTAGAACGGTTGATCTGTTCGGGACGATAGACATTTTGATTAATAATGCCGGTGGTCCGCCGGCGGGGACGTTCGAAAAGTTCACGGATGAAGACTGGACCCAAGCGTTCGAATTAACGCTGCTGAGCTATGTCCGTCTTATTCGCGAGGTACTACCTTATATGAAAAATAGTCGTGCAGGCCGGATTATCAACCTGACGTCCTCTTCGGTGAAACAGCCAATCCCAGGTCTCTTAATCTCCAATACATTTCGGTTAGGCGTTATGGGAATGGCGAAGACGCTATCCATAGAACTCGCACCCTATAATATTCTGGTCCACACAGTAGCACCAGGACGAATTGCTACGGATCGTGTAAGAACGCTGGATGAAATCAAGGCTAATCAGACGGGGGTTCCGATTGAACAAGTGGAGGCCGACTCCCGCAAGACTATTCCGCTTGGACGTTATGGCAAACCGGAAGAGTTCGGCAAAGTGGTCGCTTTTCTGGCTTCGGAAGCCTCATCCTATATGACTGGCAGCACGGTGCTGGTGGATGGCGGTATGATCAAAAGCATGTAAAAAAGAAGTTTACGGAAAGTAGGGAGAATATTTGCAACTTAGCCCTCATGAGAGAGACAAGCTGTTGATTACTGTAGCCGCCGATTTGGCACGGAGAAGGCTTGCGCGCGGGTTGAAATTAAATTATCCAGAAAGCATTGCGCTCCTCACATCGGAGATTATGGAGGGAGCTCGTGATGGGAAAACGGTATCCCAGCTCATGGAGCTCGGAACACAAATTTTGAAGCGAGAACAGGTTATGGAGGGTGTACCTGAGATGATTCAAGAGGTACAGGTCGAAGCGACGTTCCCTGATGGCACAAAACTTGTAACCGTACACGAGCCTATTAACGGAACCTAACGTTGATCAGTATAATCACGTCCTTTTATCAAGTACGAATAGAAGGAGGAACAAGATGATTCCGGGTGAATATCGGACACAAGCAGGATGGATTGAACTTAATGCAGGCAGAGCCACTGAGAAGCTGATTGTCGTAAATTTAGGTGATCGTCCAATTCAGATTGGATCACATTTTCATTTTTTCGAAGTCAACCGGGCTTTATTATTTGATAGGGAACTTGCATTTGGAATGAGACTGAATATCCCTGCCGGAACGGCTGTGCGCTTTGAACCCGGAGAGGAGAAGCCGGTAGAGCTTGTGACTCTGGGGGGGAATAAGTGCTCTTACGGTCTGAGTGCCATCACTAATGGTCCTGCTGAAAAAGGAGACTTAGGTATTGAAGTTAAAGCCCGTCTTCAGGCATGGAAAGGAGACTGTCATGCACAAGATAGACCGTAAAAGTTATGCAGGTATGTTTGGTCCGACAACCGGGGACGCCATACGCCTTGCAGATACAGAGCTTTGGGCGGAGATTGAACATGATTATACGGTATACGGTGATGAGTGCAAATTTGGCGGTGGTAAAGTCATTCGTGACGGGATGGGCCAGTCCAGCAGCGCCATACGCAGTGAGGGTGTGCTCGATACGCTTATAACAAATGCGGTGATCATCGACCATTGGGGGATTGTGAAGGGAGATATCGGAATCCGGGATGGGGTAATCACAGCTATTGGAAAAGCAGGCAACCCTGACATCATGGATGGCGTGACGCCAGGTATGGTTGTTGGTGCAAGCACGGAAATTATTGCAGGAGAAGGTAAGATTGTTACAGCCGGGGGCATTGATGCACATGTGCATTTTATTTGTCCCCAGCAGATTGAAGTTGCATTATCCTCTGGAGTTACAACTATGATTGGGGGAGGGACAGGGCCTGCAACAGGGACAAAGGCAACAACCTGTACGCCGGGTGCCTGGCATATGATGCGCATGCTGGAGGCGGTAGAGGCATTTCCAATGAACATCGGGCTTACCGGAAAAGGAAATTCCTCATTCGTAGAACCTCTCATTGAGCAGATTGAGGCGGGTGCAATTGGTCTCAAGCTGCATGAGGATTGGGGCAGTACTCCGGCAGCCATTGATGCATGTCTGAAAGCCGCAGATCAATACGATGTTCAGGTTGCCATCCATACGGATACACTCAATGAATCCGGTTTCCTGGAGGATACACTGGAGGCTATAGGCGGCAGAACGATCCATACCTATCATACGGAAGGAGCCGGTGGCGGTCATGCTCCCGATATCATCCGGGCTGCGGCTGAGCAGAATGTTCTGCCTTCATCGACCAATCCCACCCGGCCCTTCACCGTTAATACCATCGAGGAGCATCTGGATATGCTGATGGTATGTCACCACCTGGACAGCCGTATTCCAGAAGATGTAGCGTTCGCTGATTCACGCATTCGTCCTGAAACTATAGCCGCAGAGGATATTTTACACGATATGGGTGTCTTCAGCATGATCAGTTCGGATTCCCAAGCGATGGGGCGTGTCGGTGAGGTGATCATCCGTACATGGCAAACAGCGGATAAAATGAAACGCCAGCGCGGACCGCTTGAGTCGGATACAGAAGAACGGGACAACGTGCGCATCAAGCGTTATATCGCCAAGTATACGATTAATCCGGCGATCACACACGGCGTCTCCCATCTTGTCGGTTCAGTTGAAATCGGAAAGTTCGCGGATCTGGTGCTGTGGAGCCCCATGTTCTTTGGAGTCAGGCCGGATCTGGTGCTCAAAGGCGGCAGTATTGCTTATGCACAAATGGGTGATCCGAACGCCTCGATTCCGACACCGCAGCCTGTATTCGGACGCCCGATGTTCGCCGCATACGGCAAATCGTTGACTGAAAGCTCAATTACGTTCGTATCGCAGGCCGCTTATGACAGTGGAATAAAGGAACGGCTGGGACTTATGAAGCGGGTGGAGCCGATTAGTAACTGCCGCAATGTATCCAAGAAGGATATGATTCATAACGGTTTTACGCCAAAAATTGAAGTTGATCCGGAAACGTACAAAGTGACGGTCGATGGTATACACATTACTTGCGAGCCTTCTGAAGTGGTTCCGATGGCTCAGCGATACTTTTTGTTTTGAACATGGAGAACGATAAGAGCATTTACACAACGGGCGTAGATTCACCAGCCTCTTGGTTGGCTTACCAACAGCTTCTTGACTCGGCTCTGCCGATCGGCGGATTTTCCCATTCTTTTGGTCTGGAAACGATGGTTCAGGAGATGCGAATTAACAATACGATACAGCTTCGTTCTTATGTGGAGAACATGGTCATCCACAATTGGGCATGTGGAGATGCTCTTGTGATCAAAGCGGTATACCGTGACGTTCCTGTTCAAGGCTGGGAGCGGTTATGGGCAGTGGAGCGTCAAATTCATATGCAGCGCCTGGCTATGGAGAGCCGAAAGGCAGCCGAAAAAATGGGGCGTCGTCTGATGGCGCTAGCAATAGAAATCTTCCCTTCAATAGAGTGGCAGCCTCTTTCAGGCGCTTGCAAACAGGGGGATGCCTTGGGTACACATGCACTTGTTCACGGATTTGCCAGTTATCAATTGGGAATTCCATTGAGAAAAGCAGTAGAAGGTTATTTATATACTTGTATCGTGAACAGCATGAATAGTGCGCTGCGTCTGATGTCCATGGGACAGACTGAGGCTCAGAAGCTTATAGCGGCGATCATGCCTATAACTGAAAAAGCAGTATGGATCGTGGAGCAAACAGAGCCTGAAGAAGCATGGAACAGCATGCCTATGGCCGAACTGGCAATGGTTCGTCATGAGACGTTATATTCACGACTGTTTATGTCTTAGTGCGAAATATTACGATAACGATAAGGAGGCATTATTATGTGTCAAGGACAAGGTCATGATCACCGGGAATGGGAGAAACCAGGTCTCCCAACCAACCGTCCAATTCGAATTGGGATTGGTGGCCCCGTCGGTTCTGGTAAAACAGCGTTAGTTGAGCGTTTAAGCCGTGAAATCAGCGAGGAATTCAGTATTGCCGTCATCACAAATGATATTTATACCAAGGAAGATGCACGCATTCTGGTGAGTACCGGCGTTCTTCCGGAAGAACGGATTCTTGGAGTAGAAACGGGAGGGTGCCCGCATACCGCTATCCGTGAAGATGCCTCCATGAATTTTGAAGCTGTAGAAGAGCTAGAGGGACGTTTTAAAGAGCTTGACCTTATTTTCATCGAAAGCGGCGGCGATAACCTGGCAGCGGCCTTCAGTCCTGAACTGGTGGACCGGTTCATTTATATCATTGATGTAGCGCAAGGAGAAAAAATCCCCCGGAAGGGCGGACCCGGCATTATGCGCTCTGATCTTCTGGTCATTAACAAAATTGACTTAGCTCCGTATGTGGGAGCTTCGCTTGACGTAATGAGGGAGGACTCGACCCGGATGAGAGGTGAACGCCCTTTCATTTTCTCCAATTTATTCGGTGGTGAAGGAGTTGCGGACATCGTCTCTTGGCTGAAACATGAGATTGCCCACGCAAAAGGGGTAATGCATAGCCATGATTCTGAATGAAAGGGAACCCTGCTACTGCTGAGCTGAGGGCGTACTTTCATCAAAGCGATGATCGGACTTTCTTGAAGGGGAAGTATCATACGGCCCCGATTAAAATTGCAAAATCCTTTCAGCTAGATCAGGAGCTTGGTGTCATCGTCATGGATGTTTCGCCTGGTATGCTTGAAGGCGACAGCTATTCCATGGAGTGGTTTGCCGGACAAAATACAAGTCTTTATGTGACAAACCAGTCCTTCACGAAAGTTCATCCCTGTCCCAATGGTGGAAGAGCTGAGATGCGCCAGCTGTTTCAATTGGAGCAGAGCGCGTTTGTTCAATATATGCCCCAGCCAAGCATGCTTTATCAGGATGCGGAGTATATGAATACTACGGTTGTGAGGCTCGCTCCCGGAGCCGTGTGGATGCAGACTGAGGTATTGTGTCCAGGCCGGACGCATCTCGGAGAGCGATTTAAATACCGGCAATACCAAAATGCAATGTCTGTCTATTATCAAGACGAAATGATTTTTAATCAGCGGCAGAGAATAGTACCTTCCTCTCAAAATCTTCAGGAAAAAGGGGCATGGGAGGAACAAACGCATTGGGGAACTTTTTATGTGTTCTCTGACCGCATTAATTCCTCTCATGTAGAAGCGATCCGTGAGAAACTTCAAAGCTTGCCGCAAACGCCTAAAAGTGAAGTTCTGTTTGGGGTTACGCTTACTTACCGTCATGGATTGGTGGTTACAGCGTCGGCACAGGCGGCCTGGCCTTTGCAGGAAACCCTGGAATGTGCATTTCAATTCGTCCGCAAAACGGTGTTCGGAAAGGGTATGATCAATTAAACGGGGGCACAGCTTATGAATATGAAGACTGGATTTACCACTTCATCCTGGTTTAGATACATTGCGATCATCGTATTGTTGCATATTATTGGGATTGGCGGACTGATCTATGCCGCAACCACTGCCAGCTCAGCATATTGGGGGCTCGGTATTCTCGCCTACACATACGGCCTTCGCCATGCTTTCGATGCGGATCATATTGCTGCTATAGACAATACGGTTCGCAAGCTCAGCGAGCAGAAGCAAAATCCGGGCGGGGTAGGTTTTTTCTTCTCGCTTGGTCATTCATCCGTTGTATTTATTCTCGTTCTTCTGGTGGTCTTCTCCGTCAAATGGATTCAGACAAGCATGCCCGCTATGCAGGAAATAGGCGGAATTATCGGGATGAGCGTCTCGGGATTTTTTCTCCTCCTCATCGGAATTATGAACCTCTATATTTTGCTTCAACTCCTGCAAGCTTTCCGAAAAATGCGCTCCGGCCGAATGGAGCCTGAGGCAATCAACCACCTGTTAGAATCCCGCGGTCTGCTTGCACGGCTGTTTCGTCCATTGTTTCGGTTTGTAAACCGGAGCTGGCATGTTTATCCGCTTGGTTTTCTGTTTGGTCTTGGTTTTGACACGGCCACTGAGATTGGCCTGCTGGCTCTCTCCGCTTCAGCTGTACAATCCGTATACTCTATTCCGGGTATTCTCGCCCTTCCTGTCTTATTTGCAGCGGGCATGAGTCTCATGGATACGGTGGACGGCATGGTGATGTCCAAAGCGTACCAGTGGGCATTTATCACTCCAGCAAGGAAAATGTATTATAACATTCTCATCACCACAGTATCCGTCGCAGCTGCACTTACCATCGGGTTTGTGGAAATCACCCAGGTGCTGACTGAAGGACTTCATTGGAGTTCACCCTTCCTGATGTGGATCAGCCGCTTGGAGTTTGGTGATTTGGGATATGCGATGGTTGCATTATTTATCAGCGCCTGGATCATATCTATCATAATTTGGAAAAAAACAAACACAGCTCTTCAATAACACATACTAATGCAATGAATCATGCAAGCCTTCCTTTGCCAGACGGCGGGGGAGGCTATTTTCGTATGGTCAGTTATGGCGTGCATTCTAGAACTATTTAAATTTATAAATATACAAAATACAACAATAGGTGTAAAATGGCATTGTTTGAAACTGCCGGAATGACATAAAGGGATCTTCACAGAGTTGTTTGTGAAAAAAAGAGCAAAGATTTGACTGCGGCTGTGCAGGCTGCTGACAATAGGATTTCTGATGGAAAGGAGGAAGCCTTGTTCCTTTATGCAGGGCGTACCGGGCATTTGGCAAGTGCTGGCGGAACTGAAAGGCCGGATACGGCTGTAACGGAGTTACATAGAAAACACATGGGAGATGGAACTAACGATGAAGAATAGAGCGACTGTGAAAAAAATGACGATGCTGCTAGCACTGGTGCTAACAGTCAGTATAGTAGGCGTGGCGTGCGGTAATAAGGCTAACAATGCCACTACAAATAATGCTGCGGGAAATACTGCAACTGCTGATACAGCTAAGGACACTCCGGCAGAGACTCCTGAGTTATCGCTGGGACTTCTGCCTTCGATCGATGCGATTCCGTTCATCATTGCCCACGAGCAGGGCTTTGACCAGAAGCGCGGGGTGAACCTGAACATTCAGACGTTCAAGAGTGCCAAGGACCGCGATGTAGCTTTTCAAGCGGGGAAAGTGGACGGGCTTAGTGCCGATCTGGTGGCAATCTCCATCTACAATCAAGCCGGGCTGGATGTGAAGATTACCAGTACTACCTTCGGCGAATTTGACTTGCTGACCGGAAACGATGAGATCAAGGATGTGAAGGACCTGAAAGGCAAAACCGTGATTTTGTCCAAAAATACTTCCACACAATACACAGTGGCTACGATCCTGAAGCAGGCTGGTCTGACAGAAGAGGATATCAAGGTAACTGAAGTGCCACAAATTCCAACTCGTCTGGAGCTGCTCAAGAATAACAAGGCTGACGCAGCTATTTTGCCGGAGCCTTTCGTAACGATGGGGAAAGCTGCTGGTCTGCGCGTGTTAAGCTCCACTATTCAGGCCAATGTGAATCCATTCGTGCTGGCTTTCCCGCAAACCGCAATTGATGCCAAGCCAGACGCGATCCGGGCTATGTATGCCGCTTATGACGATGCAGTAGAGTATATGAAAACGCATGACCAAAGTGATTATATCGATCTTGTGATCAAAGAAGTAGGCTACCCGGACACATTAAAGAACGAAATTAAGGTTCCGGCTTACGTCCCAGCCAATCAGGTGGATGTGAAAGAGGTTGAAGCTGCGTTTGCCTGGGCACATGAAAAAGGTCTGCTGACTAAGGATATTAAGCCTGAAGAAGTGATCTCTGATGTCCAGTTTAAGAAATAGCGGCTTGTGTGTAAAGGACCTGGAAGTTGAATATAAAAGCGGGCAGCTGACGCTGGGACGGATGAATTTCACCTTGCCGGAGCACGGCATCTATACGGTCATAGGGCCTTCCGGCAGTGGGAAATCCACGCTGCTGCGTGCCATTGCCGGCCTGTTGCCTTCCTACCAGGGCGAACTGCTGTTCAATGGAAAATCGCTGCGCGATAAAGAAACACTAGTTGGCCTTGTGCCACAGAATTACGGCCTGCTGCCCTGGAAGACGGTGCAGGCCAACATTAGAATGGCGATGAAGATTGCCCATCGGTCCACGGAGAGTAAAGCGGAGCAGGAAGAGGGGATCACCCGCTGGCTGACCGCCATGGGGATCCCGGAGCTGGCGGAACGTTACCCGCTGTCTCTTAGCGGAGGGCAGCAGCAGCGGGTAGCGATTGCGCGGGCGTTCGCTATTTTACCCACTATTCTTTTGCTGGACGAGCCATTCTCAGCCTTGGATGCCATTACGCGAGAAGCGCTGCAGCAGCTATTCCTGGACAGTTGGCTCGCGAACCCGGCCACAGCATTATTCGTTACGCATGACGTGGAGGAGGCGATTCTGCTGGGTCAGAAGATTATTATTATGCCGTCCAGCAAGCAGGATTCTCCGGTCTTTGTGGACAATGAGACAGTGTTTGGCATGCAGCATGGGAAGAAACGGGACAGTGATGAATTTTTTGAGCAAATGAAGAGAATCAGAAAGGTAATGCAGGAGAAATGGTGAAAAAAAGGAAGCTCCATCAAGTATTCAGGTTGTTATTGGTCTTCTTCTGTATGAATGTAGTCTGGTATATCGCTTATTTGCTGATGAATCACCCGATTCTGCCGAGTCCGCTGGTAGTCTATCAGGCTATGGGCGAACTCGGAGGACGGGATCTTGCACTGAATGTTGGCTACAGTCTGATGCGGATTCTTGCGGGGGTACTGCTGGCGTTGCTTATCGGCCTGATGATTGGCTTGTTAATGGGGCGCTCGGCCACATGGAATAAGTTACTTGATCCGGTGGTGTACCTGACCTATCCGGTGCCGAAAATTGCCTTGCTGCCGGTGGTGATGCTGTTCTTCGGGCTTGGCGAGACCTCCAAGATTCTGATGATCATGCTGATCCTGCTCTTCCAGATTATTATCTCCGTGCGGGACGGCGTGAAATCTATCCCGGATAATACGTATGATGTGCTGACGAGTCTCGGTGCAGGCTCTGCGCAGAAATTCTGGAATGTTACGCTGCCTGGTGCACTATCTGTCATCCTCAGCACGATTCGAATTTCTCTTGGAACAGCCATCTCGGTATTGTTCTTCACTGAAATTTATGGCACAGACCATGGCATGGGCTTTTTCATCATGGACGCTTGGCTAAGGCTTGATTATCCGGAAATGTACGCAGGCATCATGCTGTTCAGCCTTGTGGGCTTTGTACTGTTCCTGCTGGTTGACCTTCTGGACTACAAGTTCATGAAGTGGCGGAATTAGGGGATCTAGAGGATAGTGAGGATATAGGCCAAGGATGACAAATGGTAGGCGATCTCTAATTAAGAGCATTTTTGTACTCTATTTCACCTTTTTTAAGGATAATAAGTAAAATAAGAGCATTATTGTACCTTAATTCCTGAAAAAGTGCGCTGAAAGGGCTATTGTGGAAAAATTAAGGTACAATATTGTCCTTAATTTCCACTACCCTTTAGCTGCAGGATATTTAGGGTACAAAAATGCCCTTATTTGCATTTTGGGGATTTTTCTGTCGTGCTTTTAATAGAAGGCCTCTAACAGCGGCACAGCGAGCGGAAGTCCAAACATTCCATCGTAGTGCCCACAGACTGTTTAAACCTGTTTTATTGCTCAATCAAGTTACCTGATTTCTCAACTTCTTTCGCTCTATGTCTGAGAAACAAAGATCGATTCTCTGTAGATGAGATGATCTTTCTTTGAGGGTCCGTTCTATCCCAGTATTTTAGAGCTGTTCACCATTCAGAAGTGGTACCACCAACTGCCGGAAGACATCTACAGGCTTCCGTTTTCTGCCGTATTTATCGTTAGTAACAACTACGACTAACTCGAAGCTGGGGACAACCACGATATATTGGCCGCCGTAGCCAAGTGCATAGTAGTAGCTTGTCTCGCCGAGGTCTTCCTCAGCGTTAGGGAAGCTTGAGACCCACCAATGCCAGCCGTAAAATCCCTTGCGGGGCAGTGTTGCCTCATACAGTGGCTGCGTGGATAAATGTACGGTGGATGGGGAAATGAGTTGCTGTCCTTCCCACCGTCCCTCTTGCAAAAACAATTGGCCGAATTTAGCCATGTCCTTCGGCTGCATATACAACCCGAAACCGCCGGTATGATTACCCTGCGGGTCGGTATCCCAGCGGTACTCCTCGATGCCGAGCGGACCGAACAGGTGCTGCTCGGCGAACTCCGCCACCGTCTGTCCTGCGGCCTGCCGCAGGATGGCCGACAGGAGCTGGGATCCGCCGGAGTTATACTCCATGCGTGTCCCAGGCTCATCCTCCAGTGGCAAGGACAACACATACTGGACCCAGTCGTCCGTCTTCGTCATGGTCGGAAAGGAATTCCGTCCGCCAAATTCTGTCCAGCCAAAACCTGCTGTCATCGTTAGCAGATGGGCCAAGGTGATCTCGTGCTTGCGGGGATCGGGGTCCAGCAGTAGAGAAGGATAGAACCTTGTAATAGGGGTATCCTGGTGTGGCAGAATTCCCCGGTCTATGGCAATGCTGACCAAAGCAGAGAGAATGCTTTTGGTGCAGGAATTTATTCTATTAAGTTGTGCAGCAACCTCTGGTTCCCGGTAATGCTCCAGTACAGGGGAATCTTTGTGGAGAATCAGAGTGCTGCGGATTTCTAATTCCTCCAGCCCTTGAACCAGCGTTGTGAAGTTAAAGTCGTGTATGCGAATCATCTCCTAGGTAGTTAGTGCGCTTGTATGATGAATACGGTTCTGGAAAGTCTACCAGATCATCTGCCCAAGTTCAAACCCTTCAACTTCATTCGCATCTCTATCTCCTTAATAAAGCTCGTAATTTGCAGTCCATAAGGCTGTTTATTGTATTCGTAGTGGTATTTGTTTATACTCCTATTGGAGAAGGTTATCGGAACATGAAAGGGGAACCAACCATTGATTGAGGAACTGCGCAAAATAGGATTATCGGATCTGGAAGCAAGATGTTATCTGACGCTGCATGAAGAGGGCAATCTGTCCGGCTATGAAGTGGCCAAAAGAGTGTCGGTGTCCCGTACAAATGTGTACGCGGCGCTCCGATCGCTGACGGACAAAGGCGTGTGCAGGGCTATCGAGGCCGAGCCTGTCCTGTACGATGCTGTTCCGATTGGACAGCTGATCAGACTCCTCAAGGCAGACTTTGAGCAGACGGCAGCGAATCTGCTGGAGCAGATGCAGAATCCGGTACGGACATCCACCTCTTTTTATAACTGGCAGGGTGAGCGGGCGCTGGAGACGGCTATCCGGCGATTGATAGCGAATGCAGACAAGAGCATCGTGGTTGATTTGTGGTCAGAAGATATTCATTGGGTCGAAGAAGCACTGCTGGAGGCGGAGAATCGGGGCGTGGAAGTGGTGCTGATTACGATTGGCGAAAGCCACACACCACTCAAGAAGGTTATCGTCCACGAACGGCAGGAGGCATGGAACGGGGCGGAGAGCCGGCGTTTCTCGATCCTCTGCGATAACCGTTCTGCCTTGATTGGCAGTTTTGGTAAAACACTGCGGCTGACGGCTCTGGAAAGTGATCACCCCTCGGTGATCGAATTGCTGCAGAACGGCTTTTATCATGATGTAGTGATGGAAAGAATCGGGCAGGACTTCGCCGAGGAGCTGACAGCGAAATACGGCAGTCACTATGAGGCGATTATTGGTCCATATAAAGGATTGCTTGAGTAGGTTTTTAAAAAATCGGGGACAACATCTGCTACGTTTGTGGCCTGAGTTGTCCCTTTTTGTCGTCAGCAATGAGCTATGGGAGAGTTTAAGAATTTCCTGTCGTAAATAAATAATGGGAAATTAATGAAGCGGATGGTATAATTGCTAGATCATGTGTAGAGGAGGATGAACACTTTTGAAAAGCAACAACACTACTTTTATCCAGCAGAAGACTAGAACAGCACTAGTGGCAACCGTCGCACTCTCTCTGTTATTGCCCGCTGGCCTCGCCGGAGCGGCGAGCTCCGTTACTGTCAACTCATCAACCGTCAATGTCTCGGCAAGCGCAGTTAGCGATTCTGCTGCAACTACTGAGGTCGTGGCCGCTGACCCTTCCAAGGTGAAATTCTCGAAGGAAGCTGCCATTGCCAAATTAAAGGAATTATTTCCTATACTTAAAGAGGCTAAAGTTAATTCCACGGAGTTGGGGTCAACCAATAGATATCCAGTTCCCTCGAATCAAATGGTCTGGAATATTCAGTGGCAATATCAAATTGGAAATTCAGGATACGGATTCAGTAGTGAAGTAGACGCCTTGAATGGTGATCTGATCAATACCTATCTCTATTTCCCTAATCAAATTAATGAAAGTTACTACCCGCCCAAGGTAACAGAGGCCCAGGCGCTAGAAAAAGCACGGGCGTTTATTTCCAAAGCTGCCGCCAGCATTAAGAGCAGTGATTTGAAATTGCAGGACAACCCTAACTATAATTATGGCAATGCACTATTTGGACCGGTTCGCTACAATTTTACTTTCAATCTCTTGAAGAATGGACTTCCTTCTACAGGTGATAATCTGAATATTACAGTGGATGGCAATGGTGAAGTGGTCTCCTTTCATAAATCTTCAGAGAATCTCGTCTACCCTTCCGCAGTGCCAAAAGTAACCCTGGCCCAGGCGGAGAAGAGCATTCGGGACAGTTTTGATGTGGCATTGTATTATAATCCGATTTATAAAAATGGAGTACCGGACAGCTGGATTCTGAGCTGGTCTCCAGTGGAGCAGGCGCTCTATGCTGTTGACGCAGCAACCGGCAAGAAATTGACAGATGAAGGTGTTCCGGTGCCTTCCAGTCCAGTAACCTACACTGCTGTACCGCAGGCTAAGGAAGTCTTCAAGTCGCAGGGTAGTGCTGAACTTACTGCCGAGCAGGCGGCCAAGCTGGTAGAGAAGGTGGGGTATATTCCTACTGGGCGCAAGCTGACAAGCAAAACGCTCGGGGATAGCTACCAGAGTCCAGACCGCAAGGTATGGAGACTCTCCTGGGATGAAGGACAGCGGAGCTTTGGACCGGGATTTCCGTCCCAATCCTCTGCTGAGATCGATGCGTCTAGCGGAGAAATCATAAACTTCCAGTCAGAGCAGTACAACTTTGCTGAAGATGGAAAAACGAAGACTCCGGCTGCGCCAGCAGGTGCTAAGAAGCTGACAGCCGCAGAAGCCGCGCAGAAAGCTACTGCGCTAATCAATGCACTTTACCCGCAAGCCAGCAGTACATTGAAGCAGATTGAATATGGCACTGAATGGAGTACGCTTCCGGATGGCGCAGGCTACAGATACCAGTACATTCTCCAGCACAATGGAATTCCTGTAAGCGGAAGCACCATCAGTTTGAATCTGGATGTGTACGGAAGATTGGTGGCCTACTACGGTAATCGTTTGAACACCGACAAGATTACCCAGGAGCCGGTAGCCAAGATTACCAAGCAGGATGCGTTGGAAAAGTACGCAAAGCAATATAAGGTGGAGCTTCAGTATAAACAAACTGGAGGCTATACTTTCAATAATACTTATGCGGAACCAAAGGTGACCCTGGTGTACGCATTGGTGCCGACCGAAGAGAAGAACTCGTACGAAACTTTGAACGCTGTCACTGGTCAGTGGACGACCATCTACACCAATCCTGTGCAGAAGGGTGCTGATGCCAGTGATATTAAGGGTCATGCTGCTGAACAGCAGCTTACCGAACTTCTGAAATACGGAGTATTCGAGGTGGATGGGAGCGGCAAATTAAATCCTGATCAGGAAGTTACTGCCGGGGATTTGATTACCTATTTGGCGAAAGCTACTCAGCCTTACTACGCCGAATATTATAATAATGGTAGTGAGCGTAAAGCAACAGCTGGTACCAGTGTGGATAGCCCGTATTATGATGCTGTAAGTTTTGCCGTGCAAAGCGGCTGGATCAGCAAGGATACAGCGTTCCAAGCTGATAAGAAACTGACTCGTGAACAGTTGGCTGTTCTGCTAACCTCTTTTGTGAAATACAGCAAAATCTCGGCCTATCTCGATAAGGATGCTGTGGTAGAACAGTTCAGTGATGCATCCGCTATCGTTAATAAGGGTGCGGTAGCTCTCACAGTGAAGCTGGGGCTTCTGAAGGATGAAGGTGGCAAGTTCAACCCAGGGCAGAATGTAACAAAGGCACAAGTTGCCACTATTATAATGAAGCTGGTAGAACTGCAAGGTAAAACGGATCAGATTATTGGCAGCAACAACAGATACTAGTCCAATTATAAGCTTGTACCAAAAGAACAGCCTGCTCTCCGCCATATGGCGGGGCAGGCTGTTTGTTTTATTACAGTTCGCTATTACTTGCTAGGCTGTTTATTCGCTTCCTTGAGCGGGTTGTCATGAGGCTGCTCTTCCTCTTTCTTACTGCTCATGAACCATCCGATTACAGCAATAAGCACTAATACTACGTAGAAGGTTAATTTCCACCAGGTGCTGTGAGCGAAGTCCTCAGACAGCACGCCGAGTGAAGGATGCGCCATGGTGATGATCGCTAGCTTGACGCCGACCCAGCCGACGATGAAGAAGGCTGCAATCTCAAGTCCAGGGCGGGAATGGAGCAGCTTGACGAAGAAGGTAGCTGCAAAACGCATAATGACCAGTCCAATGAATCCGCCAGCGAAGATGACCAGGAATTGTCCACCGTCGAGGCCTCCAATTTTAGGCAAGCCACTTGCAGGGAGCGCTACAGCCAAAGCTACTGCTGCCAGGATGGAATCGACGGCAAAAGCGATATCAGCGATCTCGACTTTAAGTACGGTAAACCAGAAACTCGATTTCTTTTTAGCCTCAGGGGTCTCGCCCTCATTAGTTTCTTCGGTAGAGGGCTTCTTGACCAATAGTTTTCGGAAAATGTGGTTACCCGCAATAAATAACAGATAAATTGCACCAATAGCTTGTACCTGCCATATATCTACCAGATAAGAGATGACAAATAGTGAACCGAAACGGAATATAAATGCCCCGGCCAATCCGTAGAACAGTGCTTTCTTCCTCTCTGCATCCGGCAGGTGCTTGACCATAATAGCCAGAACCAGCGCATTATCTGCCGCCAGTAGCCCCTCCAGTGCTACGAGGACAAGCAGTACCCATCCATACTCTAATAATAATCCCCAATCCATTGTTGTTTCCTCCTCTTTGACTGTAAGTATCCCGTAAAGAGACACTTGTTATACCATAAAATGGTAATTTTAATATATAAAAAAGACCTTTACCAAACAGATTAGCCTTTGGAATAAAGGTCTAACCTGATTGGTAAAGGTCTCGCTAACAATGTATATTGCCAATAAAGCCGGAGAACATCCTCACGTTCTCGTACTGACGACTTTACTTAACAGCTACTCCCCTTTACGGGATATATGAAATTTTGAAGTTTCAGTAATGATTCTAGGTAGATCATATATTAGTTGAATCCCTATGTCAATGGTTGTGTGAGTGATCGCGGGGCACGATAATTTTACTTTTGCATGTTGTAGGGTTAGGATGTGCATATGAGGTCTATATAATTGATAGGGCATCGAATTTACGTGAAAGAGAGCGTGATCCATGATGAGAAAGCCAAGGTTTATGTTCCTGACCGCTGCGTTACTGCTCATCTTGGCAGCATGTAGCAGTATAGCACCGGCACCCGAAGGGGTCAAAGATAACAACAATGAGGAACACCCGCCGGTTCAGGCAGAAATTCCGTTTCTCGTCTACCGTGCGGTGGATGGAGACAGCGGAACGGCGAAGCTTGGAACCTGGGATCTCTCCCGATCAGAGCTAGCCTACGGAGATGATCTTTATTCCTATAAGGGTGACCATGCTTCACCGCTGTATTGGAGCGGAACCACATTGATTCTGGATCGGCAAATTGCCGTGCCTGTGAGCGGATCTGATCATCGTTATACGCTTCAGTTAACCGATGTGAAGCAGAAGCCAGAGGAGCAGAAGGATGTCTTTAAAGGGTTCGAGGTGACGGGCCCTGAAGATGAAGAGAACCCTGTGTACACGATACAGGACCAAGAAGGCAGTTATAAGCTTACACTGAACGATTTTCAGGGGTTTACGGACAGACGCTTTTATCTGGCTAACGCAGCCGCTACAAAGGATAATAGTGGCTTCAGACTTGTCTTCACGGCAGCGCCCAAAGTCTTTAAGCCGGGCGAGGGCTGGATCGTCGTTGTTGATTACAGCAAGAATTCGTCCGCATTCGCGGTAAAGGAATTTCCTGCTACAGGCCTCCCTTTTGGCGATATGATTGTGAGTCCTGGTAATTCGATCTTGGATGGCGATCATCTGTACGTATGGAGAAGCAGAGATTTCGGATATTTTGATCTGAAGAAGGAGACCTTTGTTACGCAAAGTGCTATTTATAAGGACATTCAGGATTTCCTGCCAGACCGGAAGCCGAACCCGAATGTGGACCCGCAGATCATTCCTGTTGGCCTTGTGGGCAATCTGCTCCTGCTCTATGATCCAACGCTGTACTTTGACGAGAGCACCAGTGGAGCGGTTGTATACGCCTATAATGGTGAGACGCCTGCTGGTAAGCTGCTAATCAAGGGCGGTCAGCTAACCGTTTACGACAGCAATAACAAGCAGGTTGGTGAGCCACAGACTTTTGATTACACCCTCACAGGTGGGGAGCGTTTTTCTTTTCCGAAAGTAACGGGTGATGAATAAGGATACGTGTAAGGAACGGATACGGACAAGGAATAGATACGGAAAAAACAAAAGCATGGAGACTCTCATTCTGCGAGAGTTCCCATGCTTTTCTTATGCCTAGAAGCTTAGCCTTTTACCGCTCCGGCTGTGATTCCTTTGGTCATTTGCTCGGTGAAGAGCAAGTAGATCAGGATCGTCGGGATGGCGATAATCGTCATAACCGCGAACTGTGCGCCGTAGTTGGATGAGTATTCACCAGCGAATTTCATGATGGAGAAAGGTATGGTTTTCAAATCCTCCGAGGTGAGGAAGGTATTCGCCATAATGAATTCATTCCAGGTACTGATGAAATTGAGTACGCAGACCGTAGCCAGTGCAGGCTTTGTAATCGGAAAAATGATTTTGAAAATGACGCCGTAAATGCTGGCCCCGTCGATCACTGCAGACTCTTCAATTGCACGTGGAATGGTCTCCAGGAACCCGGTCATAATCAGCACACTCATCGGGATCACAATAGCTGAGTATGGCAGAATCAGGGTGTACATATTGTTGAGCATGCCCAGCTTGTTGAACAGAATGAAGTTCGGCAACAGGGTGGCGTGAATTGGAATAATCATCCCCATCATGATCAGGGAGAGGACAACTCCGCTCAGCTTCCATTTCATGCGGGTGAACGCATAGCCCATCATCAGGGAGACCAGGGCAGACAGTATCACCGTAATGACTGTAATGATAAGGCTGTTGGCAAAATAGCGCGGGACCCTCCCGTAGGTAAAGGCATTAACGTAATTCTGCCATTGTGGCGGGGAAGGCCATTTCAGGAATGAGCTTCCGAAGAATTCACCGCTCTTTAGCAGGGAGTAGTCTACCAGCCAGATCAGCGGAAAGAGCTGAAACAAGGCAATCAGGATTAGGAAAGCCATCATCAGGATTTTACCGCCGGATACCTTGCGGCGTTCCTCTTTATGCGGCTTCGTGCTTGGCAGCGGAGCTGCCGGCGATAAGGAATTGGTCATATGGGTTCCTCCGGTTAAAGTCTTTTCTTAGCGTTATGGAAATGCCGGCGGTATTCCGGCCCTAGAATTCACCGATATCTTTTTTGAGTACCTTGTTCAGCACAACCGTCAGCACCAGACAGAAGATGATGAACAAGATCGAAATCGCATTCCCGTAACCGTACAGCGACGAGGAGAAGGCGGTTTTGTACAAGTAGTTGCCAAGGAACTGTGTGCTGTTCGCCGGACCGCCATTCGTCATCAGGAATACAGTCTCCATCTGCTTGAGACAAGTCGTTACGGCGATGATGATGGCTACCCGCATCATAGGGGAGAGCAATGGAATGATGATGCGCGTGTAGAGCGTGAAGTTATTCGCTCCGTCGATCTTGGCGGCTTCGCTCAGATCACTTGGAATACCTTGCAAGCCTGAGTAATAGAGAAGTAGCGCATACCCGAAACCTTGCCACATAACGACGATGATAATACACCAGATGGCCGTATTGGGATCACCGAGCCAGTCATGCTTCAGGGCCTCCAGGCCAATGCCGTCCAGCAGCTTGTTGAGCAGACCGTAATTGGGATGGAAAATGCTGCTCCAAAGCTTGGCAGTTACAACAATGGAGATAACTGCAGGAATGAAGAAGATGGTCCGGAATACCTTCTCGTATTTACCTGAATGTGTCAGGAAGATCGCCAGTAGAATGGCGAAGGGATGCTGCAGGAATACAGTCGCTGCCGTCAGCAGCAGTGCGTTGCCCAGCGAGGTCCAGAATACTTTGTCGTGAAACAGGATCTCACGGTAATTGTCCAAGCCGATAAAGTTGTATTTGCCGATTCCGCCCCAGTCTGTCGAGCCGTAATAGGCGCTCATAAAGATAGGAATGCAGATCATAAAGGCAAACAGGAACAGACCGGGCGCGATCAGCAGGGCAATTGCTTTTTTGTCGCTTAATACTCTGTGCATGGAATCTCCGTCCTTTTAAAAGGGTAATCTATCTACTTCCATCGTACCGGGAAGCCACCCGGCGGAACATGCCGTAAATTTCAGATCGTTGTATGTATTTTTTAAAAAGAAAACCCCCGGCTCTGGAATAAGCCGGGGGTTTTAAGGATAAGGGGATGTGCAAGCCTATGACTTACTTGCCGGCGAATTTATCCGAAGCGGCATCCAGCGCTTTGGCGAAATCTTCGGCAGACATTTTATCGGACAGCAAGCTTTGGTGAGCCTCCATAACCTTCTGCTTGAACTCATCGTCACCGATATCCTGCAGCGGCGTGCCGCTGGAAGATGTCATAGTGCTGAAGACGTCGATAAGTTCTTTTTGGAGATTGGTTTCAGAGCCAGTCAGGAATTGGTCAAACTGCTGCGCAGGTGTACCCGCGCCGGCTTGCCAGAGCAATTTGGACCAGTTCTCTGGAGTGAAGAAGTATTTCAGGAAATCTACTGCAGCCTCTGGATGCTTGGAGTTCTTGCTGACAGCATAACCGCCGCCGTACCATGCAGCGACATCTGTAGTCTTGCCTTTGTCAGAAGCAGGGAAGGCGAATGCGCCGACATTGTTGCGGAAGTCTTCCGAGAAGTTCTCGTCAGTAGCTAGACCGGATTCCCAGGCACCCATAAAGAACATCGCAGCCTGACCTTGACCGAACAGGTTGCGCGCTGCGCCGTAGTCAGCTGTTAGCCAGCCGTCAGCGAAGGCTTTGGCATCCGCGAATGCCTTCATGTCTTTGGCAGCAGTAACGAGATCAGCGTCAGTGAAGGAGATTTTGCGGGCAACCGCTTCATCCATTTTGTTGAAATCACCGTTCACACGCTGAGCGGCAAATTCATACCAGATTGGCAGAGTCCAGGCATCCATACCGTTCATAGCAATCGGGTTGATCTTCTTGTCGCGAAGCTTTTTAACAACATCCATCAGCTCGGCAGTAGTCTTAGGTACTTCAATGCCATTGTCGGCGAAGATTTTTTTGTTATAGTACATGACCATATAGTCGGCTCCACGTGGCAAACCGTACAGCTTGTCGTCTTTGCTGAATCCGTCCATGGAACCGGCTACAAACTGATCGCCTTCAAAGTCAGACTTGTTCAGTTCAAGCAGCAGATCGTTATCCAGCAGCGGGCTCAGGAAAGACGGTTGACCCCAGGCCTGGATGATGTCCGGCAGCTGGTTACTGGAAGCATAGACTTTGATTTTGGATTTGTAGGGCTCATCTTGAAGCGCTTCCACTTCTATTTTTACGTTGGGATGCTCTTTCATGTATGCATCGATAATATCCTGTTCCACTTTGCCGGAGCCGTTGGCGCGATCCGCGAGTGCGGTGAAGAACTTTAGTGTAACTTTCTCTTCGGGAGCATTTCCGCCTGAGTTAGTGGCAGCAGTATCCGTGGACTTCGGTGCATCTGTAGGCGCATTCGCAGCTGGTGCATTATTGCCGCCGCCGCAGCCTGCCAGTCCGACTGACACCATCAGACTTGCCAGCACAAGCTTTATTCCTTTTCCGTTCATCATAAACCCACCTTTTTTTGGAGATGTCATATTTTCGTTGCATTCTCATCTTAAAAGGTTCTAGCCCGCTTAAACATGGTCCAAAATTAAGAAATATGTACTCATTTTTCAGTTCTTGTAAAAAGCGTGACCGGCCATTTCGGTTTTACGCTATAATTGTTTTACCAATAAACTCCTATTTATAAAAGAAGGTGGTTCCCATGGTCCATAAATTCCGCCTTGTGAGCCGTTACCGCCATCTTCCGCTCCAGTTCAAGCTGCTTCTGTGGTTTGTGCCCTTGCTCCTCGTAACGATATTCGCGATGGGCTGGAATTCCTACAGAATATCCTCCCAGCAGGTCGTGGAGAAGATGAGGCAATCCCAGGACCATTTGACCAAGAAGACGACAGAGCAGATCGACGAGATGGTGAAAGGTATGGTTTCCTTTTCCAACACAATGTTTCTGGATGAAGGCGTGCAGCGGCTTCTGAATGCGTCAACGGAGGCGCAGCATGACCGCAATTCTGTCTTCAAGACAGTAACGAACCTGATGATTGCCAGCAATTCCATTCAGTCTTTGATCTTGTACACGCTACAGGACCAGAACCAGGCGGCGGAGCCCTTTGCAACGAATCAGGCTGGATTGACGACCGCTATGAAGTTCTCTGATTTCGTACATACCTCATATTATGCTGAGGCGGTTGCCGCAGCGGGTAGTCCGACCTTTGGTTTGACTAGACCTTCCGACGGGATCTTCGTCGGGGATCATTATCATAAGATTGTCCTATCTCGAATCATCAAGAATGTATATACCCTGCAACCGGCAGGCTTAGCCGTGATCGGGGTGGATGCAGGGAGGATTGGCAGCCAATATCTCGATAATTCCAAGGATGATGTGGATATGTTCGTCATCGACCGGCAGGGTATGGTCATTACGGCCTCGAACCGGAGCTGGATCGGTAAGCAGGATATTGAACTTCCGTATTTAGCGGACAGCAATCCTGCTTTGACGGTGAAGGAAAGGCTGGATCAAGCTGTCGGTCATGACCAATGGATTGTGTCGCATCTTCAGTCCGAGCTGACCGGCTGGTATGTTGTCGTTGTTCACTCCAAGCGGCAGCTTGTGAAGGAACTGGGACAGATCTCCCAGGTGACGTTCACCATTGCCTGCCTGTGCCTGATCATGAGTTTGATGGTGACCTGGTTTGCGGCAGCGGCCATTACAAAGCCCCTTAAGAAGCTGTCACGCTCGATGCGGAGATTGCAGACCGGGGATTTCTCGCAGCGCGTATTTTTCGAAGGTAACGACGAGATTGGACTGCTGGGCCATGGCTATAATCTCATGGTACAGCGCATCAAATCATTGATCAACGATGTTTATGCCTCCACGCTCAAGCAGCGCGAAGCAGAATTGAAAACGCTTCAAGCACAGATTCGCCCGCATTTTCTCTACAACACTTTGAATACAATTTGTTGGGAGGCCGAGAAGAAGGGCGACAAGGAGATTGCTGACATGGTCTACTCTCTCTCCCAAGTCTTCCGGCTTAGCCTGAATGACGGCCGGGATACGTTTACGCTGGAGCAGGAGATGGAGCTTGTCACCAATTATTTGTTTCTGCAGAAGAACCGTTTTCGTGACCGCTTCCAATTCGAGATCTTCCTGGACGACAGCCTGAAAGATTTCATCGTGCCTAAGCTGCTGCTGCAGCCGCTGGCCGAGAACGCTGTCATTCATGGCATTGAGCCGTTGTCTGGCAGTGGGCTCATTGCTATCCGCGCGTACCGCAACGAGCGGATGATTGTGTTGGAGGTGCAGGACAACGGAGTAGGCATTACGCCGGAAGGACTGAAGGAACTGCGCCAGCGTCTGGAGCTGCGCAAGCCGCTAGTGGAGCCTGAGAACGGGAGCCGTACCGGGTTTGCCCTTGCCAATGTACAAGAACGGCTGGAGCTATTCTTTACAGGAACCCAGTTGGAAATTGAGAGCATTGAAGGAATGGGAACCCGCATTATTATTCAGATCGCTGTGGAGGGGCCATGATGATGAAGCTGAGGCTGCTGATTGCCGAAGATGAAGATACCATTCGTGAAGGTATTGTAAACATGATTGACTGGAGGTCACATCAAATTGAAGTGGTTGGCGAAGCGGGTAACGGCACCGAGGCCCTGGCGCTAATGGAGAATCATCCACCGGATCTCCTGCTGACGGATATTCGGATGCCGCAGATGAACGGGCTGGAATTGATTGAAGCTGCTCAGCGTAAGGGCTACGGCTTTCGCTCGATTATTCTATCCGGCTACAATGAATTCTCCTATGCCAAGCAAGCAATCTCTCTGGGCGTTGTGGATTATGTGCTGAAGCCCTGCCGCCCCGAAGAGATTCTGAAGACAGTGCTGAAAGCCAAGAATGCTATCGAAGCCCAACGTAGTCAGGAGAATGTGCTGTTCGAGAAGGAGCGTTCCTGGCATAAGAATGCTCCATTGGTCAAAAGCCAGGTGCTGTCACAGTGGATTCATCATCCCCCTGTTCCGCTGGAACGCCGCGAGGAATTGATTGAAGAACTGTCCATGGCAATTGCGCCCGAAGGACCTCAGATCGGTCTCATCAGTTTTGACATCGAGCCGCTTTCCGCGAGAAGTAAAGGGCAGGATTTTGTCTTGCTGCGATATGCAGCGCTCAATATTATCAGAGAGACGCTGGGGCCAATCTATAAAGGCCGTATCGAGACCTTTCATGACGGCAATCACCTGCTGTGGATCGGTAGTGGCCTTGCGGCAGGTGATCAGCGGAAGGTTTATCGGGCGCCTGCGAATCTGAAGGATGACATTGGAAAGCTGCAGGACAATCTGGAGAAATATCTCAAGCTGTCGATCAGTATTGCTGTCGGCTCCTGTCGCACACATCTTTCAGAAGCGCATCTGTCCTACATGGAAGCGAACCAGGCGATGGAATTGCGTTTTCTGAACGGCAAGGGCGGGGTCTATTTTTACTCCGAAGGAACCGCGGGACAATCCGGTCCTTCTGCCGAATTGGTCAGTATTTTGGATGATGAAGGGCTTAACGCTCTGGAGGATGAGATGTTGTCTGCCGTAACGGCGGGCAGCTATGAAGTCGCTCTGGACTTGCTGGAGCGATGGCTGGAGCGCTTTCGTAGCAATCCGGGCAGTCTTAAGCAGGAAGTCAATATCCGGGCGACGGCGCTGGTGGTACGTCTGAAGCGGCTGACCCAAGAGAAGCAGGTAGCCGGATTTGAATGGAAGCAGCATCTGGTGAACTGGATGGAACAGGCCCCGCAGGTGGAGACGCTGGAAGAGCTGTCGGCGATCCTGAACATGGTGATGCAAAGTGTCGTCGAGGCGTTTTCCAACCATCGTCCGCTGCACCGCACCGTGGTAACGGCGCTGGAGATTATCAGGCAGAAATACAACACGAACCTGACGCTGGAGTATGTAGCCAAGGAAGCTTACGTGTCCAACACTTATTTAAGCTCGTTGTTCAGGCAGGAGCTGGGAGTGAATTTTCTGGATTATTTGCACCAATACCGGGTGGAGGAAGCGAAAAAGCTGCTCCGTCAGAACCTGAAGATGTATGCAGTGGCGAAGCTGGTCGGATACGGAGAGGAACGCCATTTCAGCGCCACATTCAAGAAGTGGACGGGGCTGACGCCTTCACAGTATCAGAAAGGTCTGGAGAAATAGTCTGAGGAGCGGTGTTTTCGCCGAAAATAGGATCGGGGGGATGTGCTAGATCGTAAGGGGACAATACATTTCAGAGCAGAACAGGAGAAAGGAGTCTATTATTAGGAAGTTATCAAAAAAACTACGTTATTTCGAAAATGACTCTGGCCTCTAAATATTGCTCTTCCTGTAGCCTAAGAACAAAATGAACCCTCGGTTCTGGGCTATCTGGAGTAACCTTCCGTAGCCGATCATTTATGAGTTCAGTGACTAGAGATCCTTTAACCTGTTCAATTTATAACAACCGCTCGCCTCTGCAATCACCGTAATATTCACTACCCGTGCCCTCCCTCATTCGAGGTTAAGAGGGGTTTGGATAGCGGGAAAATATACCGTTATTCGTTCGTTTTTGCTTCATTTTCCATTAATAACTGGAATTTCTCCCGTTAAATACCTCTACTTATTCGTAATGGCCTAAATATGAGGGGATTAGCGGGAGTTTTTCCAGTTATTTTTAGAAATAAGGAGATTTAATTAAAATAACAGGAGCTATTCCCGTTATTCCCATGCCCTGTAGATTAAGGTGGGCTTTTCGCATTTGTCACCCAGTGATTGAAACCCTTGAGATCCAAGGGTCATTTTGTACTTAAGGCTACAAGAAGGCTGTTATCTAGACGTTGGGGTCATTTTCAAAATGACAATCGGCTACGGATGTACTACCCCCCGCCCCTCGCAACCTGTTCCCACATTCAGTCCCCCTCATCCTCCCCCAGCTTGTATATCAAGGATTCACCCATCATGACGCTGGGTTTGTAAGTTCACACTACATAGGTATCGCTCCTGCTCTGTTGTGGCACTTAAACGAAGTATGGGCAACTCCGCAGCTATCCGCTTGGCTCACGTTGGTCCTCGGCATCGGCCTGCATGCTGCTTGATTACACGGTCCTCGGCATCGGCCTGCGTGCTGCTTGATTACACGGTCCTCGGCATCGGCCTGCTGCCAGCTTAATTACACGGGAAGCTTCGGAAGAATTATAGCAAGATGTTATCTCCTTCTGCCGCAGTGGTTAAAATATATTTACGTGTCCGCACAGCCCGGCCTTTGTTCCTGCTTGCTGCACTCATACGGACGCTGCACAGAAGGAGGATCTCATCATGAACCCCAAATGGTGGAAAGAAAGTGTGGTATACCAGATTTATCCGATCAGCTTCAAGGACAGCAATGGCGATGGCATTGGGGATTTACGCGGCGTTATCTCGAAGCTGGATTATCTGCAGGAGCTGGGTGTGGATATGATCTGGATCTGTCCGATTTATAAATCGCCGAACCATGATAATGGTTATGATATCAGTGATTATTGCGACATTATGAAGGAATTCGGTACGATGGATGATTTTGACACGATGCTGCGTGAAATCCATGCCCGAGGCATGAAGCTGATGATGGATCTTGTGCTGAATCATACTTCCCATGAGCATCCTTGGTTCATAGAATCCAGAGCCTCGAAGGATAATCCCAAGCGGGACTATTATATATGGAGAAAAGGGAAGAATGGCGGTCCGCCGAACAATTGGGAGTCCTACTTCAGCGGTTCGGTATGGGAGCTTGATCCCCAGACGGATGAATATTATCTTCATCTGTACTCCAAGTACCAGCCGGACTTGAACTGGGAGAATCCAGTGGTGATCGACAAGCTGCATGAAATGGTGCAGTGGTGGCTGAAGAAGGGGGTTGATGGCTTCCGTTTCGATGCGATTGCGCATATTGCTAAGACCCACGGTTACCCGGATGCCCTGAATCCTGCAGGGACGCCGACCGTAAGGGCATATGAGATGTTCTCCAACCTGGAAAATGTGCACACCCTGCTGCAGAACCTGCATGACCAGGTGCTGTATTACTACGACATCATGACGGTGGGAGAGACCTCTGGCCTGGGGCCGGAGCAGGCGCTGGATTATGTAGGGGACGGACGGCGGGAGCTGAATATGACTTTCCAGTTCGAGCATATGTTCATCGATGCGGCTTCCCCGGGCAGTGGAAAATGGGATGTCGTGCCGTGGAGCCTGCTGGATCTCAAGCGAATTATCACGAACTGGCAGACGGTTCTGCATGACCAGGGCTGGAATGCGAATTATCTCTGCAATCATGATCAGCCGCGCTCAGTGTCACGGTTCGGGAATGATCTCTATTATCGTGTCCCGTCGGCTAAAATGCTGGCGACCTTCATCCACATGCTGGAGGGCACGCCTTATATCTATCAGGGCGAGGAGATCGGGATGACGAATGTCGCCTTTGAATCCATCGATAATTACCGGGATGTAGAGACACTGAATTATTATGAAGAGAGACGTCGTGCGGGGGTACCTGAAGAGAAGATCATGGCTGCGATTCATGCTAAAAGCCGTGATAACGCCCGCACACCCATGCAGTGGGATGACAGTCACGAAGGTGGCTTCACGACCGGTGTTCCGTGGCTTAAGGTGAACTCCAATGCGCTGGAGATCAACGCCATGAACGCAATCAAGGACCCTGACTCTATCTATCACTACTATAGGCATTTGATTGCGCTAAGAAAGCAGCATAAGGTAATCGTCTATGGTAAATATGATTTGCTGCTACCGGGTGATAACGAAATCTATGTCTACACCCGGACCCTTGAGGATCAGCAGTTGCTGGTTATCCTGAACTTTTTTGACCGGGAGCCTGTATGTCAGCTACCACCCGGGGTCGTATCGGAGAAGAGTCAACTGCTGATATCCAACTATCCTCTGGAAAAAGGGGAGGACTTGGCTCATCTAAAGCTTCGCCCATATGAAGCCAGGGTCTACTTGCAGCGTCTGAAAGACGGCGCCGCGAACGGAGCTTAAGAACAATGTATGACCAGGACGCATTCAATACTGAAGACAGGCGGGGAGTTGCTCCCGGCCTGTTGTTTTTTACCACGGCTGCGACTTTGCTTTAAATGGAAAAGGCGTTACAATAAACGGTAATATACATAAGGCATGAATGGGAAGCAGTTTGGAGAGGAGAGACATAATGGCTGAGTGGTATGAGAAGAGCTTCGGTGAGGATTATCTGATCGTCTATAGGCACCGTGACTTCGGAGGCGCACGGCGAGAGGTGGAGCAGATGATCAATTGGCTGGATCTGCCGGCGGGTTCGAACGTACTGGATCTGTGCTGCGGGATGGGCCGTCATTCGCTGGCCTTGGCGGAAGCCGGTTTCAATGTCACTGGTGTGGACCTATCAGAAGCGCTGCTGCGTGAGGCACGGTCACAAGAAGGAGCGGAGCAGGTAACCTGGATTCGCTCGGATATGCGGGAGCTTCCCCTGGAAGGCGGCTTTGATGCGGTGGTGAACCTGTTCACTTCGTTCGGCTACTTCGAAGAGGATGGGGAGCAGGTAAAGGTGCTTCGGGAGATCTACCGTATGCTGAAGCCCGGCGGCAGATTCATTATTGATTTTCTGAACCCTGCTTATGTTATCCATCATCTGGTTCCCCATTCTACACGTGAAGACGGCTTGAATCATATTGAAGAGCATAGAGTGATTGAGGACGGCTATGTGAAAAAAGATATTATTCTGACGGCAGGGACAGACGGGGAGCCCCGTCGTTATCATGAACGGGTAAAGCTGTATTCACTGGAGAAATTTCGTGAGATGCTGGAGCAGGCGGGGCTGCGGATTCAGTCTGTTCATGGGAGCTATGACGAAGCTGACTATGATGCGGAGACTTCCAAGCGGATGATTTTCCGGGGCGTACGGCCGTAGATGGTATCGGGCAAAAGAATTTCCGAAGACGAAGGCTTCCCGCGGAAAGCCGACATCACTTCTTGGGACAATGGCGCGATTCTGCAGATATCGGTACCGATGGACCCGCCACTGCGCCGGGTGAACAGCTATCTGTTGCCGGGGGCGGACGGAACGGTCACGGTGATAGACCCTGGTCCGCATAAAGAGGAAAGTGTGCTGGCTTGGCAGGGTGTAATGAAGGAGCTGGACTTGCGATGGGAACAGGTGCGGGATATCGTTGTTACGCATCATCACCCCGACCATTATGGCTTGGCCGGATGGATGCAGGAACGCAGCGGCGGCAAGGTGTGGATGACGGAGCGTGCCCATGCCGAGGCGTCACTAATGTGGGGCGAGAAGTCCATAATGAATGAGGCATTGCCTCTGTTCTTTGCCAGACATGGCATGCCTGAGGCCCTGACGGCGGAAATCCGGGTTCACCTGGAGAGCTTCACGCCGCAGGTCACCCCGCAGCCGGAGATTACCGCCCTTGATCACGCGGCGCCCTTTACGATGGGCGGCCGGGTGTGGCAGCCGGTGGTGACAGGAGGACATGCCCCGGGGCATGTCTCCTTCTACCACGCCGGCAGCGGGGCTATGATCTGCGGCGATGCCGTGCTGCCGCAGATTTCCCCTAACATCGGCCTGCATCCTGGCGGCGATGATAGGCCGCTGCTCACGTTCCTGCAGGGACTAGAGCAGCTTGGGAGTTACCCGGTAAGCTTCGCGTATCCGGGTCACCGGGAGCCGTTCAGTGGCTTTACGGAGCGGACCCAGAGTCTGCTCCGTCACCACGAGGAACGGCTGGACACCGCCGAGGCGCTGCTGCAAGGCGGCCCGCTCAGCGGCTTCGCAATCTGCGAAGCCTTGTTCCGGGGCCGGGTGACAACGGCGCATCAGATGCGCTTCGCCATGAGCGAAGCGCTGGCCCACCTCGCCGAGCTGGTGCGGCGGGGCCGAATTGTGGAGTCCGGTACGGAGGACGCCATTTTGTTTGCACTAGCGAAGTCGGGATGACGCAATCCCGCGATAAGCTGCTTTTATCATTATCAAGCATAGTACAAGATTACGCTTATTGAATGATTCCACGGGGGAACCGGTGATTGTGCGATTCCTGTATCATAATAAAGCCTCCATACCACTTTACGAGTGGGAATGGAGGCTTCTTTTAGTCCTATAGAGCATGTCCGGGGACTTTTTGGTTCATCCAAGAGAGAATTTGCGCGAACACTGGTGCGGCTAATCTACATCATTTCAGGCTTAAGAATTATTCTGGCTGTTCCCCATCCTGAGGTACCGTCTTATTGGCGGCAGGTTCGCTGTCCTCCGGAGTATGTGCCAGCCCATAATCTTTTTCCCGCTCGGCCTGCTTGCGGTGGGCAATCCGGCTGCTTGCCGCTGCGGCCACAGCACCTACAATATCATCGAGATAGGTATGAACCTGTCCTGTGCTCTTATCATTCAAGCGCTCCAGTACCCCTGGCTTCAGCTTATCTACATAACCGTAGTTGGTGAAGCCGATACTGCCGTACACATTGACGATGGAGAAGGCGAGAATCTCGTCCACCCCGTATAAACCCTCATCATTTTCAATCATATCCTGAAGCGGCGGGAACAGCTTGCCCTCTTCGGCCAGAATATCCAGCTGGATGCCGGTCAGCACCGCGTTCTGTACTTCCCGCTTGCTGAGCACCATCTCGACGTTGTGAACACACTCGTCCATCGTTAGGCCCGGATAATATTTTTGCTGCAGCAGCATTACCAGCTCTGCAATTTCCAGCAGTGTTACTCCACGTTTGTGCAGCCAGGCATAGGTTGCGTCTGCGACCGCCTTGCTGTTCAGACTGTAAGGCATTTTTGCATCAGCCATGCTCAGTCACCCCGTTAATGAGTCGTTGGTTATCAGCGGTGGTTCAGGTCGATATAATCTTTCCGCTGTACTTGGAATTTTACTTTTATGGGACAGATTTGTCCAGAAAGGCGAAATTAGGATAAGCTCTTGTTATTTTTTGGACAGAGGGCTCGTATACATAGCAGTATTAAATGCTTATCCAACCTTGAAAGGGGCAATTCATTATGAATCGAAAGCAATATATCCGCGGCTTGTCCGCAGCCTGCCTGCTGGCCGTTCCGCTCACGCTCTCCGGCTGCAACTGGTTTGGTTCGGAATCTGCCGCAGTTGATCCGCCGCCAAGTGAGGTCGAAGCGCAGATGCTTCAGATCAGCGGGGATTCTACACTGGATTCTGGTGTGATGGGGCGAGTGACGGAAGAAGATACAGGTAACGTGGCAAGCAAGGATAAGAAGGCATCGACGGCCAAAGCCGATGGTCCGCGCACCACGGTATATCTGGAAGATGAACACGGCCTTCTGGCGCCGATCTCGCTCGCGCTGCCCAAGGGTGATAAGAGTGCTATGCTGAAGAACTCACTGACCGCATTGGTAAGCCAAGGCCCACTGGCAGCTTCGCTTCCAAGCGGATTTCAAGGCGTACTGCCTGCCGGAACAGCTGTGAAAGATGTTACCGTCGATGCTGCAACGGGACTTGCCGTAGTTGAGTTCAATGATTCCTTCGGTTCCTATGAAGCCAAGGATGAGCGCAAGCTGCTGGAGGCGGTCACCTGGACGCTGACCGGACAGGACAATATTAAAGGCGTTCAGTTATGGGTAGACGGCAAAAAACTGACCGAAATGCCGCTCAAGGGTACACCGCTGGATCGCCCCCTCTCCCGCACTATGGGCATTAACCTGCCGAAACACAGCACGAACGTTATGAATTCCAGTGCGGTTACGGTTTATTTTTCCGCAGAATCGCCTGATGGTACTCAATATTATGTTCCGGTCACCCGTTTTGTAGACCCTTCGCAAGAGCCGCTCAAGGCAGCGCTGAATGAATTGATTACAGGTCCGGAATCAGATAACGGTCTGCAGATGGTGATGACGGAGGGGACGAAGCTGGATTCTGTGGATGCGGGGCAGAACGGTGTGGTGACTGTATCGCTGAGTGACGATATGTTCGCTGATGCCAAGGACGTACCGGCGGAAATGCTGGAATCTGTCGTACTTACGGTCGCTCAGAATGCAGAGGATTCCCTTGTACAGATTGTGATGAACGGAAAGACTGCGGTGACTGGAACGGATCATGTGGATTACGGTAAGCCGGTTTCGGCCCCGGAATATGTGAACGACTTGCCGCTCTAATCACTGATTGTGGCGGTCAAAAAGATGCTTTTGTGCCTGCTCTTTGGTAGAATAAAGGTTGCGCAAAAAACGTGCGCTTACGCCAGCGGTTCAAACTGCGGGCAGGCGTATGGGGAAACGGCCAGGACAAACTTTTAGCTATTCGATGTAGGAGGCAGAAAAGATGAGATCAAACGGGCGAAACGTTGACGAATTGCGTCACGTGAAGATAACGACCCAAGTAAATAAATATGCCGAGGGCTCTGTACTTATAGAGATGGGCGATACCAAGGTGATCTGTACAGCGACAGTGGAAGAGAAGGTTCCGCCCTTTCTGAAGGGGCAAGGCAAAGGCTGGGTAACCGCAGAGTATTCCATGCTCCCACGGGCTACCCAGACTCGTAACCAGCGGGAAGCCGCTCGGGGCAAGCTGACGGGCCGGACGATGGAGATCCAGCGGCTGATTGGCCGGGCACTGCGTTCCGTTGTGAATCTGCAGGCTTTAGGCGAGCGGAGCATCACCCTGGACTGTGATGTAATTCAGGCGGACGGGGGAACCCGGACCGCTTCGATCACAGGTGCTTTTGTAGCCATGGTGTTCGCCATCAACAAGCTGGCACACGACCGCAAATTGAGTCAATTCCCAGTCACAGATTACCTCGCAGCCATCAGTGTCGGAGTTGTGGGTGATAAAGCTCTGCTTGACTTGAACTATGAAGAGGATTCCAAAGCGAAAGTCGATATGAATGTCGTTATGACAGGCGCTGGTGCATTTGTGGAACTGCAAGGCACTGGTGAAGACAGACCCTTCACACGTCAGGAGCTGGATCAGCTGTTAGGACTTGGCGAGAAGGGGGTTTACGAGCTGATTGCCGCACAGAAAGAAGTTCTGGGCGAGGTCGCTCTGAAAATCCAATCGGGTCAGCCAGGTCAGGAGGTCTAGTATGAGCTCCGCAGGTGATATTCTTATTGTAGCTACGAAGAACAAAGGGAAACTGCGAGAATTCCAGCATGCCTTTGAGCCTCTGGGACTGACAGTCAAGAGCATGTATGATTATCCTGAGCTGCCTGATGTGGTAGAGGATGGCGAGACTTTTGCTGCGAATGCGTTCAAGAAGTCGAAGGCAGTGGGTGATGCCCTCGGGCTGCCTGTGCTTGCCGATGATTCAGGACTATGCGTAGATGCGCTTGATGGCAGACCAGGCGTCTATTCTGCCCGTTATGCCGGTGAAGGCGCCACAGATTCGGACAATAACTTGAAGCTGCTCGGCGAACTGGAAGGGTTGAAGCAGGGGGAGGACACTGACCAACCGCTCTTGAGCACAGCCCGGTTCGTGTGCACCTTGTCGCTCTATGATCCGTCCACGGGACAGGAGCTCACGGCAGAAGGATCAGTGGACGGCTGGATTACTTCTGAGCCTTCCGGGGCTGGGGGCTTTGGCTATGATCCGCTGTTCTACCTGCCAGGGTATGAGAAGACGATGGCGGAACTGACTCTGACCGAGAAGCAGGGTATTAGCCACCGGGGCGCAGCACTTCGGGCGCTGACCGAGAAGCTCGCGGCGCAAGGCGGCGTGCGGCCATAAAGGCTGATCGCTTCGTGTCAGCGTAAGCCAGACGATAGCAGGATTTTCAGCCTCCCCTTTTAGCGGGAGCTACGGGTACATAAATAAGCTTGCAGGACAAGGTTTGGACCTTGGTTCTGCAAGCTTATTTTGCTTTATGAAAATCTTCAGTAATAAAGCGCATTTTAGAACGCCACGTTGATTCGAAAATGACGTCCTCGTCTTAATAAGGTCCGTTTTGTCGTCTAATACAAGAAAATGCACCCTTTGAGTTTCTTTTGAACCTCCTTTGAATCATTCATACACAAAAGGTTAGCTCTTCAGGTAAGACATGTGCTAAAAGATCAATTTCGCTCGATAGGGCACGGGAATAACGGGAGTAGTTCCTGTTATTTTGGCTAAGGTCTTCTCTTTTTTAATAAATAACTGGAAAAACTCCCGTTAATTTCTTCTGATTTACGCGTTTTACGGATAAAAGAGGTTTTTAACGGGAGAAAATCCAGTTATTTGCGATAAATAAGATAAACGAAAGCATTTAACGGTATATTTTCCTGCTATCCAATCGTCAAAATCACTTTATGCTCAAACGCGGGCTTAGACCAATGCTTAGGCGAAGTGTGAAGTGTGGACTCCCAAATGTGGACTCTGGTCACTGTGACTCGCCTATCCCCCGGGTTCAACCGTCTCTTGCTCGCCAGACTTAGGAATGCCCGGCTACAGATGTTTGACTCAGATGCGCCAATTACCCAAGCCACACTAAGCCACTTTAAGCTACACAATCTACTCCAAGCCACACTAAGCCATTTCAAGCTACTCAATCTACTCGACTGAAGCCTGCTAGAGCAGCTTCCAAAGTGCAGGGGTAGTAGCAGGCTCCCAGCCTGTTAGGGAGGTGTGGGGCTGGAGACAGGCATACGTCTTGCCGCTGTAGCTGACGGTATCGCCTGCTTTGTAGGCAATCCCTACTGCCCAGGCTGTGCCAGCCGGTGAAGGCGTCGGTGTCGGCGTAGTCGCTGGTGTCGGTGTCACCGTTGCAGTTGGTGCAGCTGTCGGTGAAGGGGTTGCAGTGGCAGCAGGTGTAGCTGTCGGCGTTCCGCAAGCACTAATGAATTTCCAGACGCCATCCGGACCGCTGAGATCAGGACGGTCGCCCTGAGTCCACCATTTCGCTTCATACAGCGAGCCGTTGTAGGATGCACGCTGGCCTTGCGTGTAGATTGAGGATGCATTCCAGGCTGCAGCCGTACACGACCCCGGCGTTGGAGTAGCGCTAGGTGTTGGCGTTGCGGTTGGTGCTGGCGTCGGTGTTGGTGTTGATGTTGGTGTTGATGTTGGTGTAGCTGTCGGTGTGGCTGAAGGTGTCACTGTTGCTGTAGCCGATGGTGTTGCTGTCGGAGCAGTAGTTGGTTTAGCTGTCGGCGTAGGTGACGGTGTAGGTGTTGTTGACGCAGAAGGCGTCGGTGTCGGCGTGACACCTCCGTACAGTTTGTCATACTCCTGCTGGGATGAGCTTCCGTTAAGCGTGACCCGTTGCGGACCGCCGGAAAAATTCAGCTTCATCATCCCTGGAATGTCCAGGGTTGTTCCATTCGCGAGAGTCTGGCTGGCCGTACCGGTAATACGGTAGCGGTTGAAGTCCCAGGCTGTAGCGATTTGCTCCACAGTGCCTGCTCCCCAGGCGGAAGTCAGGGTGGTAGTGGTAGGCAAATCGAATTCCAGCTTCCAGCCGCCCGGAATATCGGCGCCGGTGTTGTTTGTAATTTTCAGAGAGTAGGTATAGTTCGGATGGTCATAGGCTCCGCTGAAGTTGATGCTGAAGTTCTTCGGTGCTGGAAGCTGCGGCTTGGGAGGTCCGCCGGGCAGTGTAGCATTTTTGAGCTGATTATAGGCGTAATCGGTTAGTGATGTGCCGTACGTGTAGGTGCCGTCCGCTTGTTGGGAGTAGTCGCCGGTCAGCTCCCAGAACATCATGCCGCCGAGGCCCTTTTGCTTGATGTAATCGAGCTTGTAGCCAAGAGATTCCTGGTCTTCATAGGTCAAGAATATTTTCTTATCTGCATTGAAGAGGTAAGGGGTTTTAGTTACAGGATCGAAGTAGCGCTTGTTCGCCGGGTCCTTGAGCAGATTGAGGATGTGCCAGATCGGATTTGCTCCGGCAGGCTGCTCCGGCGCTGGATCATTCCAAATCCCATAATCGCCGTCCGCGCCGCCTCCGGTGGTCGGTGCCGTGCCGTAGAGGCCGGTGTTGTTGATACCGCCGCTTACATTCTTCCAGCCTCTTGAATAATAGGGAACGCCAATCACGATTTTCTCCGGGGGCAGAGTGCCCAGGTAGTAGCGGACGGCCCAATCGGTGTTCAGGACGGGCGTCCCCAGAGCGGTGGTCTCCGTATCCCGGGAGTCCGGGTACAGGGCGGAATGCGGTCCGACATAACCGTTCCACGCTCCGTGAAAATCATAGGTCATGAGATTGGCCCAATCCAGATATTGATTAGCCTCTCCCAGCTTCATACCGCCGAGAATCCAGGAGGAAGCTGTGGCAGCGACAGTGAGATCATACTTTTGGTTGTCCTGTGCGCCAGCTTGATCCAGCTTCTCCCGCAGCGTCTTCATAAGCAAAACGTAGTTGTTATAATTCACGCCGCGCAGCGGCTCCGCTGCCCCAAAATCATTAGGGTTTCCGGACTGTGCCGTTCCAGACGGATACTCCCAGTCGATATCCACGCCGTTGAATTGGTAGGTGCGCAGGAAGCTGATAACACTGTTCGCGAACGTTTCCCGTCCGGCTTCTGAATTGGCCATGTTGTAGAATCCACCGGAGCCTGCCCAGCCACCAACCGATATCAGGGTGCGGACATCCGGATAGAGCTGCTTGAATTTGATAAGCTGGTTGAAATGACCTTTAAACGGAAGAGTGGTCAATTGTCCGGGGTAATCCTTCTCAATGGCCGCTGTGCGGTCCATGAGTTCAATTGTATTCTGAGCGCTCACCTGGGCGAAGGCATAATTAATATGAGTGATTTTGCTCCACGGAATTTTATCAACAGTGTAAAAGCCTTTGTTCGCCTGGTCTCCCCATTCCGGGAAATAGGCGACAATCTTGCGGGGATGATCTGGAGCAGGCGGGACTGCGGCAGCATTCGCTCCCTCAGCCTGGGCAACGCTTTGTGATCCGGCACCAGCACCCGCATACAGCGGAATAAGCAGAATCAGGCTCAGCATAGCGGCGAGAAAACGGGCGGGGAACGGATGCCTTGAACGTGCATTTGTTTTCATCGGGCATTCCTCCTTTGAACTCGATCGTGTACTAAGATTAGTTCAGTTTCCACAGGGCCGGTGTATTAGCTGGCTCCCAGCTTACAATGGAAGTGTGGGGCTGGAGGCAAGTATAGGATTTGCCGCTATAGCTGACCACATCACCGACTTTGTACGCTACACCTGCCGCCCAGGCGGAACCGCCCGGCGATACTGTTGGGCTTGGTGTAGCTGTCGGAGCTACTGTTGCGGTTGGCGTCGGCGTTGGTGTAGGTGTTGGAGCCACCGTTGCTGTCGGCGTTGGCGCTACAGTGGCTGTTGGGCTAGCTGTCGGAGCGCCGCATGCGCTGATGAATTTCCATACACCATCAGGGCCGCTAAGATCGGGACGGTCACCTTGGGTCCACCATTTGGCCTCATAGAGCGATCCGTTGTAGGATGCACGCTGACCCTGGGTATAAATGGCTGTGGCACTCCAGGCTGCAGCGCATTGTCCCGGTGTAGTAGTCGGCGTAGGTGTTACAGTTGGTGTAGCCGTAGGTGTTACCGTTGCTGTCGGTGTTGCGGTGGCAGTTGGTGTTGCTGTTGGGGAAGGGGTTGGTGTTGTGGACGGTGTCGCTGTTGGCGAAGGGGTCGGCACGACGCCTCCGGCCAGATCCGCGATAAGTTTGTTCTGCAGTGTTTTGTTACGGTCGCCGCTGACCTCCCAGAACATGGCGCCGGCTAGACCCTTGGATTTCAGGTAACTGGTTTTGTAGCTGAAGGACTCCACATCGTCATAGGTGATGAAGATTCGGGTTGAAGGGTTATAGAGATAAGGGATCTTGGCGGTATTATTCCAATATCGGGTGTAGCCGTTCTTGTTAATATAGTTAGCTTCAAGGTCATAGAAATCGTAGCTTCCGTTCTCCCAAGTGCCTGTACCGGAAATGCCGGCCGATACCTGATATTGTCCATTGCCTGCACTCGGTGCTCCGCCATAGCCACGACCATAGAAGGGCATACCCATTACGAGTTTGCTGGCGGGCACGCCACTTGCCAAATGAGATGTAATTGCCTTGTCGATATTATAATTCTGCGGATCGGTAAGTCCGGACGCGCCTGCTGCCGGATCGTAGTACAGCGGAGCATTATGACCGGTGGTTGGATTCCAGCTGCCGTTAAAATCGTAGGTCATAATGTTGATCCAGTCGACCACAGAGGCGATGCCAGCCATATCATTATTAGCTACATAAGACGGACCTGCGCCGGAGGCAATGGTCAGCAGATAGGTCTTGCCGTCTGCTTGCCCGGCAGCGTTCAGCTTCTCCCGTATTTTTTGCAGGAGCAGTACATAGTTCTCTCTGTCTGCAGGACGAACACTATTGCCAGCCAGACCGCCGCTCACCGGGTATTCCCAGTCGAGATCGACGCCGTCCATCTTGTATTTGCGAATGAAATCAACAGCGGAGTTAGCAAATACCTCACGGGTTGCCGCCGATGCTGCTACGTCCGAGAAGCGGTTCGACCAGGTCCAGCCGCCAACGGAAATGAGGGTTTTGAGGTTCGGATTGCGCTCTTTCAGCTTCCAGAGCTGCTTCAGGTTGCCCTTGATGGGATCATCCCATTTGTCATCCCCGAAGCTCTTTCCGGCATCAATCCAAGGATCGCCGAGAACAATCGTGCCGTTTGGAACATTTATAGTTTGAGCTTGCTCATTTTGACAGGTCCAGGTTACGGGATTCGGGCCGGTAGGGTCGGAATTGCCATGAATGCCATTCCAACAGATATCAGCGAACGCGTAGTTAATTACATTCATCTTGGTAGGGTCGATATCCGATACGTTATAATTGCGTGCATAGGCAGCCCACGAAGGATAATAACCAACTAGCTTGTAATCCTGTGCCGCATTGGCGGTTTTGATGTTTGCACCCAAAGCGGAGAAGAGGGTAACCAGAAGTGCTGCGACCATTCCGATGGCAAAGGTTTTGCGTGAGCTTTTTTTCTTGAATATCATTGACGAACTACCTCCCTGGTTCATGTTTGGATCGAAACCCGTACAGCAAGAAGTTCTGGCGCTCACCCCCATCGTTTTAAAAGATTCACCTTCACCCTGTTGATTTCTATCATTTAATAGGCTAATAAAATGTAGAAAGAGCCGCAAAATGATAGAGTAACCCAAATTCGCATTAATTGTAAGCGCTTCTTTTAATGCTGCGTACTTAATGTTAATTTTCCTAACTTCTGGAATGTGACGCGTCCTGTAGGGGTTGGGATAATGCTAAGAAAGACTGGAAGGGATAGGGAAAGTTGAATTAGAAGGATGATTTACATATGAAGCGGTGAAGGTAATTTCTATTTTCGGTTAAGTTTTGTTAATATGCTAGGGATAAAATTACATAATAGAGGGATAAAATTTTCAAATATATAGACTAATTCTCATAAAAACCCTTTTATTTTCTTTATGCAATAGTCATTTTTAGTAGTTCATGGTATGTTAGTTGCCCTTGTATGTTAATTAGTGTGCATCGATGTATACCTATTCTCACTTCAAAAGGGGATTGAAGGAATCTATTAGTCTATTTGTTTTGGATTTGTTGGTTTTTGGGCCTAAACCATCTTTTTCAGATGAAAGTGCAGATCGACACATATCCCCCGAGACAAAGAAATATATATCATATGTATGCCTTAGCGACTTTTTTTTCAAAGGATGCAACGCGCTGCCAATTTTTTCGTTATAGTAGTATATAGGGAAGGTGGTGGTACCCCATGGTCATTTGGGCTATCTGGTTTATTGTGGCCGGTCTCCTGCTCGTTGTAGAAATGATGACGCTTACGTTTTATCTGCTTTGGCTATGCATTGGTGCTGTAGTCGCAGGTCTGGTCTCACTTATCGTGCCGGATGCTATTCTGCTTCAGGTTGTGCTTGGCTCGCTGGTTGCCATTGGTTTGACTGTGTTCTCCAAGCCGATTGTGGCTAGGTTTCGCAGTTCCAGAGGATTCAAGGATACAGGGACGGATATTGTCGGAAGACAGGGTATTGTTGTCGAGCCGATTGAACCGGGGCGTTATGGCCAGGTCAAGGTTGGCGGGGATACCTGGAGTGCATCCTCGTCACAGGTGCTGGATAAAGATGAAGTTGTCAGGATCATTGGAAGAAGCAGTACCATTATTGAAGTAGAACGATAGGGGGCATGTAATGATGGAATGGGTCATTATTGGAGTTGTACTTTTTGTTGTGATTGTATTTGTAGCTTTGACGGTCAAAATTGTACCACAGCAGCGGGTGGGGGTTGTCGAGCGTCTCGGTAAATTTCACCGTCTGTTAAAACCGGGTCTGAACATCCTTATTCCAGTTATTGATCAGGTACGCACATATCATGATTTGCGGATTCAACAGGCCAATGTGCCGCCACAGACAGTGATTACGAAGGATAACGTGCAGGTGCAGATCGACACCATCATTTTCTATCAAGTTGTTGGACCAGAAGAAGCCACTTACGGCATTTCCGATTACGTCTATGGGGTGCGCAACATTTCCACGGCAACCATGCGGCAGATTATCGGTAAGCTGGAGCTGGATGAGACCTTGTCTGGCCGGGAAAAAATCTCTACCGAGATCCGGATTGCCCTTGATGAGGCGACGGAGAAATGGGGCGTGCGGATTGAGCGCGTCGAGGTTATTGACATTAAGCCACCGGTTGATATCCAGGAAGCCATGGATAAGCAAATGAAGGCGGAACGCAGCAAGCGGGCGATCGTATTGGAAGCCGAAGCTGCCAAACAGGACATGATCCTGCGCGCGGAAGGCGACAAGCAGAGTAAGATCCTGAAGGCGGAAGGGGATAAAGAAGCTCGCATTCGCGAAGCGGAAGGTTTGCGTCAGGCGCAGGAATTGGAAGCACTCGGTGAAGCGAAGGCGATTCAAGCTGTAGCGGAAGCGGAAAAGGTTCGGATTGAGCTCCTCCGTACTGCCGGTCTGGATGAGAATGTATTGGCGTATCGCTCCTTCGAGGCTCTGACTGAAATCGCTAAGGGACCGGCGAACAAAGTGTTCCTGCCTTCTAGCACAGTAGAGACCCTGGGTAGTCTTGGGGCGATTGCTGAAGTATTCAAGGCCAGTAAGGACGGAAAGTAAGCAGATAATAGACAAAGGCTCCTTATTCCGTTAAAGTGGAAGCGAAACCGGGCAAATGAACCGGTTAAATTTCCCAAACGAGTAAGGAGAGAAGACAGTTGACACAAAGAGAAATTTCCCCGTTAGTGGAGGCGCTGGGTTTGCAGCCCCATGTCGAAGGCGGCTGGTACAAAAGGCTTTGGGTATCTTCTTTTGAAATTCCGCAGAACACGCTTGGTGAGGCTTATTCCGGCCCGCGAGGTTCGGCCTCTTCCATTTATTTTTTGCTCCATGGTGATGAAAGCTCTGATTGGCATACCGTGCTGTCTGATGAGGTTTGGCTTTGGCATTCCGGCAGTCCGATCGTCTTGAGTATTGGCGGAACCGGCGATAAGCCGGAAGACGTACAGGAAGTGATTTTGGGTACGGATATCGCAGCCGGCCAACAGCCGCAGGCGATTGTTCCGGCAGGGGCATGGCAAGCGGCCCGCACTCTTGGCGATGAGCCAGCGCTGGTGTCGTGCATTGTTTCACCAGAGTTCCATTTTGATGATTTCAAGCTGATTGAAGAGTAGGAGAGAGGCGCGGGCAGCGATTGCCCGCGTTTTTTTGTCTGTTTTTTTCTTGGAGGACAATCTGCTATACTTATCTTTGGTTAGTACCAGATTCTGGAACCTGTTTTAAGGTTAAGTATGGTGAAACGAACAATACACGTTTGGAGGGTGAAGCAATGAGTACATTGAACGGACCGTTCACGGGTGGACCCACATTAAATGACGGAGCGACCATGCCGTGGCTCGGGATCGGTGTCTGGCAGACCAAGGATGGCGACGAGGTAGTTCATGCGGTGAAATCAGCGCTAGAGGTAGGCTACCGTAGCATTGATACCGCGGCGGCGTACAAGAATGAAGAAGGTGTCGGACGAGGCATACGGGAAAGTGGAGTGTCGCGCGAAGAACTGTTCATCACCACCAAATTGTGGAACGGCCATCAAGGCTATGAGTCTGCGCTTCAGGCGTTCGAGGATAGCCGGCGCAAGCTGGGACTTGAGGTCATTGATCTGTATCTCATTCATTGGCCGGTTGCAGGGAAGTACCGCGAGTCATGGAAAGCGCTAATCCATCTGCAAAAAGAGGGCTTGGTCAAATCCATCGGCGTGAGTAATTTCCAAATTCATCACCTCAAGGACATTATAGAAGATACCGGGGTTGTGCCTGCCGTCAACCAGGTTGAATTCCACCCGCTGCTGACCCAGCGCGAATTGCTGAAGTATAGCCGCGAGCAGGGGATTCAACTGGAAGCCTGGAGTCCGCTGATGCAGGGGAACCTGGATCTTCCGCTGATTCAGGAACTGGCGGCGAAATACGGCAAAACGCCTGCACAGATTGTGCTGCGTTGGGATATTCAACAGGGCGTAATCACTATTCCGAAATCCGTTCATGCCAACCGTATTCAGGAAAATGCAGGCATCTTTGACTTCACGCTCAGTGATGAGGATGTCAAGGCGCTGGAAGAGCTAAACCAGGACAGCCGGTTTGGGCCGGACCCGGATAATTTTAATTTTTAAAACGCCCTAGCTTCGTAAAGGCATTCAATAGCTTGAATATCGTAAAATAGCAGGCTCCCAACACGGGAACCTGCTATTTTTGCTAGGATATCGACATGTGCAATTAACGGATAGCTACGTTATATGTGCGGAGCCAGAGATCTACCTGTGACAGGTAGGCGAATAGCTGTGGACCGGACATCAATTGCCCGAACCAAGGCAGATTGGTAGAGGATTCCGGCGAAGCGGCAATCTCACGGATTTTAGCAGCATCAATCAAAGGAAGCAGCGGGGACGAGGCGTCATCGAGTATATTCAGCATCCGCTGGCGCACGGCATCGAGATAAGCCGGATTATGTGTTTTGGGATAGGGACTTTTCTTGCGGTAGAGCACATCATCCGGGAGGACGCCTTCCAGTGCTTTGCGCAGAATGCCTTTTTCCCGGTTGCCGACAGTTTTGATCTCCCAAGGAATATTCCAGACATACTGCACGAGCCGGTGGTCGCAATAAGGTACGCGAACCTCCAGACCCACGCCCATACTCATCCGGTCTTTGCGGTCGAGCAGGGTAGGCATGAAGCGGGTGATGTTCAGGTAAGACATAACCCGCATTTGCGCTTGCTTGCCGGTTTCCCCGGTTAAGACAGGGACTTCGGCGACCGCGTCGCTGTACCGGTCTCCCAGATATTCCAGTGGCCGAATCCATTCGCCGATTTCCGGAGACAATAATCCGGCCCGCATCTTCGGAGCTACGGACCAAGGGAAGGTGCCGGAAGAGAGCATCTCTTCCCGGTGAAACCAAGGATAGCCGCCGAAGATTTCGTCAGCCGCTTCACCCGAAATGGCCACGGTTGCCTGCTTCTTGATCTCACGGCAGAACAAATAGAGGGAAGAATCCACATCCGTCATTCCTGGCAGATCGCGAGAGTATAAGGAATTATCAAGCGCTTCGACCAGCTCGGGGGTATCAAAATTGATGTAGTGGTGGTTCGTGTTCAACTCTTCCGCCATCCGCTTGATCCAGGGACCGTCAGCACCGGGCTGGAAGGTATGGCTCTTGAAATGCTTGTCGTTGTCGACATAATCGACAGAGAAGGTGTTGATTTGCCCCTGACCGGTACGGTTGTAGTAGTTGACGGCCAGCGCAGATAAGGCGCTTGAATCCAGTCCTCCGGACAGGAGGGAGCAGACCGGTACGTCGGAAACGAGTTGGCGCTCTAGCGTATCCTGCAGCAACTCGCGCACCTTGGCGGCAGTTTCGTTCTCATTATCTGTGTGTTCGAAGCTTTCCAGTTTCCAATAGGCATAATTGCGCAGTCCTTCCCGGCTGTAGATCATAGCGTGGCCAGGGCGAAGTTCGAACATATCCTTGTAGACCCCTTGCCCGGGAGTGCGGGCAGGGCCGATGATGAAGATTTCTGCCAGACCCTCAGGGCCCACGACGGGCTGCACTTTGGGATGCTGGAGCAGCGCTTTGGGCTCGGAGCCGAAGACAAAGACATCATCCACCTGACTGTAGAAAAGCGGCTTAACGCCAAGGCGATCACGTGCGAAGAACACCTGCTCCCGCCGGCCATCCCATATGGCAAAAGCGAAGATGCCGTTCAGCTTCTCTACAGAATCCGGTCCCCATTCAATATAGGAATGGAGGAGAACCTCGGTATCGCACTCTGTGCGGAATTGATGACCGCGCACGAGCAGTTCTTTTTTCAGCTCGGGTGCATTATAGAGTTCTCCGTTATAAACAATTGCATATGGATGGTCCTCATGGCGGGTAATCATCGGCTGTGCGCCGTTCTCTGGATCAATTACGCTAAGTCTGCGATGTCCAAAAGCGACAGGTCCTGAAATCCAGGTGCCTGCTGCATCCGGCCCGCGGTTAGCTAATGTATCAGTCATTTTGACCAGTAGTCCCGAGTGCTGCGTAAGATCATCGCGCCACTGGATAAATCCGGTTATTCCGCACATGATGTTTCATCCTCTCTTTTGTGCGATTGTTGTCCTTTCTTTTTTGCCAAGTAATACAGATATATGCCGAAGCAAGGAATAAAATGTATGTCCTTATCCGAACACTAGAGAAGAGGGAAATTTGCCGGGAAGGATGGATGACAAGTGTATTATATTAAAGATGCCAAAATTCGCAGAATGACGGAATATGACGGTGCGCCATGCGCAGAGGTAGGGGTATTGCCAGGGGCTGCTGAGGATTCCGGGCTGCTTGTATATATCGTGGAGGACGAGCGCGAGGACGGGTACGAAATTGTGCGTATTGTGACGAATGATGCCAGCACTGCTACGGATTGGTTCGACAATAACCTGCACGATGCCTTTGTGGATGTGACTTCAAGTGCCTTTGCCGGCAGCATTGTTATGAGCCCTGAGGAGGAACGATCCAAGTTCCAGCGAGAGCTGTTGATTTTTGGGGATTTGAAGAAGCAGCTGGAGGATCATTTTCGGGGACTCTCCTAAAAAAAGAAAGCCCGGTTTCGCTTTGTCAAAGACCCGCTTAAGGCGGGTCTTTGTGCATGGTGATCTCGTGAGAGCGCCCGGAAGAAGGTGTTGATTAGATGAGAAAATGAAAAAAATATGCGTTTTCCATTGTTATGCCTTGAAAAAAAAGCTGAATAAGGTATAATAGATAACGTTGCGTTAATACATAGTCATGTCCCGGTAGCTCAGCTGGATAGAGCATGCGCCTTCTAAGCGCACGGTCGGGGGTTCGAATCCCTTCCGGGACGTCATGAAAAAGCCTTCCATATGGAAGGCTTTTTCTGTGTTATATTCCAATGCCCTATCAAGTGGAATTGATCTTTTCGGCGCATGACGTTGAAGTCATTTTCCGAATGGCGTTGTGTTTTATATAACCGTTACTTTTCTCGGGGAAGAGTACTGCCGTCAACTTACAGCTGTGGCCATATCTCTGACCATACGGCATTCAAGATTCCTTGCATATTCTCCTCTTGGCTGTTAATGGCGATGACAGCCTGCTTGTCCGGCAGGACAATACAGAACTGTCCGTAGGCTCCATCTGCCCGGTAGGCCTGATGCGTACACATCCAAAACTGGCAGCCGTAGCCTTGTCCCCAATCCGCCGGTCCATCGTTATCGATCCGCTTCCCGGTAGCATAGTCAATCCACTCGGCCGGGATCAATTGCTTACCTTCCCACTGTCCTCTTTGCAGCATAAGCTGTCCAAAACGACTCAATTCTTCTGTATTGATCACAAGCCCAGCGCAGCCGAGTGTTCTGCCAAGCGGGGTAGTCTCCCAGTAGACATCGTGGATGCCGAGCGGTGCGAACAGGCGCGGGACGAGATAGTCTTTCACAGTTTCACCTACGGCTTCTTGTATCATAGCCGAGATCATGATGGTGTCCCCACTGCTGTACATGAACTTTTCACCTGGTACACGGTCGAGCGGCAAGGATAGATAATGCTTTACCCAATCTTTCTCGGGCAAAGTGGCTCGTTCTTCCGCCCAGAATGGCGGGTTATCATGTCCTGAAGACATACGAAGTAAATCATAAAGTGTCAGCTCACCCGGCTGCATGGAGTCATCAGTGACACCGGGTAGAGGAGGATACTCGGGAAAAAGATCCTTGAGTTTGGTATCCAGTGAGAGCTTGCCTTCTTCAATGGCCAGTCCAGCTGCCATAGCGGTAAAGGATTTGCTGATCGAATGCTGGATACGGCGGACATCTTCCGCGAAGGCTACTTTGCCCAGCAACTTTCCTTGTTGCAGGACACGGATGCCAAAAACATTCAGCCCGGATTCCCGGATCAGGGTTTCAAATGAGGTCAAGTTGAGCATAGTTTCCCTTCTTTCTGCAAATGCTTCTATAAGTGTACAACTTGATGGAGAAACAATACAAGTGGAAACGTTTCCTGAAATAGTAAAGAAAAAACGGAAATCAGGTTCTTCAAGCTCTTTACTAAGTTAACGGAATGAAATGATCCGAAGATAAAATTACATTTATTAGTTATTGACATAAATTATGATTTAAAGTGAATAAAATTCTACTGAATAATTAAATTGCTACTTTTTTGATGTTAGATATTTTTGTTGACAATCCCAAAAATGATGTTCATAATGAACAAAGAAAGCGAATACAGCTAGAGAAGAGTTTCTTATTGTTATCATGGGAAACGTTTCCCATAGATTTTAGTTGTTTTCATAACCGTGTTTTACGTTATGAGAATTTGATAACCGGAGTGGAGAGAAAGAACATGAATATTAAGGATATTGCCAAACTATCAGGTGTCGGCATAGCCACGGTCTCGCGGGTCATTAATAATACCGGCGTAGTCAGTGAGGCTACCAGGGCCAAGGTTATGGAAGTTGTTAAAGAGTACAACTACATTCCTAACGGAAATGCACGCAACTTGAAAAAGACACAATCCAATACGATTGCACTCATGGTTAAAGGGATTTCCAACCCTTTCTTCGCCAATATGATCAAGGAAGTTGAGCGCCAGGTCAACCTGCGCGGCTGTCCGCTCTTGATCCAGCATGTCGAAGACGGGGTGGACGAGATTAACACAGCCCTTCAACTGGTCAAGGAGAAGAATCTGTACGGAGTTATTTTCATGGGCGGTACTTATGACCACTCAGAAGAAAAGTTCAAGCAATTATCCATTCCATTCGTGCTTACGACCATCACAACGACGCAGGATGTTGATCCTTCGGTCTTTTCCAGTGTGGTCATTGACGATGTTCAGGAATCGTATAAGGCAACAAGTTATCTGATCTCGCTTGGTCATCGGAAAATTTGCTTCTTGGCCAGGTTCCCGTTGGTGCAGCATACGACTGGGAACAGACGCTTGCTGGGGTACATCAAGGCACTTGAGGAGCATGGTATTGAGTATGATCCCGCGCTGGTGGAGGATTGTGAATACAGTCCAAGTTCGGGGTTCACGGCAACCAAACGCCTGCTCAACAAGAAGAAGGAAATCACCGCTGTGTTCGCAGCATCGGATACGATTGCGATCGGGGCAGCCAAAGCGCTGCTGTCGCTCGGACTTTCCATCCCGAATGATGTGTCAATCATCGGCTTTGACGGCATTGAGATGGCCGAGTATTATCACCCATCCCTCGATACCATCAGCCAGCCTGGTGTGGACATGGCGAAAGCCAGCGTTGAAATTTTGTTTGATCTGATCTCGGGACAATCTGCGAACAAGCACACGGTATTCGAATCGGTGCTGGTTAAGCGCGGGTCTTGCAGAAAAATCAAATAAATCGGCGTCAGTATTGAATCAAAGGAGATAGCATATGGCACTTTTAACTGTTGAGACAGGTTCTCCTACCTTGAGAATGACGACCACAGTCAATATCATCTCACCCGTTGATGCCGGTACAGGATCAGGCGGAACGCTGTATCTGCTGCACGGCGCGGGTGACAATGCTAGCACATGGCACAGACTAACCACCGCAGAGCTGTATGCAAGCCAATATGGCTGCACGGTGATTATGCCTCAAGTGGGCAGAAGTTACTACACGGACATGGAGTACGGGCTAGATTACTTCCGCTATATTACACAGGAACTGCCCGAGTTCTGCGCGCGTCTGCTCAATCTTGAGACCGACCCGCAGAAGACGTTCATCGCTGGTTTGTCGATGGGCGGGTACGGTGCACTGAAATGTGCACTGACTTATCCGGAACGCTACAGCAAGGTCGTGTCCTTGTCTGGAGTCACTGATCTTCAGAAACGCTTGAATGATCCGCACATGGGCCCGGAGATGTCAAGGGAGATGATGGGGGTCTTTGGCAATGGGTTGCAGGTGAAGCCGGACCAAGATATCCGCGCGCTCGCGGACAAGCTGGTGAAGGATAACAGGGCGCTACCGGCCATTCTGACCTGCTGCGGCTCGGAGGATCCTTTTGCCGAGATGAACCGGGATTTCGCCTCATATATGGAGACGACACCTTATGATTTCAGATATGTTGAAACCCCCGGCACGCATGAATGGCGATTCTGGGAGCAGCATCTGAAGACAACCTTTGATTTTCTGTATAACTAAAAGTCTCAAGTAGAGTGAGGAGATGCAATTTGAAACCCGCAGCCGCATTACCGGCAAGTAAGATGAATGACAGCAAGTTTCGGCTGTTGATGAGGGAAATATGGAAGAACAGAATGGTGTATACCCTGGTGCTTCCAGGTTTGGTCTGGTTAATTCTGTTCGCATATCTTCCAATGGGCGGTTTGTCGTTGGCCTTCAAGGATTTTAAAGCTAATTTGGGAATATGGGGAAGTCCTTGGGTAGGATTTGAAAATTTCAAATATGTATTCCGGGACCCGGCGTTTGCTAATGCAGTCTGGCGCACACTCGCCATTAACATCGGCAAGCTGATCATTCAATTCCCGTTCCCGATTATCCTGGCACTTCTGATTAACGAACTGCGCATGACCCGTTATAAGAAAGCGCTACAGACTGTATTTACCTTCCCGAACTTCTTGTCCTGGATCGTTGTGTCCGGTGTGGTCATCAACGTTCTTTCTTATGATGGTCTGGTGAACAGCCTCATTAAATTACTCGGTGGAACAGGCATTAACTTCCTGGGTTCCGAGAAATTGTTCGTACCGATGTTGTATCTGGCAGATATTTGGAAATCAGCCGGATGGGGAGCGATTATCTTCCTGGCTGCGATTTCCGGGATTGATACGGATCAATATGAAGCCGCTCAGATTGATGGAGCTACACGTCTGCAACAAATTTTCAAAGTTACGATTCCGAACATTTTGCCGACCATTACCATTATGTTCATTCTATCTGTAGGTGGTCTGATGTCTTCCGGATTTGACCAAATCTTCAATATGGCAAATGCGGCGACTAAGAATGTCTCGGAAGTGCTGGATGTGTACATCTACCGGATTACGTTCCAGTCCGCTACGGACTTCTCGTTCTCCACCGCAGTCAGTCTGTTCCGTTCGATTGTCAACATGATATTACTGCTTCTGGCTGACAGAGCTGCCAAGCTTATGGGCGGCGACGGTTTATTCCGGTAAGAAAGGAGAGCTAAACAAATGAGCAAGAAATCCAAGGCCAAGGTAGGCAGTCAGAAGATGACGACAATGGATTATGTCATTTTCGCAATTCTGACTGTAGGTGCTTTAGCCATTCTGATTCCATTTTGGAATGTAATCATGATTTCCTTTTCCACGCAAAAGGAATATGCCGACAATCCATTGATGCTATTCCCGAAACACCCGACACTGGAGTCGTATAGAGCGCTCTTCGCGGAAGGTCTCATCGGGACAGGTTATCTGAATACAATGAAGATTCTTGTACTAGGTCTGCCGTTGAGCTTGTTCTTGACGACAAGCATGGGCTACGGCCTCAGCAGAAGCAAGTTTCCAGGTAAAAAACTGATCTTCATGCTTGTCCTGTTCACGATGATCTTCAACGGCGGGATTGTACCGCTCTATCTCATCATGAAGGACTTGCACCTGACAGGTACACTATGGTCCGTCATTTTGGCGGGAAGCTTCAGTGCCTTCAACCTGATTCTGATGTCCAACTATTTCAGCGGCCTGCCTGAATCCTTGATGGAATCGGCACGGATCGACGGAGCTGGAGAATGGAAGATTCTCTTTAGAGTCGTACTGCCATTGTCGGCACCAATCGTAGCTACAATCACGCTGTTCTATGGTGTAGCTTTCTGGAATGGCTGGTATGAAGCAATGATCTTCCTGCGAAAAGCCGACCAGATGCCATTGCAGAATGTGCTGCGATCTATCATTACGGAGGCACAGGTCAACGCTGCTAATGCCAGCAGCTTAGGTGCTGCCGGCAAGCAGTCCTTCTCCATGGGTATGAAAATGGCGGCGGTATTCGTAACCATGGTTCCGATCATGTGTTTCTTCCCGCTGCTACAGAAGCATTTTGCTAAAGGGGTATTAACAGGGGCTATCAAGACCTAGTTTATACATGAGTAACATCAAGAGACAGATAGTCACACAAAACAGGAGGTCTATCATGAACACATTCAAAAGAAAGTCAGTCAGAACGATTTTGGCAGCTGTATTGGGCACTTCCATGGTCTTGCTGGCAGCATGCTCGAACTCGGGTAACAATGGAGCTGAAGCAGGCAACTCCGATTACGGAAATCCTACAGATGGGTACAAAAATAATCTGAATATCTCCATTGCCAGCACGATCAAGACAGCGAACTCTGATTTCGATAACGAATTTCATAAATATTTTACCGATAAATTCAACATCAAATGGGATTACAACTACGTAGAGTGGGATTCTTGGGCAGAGAAGCTGCGCCTGTGGATCAACTCTGGCGATCTGCCGGACGTAGCGAGCTGGAACTATGTTCACGGCGATGCCCTTAATTACATTGATCAAGGTCTGCTGTACAAACTTCCGGATAACTGGAAAGAGCGTTGGCCAAGCGTAGCAGCAGCTTACAAGCTGACTGGACTTGGTGACAAGCTGGAAGAATTGGTCGGCGGTACTTATGTTCTGCCAAGACCGGTATACAACGAGAACAAGCCGGCTGATCCGCTTGTGAACCAAATTGGCGTTATCGCCCTTCGTTCCGACTGGGCCAAGGCAGTAGGTTTCCCGATAAAGGATGCTTACACTACAAGTGAACTGATGGAATTTGCAAGACTGCTTAAAGAGAAAGATCCAGGCAAGGTTGGGGCGAATCTGGTTCCTATCTCCTATGATGTCAACGATGCACTGACCAACATTATTATGGCTAACAGCGCACATTCCCGTGTGGAATCTGCCTTCTACAAAGATGCGGATGGCAAATACCAATGGGGACCTGCCAACCAAGAAACGCTGACAGGCTTAAAGGATCTGCAACAAGCGTATAAAGAAGGCCTGCTGCACCCAGAGTTTTACACTTGGAAGAACGGAGAAGCTAACCAAAAGTTCAATGTTAACGGTGTATCCGGGATTACTAGTCTTGGAGGTTTGGCTTCCTACAGAAAAGACATGGATCAAAGACTGAAGGATAACCTCGGCTTGAACAGCGATGATGTCGTGCATACCGCTATCGTACTTGGTGATGACGGTAAATATCGCAACCTGGAGCAAGTTAACTTCTGGTCTGCTGTAATCTTCTCGCCAAACATCAGCAAAGAGAAATTCGAGCGCATCATGGACTTCATGGAATACACAACAGCCAAAGAAGGCAACTTGATTGTTAACATGGGCTTTGAAGGAAAAGACTGGAAGTATGGTGACAATCAGGAGCTAGTGAGCCTTCTTCCTGAAGGACAAACACTGGATAAGAAATATCCAAACCGTTTTGAAGGACTGTATGTCCTGGCGGATGACTTCAGCATTGTGAATCCTGGCATCAAGAAAGAATACCGTGAGCGTTCAGTGCAATTGTTCAAAGAAAAAGCTGAACTTGGAATGAAAGACAAATCACTTGCTGATTACGATTGGGACTTCCAGCTGTATGATTCCAAAGCCAAGAACCAGGCGTCCTTCGACTATGCTACCGAATATACGAACCTGATTCTGCAACCAGGTGATCTTGAAAAGAACTGGAAAGATTGGGTTAACAGCAAAATGTCACTTGTACAACCTGTTCTTGATGAATTGAACAACTTGAAAAAGTAATTCCTGCCCCATGCGCGGAGGAACCAAGCGTGGTTAGTATCTTTAATTAATCGTGCGGACGGGAAAGTGTTGATTCCCGTCTTCCCGGGCTCGCCCGGGCCGAACCGCTACAGAACCCGGGTGCGAATTGCTGCACCCGGGTTCTTCCATTAGACATTATATATAGAAATCATACAACGGGGGATTTGAAATGGACGATCGGCAACTGGTCATCTTGTTAAATCAGATGACACTTGAGGAGAAGATTGCTCAATTACAACAGCTAGCCGCTAACTTCTATGAAGGGGCGGAGAGCGGAGGGCAGATTACTGGCCCGATGGAAGCAATGGGCATGACGGATCAAATGATAGAGAGCAGTGGTTCTGTGCTTGGTCTGGCAGGGGCGGAGCAAGTGATTGCCGTGCAGAAAGCTCATCTGCGTAAGAACAGACTGGGCATTCCGCTGCTGATGATGGCTGATATCGTTCACGGCTTCAAGACTATTTTCCCGGTGCCACTAGCTATTGGCTGTTCCTGGGATTTGGAAGAAGCGGAGCGCAGCGCAGCTGTTGCTGCTAAGGAAGCTGCGGTCTCGGGGGTACATGTGACCTATGCGCCGATGGCTGACCTGGTGCGTGACCCGCGCTGGGGAAGAGTGATGGAGTCCACGGGAGAGGACCCGCATCTGAATAGTCTGTTCGCCCGCGCGTTTGTGCGCGGCTTTCAGGGTAGCGATCTGGCAGGAGATAAGGACCGTGTGGCGGCTTGCATTAAGCATTTTGCCGCTTATGGACTCTCTGAAGCTGGGCGTGATTACAATTCGGTAGATTTGTCTGAACGCCATATGCGTGAATATTATTTGCCAGCCTACCGTGCGGCGCTGGATGAAGGCTGTGAAATGGTGATGACCTCGTTCAATACCATTGACGGGATTCCGGCCAGCGGAAATGTGAAGTTGATGCGCGAACTGCTGCGTGAAGAATGGGGCTTTGACGGGATCCTGATCTCCGATTGGGGCGCAGTGAAGGAACTGATCCCGCATGGTGTTGCTGAGGATGAAGCCGAGGCAGCTCTGAAGGCTATACGCGCCGGCGTGGATATTGAAATGATGACGGCTTGTTATGTACACCAATTGCCTGCTCTTGTGCGGGACGGCCTGGTGGATGAGAAGTTGATTGATGAGTCTGTACTGCGCATTCTGAAGCTGAAGCAGAAGCTGGGATTGTTCGAGAATCCTTATCGTGCTGCTGATCCAGAGGCTGAGCGTGAGATTGTGTTCTGTGAGGAGCACCGTACAGCCGCACGTGAGCTGGCTGTTAAATCCAGTGTGCTCTTGAAGAATGATGGGGTGTTGCCTCTCTCTGGAGACCAGAAGGTGGCCCTGATTGGTCCATTCGCCCGCAGCGGTGACATTCTTGGTCCATGGTCCTGGACGGGCTCCATGGAGGATGCCGTCAAGCTGGAAGCAGCAATGACCGCACGGGTTGGCGCGGATCATATTACCGTAGCTGAAGGCTCAGGCATAGAGACTATGACTGAAGAGCAATGGCAGGAGGCGGAAGCCGCTGCGCTGGCTGCAGATGTTATCGTGCTGGCACTCGGGGAAAGCTCCGAAATGAGCGGTGAAGCAGGCAGCCGTGCCGATATCCGTTTGCCGGAAGCACAAAGAGAATTGCTGCTTCGCCTGAAGGCACTAGACAAGCCAATCGCTGTCGTGCTATTCAATGGCCGTCCGCTGGATCTCGGCGGTGTGTATGAGACTGCAGACGCTATCTTGGAAGCCTGGTTCCCGGGCAGTGAAGGAGGCGCGGCAATTACAAGCTTGCTCTACGGCGATGAGAACCCTTCAGGACGGCTCAGTATGTCCTTCCCGGTATCGGTGGGGCAAATCCCGGTATACTATAACCATTTCAACACAGGTCGTCCTGTGGATTCGCCGGATGCGGATGGACGTTATGTCTCGCAATATCTCGATATTCCGAATGAACCACTGCTGCCGTTTGGCTATGGTCTTAGTTATACAACCTTTACTTATAGCGAACCGGTCGTATCCTCAGGGATCATGTCCCAGGATCAGCCCCTTAAGGTGTCGGTGACTGTCACTAATACCGGAACTGTTGCTGGCCAAGACATTGTTCAGCTTTACATTAGAGATATTTCAGGCGAAGTAGTAAGACCTGTTAAGGAACTGAAGGACTTTGCCAAAGTTAGTCTCCTGCCTGGAGAGAGCAGAGAGGTTCACTTCACACTTACAGAAGAACAGCTTCGCTATCACCATAGTGATCTCAGCTTTGTTAGTGATCCGGGACAATTCCAATTGTTCGTCGGTCCAAACAGCCGAGATGTGAAAAGCCACAGCTTCCGCCTGGAGAAGGCTGCAGTAGAAAATATACGGCATGTGCTGTCGTAAAGGATAGGAGTGATCAGGAATGACAACTAACAACACGAACATCTCCCTGAGTACTGGAGAACTGTCGTTTACTTTTCTGAATAGCGGGGATGTATTTAAAGCTTCATACGGACGGACGATGATCAACCAGCTTTTATCAAACTTGCTGGATGGCTCGCTGTCCAACCTCTACCTGCGTTTGCACAGTAACGAGGGTATTCAAGCTTTTCCATTGCTTGGCATCCGTTCTTCCAGCACGGTTCGTCAGGACGGCAACCGTGTAGTTTGGGAAGGCCAAGCCGGACATGTGGAATATCAAGTGGTCTTTACCCTGGGTTCGGACAGTATCTGGTTCTGGGATGTAAAACTGACAGGTAGCGATGTTGAGGTTGATCTGGTGTACGGCCAGGATGTCGGTATTGCCGATATCGGCGCGGTTCGTAGCAATGAAGCTTATTTGTCGCAATATATTGACCATGCGGTATTCGAAGATAGCACTAAAGGTTACGTTGTTTGCTCCAGACAAAACCAGCCGCAAGGCGGGAAATTCCCGTATCTACAGCAAGGTTCTCTAACCGGAGCGACCGGATTCTCGACGGACGGATTCCAATTCTTCGGCCTGTCCTATAAGGAGACGAATGAACCGGAATCTTTAAGCCGTGAGAAACTGGCGAATGAAGTATATCAATATGAGTTTGCCTATACGGCGCTGCAATCTGCACGGGTGAAGCTGGACGGTAATGCCCGCTTTGTCTTCTACGGTTTGTTCAAGGAGAATCACCAGGATGCAGTGACTGGACTGGAATTCGAAGATGAGATCACTGTCGCATGGAATACGGTAAAAGATGCCGAAGTCCAAGGTGGAGCAGTGGCTGAACGTCCTGCCTTAACGTCTGAGCTAGGAGCGCCCCTGGCTGCTCTGTCGTTGACTACGGAAGAAATCAACGCCTTGTATCCGGTTCGCCATCAAGAAGAGTGGGAGGGGGATACGCTATTGTCCTTCTTCACGGATACTTATGAGCATGTAGTCTTGAAGGAAAAAGAACTGCTCGTAGAGCGTCCGCATGGTCATATTCTGATGAGCGGCGACAATGCCCGTCTCAACGACAAGGTCATTACTACTACTTCTTATATGTACGGGATTTTCAATTCCCAGGTCGTTATCGGCAACACGAATTTCAACAAGCTGATGACCAATCCTAGAAATGCGCTGAATATTGCTAAAACATCAGGTCAGCGGATTTATGTACAAATCGATGGGCAGTACAGACTGTTGACTATGCCGTCCCTGTTCGAGATCGGTTTCAACTATGCCCGTTGGCATTACAAGACCGAGAATGAGGTCTTCATCATTACGAACTACACGACAGCGAATGAACCTGAGCTGTTGCTGAATGTTCGGGCAGAGAGCGGTACAGCCTATCGTTATTTGGTAACGAATCAGATTACAATGAATGTTAACGAATATGAACTGGCTTACAAAGTGAAGCAGGAGAATGGAAGTATCATCTTCCAGGCTGACAGCGAATCGCTAAGCTCTGACGTATATCCTGAGCTGCAGTACCGTTTCCAATTGCAAGGTGCTGAGCTGTCGTTGACCGATGAGTCCAAGCTGGTTAGCGGTGTTGCTCCTGAGAAGGCACCATTAGCTGTTTTGGAACTGTCGTCTAGTGCAGAATGGACCCTGAGTATTCAAGGTTTGCTGGACGGACAAGTCCTACCTGAACGTCAAACAACAGTGGAAACAGAAATTGCTTCCTATCGTGAATTCTATACCGGTGTTATGAACGGGTTCCATCTGAGCAATAAAAACGGAGAAGAAGGCGAACTGTTCAAAGTGAACGCGCTTGCTTGGTGGTACACGCATAATATGCTGGTTCACTATTCCGTTCCGCATGGTCTGGAGCAATACGGCGGCGCGGCATGGGGAACACGTGACGTCTGCCAAGGACCGGTTGAATATTTCATGGCTACGCACAAGTATGAGCAAGTTCGTGAGATCATCTTGACCATCTTCGCTCACCAATATGAGGATGATGGCAACTGGCCGCAATGGTTCATGTTCGATAAGTATACGAAGATTCAACAGGAAGAGAGCCATGGCGATATTATCGTTTGGCCGCTCAAAGTATTGGGAGATTACCTGGCGGTTACCCGTGATTATGGAATCCTGCAGGAGCAGCTTCCATACACCCGCAAGCATAGCTTCGACTTCACGGAGGAGACTGAAAGCTTGCTGGATCATGCGCGCAAAGAAATCGGTTATATCCAAAGCCATTTCCTGCATGACACCCATCTATCCTCCTACGGCGACGGGGACTGGGATGATACGTTGCAGCCTGCGAACCCGCAGCTCAAGCAATACATGGTGAGCAGCTGGACGGTTGCTCTGACCTATCAGACGCTGAACCGCTTCTCCAAAGTGCTGGAGACAGTTGATGCAGGTATTGCACAGGAACTTGGCAAGTTGGCTGAAGGCATCCGTGAAGATTTCAACACGCATATGCTGCAATCCGAAGTTATCCCTGGCTTCCTCTACATGGAAGACCCGGAACAAGTGAAGCTGATGGTGCATCCTAGTGACACCGAAACAGGGATTCAATATCGTCTCCTGCCGATGACTCGCAGCATGATCAGTGAATTGTTGACGCCTGAACAGGCTGAAGCGCATTATGCGGTGATTCAGGATAAATTGTTCTGTCCTGACGGCGTGCGGTTGATGAACCGTCCGGCTCAATATGTCGGCGGAGTTAGTAAGCACTTCAAACGTGCAGAGCAGGCTTCGAACTTCGGCCGCGAAATCGGACTTCAATATGTGCATGCACATATCCGTTACGTGGAAGCGATGGCTAAGCTGGGCAAGAATGATCAGGTCTGGAGTGGACTGGCTGCCATCAACCCGATTGGTATCCGTGATGTAGTACCAAATGCTGAATTGCGCCAAGCGAATTCTTACTTCAGCAGCTCGGACGGTAAATTCAATACTCGTTATGAAGCGCAAGAAGGCTTTGACAAGCTGCGTACCGGTGAGGTTCCGGTAAAAGGCGGCTGGAGAATCTACTCCAGCGGTCCTGGGATCTATATGAACCAGCTGATCTCCAACGCGCTTGGTATTCGCCAAGAGGGCGGGGATCTGATCCTCGATCCGATCCTGCCGGAGTCACTTGACGGCATGAAGTTTACTTTTGAATACGCTGGAGCCAAAGTGGACTTCATCTATCATCTGACAGGTGGAGATATTTCGCGGGTTACCGTGAACGGCAACGATGTTGCTACCAAAGACAACCACAACCGCTACCGCAGCGGCGGTGTCCGCATCGATCGTAAAGACTATGACCAGTTCAGCAAAGCTGAGGGCAACGTCGTAGAGATCTACCTGTAAAAAGCGTTCTATAGTGCGATTAACGGCATTTTCGTACCTTAAATCATCTACAGCTAGGGGGGAGTGGGAATTAAGTGCAATATTGTACCTTAAATTTTCTAAAATAGCCCATTTAGTGTGCTTTTTCGAAAAATAAGATACAATTATGACCTTATTTCCCTCATTTACCTATATTGAAGAAAAATAAGGTACAAAAATGCTGTTAGTTGGGGAGGGAGCCTTCTTTTCACTGTAAAGACGACTGGTGAAGGGGAATATAGCACTTCTAGTGGTTGAAATCTGTCGACAGACAGTCTATGAACCGGTGCTAGCTCTCCTATGAAAAGCATCCAGGCGAGAGCTATGTGCCTGTAGTTCCAAACGTCCCTGTTCGCTCAGCTTCGCTTTTGTTAATTTCTTTTGTTTGACTTATATATAACTAAAAAAGAGGCGATTCCTGGCTGACCAGCCGGAATTGCCTCTTTTTTGTTCATCTATATAAATTAGAAAACTAAGTTAGATCAAAGTTTGTTGGGAATACATCTTCGAATCGATCTTGCTTTTCATATGTATTATCCAAAGTCTCTGCGATAAGATCGGGATTTCCAGCCGTCCGGATTGTATAAAGGTTCTAATTGAGAGGCGTGCTACAAATATGCCTTACGAATCATGTTCTTGCCGCTGAAGCCGGGGATGACATTGGGTTAATCAGAATTTGAGGGGTGCTCTGAAGGATCCATCAATAGCTCGTTCGGGTTATTTTTATGATGTTCACGTAGTTGTCGGAAAGAGTTGATCCTTTCTTGAACGTTTAAAGACGAAGTCGTGACCTTAATTGAATTGCTTCAAACCGAAGATATAATAATTTTAAATATCAGGAATCGTAATACGGGATGCAGGGAAGCTTTTTGTCTATCTTGTGAAAAAAATCTCTATTAGTTCATTACGAGTTCAAAAAAGGGTTTATGAATGAAATAGAACGGAGACGCTGAGTAGCATAATTCTGATATTTATAATTCGAACAGACCTTGAGAGGAGGCATTAGCCTATGGGAGTAGATACGGTATTTTGGAGTAAGCTGGTTACAGGGATGACCCTGGGATTTCATGCTATTTTCGCAACACTTGGCGTCGGTATACCGCTGATGATTGCCATTGCCGAGTTCATCGGTGTCCGCAAGCAAGATCCTCACTATACACTGATGGCCAAGAGGTGGTCACGAGGATTTGTAATTTCCGTAGCAGTCGGTGTTGTGACAGGCACCGCAATTTCATTACAGCTAGCTTTAGTTTGGCCTAATTTTATGAAAATGGCGGGTAATGTCATCGCGCTTCCGTTATTTTTAGAAGTGTTTGCGTTCTTTTTTGAGGCTATTTTTCTAGGAATCTATTTGTATACATGGGACCGGTTCAAAAATCCGTATATTCATTGTCTGCTGATGATACCTATTGTCTTGGGAGCCGGGATGTCGGCGGTGTTTATCACAACGGTCAATGGATTTATGAATCAGCCTCAAGGCTTTGTAATGAATGCCGGGCAATTCACAGCCGTTAATCCGTTACAGGCCATGCTGAATGCTGCAACCTTCTCCAAGGTGTTTCATGTATTAAGCTCCGCTTATTTGACAGGAGCCGCCCTCTTGGCCGGTGTTGCAGCTATAACCATGCTGAGAAAAGGCGTTACGCCTTACCACAAAAAAGCCTTGAAACTTATGATGGGGGTAGTTTTGCTGTTCAGCTTGCTCAATACGCTGGCAGGGGATGTCTCTGCTAAATTTTTGGCTGAGCATCAGCCGGAAAAGCTCGCTGCCGGGGAATGGCATTTTAAAACGGAAAAGGGCGCAGATTTGATTTTACTCGGCTTCCTTAACGCTGAGCATGAAGTCATAGGTGCACTCCATCTCCCGAAAATTCTCAGCTTCCTGGCTTTTGGAGACTTTAATGCAACAGTCACAGGACTTGATCAAATCCCCAAAGAGGAATGGCCTCCGCTGCTCATTCATTACTTCTTTGATGCGATGGCTGGAATTGGATTTGCACTACTTGCTATTTCCCTGCTTTATTTCCTCTTTGTATTCTGGAAAAAGCGTAATGAGTTCAACAAGTGGCTGCTTCGAATCATCGTCCTGGGTGCACTGCTCGCTTTTATGGGCGTCGAATTAGGCTGGTTCTATGCTGAGATGGGGCGGCAGCCCTGGATCATCAGGGGATATATGCGTGTAGATGAAGCAGCAACCTCTTCCCCTAATGTGCGGATTTTATTTTTCTTCTTCCTGCTTCTTTACATCGTACTGGGGATTATGTGTGTTCTTGTGTTAAGACGCTTGTTTAACAATAATCCGGCAGAAGTCGAGATGGAAAAGTGGGCGAAGGATAAGCGCAATCTCACTACAGAAGAAGGGGAGCACACGTAATGAATTATGAATTGATTGGCATCTCGGTGCTCTGGCTGTTCTTGTATGGCTATTTAATAGTAGCTTCTATTGATTTTGGCGCAGGCTTCTTTGCTTTCTATGCTCGCCTGACCAAGCAGGACCACTTGATTAATCGTCTGATTTCACGTTATTTATCCCCTGTCTGGGAGATTACGAATGTCTTCTTTATCTTTTTCTATATTGGTATGGTCGGTTTTTTCCCTGATACGGCCTACTACTACGGTTCTGCGTTGCTTGTTCCGGGAAGCATTGCTGTGATTCTGCTTGCTATTCGCGGATCATTTTATGCTTTTGAGAACTATGGGGCCAAGAGCAGCATCGTGTATTTATTTCTATACGGAGCTTCCGGCTTGCTTATTCCGGCCTCCTTATCGGTAGCGCTGACCTTATCTGAGGGCGGATTTATTGTAAAAGAGCAGGGTAGCGTTGCGCTTGATTACTGGGCGTTGTTTTCAAGCCCGTTATCCTGGAGCATCGTTGGACTGGCGATAGTTTCTGTCTTGTTCATCAGCAGTGCATTTTTGACCTTTTATGCCTCCCGTGCGGAGGATACCGGTGCCTTGAAGCTGATGCGGAGCTATGCTCTGTTTTGGAGTACACCGACCATTGTTATTGCACTGACTGCTTTTATTTACCTTGGCCAGCACAATTCGCGTCATTTTCAAAACATGATGGATCTATGGTGGCTGCTGGCGATTTCCGTTGGATTCTTTATGACGGCAATGTGGCTGCTGTACAATGGGCGCCGCTACGGATTGGCATTTATATGTGTCATGCTGCAATTCTTCAGCGCTTTCTTTGCATACGGTATTGGGCAGTATCCCTATATCATTGATCCTTACATTACGATCCAGAACAGTGCCACTTCGCCGGCTATGGGTCTCGCCTTAATTATTGTCTTTGTCGGAGGGCTATGTCTGCTGATCCCTTCACTTATTCTAGTGTTCAGACTTTTCCTCTTTGATGCGGATTATGTAAAGGGGAAACATTAAAGGAGGGGAAGGAACGTGAAGAGGAAAACAAGTCTGATATCTCAGCAAATGTCTGTGCAAAGGAATCGCCTCGCTATCCTCGCAGTTCTCTCTCTAGGGCTTGGGATAGCTATTGTGGGCCAGGCTGCACTGTTAGCGAATGCAGTTCAACGGATCTTTGTCCAAGGAGAAACACTTTCATCAGTGGTTGCTCTGCTAGGAATGCTGTTGGCTGTTATGGCTGCACGGAGTCTTTTATCCTATGGAAACGGAAGGATCGGATTGAACATGGCTGCTACTGCGAAAAGAAATATGCGGGCAGCGCTGCTGCAGAATATGATTCACGCCTCCATTCCTTCTGCTATTCGTGGACAAGCAGGGGAGAAGGTGAGTATTGCACTGGATGCCGTGGATGAGGCTGACAGCTATTTCAGCCAATATATGCCCCGTATGATCGAAGTTTCTATGATTCCGGTGCTTATTTTAATAGTTGTGTTTACCCAGCATGCCAATTCCGGCTTTATCATGTTGTGCACAGCGCCTTTTATCCCTCTATTCATGATTCTGGCGGGACTAAAGACCAAGAATAAATCTGAGGAGAAATATGCCCAGCTCGCCGAGTTCTCAGGTGCGTTTCTCAACGCGGTTCGAGGACTGGTGACGTTGAAAATATTCGGGCAGGCCCGGCGCCAGCAGCAAGAAATTGAACGCAGCAGTATGGGGTACCGGGATGCGACGATGAGTATTTTGAGAATTGCGTTTACGAACACATTTATGCTGGAGACCATCGTGATGCTAAGCATTGGTATTGTTGCCCTGGAGCTGGCGATCCAATTGCTTATTTATAAATCGATTACTTTTCATACAGCCTTTTTGATCCTGCTTCTTGTTCCTGAATACTATAGTCTTTTCAAAAATACAGGAACAGCCTTTCATAGCGGACGCACAAGCATGGGCGCGATCCGGAAGGTTGAACAGATGATAGTTGAAACGAATGGAGAAAGTCAGGGACCGAAAGAAGAAGAGGAAGGAACAAGGAATGCTGAATTCCATTTGGATACCATTGTCATGCCTCCGTCCATCAAGCTGGATAACGTTACTTTCCGCTATCTTCCCGATTCGTTTGAACTTCACACACCATCTATAACGATTGGACAAGGCCAGAACGTGGCGATTGTGGGCAAAAGCGGCTCAGGTAAAACGACTCTGCTTCATCTTATTGCCGGCCTACTCAGACCAGATTCCGGTGAGGTTCTGGTGAACGGCAATCTGAATTCGCAATTTGCAGAATCCGAGTGGTTCGAACGAATGAGCTATATTACGCAGCACCCGTATATTTTTGCCGGTACACTCGCTGAGAATATTGCCATAGGTACGGGCCGGAATGTGTCCAGAGCAGAAGTCGAGCAGGCAGCATCAGAGGCTGGGCTTGCTGACCTCGCCGCCCAGTTGGAGCATGGCTATGATACCTTGGTTGGTGAAGGCGGGAGAGGATTGTCCGGGGGCGAGCAGCAGCGTCTGGCTCTGGCGCGTGCCTTTCTGAAGCGGCCGTCTCTGATCCTGTTCGATGAACCAACGGTAGGTTTGGATCTGTACACGGAGCGTATTCTGCAGAAGTCCTTAAGTACACTGGCCCAAAGGGCGACAATGATCACGGTGGCGCATCGGCTATATACCATACAGCATGCTGACAACATTCTATTTATGGATAATGGCGTATTAGTAGGTTCGGGCCGGCATGACGAGCTTCTGAAGACTCTACCTCAGTATGCCGAGATGATCCATGTTCAAAGAGAAGGGGGATTGGCATGAACGATCTGGCTATTCTGTCCAAAGCGATGATACAGGAGCGAAAAGATATTGTTATTGCCATTCTCGGCGGATTTATTGCAGGCATTGCCGGAGTGTTTCTTTTTTCCACAAGCGGCTATCTGATCTCCCAGACTGTATTCATGCCGCCCCTGTATACCTTGATTGTATTGACATCGCTGGTTAAAATGCTTGGTTTGCTCCGTGCAGGGAGCCGTTATGGAGAGCGCCTGTATTCCCATCGCGCGACATTCTCCATGCTAAGCCGGTTGCGGACTACCTTCTTTGCCAAGCTCATTCCCTTAACACCAGGTGTATTGAATAAAAAGCGCAGCGGAGACCTGCTTGCCCAGATCGTTGGGGATGTGGAGAGCCTACAGTTTTATTTTTTACGTGTTGCCTATCCGCCGGTTATTGTCGTGATGGTTTTTTTGGCAACGATCCTGTTTACATCGGTATTCTCCATCTGGATTGCAGCGTTATTCGTGCTTGGGATGCTCGTCATAGCCTTTGTTGTTCCTGCCATAGTTCTAATCGGCCAGCGAAAAATAGTGGGTCATGTGCGCGGGCAGCGAGCAGCACTGTCAACAGAGTTTACCGAGGTTCTGTATGGTTTTCGTGAATTAAAAGTATATGGTCAATTGAAGCAGCGGGAACAACAGCTTCAGGATATTTCAGCAGATTTAGCGGCCGGGCAACGGCGAGAAGCGGGTCATTTGCTCCTAGGCCAATCCCTGCATACCTTTGTTACGTTTTTAATTTCCTGGGGCGTACTGGTGCTTGGTGCTAGTCTGATCATGAAGGGTCAACTGGCTGGCGTGTTTCTTGCCATGCTGGTCATGGCTTCACTCACCGTATTTGAAGAAGCTGCGGCAATGGCTACACTGCCTGCATACAAGCAGGATAGTGAACATGCTGCCAATAGACTTACAGAAACGGTTCAAGCCGCTAATGAGGAATCTTCACCTTCAGGTGGTCTGCTCTCTGTTCAACAAGGTGTCTCGGTTAAGCTATCAGATGTTGCGTTTCAATATGAAGGGGAATGGCGTCCTGCGTTAAAGAATATTTCGCTGGAACTTCCGCCAGGCTCCAAGACGGCAATTGTCGGGCCGAGCGGCTCGGGAAAATCAACGATTGTTGATCTGCTGCTGGGGCTGCGTAAACCAACTGAAGGGGAAATCCGGATAAATGATATGTTGCTCGAAGATCTGAACGAAACCAGCATTTGGGCCGCGGCAAATGTAGTTTTACAACATAATCATTTTTTCCGGGGAACCATTAGAGAGAACCTGCTGCTCCAAGGCGAAGATTATTCTGATGAAGTGTTGACTGAGACTCTGGGTAAGGCCGGGCTTCCAAATAAATCGTTAAATGATGTGGTATACGAGAATGGTGAGAACTTGTCCGACGGAGAGAAACAGCGTCTGGCTATTGCACGAGTAATGCTTCGGAAAGGCAAACTGTGGATATTGGATGAACCTACTTCGTCTCTGGATTATGTCACAGAACAGCGTGTTTTCGGGCATATTTACGAGCAGGCGGCTGAAGATACAATTCTGTTGATTTGCCATCGGCTTATCGGTCTGGACCAAATGGATCAAATCGTAGTGGTGGATCAGGGGAGGATTGTAGAAAGAGGTTCCTACTCAGAGCTGATGGAGCAAAAAGGTTACTTCTATGAGATGAAGCAGATTGAGCGGCAGATGGTTGGAGAAGATCGGGCATAAAGTTTCGCTGTGTCGATGAAGAGCTTCGGAGGTGAATGACCTGACTCATTTTTTGAATAAAAGAATTCTGTTAATAGATGGAGATAATCGGGTACGGACATTGCTGAGAAACTATCTCGAGAAAGAGAGCTTCATTGTGGAGGAAGCTGATAGCGGTGTTCAAGCGATTCGAAAATATTATGTGCATGGAAATTTCGATTTGATCGTGCTGGATTGCGAGCTGCCGGATATCAGCGGGCTGGAAATCTGCAGATACGTTAAACATAGCGGGGACGTTCCTGTTGTTATTTTGTCTGCACGCGCCGAAGAAGGAGACCGCATTGAGGGCTTTCAGGCGGGCGCTGATGATTATGTCGTCAAGCCGTTTAGTCCAAGAGAGGTTCTATTACGTATCCAAAGTATTGTTGGTCGCATGACCGGAGCCTGCATTTCTCAAGTTAATGATTCATCAAGTGGGGAAATTTTGATTGCGGGAATTCGGATAGAGCCCAGTGCCCGCCGTATACGGGTACAAGGAAATGAAATTCACTTGACGCGCAAGGAGTACGACCTGCTGTATCTTCTAGTTACCAATCCGGAAAAAGTGTTCTCTAGAGAAGAATTGCTGAGAGAAGTATGGAAGTCGCCCGCGAAGGATATATACGATAGGCGCACAGTCGATACCCATATCAAGCGATTGCGTGAAAAGCTGACTTTCCATTACCCGGAAGGAATTGAGTTCATTCAGACCTTATGGGGACTCGGTTATATGTTCCGCTGTCCTGAGCAATCTTTGTCTTGATCAGCTAGAGGTTGACCACCACCTTGGGCCACGCACCGCGCGCCGGGAGGCGCACGCGGTGCGGAAAAACTGTTGGCTCAGCATTTATTTCTAATTCTACGGCGAACAGCCAAGCATATGTATTATCAGATTCTGGTTAGAATATATAGAACGCATTAAAATAACAAACAAAGTCTAGAAGTTATTCGTAGAGTGTAATTAACGGCATTTTTGTACCTTAAATACTCTGCAACTCAGGCTTAGTGGGAATTAAGTGCAATATTGTACCTTAAATCTTCCAGTATACCCCGTTCAGGGTGCTTTTTCGAATAATAAGCTACAAAAATGCCCTTATTTGCTTCTTTCGCCTATATTTAAGAAAAATAAGGTACGAAAATGCGCTTAAATTGGGAAGTAGAACATTTTTCATTGTTAAGACGACTGGTAAAGGGAGAAGAGGTTTGCGTCCTAAAGCCTAACTTCATCAGCTACTGCATGGAAACCGGAATAATTATCAGTATCTTAGAATAACGCCCGATCTTCTGTTTGAATCTTAGTTTCTCTTAATATAGTAAGTTAAAAAAGTCTCTGTGGTCACGTTATACTAACGCCCCAGAGACTTTTTCAGGTTATTGCTGGAAGGACTATTCTGTTTCTAACCTTTGAACTTTCTACATCCGGTTTGGCGCGGGAAGACCCAATACGTTCAGCGCATCACCCAGCGTGGCCTGGAACTTGCCGGTTAGCCAGACCCGGAATCTCATACTGTCCGCTTCTCCCTTCAGGATCGGGCAGAGCGAATAGAAGTTATTGAACAGGGTAGCCAGGGTGTGGGCATAGGTACAGATCAGGTTCGGCGCTAGACCCTGTCCAGCCTCTTGGAGGGTATCCATCCAAGCGCTCAGATGTCTCAGTAATGCTGCTTCCGCAGCTTCTGGTGAGCTCGGGAATGGCACTGGAACTCCCGGTTCTGGCAGCATCCCAGCCGTTTCTGCTTTGCTAAGCACACTTCCTGCCCGGGCAAAGGTGTACATCAGATAGACGCCGGTATTGCCGGATATTTCAGTAGCCTGCCTGAAGTCGAAGACAATCTCGGTGCCAAGATTAAAGCGCAGCAGGTAATACCGGATGGCGGCATGAGCTATGATACGGCTGGACAGCCCGCTTTTATCGGAACGGCTCTTCTGGATCGTATCCTCCATGAGGGTGATCAGGTCTGCAACCTTCACGCCAATGCCTTGACGGCCCGACATGGCATAAGAGCCTTTGCCGTCAGAGATATCAATACCCAGTTCGGCTGCGGAAGCCGGACTTAGTGAAACTACGCCATAGCTTACATGATGTAACTTATCGGCCTGCTCGTTGTAGCCGAGCACCTGCAGCGCCTGCTTCACCATTTGCTGTGGATATTCCTGCCGGTTATCAATGACATTGATGACGGCATCTGCTTTGCCATAAGGCAGGGTGTGGCCAGTCATGCCCGTCGTCCATAAACCAGCGGAAAATTCGCTGTAGGAGAAGTCTTTTTCCAATAGTCCGAATTTCCACAGATGATAGGCAATATCTTTAGCGGTATAGGTTAAAATCCCGTTGGAGCGCACCAGTACTTTGTCAGCATGGTATTCGTCACTCTCTGCGTCTCCCGTTGGCGTCTCTCCGCTGTTCTGCTTAAGCACCCAACATCCGGCAAGCTTGCCTTCAGTTTCTTGAACAAAAGCCGGAGTCTGTGACAGCCGGTCAAATGCAGCTGCCCAGAAACCTTCTCTGACAATGCTGCTTTCCCAGACGAGCAGATCATACTCAATGCCGAAGCCTTTCATCTCTTCTACATGCTCCCGCACGATCCGCTCGGCGACGAGATTACCCAGCCAGGCTGTATTTCCCCGACCTTCTTCCAAGGCATGCAGGGTGTCTGACCGTTTTGCTATCATCTCAGGCTCAAGAGCATACGCTTTGTTCACTTGAGAATAGACATCCCAACAATAATCCCCGAAGCGGACATAATCCCCTTCCAGCGGAATGTTCTGTAATCCTACCACCGTATCAGCGAGCTGGTTACCAAGATCATCCACATAGTTATGGACCTCGACCTGCTTCCCTGTTCTTCTCAGTATGCGCACCAAGGTATCCCCGATGCAGGAGTTGCGGAGATGACCGATATGTGCGGCCTTATTGGGATTAATGGAAGTATGCTCGACAACTACTTTCTCTCCTGATGACGTCGGCAGTTCGAACGAATGCTTCGCCCATTCCGGCCAGTGAATCGATAGATTAATAAAACCGGGAGCGGCAACCTCCACTTTGCTGAACAAACCTGCGGTGTTACCGTGCTGCTCAAGTTCAGCTGCAATAAGTTCAGCAATGACCATAGGCGCCTTGCGCAAAGTTTTGGCTAACTGCAGGGCAATGCTGGTGGAATAATCGCCATGCTCCAAACTGGCAGGCTGTTGGATAGGGATGGGACCACTGGAGTAGGCCACACCCAGCGTATCGCATACACTATGTACACTTTGATTCAAGCTTTCTCTGATGATGCTACTTAACATGAAAACTCCTCCTTTTAGATATAAAAAAACAGCCCTCGTCTCTAAAAAAGAGACGAGGGCTGTTAGCGCTCGCGGTACCACTCTTGTTGCCGGACCTTCGGTCCAGCCACCTCACAGGTTAACGGCCTTCTGCCGGGACTTCCTACTGTTATGTTCAGAAGTCCATCTCACGGGTGCGCTTCATTATAAGTTCCGCACCGGCTTTCACTTACCCGGCTCGCTGAGGGCTGGAATCCCATAATTACTCTCCCGATCATCGATTGTCATATTAATTTGTCTAAGTATACCCAAATTTCCCAAGAAAGCAATAGTCACTCCCCTTTTCTTATTAACGGCCCTGAAATTAAATCTTTCTCTATATCAGAAAGCATTGTTATGTACGTCCACACCGACAGTAACAATATCGAATATTACTATGTTGAGGCACTGATTTATAAATGCTAGTGATAATGATAGTGTCGCAGCTACTAAATCTATATTAAAAGGAGTTGATGCAATGAGCTTTTTATCTACAGGGCCGATAGAGAATGCGGTATCGCCGGTGAGCGGGGTAAGACCGACTCAACACGCTATTGTTAAAATCGATAACCGCAGTTCAGAGACTACCGCTTCCGTTGAGATTTACGGTTATTATCTGAACGGAGTAAGAACGGAGTATGTCTGTGAAGTACTGTCTGTGTCCCCGAACCAGGTCATTACAAGAGAATATTTTGCTGACTTTGACGGTTTCGAGTTTCTTTTTGAAACACCGGCTGATCCGCCGGACGACGATCCTGTTCAAATCTCGGTATGGGGTGTTGATGCCGAAGGGCAACTAGTAACCGCACACCGTCTTGTCTCCTCTGAATTATTGAGAGAGCCATATGGTATAACCGGTGAAACTGGTGCGACAGGTGCGACAGGTGCGACAGGTGCAACAGGTGCAACAGGTGCGACAGGTGAAACTGGTGCAACGGGAGCACAAGGAGCACCTGGAGCTACTGGAGCAACCGGAGCGACAGGTGACACTGGTGGGACAGGTCCAACCGGAGCGACAGGTGACACTGGTGCGACAGGAGCAACTGGAGCCACAGGTGACACTGGTGGGACAGGTCCAACAGGAGCGACAGGTGACGCAGGTGCGACAGGAGCAACGGGTGACGCAGGTGCGACAGGAGCAACGGGTGACGCAGGTGCGACAGGAGCAACTGGCGCGGCAGGCGAGACAGGAGCAACTGGAGCAGCGGGTGCGACCGGGGCAACGGGTGACGCAGGTGCGACAGGAGCAACAGGTGACGCAGGAGCGACAGGAGCAACTGGCGCGGCAGGCGAGACAGGAGCAACTGGAGCAGCGGGTGCGACCGGGGCAACGGGTGACGCAGGTGCGACAGGAGCAACAGGTGACGCAGGAGCGACAGGAGCAACTGGCGCGGCAGGCGAGACAGGAGCAACTGGAGCAGCGGGTGCGACCGGGGCAACGGGTGACGCTGCGACAGGAGCAACTGG
>NZ_JBHTYV010000014.1:0-147163 GCF_042790635.1 Paenibacillus sp. NPDC056722 | reverse complement strand
CCTGAGCCAGGATCAAACTCTCCAAATTGGTATTTAGAAAGAGCGATTGCTCATTTTGAAACATCTGACGAGAATTAAAAATTCTCATTTTTGAACTCACTTTCGTGAATTCGATACTCACTCGTTGTTCAGTTTTCAAAGATCAAGCTGTTCTCGTTGTCCACTCAATGTCTCAGCAGCAACTCTTATACTATAACATGTTGTCCTCGTTTTCGTCAACCCTTTTTTTAATTTCTTTTTTCAGGTTGTTCATCGATTGTTTTCCAACAAATCGCTGTCTCAGAGGGACGAGTTATAATTTATCACATCTTCATGCGATGAGTCAACTATAAATTTATATTTATTTCACAATCCCCATTCCTAAGCTACAACAAACAAAAAAAGAGAGTGCTCCGCCTCTCCCTACCCACAGCTTTTATCTATAGTATATCGTTCCAGCGTGCTTCTTCTTATCTCTATACAGTATAGCGAACAGCATGACCTTCCCCCGGATTAGCTTCACCCCAGGAAGTAATTTCTCGAAGTAGTGAACGGGAGGCAAGTTTACGAAGAACAAGCGGAAGTTCGGCTTCCAGCGGTTTTAGACCTGAATGCTGAAGGAGTTCTGCGATGCTCCATGGCTCTTTACGGCTCTTCAGAATGGAGAGAAGTAAACTACAACAATCAACCATCTTCGACATGATTGAGAAATCACAGGCTAACAAGATCAGCTCCACTCTTTGTTCCAGCGTCTCCGTGCTTACAGTGAGTTCTTCATACAGCTTATGGACCGGTGTGTTCATCTTTTTAACTTGATCCCATACAGCCGGCTCGGGAAAACAACCACTTTCGCTCACTTCTATGCGTGCCCAATGATACAGTGCCATCAATATACAATTGTAAGCATCCATAATACACGAGGCCTCCAGGTAGCGTTTGGCCTTCACGTACATATGCAAAAAACGGGCGAATTCCATAAACAATACCCGTTCCTTTAGCGACCCTGTAAATTGAGCGATCTCCCTGCGCATGTCCTCAAGAATGCCCTTCGGATCCCAGATTACCTCTCCCGACATCAAACTAGTAAGAAGTTCATTGTTATCCCCCGCCATAACTGCCCGTTCGAGAGCAGACAAGCTTACGTGGAGAGAATGGGTGTGCCGCTCACCCGCAATCGTCTGGCTAATTAGACGTTCCTTCTCCTGCCCTTCATGCAGCATCAGCACGACCATATCAAAATCGTGAAGCAGCGCACTCTGAAAAGGAGCGTTCCCCTTCCGCCGCATTGCCACGGCGCCGAGAACACTATCATCAAACGTTTCTCCACTTAACAAAGTCAAATTGGACAGTTCCATACTTCCCTCCATCAAATTTGGCGATTTTGCGTCAATTCAGTTATAATTCAGGTATAATTTACTTAGTAATGTAATTCTACATATCGCTGTTAGTTCCTTCTGGTCAACCGAACTATATTTAGTTAGGAGTTAATACTCATGAAATTCAAATCGGCCAAGATCAACGCTTTCCGTACATGGGGACTTCTGCTCACAATGCTTGGAATGGGACTAATGATTTTGGGGACTGCTGGTATTGTATTCTGGGGCCCGGCCGGTAAAGTATTTGCCGGAATTGGACTTGTAATCGGTTTAATTGCGATGGTCGCCAGTATGGCCATCTATTTCTGGGCTGGCATGCTCTCTACAAGCGCTGTGCAGGTAGAATGCCCGGAATGTCATAAGTTCACCAAAATGCTCGGCAAAACCGACCGCTGCATGTTCTGTCACACCATTCTCACACTGGACCCAAACCAGGCGAATATTACTGCTGAACAGCTTAAGCAACAGCAGCTTAACCAGAATTAGAAATGCTTGCAACCCCATCTGAATGTTACTCCCAACTAGATATGCATAGAAAAAGGGACTTCCGTTGAGCCGGAGTCCCTTTTTAGATTATTTTTATAAAACATTACTTATGAATGCCCTGTAAAGCTTCCCATGCCGTTGGATTAGCAAAGCTACGGTTCCAAGAACCAATGCCTCCAAGTCCGAGGGACTGGGCAAGTTCCACTCTAGCCTTCAACGACGTCTTATCCTCGATCCATATTTTGCGAAGAACGCCTTCTTCCTTGTACTCTACATAATTCTGCCCTGCACTCTCATCAAAAGTTGGCTTCAACTTCTTCTCATTGATGATCTTGTCCACTGCATTCATGCTCACTGCCTTGGAGCTGACCTTCGTCTTGCCATCCACTGGAGTCTCGGTCCAGATCCGTGTATACAGAGGCACACCAAGGATCAGTTTCTCTGGAGGTACCTCATCTTCATCGATAATGCGATTCATCGCTTTCTTGACCCATGGCAGTGAAGCTACAGATCCCGCTTTGGGACTAGCTGCCCAATGCTCATCATACGCCATAACGATCAGAAAATCCGTAAGCGGACTCAGGGAACGACGATCAAGGAACAACGACCACATTTCACTGTTCGATTTTGGGGTGACGTCTATGGATACGATGAGGTTTTTGGCTTGCGCCATCGGCTTCAGTTCGCGCATAAACTGCGTAACGTTCTCCCCGTCCTTCGTATACACATTCTCAAAGTCAATGTTAATCCCGTCAAGATTGTACAGATCTGCATATTCCAGCATCTGCACAATCGTCCTCATCCGCTTCTCATAAGTGGACAAAGCTTGTGTTGTCAGATCAGCCTCAAAGCTGTTACTAAGCAGTCCCCATACTTCCATTCCCTGAGCATGAGCCCACTGCACATAAGCGCTGTCAGCCTGACTGCGAACATTCCCATCGGTATCCACAATCCGGAACCAGGTTGGACTGACTACATTAACACCCGGAAGCTTGCCGATTGCATTCGGGTCTGGCTTGCGTTCGTAGACGGCTTCCCAGATGAGGTTAACAGGCTTGCCCTTCCAGCTACGCTCGGCCCTTGAAGGCGTCACTGGCTTCACCTCAACGGTTTTATCACCGTCAGGGATAATGTCGCCCGTCTTGGCATATCCCGTATAGCCACTGTCCAGCTGCACATACAACCAGCCCTCTTCGGCTTCTTTCCAGATTCTCACCGGAGCTCCGGGAGGCATGTCCGCTACTATTGGCGCATGAACCGTGGCTTCCGTACGCAAGGCAACTGTTTTGCCTCCGGCATCCCCCTTCACTTTTCCAAGCGGAACCGATTCTCCTGCACTCATTAACAAGACCGCACCGGTATCCTTGTCCTCTTGGACTTCAAACCCGTACAGATCCTCAAGCGTTGCTGTTGGCAGATAAGTCACACCACCCTTCACTTCCGGCGCGAGCCGAAGCTGCAAGGGCTTGTTATTGAGACTGGCATCCGTTGTGTTCTCCTGCATATAAAGAAGTTCATTACCTGTAGACAGGATCACCGATTTCGTAGCCGCTTCATAGCGGATAGACGGATCTACATACTCCTGAAGCAGCGGCAGCGGTAAAAGAAGGCCATCTCCCGTTCCAGTAGCGGAGTAGCCGGTCAGCTCTCCTTTGACGAATACAGGTCTCTCCAGCCCCTTCCAGTCCGGGTCCACATGCTGCCGGTTCGGCATTATATAAAAGACCACCCAGTAAGCTGCAGCTGCGATAACTAAAAGCCCAAGTAGGCGGCGAAAAAAGCTTCCGCGTTTTTTAACATGTCTTTGTCCATGTCTTCTGTCCAAGATGCATCCTCCAACTATAACATTTTTGAATTAAGGTTAAATACGGCTAACACCGACTTTAAGTATACGCGCTAAATGCCTGTTTTGTTTCGAAAATCGCTGGAATAAATCCCTGATTCTGCAAGTAGAAACGGTTTGCCTTCCTCTAAGGGACGGTATCCGTTTCAGGAGAAAGAAATATTAAAGATGATTTATAGCGAAAACATATATATCCTTATATTTTTAAAAAATTATAAAAAATAAAACGTGCAGCTTCCGTTGACCGGATTCCGCACGTCATGGACAGACAGGCTATAGGTCTCCCGGATCATCCGAAGTGCCATGCTTTCCCGCCTTTTACTATTCAGCTGCTTGTAATTCTACTGCTGGATCTTCTTGTCATTGCACTCTTCACATACTCCATAAAGCTCCATACGGAGTCCCGTAATTCTGAATCCCGTCTCCTCTGCTGCACGATGCTCCACATCATGAAGCGGCGGATAACTGAAATCCTCTATCTTGCCGCATGTCTGGCAGATCACATGATAATGATCCGAGACATTGGCGTCGAATCTGCTGGAATTATCGCCGTAAGTCAATTCACGAACCATGCCGGCTTCCATGAACATTTTGAGATTATTATATACGGTTGCCACGCTCATGCTTGGAAACTTAGGCTCCAGCGCCCGATAAATATCGTCCGCCGTCGGATGATTCATCGCTTCCATCAAATACGTAAGTATTGCATGTCGCTGGGGTGTAATACGGACACCGGTTGTCTTTAATTGTTCCAATGCATGTTGTACGCCACTACCCATAATTGCCACCGCCTTCAAATTAAAACTTCAGTAAAAGTATATTTACAATTGTAAGACCGCTCTTTCAATATTGTCAATGTGGTCTGTACATTATATTTATTATTATATAAGAAAAATTACTTTATTCAATATTTCCTCACATTTAGATTGCTGTTTCCTTCTACATGCAGCTTAAATTCTGCCATTCCCGATTCTCCAGAGACTGTTTTTTTGTCTATAACCATTCCCGGCAAATCCGAGATGATATCTCCGTATCCACTGGAACCACTCAGTTTGTAATCTCCTGTCTCGGGGAGGTATAAGCTGATGTCACCCACTGCGCTGTAAATATCCCAGTCCCCACCAACGGAAGGTGAACGAACAATAATACCACCATTCAGGGATTCGGCATGCAGCTTCAGAGGCGCACCATCAATCTCCAGATTGCCGTTCTTGCTGGAAAGATCAATGTTGTCATTGCTGTTCATGGCGCTGACATTGCCGACTACTGTCGACAGCTTCAAGGCACCGTTCACATCCCAGGCGTTCATATCTCCACCGTTCGTCGTCAAATCCACGCTACCCTGCACCGCTCTGGCACGGACCGCACCATTCAGCGTCTTCCCTTTAACATCGCCGTAAATTCGGTGAAGAATCAATTGGCCGTTACCTGTCTCCAGGGAAATGTCCTTGATCGCTTCTACATTCTGGAGTGTTATGCCACCGTTCATAGTGCGGATCTCGACGTCAAACCGCCGGTCCTCTGGTAGCGAAATATCCAGATTCATTCGCGGTTGACGTTTGCCTGAATCACCGTAAGCTTTGCCTTTGGGGGTGATTTTGATATTGGGACCTTCAACCACATCCACAAAGGACTGCTCGGAGATTGCTTCAGCCACCGCACCTTCTAATTGATCTACCCAGACGGTAGTATTGATCTCAATATTCTGCACTGGGGCACGGTGCAGCAGGATATCTCCGTTGATCCCGTCTATTGAGATTTTCGCGGTATTAAGTTCAACCGGGACAATTAGCGTGGGCTTCTCAAATTTGCGCCCTTCAGCCTCCCCGTAATCAACGGCGGCTGCGGTTAAATTGAGGCTCACACGATTCCATAAATGCAGATAATGTTCCTGCTCCGCAACAAGAAAGACACTCGCCGCCAGTACAATAGAAGACAACAGGCCTCTAAGATCAAGCTTCGCTCTTGCAGCATGGTCTGCGTTCACACGACGGGCAAAAACGTATATCAGCAAGTACTCCACTCCCCAAAGCACAGGGATCAATGGCCACCACTTCAGCAGGAGCAGCATCCTGTCGGTCCCTTCTTTCCAGTCTAGGAAAAGAAGGATGCCGACACTGATTAGCAGAACAACAGCTGTATATCTTCCGACGCGACGCTTGCGGCGCTCCTTCCGTCTCCGCAGAGCAGCTCCATTCGCAATCTCCCTAGTCCCCAGTAACAAACCAGCTCCTAACAAAGCTATTGCGATTGCAACCTCCACGTAATGCTCGATGAAATACTGCATCCATGGTGGCTTTTGCCGGAAAAGAAAGAGCAGCGTCCCGCCGAATAACAGCATCAGGCCAAACGATAGGCCAGGTTCAGTAACAAAGGTCCGGCGTTTGGAGGGTACAGGAGCAATTCCGGGGTCTTGTTCCACTGGAAATCGCAAAATCCGATCTGCAGATTGCAGCACGTCGTATACATTATAGAAATAAAGCACAGGGATCAATAACCCCAGCAGGATCAGCAGCGGCACATTAATCTGCATGCCTATTGATGAGAAATATATTAGTGCAGAAATATCTAAAAGAATTGCAAAGATAAAAGATATCCCTTTGCGAAGCAGCCCAAAGTAGATATGCCCGGACCCGGGAATAAGCGCCGCCAGCAAGCCGGCAATAAATTTACGTTTGCGTCTGCGCCGTTTGGGCCGGGGCGGAATACGTTTAGGCTGACCTTCATCCTGAAGTGACTCCTGCACATCCATTTCGCTCTGCTCTTCTTCGGGAACGAACTCCGGCTTATCTGTCATTCCTGGCTCCTCCTCTCTCCAAGATTGCCTTGTCCTGCTTCAAAGGTGACCCCTCCGGTAAAACTCGACCAGTTCAACACCAGGCACAACTTCTTCCACGCCCACTTGAACAAATCCATGTTTGGTGTACAAGGCAACGGCAGGAAAGTTCAGTTTGCCAGTGGAGACGATGAACTGCTCCATCTCACTGTATTTTTCAAATACGTATTCCAAGAGCGCACCGGCAACTCCCTTACGAAAGTGCCCCGGGTTCACCATCATCCGGGTAATCGTCAGCTTCCCGGGTGATTCTTCTTCAACAGCAACTGCACCCATCAACTCACTGGCGTGGTCATGACAACCGTAAAAAATCTCCGGGGATTGTCTAAGCATATCCCTCGTCTCCATTAGTGGAGGAATCTCATTAAATCCGATGAGCTCCGCCTCCAAACGGTATGCCTTGTGTTGAAGGCTCCACAAATCACCAACGGTCATCTCATCCTGAAGATCAATTCTTGTTATATTCATTCCCGCCGTCCCCTTATATGCCGCGAAGGGCCTGCCGTTGCCGACAAGCCCCAAGTTATATATCGCTACAAGTATATTACCCACAACCAGAAAATCAGTTATCTAAAACCTCAGCCAGCAATTTGTTAACAAGGCCCGGGTTTGCTTTGCCTTTACTTTCTTTCATTACCTGTCCAACCAGGAAGCCGATCGCTTTTTGCTTGCCTGCTTTATAGTCCTCCACGGACTGCGGATTGGCCGCAACAACGGCTTCAACGATTCCTTTAATGGCTCCCTCATCGCTGATCTGCACAAGACCCTTCTCCTCAACGATAGCTCCAGGCAGTTTGCCGGATTCCAGCATTTCCTTAAAGACGGTCTTGGCAATCTTGTTGCTGATGGTTCCACCCGCAATAAGGCCGATCATCTCGCCGAGACCCTGAGGGGTGATCTTCACTTGAGACAGCTCCAGATTGTTGCTGTTCAAATAACCCAGCAAGTCACCCATGATCCAGTTGGCTACAGCCTTGGCATCCTGGGTATAGGCCAAACTTCCCTCGAAGAAATCAGCCAGCAGCTTGGATGAGGTGATTACACCAGCATCATAAGCCGGAAGTCCAAATTCCTCGCTGTAACGGGCTTTCCGTGCATCGGGAAGCTCCGGAATACCGACACGGATGGATTCTCTCCATTCCTCGTCAATATGCAGAACAATTAGATCCGGGTCCGGGAAGTAGCGGTAATCATGCGCCTCTTCCTTACCGCGCATGGACAAGGTTTTGCCTTGAGCTTCATCCCAGCGGCGCGTCTCCTGTACAACAACACCACCGTCGTCCAGAATCTCCGCCTGACGGTATTCCTCGTACTCCAATCCGCGCAATACACCACGGAAGGAGTTCATGTTCTTAAGCTCGGCCCGGATGCCAAACTCAGCTTGTCCGTACGGACGCAAGCTGATATTCGCATCACAACGCATCGAGCCTTCTTCCATCTTCACGTCAGATACATCGCAATATTGCATGATCGCCCGGATTTTTTCCAGATAAGCCCGTGCTTCTTCCGGTGATCTCAGTTCCGGCTCAGAGACAATTTCAATCAGTGGCGTACCCACCCGGTTGAAATCGACGAGTGAAGCATAGCCGCCGTCCACGTGTGTCAGCTTACCGGCGTCTTCCTCCAGATGCAGTCGGGTAATGCCAATCCGCTTGGTCTCCCCGTTCACTTCAATATCAATCCAACCGTTCAGACCGATCGGCTGATCGAACTGGGAAATCTGATAAGCTTTCGGAGAATCGGGATAAAAATAGTTTTTGCGGTCAAATTTACTAACGTCGCCAATGGTGCAATTCAGCGCCATTGCGGCCTTCATTGCATATTCCACCGCTTGGCGGTTCAGTACCGGCAGGACGCCGGGATGGCCCAGGCAGACTGGACATGTGTGCGTGTTAGGCGGAGCGCCGAATTCGGTGGAGCAGCCGCAAAAGATTTTGGACTTTGTATGAAGCTCCACATGGACTTCCAGTCCGATAACCGTTTCATATTTAGACATAAGTTATCTCATTCCCTTAAAAGTTTTGTGAGCCTATTCTTCACTATATAGATTGAACTTGTGATTTTTCTACTATGGGATGAGCCGTGACTCCAGAGAATGTTTGGACTTTCGGCCGCTGTTGTCTGCAGATTTCTCAGGATTGTACCGCTTTTCGCGGATAAAATCCGGAAAGCCTATGCTTCCGATGCGAGCTTTCCTTCGGAAAGCTTTTAGGCGGACGCTCTCGCTCCTACAGTTCCAAAATTCCCCTACGCCACTCTTCCCTTCTTGTATATTTTCAAGTCCAATTTATATAGATATCTTGTGCAAAACTTGCTTCAGAGCGTAAGCTTCAAAGTCCGTATTAGAGCTGTGGACGTTGCTTGTGATGATCTGTATTCTGTTCAAATGCGTGAGCGACACGCAGTACAGTGCTTTCGTCAAATTCCTTACCGATAATTTGCAGACCTACCGGGAGTCCTTCAGCAAAACCGCAAGGAACGCTGACAGCCGGAATACCGGCCAGACTTACAGGAATAGTCAAAATATCATTCAGGTACATAGTCAGCGGATCTTCGGTCTGCGAACCCAGTTTAAATGCTGTTGTAGGGGCAGTCGGCCCGATCACAACATCGTATTTCTGGAAGATTTCATCAAAGTCCTGCTTAATCAGAGTTCTTACCTTCTGAGCTTTCAGATAATAAGCATCGTAGTAACCTGAACTGAGCGCATAGGTGCCCAGCATGATCCGGCGCTTCACTTCTGGCCCAAAGCCAAGACTGCGGGAGTTGTGATACAGGTCTAGCAGGCCGCTGCCATCGTCCGCACGAACGCCATAACGGACACCGTCAAAGCGGGCCAGGTTGGAGGATGCCTCCGACGAAGCCAGCAAATAATAGGTAGCAACCGCATATTCAGTATGCGGCAAGGATACTTCATCCCAAGTAGCTCCCAGGCTTTCCAGCACTTTAAGTGCTGCCAAAACCGGCTCGCGAACGGAAGCATCAACGCCTTCACCCAGATACTCCTTCGGTACTGCAATACGCAGTCCGGATACATCGCCAGTAAGCGAGCTCAAATAATCAGGAATATCCACTTTGGCGGATGTGGAATCCTTGGCATCATATCCAGCAATAGCTTGCAGTACATATGCGGAATCCTCGACATTGCGAGTAATTGGGCCAATCTGATCCAGCGAGGAGGCGAAAGCCACCAAGCCATAACGGGACACTAGGCCATAGGTCGGCTTAAGACCCACTACACCGCAATAAGAAGCGGGCTGGCGGATGGAACCACCAGTGTCGGAGCCCAGCGCGAAGAAAACTTCGCCAGCTGCGACAGCAGCAGCGGAACCGCCACTGGAGCCGCCGGGAACACGCTCAAGATCCCACGGATTGCGCACAGGACCAAAGCTTGAGTTCTCATTGGAGCCGCCCATAGCGAACTCGTCCATATTCAGCTTGCCGATGGTTACAGCGTCAGCCTGACGCAGTTTGTCAGCTACCGTAGCATCATAGACCGGTTGAAAATTGGTCAGGAATTGGCTGGCACAAGTCGTACGCAATCCCTTGGTAGAAATGTTGTCCTTAATTCCTGCAGGAAGGCCGAACAGCAGACCGCGTGCCGCGCCCGAGGCAAGTTTGTCATCCAGAGAGCGTGCCGCAGCACGTGCGCCCTCTTCATTTAACGTCAAAAAAGCATGCACGCGCGCATCCCGCTCAGCGATGGCGGACAACGATTCTTCAGTCAACTCACTGACAGAAATCTCCTTGTTGTTAAGCATGTTATGTACTTCTGGCAATCGATATTGAAACAGGCTCAAGATTCTTCCTCCTTCTTAAATAGGTGTAGTTATTCCAGTACCGCTGGTACCTTGAATTGTCCGTCTTCCTGATCTGGCGCGTTAAGCAGCGCCTCTTCCTGAGACAAGCTGTCCTTCACAACATCGTCGCGCATGACATTGCTTACCTGAAGCACGTGAGTGGTTGGCTTTACATTTTCTGTGTTAAGCTCATTCAGTTTCTCTGCATATTGTAAAATGGCATTCATTTGTTCGGTAAAGGTTGCCTCTTCTTCCGGGCTTAACTGCAGGCGAGCCAGCTTGGCCACATGCTGCACATCTTTGACAGTAATGCTCATAATAAACATCCCTCCTGATTAAAGGGCTAAAGCGCCCGGATAACGTTTTTAATTATATTGTAGAAGCTTGGACAATTCAATGTGCTTGTACTATGCCTCAGGCATGTTAAAAAAGCCGGCTTGCGCCGGCCCTTCTTAAATCCAAGCCCGGAGATTCACTTGCTTAATGAATTCCGCCTGGGACAGACTCTCTTTGGTTGTGGTCTCTATCTCTTCCGCATCGGTTGCATCGCCGTTCATTAAATAATGGAACAGCTTCTCATTATGCGTGGACAAGGCATAATCGATCAACGCTTCATGCGTTGCCCGCTCGGCTTCGACGGTCAGCAAAACTTCCTCTGCTTCAATATCTTCTGCCGGAACATAAAAATTCCTGTTCGCCTGGGGAACTCGAATGACATAATCAAACGCATTATCGGGATTGCGATCGTAAGCAATCAGGTAGCCGTAGTCCCCGATAGGAAGACCCTGCTCGAAAGCGTCCGCGACAATGACAATCTTCTCTCCTAAACGCAGCATCGCCCTACCTCCTGGCTCAAAATCTATGATGATTTTGCTTATTTCAACAGTCTACTAAAAAATAATAGAGCTGTCTAGCGGAAGGAGGAAGCACACAAGCTTTTTTCCATAATATGCTTCGGGATTGGCAAAAAGTCGCGGCTGCAGTATCCCCCCTCTCATTTCGGTAATTTATTCCTGCCCATTAGCGTAGAAGCCCCGGCCAAGCAAAAGAGAATGAGCAGCGCTGCCGACAGACAAGGGCTTAAGTTCACCCCGGCAGCTTCTCTCCCTTCGGAAAGAAGCCTGGCAGACAATCCGGGGAGGGCTGCTGGTGTCCACTGGAACCATGATGGCATCAGGCTGTCGGCAAGTGCCATTCCCGCGGACGACAGAAGTGACAGGAATGCAGCGGCAGGCGCACGCAAAAAAGCACTGAATAGCAAAGTGAGCGAAAGAGCGCACAACAGCCATATTCCATAGAGTGCGGCTGCAGCTACGACATCCATCCAGGGAAGAGAACCTATCAATTGCTCCGTATAATAGAGTGCACTAGCTACACCCAAGCCTAACGCAAGAAACAGTATCGTAAACAACCCCGCCCACTTAGCAATTACAAATCCAGCAGGTGACAAAGGTCTGGATAACACAAGTTCAGCGCTACCGTTGTAACGCTCTCCGGACAAGCTGTTCATTGCCGCCAGTACCAGCACCAGGATTCCGATTGAGCTGTATTGCCCCAGCGCCTGGGACATCACCGCGCCTGCATCTGGCATGACATAGCCTTCCAAAATCCCTTGAGGGACATTGTTCGCTGCCTGCAAAATTTCCGGCATATAGTAGGTTATTATAGGCTGCATAGCTCCCAGCAGAATAAAGACCACAGGTATCCAGATTAGTTTATAAGTCCGGGCTGCTTCCAGCATTTCTTTTTGATAAACAATCCATGTATTTCTCATCCCCCGACCACCTTCATGAACATATCCTCAAGCGTGGAAGAACCTGCTTCGAATTGCAGAAGAGGGATGTTAGAAGCGGCGGCTTCCTTTAGAATGGTATGACGTGCTTGCTCCAAATTGTCCACATTGAACACAGCATGTTCTCCATTAAGCCGTGCCTCCAATATAAAGGGCTTGGCGCCAACGGAGTTTAACCACTGGATAGCCTCTGCATTCTTCTCCGTACGAACCGTAATCACTGGCTGACTGTACTTGGAACGCAGCACGGACAATGCTCCCTGCTCTGCAATCAATCCATCCTTCATCACTATAATCTCATCACATACTTCTTCTGCGTCGTGAAGCACATGCGTGGAAAAAACGATGGTTGTCTCTTTCCGAATCTCACGCAGCAGTTCCATGACCTCCCGTCGACCAATGGGGTCAAGCGCCGATACCGGCTCATCAAGCAGCAGTAGGCGGGGACGGTGCACAAGCGCCTGTGCCAGACCCAAACGCTGCTTCATCCCGCCGGAGTACCCGGCGATGCGGCGGCGTGCGGCAGCTTTCAGCCCCACCCGTTCCAAAGCGGTCTTAGCCTTGCCTACGGCTTCCTTCCCGTTCATTCCACTGAGCTTGGCAGCAAAAACGACGTATTCCTGACCGCTCATCCAGCCATAAAAAGCTGGTGACTGGGGCAGATATCCCAGTTCCCGCCGAAAATCTCCTCCTTGGTAGCTCCCTGTGAAGGCGATGCTTCCCGCTGATGGCGGGAGCAGTCCGGCTATCATGCGCAGCGTCGTTGTTTTCCCGGCACCATTGGGTCCGAGCAGTGCGACACAGCTTCCTTGGGTAATCTCAAAGCTGATCCCACCCACAGAGACGTGGCTGCCGTAGCTTTTGCGCAAATTCGAGACTTGAAGCAACGGCTGCATCACACATCCCTCCTACCGACCGTGAAATAAGCTACACTTCCCAATAAATTCCCGGCTACAATAATGATGATCCAGAGCCATTTGGGTCCCCGCACACTCTCTGCCTTCCAAAGTGAAATTAAACCGATGACCGCAAGCAGGACTTGCAGCACCACAAGCGGTAGTATAAGCCCCCAATTCACTTTCTCCATAACCTCACCCTCCTGCATGGTTACTCTCTATTGGCTCCTCGTCTTCTGGATTCAGGCAAAATAACGAACAGCAGATAAACAACCGTGGGCGTGGGAATCCCGGTAATCCCCCATAATCCCCAGAACCAGGCCTTCTTGCCTCTTCGCTTTGCATCCCGAAACAACAAGTTCCCTTGCAAAAATAAACAAACGGCCACAACGATCCATATCCATAGCGGCACATCCTGCAGCTCGTTCATTCCCTGGCACCTTCTTTCCACCGCCGGAAGCGTGATACCGTCAGACCTACTAATGCGGCTAACGGTATAATTCCTTGAAGGGTCAGATAGATTACTGGCACGTAACCAAGTAAAGCTAATGTAGAGCTGAGCAGAATCACTGAGACGATACAGAATAACAGCCTCTCCTTGCGAGCCTTCTTTCGTCTAGACTGCTCCTCTGCCACAATTAAAGATTCCAGCGCTCTAAGGGATGGAGGGGGAATATCATACTGGGCATCCAGACGATCCATCTCCCTAGTAAGTTTGTGCAATAACGCCTCCTGCTCGTCATTCTTATTCATTGTCTTCTCTCAGCTCCTTTCGTAATTGATTCAGGCCATAAGCTACCCGTGATTTGGCTGTGCCAGCAGGAATCTGCAAAATCTCTCCGATCTCCTCATAGCTGTAACCGTAATAATGCTTCAGCAGAACCGCTATCCTCTGAGCGGAAGGTAGCCTTGATAACGCATCCAGTACGTCGCTCCATTCCTCATCCTTGCTCTCAAACTGCCAGCGGATGGAGCGGATACCCTGTTCCTGCCGCTTCCATCGCTCCTCACGTTTCCAGCGTCGTTTCCGGTCAATATAAAGCCGGGTCGCAATAGTAATCAGCCAGGAGGAAAAAGATGAGGAGCCATTGTAGGTCCGGATTTTTTCCATGCATCTGACCATGGTATCCTGGGAAATCTCCTCCGCCTGCGAAGGGTCCATGGTCACTTTGATCAAATATTTGTACAGAAAGGTATAATGTTCACGGAGAAGCCCCGCTAGTGATGAAACATCACCCTGCTGAGCCTGCCGTACCCTTTCCTTCATTAGATCGTCCATGGTCCCCTCCTCCATAAAAGTTGTTAGCAAATATAATACGATTATCGAGGATAGATCGTTCAATCAGCGACTCATAATTTATTCTGGTACTCCCAAAGCCTGCGGCGCCAAGGCTGGATCGAGCCTTTCCCGGCAGGAAAACACCAAAATAACGTTTCTCTCCCTCGACGACGATCCATTATGTTTCCCCCTTGGGCGCTTTCGTAGCTCCTGCTCAAACAGACCTCCCTGACCAAATTCTCCGGCGTAACAGCAGCCTCTTCTCCCCCTACATTCTGTCTGTACTCCATGAATGAACAAAAGCCGCCTTTCTCCGGACACTCCGAAAAAAAGCGGCAGTTCTTGCTGCAAAAGTGCTCGTATGTACCTTGAGATCTGGGGGATCCGTAGTCCAAGTGCCCCGACATATCATCCTTCAATTCAAGTCCTCCCTACCATGTAACTCAAATTCAAACCCATATGTAGACAAAAAAAGCACGCAAACCGGGATTATTCCACAGTCTGCGTGCTTCGCGAGGTAAATATTACATTTAATTAACAATATTGTAGCAAATTTGTATTCTCTTGTCCATCTGTATTTCCCCGATTTTTGTCGGTACTTCTGGACCGATAGACTTATAAAGATACGTAGGGATTGTTCTCGCGCTCAAACCCGATTGTTGTCCTTGAGCCGTGACCCGGATATACCTTGACCTCTCCATCCAGCCGGTACAGCTTGCCCCGAATGGAATCAAACAAATCACGTTCCCGGCCACCAGTTAGATCGGTACGCCCTACTCCAAGCTTGAACAGCACATCACCGGAGAACAGATCATCTCCACACAGGAAGCTTACGCTGCCGGGAGAATGGCCTGGGGTATGGAAGACACGGAAGGTATGTCCAATTAAGTCCAGAACCTGACCTTCACCAAGATCATATTCTGCCGGAGCTGTGGTTAAAGGAGCGGACAGATTCGGCCACATCAAGGAACCATTCAGCTTGGGATTCTCCAGCCACTGACTCTCCAGCGGGTGCAGATAGACAGGACAGTTCTTCAGCTTGCGGATTTCATCCACACCGCCCATATGGTCAAAATGGGCATGTGTCAGCAAGATCGCCTCAATCTCTATCCCCTCGATGCTTCGTACCAGTGCTGCAGGATTCATGCCGGGATCGATAATGATACCCCGTGCTGGATCAGCTCCTGTGAGCAGATATGCGTTGGTCTGAAGCGGGCCAAGTGTAAATGAACGAATATTAAGCATAACTTTTAGAAGCCGGAAATCAGGCCACGCAGCTCTTTGGCGATAATCGCGTGGGATTCCGTTCCTTCCCCATAGGCTTGACCCATTGCCTTGCGAACGTCCCCGATTTTGCTGTCATAGTCAGCAGCTTCTCGGTCAGGATTTTCCTGTTTGAACTCTCTCATCAGACGTTGTACATGCTCAGGACGAGGTCCCCAATGACCAAGTACATAGCCGCCTGTATCAGCGAAGATAACGATTGGCACCGAACGACCGCCCATGGTCAGGAAGTTGTCCATCAAGTCCTGATTTTCCTCTAAAATGAGTACTTCGGTCTTGATTCCCGCGGTTTCAAGAATACGGAACACGGCAGGAACATTGCGCACAACATCGCCGCACCAATCCGCTGCCAGAATGATTACACGCAAATCATCGCGGTGATTCAGGCTCTCGAAAAATTCCCGGTCGCTCTCGTCTTCCCAGGCAAACTTCTCATACCAGGCTTCGAAATCCTGCTGATTGCGGGTCATACCCTCAACGAATTGACGGGGCGTGAGTCCCTGACCAAATTTAGGAGCTACATTTTGCTTCATGCTGCATTCCCTCTCTTCTTCTTGGATTGGTACCACTTGAATACAAAATAAATAACAATAAGGGCAATAGCACCTAGAATAATTTCATGAGTATACTTCGCAGCGACTTCATCAATGTTCTTCCACTTATCGCCTAGCGTCATACCCAAGTATACAAATAATGCACTCCATGGGATAACGGCCAGTGTGGTCAGAAATGTGAACTTGCCCAGTGGCATCCGGGTGATTCCGGCAGGTACGGATATGGCATGGCGTACAACCGGAATGAACCGGGCTGTGAAAATAACGCCTGTCCCATATTTGTTGAACCACTCCTCGGAGTGATCAATGTGCTTTTTGGAAATAAAAATGTACTTTCCGTACTTCTCCAGTACAGGTCTGCCGCCGTAACGGCCGATCCAGTATACGAAAATCTGGGCAATAACGCCGCCGATGGTTCCGAATACTACTGCACCAAAGTAATTAATATCTCCCGTCCAAACCAGATAGCCTCCATAAGCCAGAACAATTTCACTTGGAATTACTTCCATCATTAATCCGATCATAATCCCGAAGTAGCCAAGGCTCTGAATCCATTCAAAAAGATTCGAGATCAGATCAGAGATAACATGCATGTTGGCGCTCCTCCTCCCTTTATTTGCATAGGCGGCAGGGCTCACTGCATCGCTATGCTCTATGTAGCCAGTCTTCTCTTAGCCTATTCTAGCATATGGAAGGATACAACTTCTACTTACAGGAAAATGAATCTCCAGAACACATTGTGGACCTCCCCAGCGCATCTCGCAAAATAGACGACAGGGTCATTGACAGAACAGGAAAAATATCGCTATTATATATTTAGATAATTATTTAAATATCGAAGGGTCGGATAGACATGAATGAATCTTTTAAAGCACTGGCCGATCCTACCCGCCGCCAAATTATCCGTCTGTTGCGGGAGAAGAACAGGACCGCCGGTGAGATAGCCGATTATTTTAACGTCTCGAAGCCAAGTATCTCGCATCATCTGAACGCCCTTAAACATGCCGGGCTTGTGCAAGATGAGCGCCAGGGCCAGTTCATTCTATACACGCTGAACACCACTGTTCTCGATGAGGTTGTCGGCTGGCTGCTGGAGATGACGGGGACGGGCAAGCAGGAAAGTACACAAACTTCAGGCACACTCCAGAAAGCAAGCGAAAGTAACCATGCAACTAAGGAGGATGAACGATGAGAAAGATCAAATGGAAATGGCAGGATACGCTTATTGTAGTGTTGGGTCTAGCCTCACTTGGTTTTGCGTTATTCAATTACAATGCTCTGCCGGACCAGCTTCCGGCCCAATTCGGGGTTACGGGAGAGGTTAACCGGTATTGGAGTAAGGATTCGGCGATTGCCTGCCTCGGGTTGCTTGGTTTGCTTATGCCACTGCTAATGCATTTGACACGAAGCATTGATCCACGAAGAGAAAACTATGCAAAATTCGAAAATGCCTATGCCATGACACGTCTGGCCATGGCCCTGCTGTTCGACTTTATTTTTGTCCTGGTCATCATGTATGGGCTCAACATCAATCTTCCTATAGGCAAAATTGCTATTGGTGCAATTGGAATTCTGTTTATCATTATTGGAAATTATATGCCTCAGGTCAAAGACAACTACTTCATTGGCCTACGTACCCCATGGACTCTGCATAATCCCGAGGTGTGGCGCAAAACGCATCGTTTGGCAGGCGGTCTCTGGGTAATTGGCGGACTGCTGATGATTGGAGCTATATTTACAGGGGGAATATGGAACACGGTAGTGATTGTGACAGCTTTGGTGTTGACTACCCTCATTCCGGTCGCTTATTCGTGGATGATAGCACAGCGGCTGAAGGTCTAGTATTGGCTTGAGATTGCGCTCGAATCCGACGCAGCGCTCTCTGAATTCTATTCACATGTGCGGTACAATCTCATGGACGCTGGAGACAATAGGCGGCTAGAAGTTCAGGCGTTCATCCTAGTAACGACCGGGCCTTACGTTCAGTCTTTAGATCGTCGTATCTCAGGGTAAACAATAGTTCAAAGCAGCAGCAGTCTAGGGTGTGGCATTATAGCCTACCCATTAGGGATTGTTGCTGCTTTTTTTATATCACAAACAAAACCAGAGCGTTGATGCTAAACTTGCCGCCGGCTACGGGTTCGGAGGGTTCTTCCGAGCGACCTGCTGCCTTTTTGTCGCCAGCCATTGCAGCTTCTGACCTGCCACTTCAGCTCGTTCAGTCATTCGGAAATGCCGGTCATTCCCCTTTCCCCCACTGTGCAATTCAAGAAACCTGTATTGTTGCAGTAATTCCATACCGGTGGCAGCGATCCGCACAGCGTCTTCTTTATACCCGGTCTGAAAATTGTTACGGCCCAACTCCCATATTCCTTCCATAGCCTTAGTCCATTTGAAGTAGTTATAAGTATCACTCTGCAGGGCTTTACGAATCCAATATACCGCAGTTTCTGGCTCGTTTTTCTCCATATATAGCTCTGCCATTTCCCAGTTCAGGCCTGCATGGTCTGGCGATTCCTGAAGGCCGGTCCGCAATAGCGCTTCGCGCTGCCGGTCTGGCACCAGCCTTGAAAGCTCAAGCCGTGTCTCGGTAGAGCGCGGATTCCAGTTCATGGATTGTTCCAACAACCTTACCTTCTCCGCAGGCCTAGGAGCGTAAAGCGCTGCACGATATAATAATGCTCCCCGATCTGCACGGAATGAGCTGAGCCCTAGCATCAAGAGAAGACTGCACACTAATCCTCCTGCTATCCAGCGGGAATGCTTTCGGAGCAGGCTGTATGGCATTGGACCCAACGAGACTGCCATTCCTTCTCTTGGGGAGACAGCCAACGCTGGCAACCAGAATAGCAGCAGCCAGACCAGGCCATAGCTCCAATCAAAATCAACGGCACTATGCAGAACGAGGACCAGGAACGGTGCCAACAGATGCGGTGTCGCTCTTAAAGAACATGCCGTTGCCAGCAGCAGGACCAGAACTACTGCCAGACCTACCCCGCCCAGGTTCAGCAGCAGATCAAGGTAGCCGTTATGGGTCTGGCTGCCAACATAGGGACGGGACTGAATGGCGAGATACATATTACGCCAGGTTCCGCCCCCGCGCCCCAGCCAGGGCGCTTCCCCCGCGAGGCGCAGGGCATCGCGGTACAACAGGCCGCGCGCGGCGACCGTGGACGACGGTCCGGTGGTGATACGCGCGCTCATGTACGTCAGGACGGCGGTGCCCCCCGCCGTCCAGCCCGCGGCCGCGAGTGCCAGCAGCGCGGCCCGGGAGCGCCCCGCCGTGCTGTGCCAGCGGCGCTCCAGCCACAGGCCGGCTAGCACAGCGCCGGCCCAGCACCCGGCCAGCAACAGCAGGCCGGGCAAGAGCTTTACCGCCAGGCCGGCAGCGGCCAGTTGGCGGTAGAACAGCGCCGCACAGGCCACGGGCGCGGCGCCTGTAAGCAGAAGCGGCGCGATCAGCCGCCGCTTCAATGCCAGAACGGCGGCGCAGGCGCAAGCCGCCGCCAGCCATGCGCCGCGCGACTCGCTGAGCAGCAGCGCGGCGGCGTACGGAAATAGCGGCAGCTGGCGCAGCAGCCTGGCTGCATATGGGAATAGCGACAGTTGGCGCTGCAACTTGGCCGCATACGAGAATAGCCGCTGCTGACACTGCAGCTTGGCCGCGTGAGGAAATAGCGGCAACTTGCGCAATAGCCTGGTGGCATGCAGGAATAGCGGCAGCTGACGCTGCAACTTGGAAGCATACGAAAATAGCCGCTGCTGACGAAGCAACTTGGCCGCATACGAAAATAGCCGCGACCCACGCTGCAGCGCGGCTCCGCTCCCTGCACTGCCATAACCACCCGCGACTGCAAATAGCCGCTCCAGCAGAAAGACCGCCATGACCGCGCCGAACGTGTTGGGATATTGCAGCAGTCCGGCGAGCCGTACGCCTGTCACACTGACATCCGGGGCACTGGTGTAAGCTACATTAAAGGGGAGCGTCAAACCAGTACAAAGCGGGAGTAACGCACTGAGACATAGAGTCAAGCCAAGCCCCTGCCAACTCGCAGTTAAAAGCCGGGCAGGACCCTTGCTACCTGCGCTGCTATAAGCAATCAGGGCAAAACTACCGTATAGCGCCCAGCGCAACATTTCATCAAAGTTGGCCTGTGCCGACAGCGGACCTCGCAGCCAATGAATGCCGTACAGGCAAAGGATAACAATAGGCGCGAGAAGCACAATGTAGATCATTGCCTCATTATTGGCTCTGCTCCCCACACTCCTTAGCAGCACTAACTTCAGTGAAAGAAGCAAGCCACATAACACAAACCATATTGTCAGAAAGAGATAGATTTCTCGTGTGAAAAAAAATCCTCGCAGCAAACATGCTGCTGTCCCGGCCACCAAGACCATTCCCGCGCACAAATAGTAGAAAGTGGTTTGCACTGAATTTTTGTGTTGATGATTAATCACTTGGATAATCCCCTGTACTTCATGATGCTAACCAGTATTCCCAGCCTGGCTTTTATACAAAAGGGATATCGCAATCCTTTCGATATAAATTTTATATTCGATAGATTGTTGGGATGGAATCTGGGATTCTTCTCATAATCAGTGCTTGCTTCGTCAAGGAACGGACTCCAGAGGCCTTATTGCCTATAGATTCAACGATTCAGGAAGCTAACGGACTCCATAGGCGCTATGGCAAGAAATATTGTCCGAATACCGCTGTTTGGAAGGAAATAGCGTCTCCTGAGTCCACTACATCTCCAAAACAACTTTATAGCGGCAAATAACGGCTATACGGTCCGTTAGCCCCCATTCATTAGCCTTAACCAAATGAATGGTTAATTCCATGAAGTAGTTTGATTCAGTTGTTATGATGCAGTTGTTTTGATGAATCTGTTTTCATGAATCTGTTTTCATGAATCTGTTTTCATGAATCTGTTTTCATGAGGTTCTTTGGGCAAGTAATGATTACAACGTTCAGCCGGAAATTGGCTACAAAAAATGACCTCTTCCTCCACTTAAGTGTGGATTCGGAGGTCATTTCATTTTCGGGTTAGTCCCAACGACTGCGATACATTTGGAATCGTCCATTTTCAGCGCGATATCGCTGGAACTTATAGTATTTATCCCGTTTTTTCAAAACAATACTGCCGGAACATATAGTGTGTGTCCCTTTTCTTTTCAACATCGCTGGCTTATGGAATTTATCCCGTTATTTTCAACACAGTACCTTTGGAACTGATGGTTTGAGCATAAGGAAAGCCCGTCATTGCAGAACAGTGTGGACTTTTGCGGCCATTGTTTCCTTATGCCTCTGTCGGCAGCAAATCCGCACAAGCGCGTTCCAGATAGGGCTTGGCGCCCAGGAAATCGCGGAAGGCGGTATACTCACGCCATTTGGCGGCATTATCGCCTCCAGCGCTGCGGACAGCACGGATCAGGATGTTCTTCGGCGTATGCTCCAGGTCGATAAACTCCAAGAGCTGGCTCCGGTAGCCGAGAAGGTCCAGCAGCTTGGCACGGATGGCATCTGTCGCCAGCGCGGAGAAACGTTCCTTCAGAATGCCGTGCGACAGCAACGGATTCAGCACTTCATTCTCGACCTGTGCGAACAGCTCATGCTGGCAGCAAGGTACGGAGAGGATGACTGAAGCGCCCCAGCGAACCGCTTTTTCTAGCGCAGCATCCGTCGCGGTATCACAGGCATGGAGTGTAACAACCATATCAACTTGTTCCAGCTCGTCGTACTTGGCGATATCGCCCACCAGGAAACGAAGCTGATCGTATCCAAGTTTTGCGGCAAGCTCACTGCAATGTGCGATAACATCGACCTTCAGGTCCAGTCCGACAATGTTCAGCTCCCGCTTCTCGCGCACCTTCAAATAATGATATAACGCAAAGGTCAAATATGATTTGCCGCAGCCAAAATCCACAATCGTTAGCGGGCGTCCGGTTGGCAGATCAGCGAGTACATCCTCCACCATCTCCAGGAAGCGATTGATCTGCCGGAACTTGTCATATTTTTTCGCCAAAACCTTGCCTTCACTGTTCATGATCCCCAGTTCCACCAGAAATGGTACCGCCTTCCCGTCCTCCAGGACGTATCGCTTGCGGCGGTTGTGGGCCAGATCAGGCGTCTCCTTCTTGGTTGGGGACTTCGTCAGAATGGAGACTTTGTATTTCTTGCTGATCAGTACTTGATAATCGGCTTCTATGGTGCAGATCAGCCCTTGGCGGAAGGTGTCTCTAAGTAGCAGAGTCATCTCTTCGGCAGCCTCCTCGGCCGGAATGTTGCGATGCTCCACCTTTGGTCCAATATAGTAGGCGAACTGATAATGCAGCTTGCCTTTTAACTCAACAGGCTTGATTACCACCTTGTTGTAGGCGACTTCGCCTTTGCTTCGCAGTTGACTCAGCGTCGCCGTAATTAATGTGCGGTCACTGATCACTTGGTCAATAAGAGCTTTTAAAGATTCCACAGGGCACATCTCACTTTCGGAATTAAAAATGGAGAACTATGTTCTCCTGACAGTTCATCTATTATAGCATGTCATAACAATACTGTTTATAAACAAACCGTCTCCACTTGCAGCTGGCCTTTGAGTATTGTGATGGCATGACCTGTTAGGGTTATCGTTTCTGTGCCGACATCTAGCAGCAGATGACCGCCACGCGGAGAGGCCTGATAGGCACTTAAGAGGGAACGGTTCAATCTAGCGGCCCAATAAGGACCGAGTGCGGTATGTGCAGAGCCGGTTACAGGATCTTCGTTCACCCCGACTTTAGGTGCAAAGAAACGCGAGACGAAATCGATACCTTCTTCGTTACTCTCAGCTGTTACCGGAACAGCCCTTGCAGCAAGTCCAGTCAGCAGGGCAAAGTCAGGCTCATTGCAGTTCCCATTCCTTTTCCCGGGCAACCAGTTGGTTCCACTCCTGTAGCCCTTGCTTGACTTCATCAAGGGGCAGTTGTCCCTTCTCCAGTTCTTCGGGGGCCTTTAGCAGCAGCCGTTCATACAATGCCTTCCCTTCAACGGCTACATCCTCCCCCTGCTCCCGCAGCCGGTACAGACTGTCCTCCGCTTTGCTATAACGGCCCTGTGATTCCAGATAGGGGAGCAACAACCGCTCTGTTTTGGCCGGAACCCGGTATCCCTGAACCTCCTGCAGCAGCTCATCGATTTCCTCCGTCATAGACAGAAGACTCCGGTCGGCCCCATTCAGATCGGCGTATAAGTACAGATGCAATGCCCGCATCGACCGGAACAGTGCTTCTTCCTTGTTGCCTGCTGCCGTGTAGATGCCGCCCTCCTCTTTGAGCAGCCTGGCTACCCCCTGAAGTTTGTCGGATTCAATGATACCGCCCAACCGGAACATCTCAATGACGTCCTCCACAGACAATGAATTTAAAAGGCGGGAGTTGAGCCGGAAATGCCTGTTCAGTAATTCATCGACTTCCCATAAGGCTTCCGTCGTCTTTCGTTCCTGCTTCAGCGTAAGGACCTTTGCTACCATCGCTGTCATATCCTCAATCATGCGGACAATATAATCTCTCCGGAACATATCCTGCACTCCTTTCTATTGCCGCGGCTGCGGATAAAAACTCCCTGCTGCGACTTCCTCTTCCTGTCCAGCTGTGTGCTTCTGCTTCCATCTTAAACGATGGGAAGCGGCTTGACAAAAAACGCTGAGCCAAACGGCTGCTCCGCAAGAATGGCAAAGAGGCAGCATCCCGCAAACCTGCGAGTGCTGCCTTTTTACTCTCTTGGAGATCAGACATTAATTTGTAGCAACAGCCTTGTCCACAAAGCCCCCGATGATCTCCGCCAACCGTTCGGGGTCTTCCATCATACTCATATGGCCCACACCTGCAATGGTAGCCTGAGTGACGTTCGGCTTGTCCGATGTGAAGGTTCGCTCCGCAGGAACCAACTTATCTTCCGCACCGGCCACCAGTAGAACAGGCAGCTCACTGGCCGAGAGTACATCTCGGCGGTCCGGCCGCTCGCGCATCGCGAGAGCGACTCCCGCGGCTCCTTGCGGAGGTGTTCTGTAGCCGATTTCCTTCGCCCGCTCCAGCAGATGCGGTGAAGACTCTACTGTACCTGGTGCGAATAGACCTGGTACAAGTCCATCTACAAACACATGAATTCCTTCATTTTGAATGGTGCTGACACTCTTCAGCCGTTTCTCCTTCGCCTCATCCGTATCCGGGTAGGCTGTCGAATGGATCAGTCCAAAACCAGTCAAACGGGATGCATAACGCTGGACAAAGGACAGCGCAACATAGCCGCCGAGCGAATGGCCAAGCAGCGTCACCTTGGATAATTCCAGAGCGTCCAACAGCCCAAGCACATCGTCGGCCATACTCTCAATTGTGTACGCCCCAAGCGGAGCATCCGATTCACCATGTCCACGCAGGTCAGGCGCGATGACACGATAGCTGCTGCTAAGACGGGGGATCACCTTCTCCCAATATTCAGCGCTGCCGCAAAATCCGTGCAGCAATACAATGGCTTCGCCCTTACCCTGATCACTGTAGCAGATCGTGCTTCCTTCACAACGAACTTTTTCCATGGCTGCTCCTTCTTTCTATGTAGAAGATTATGAAGCACGTTAGATATATATATTTAAGCCAAACTACTTCCCTTGAAACGCCCATAAGCTTCCAAACCGAAACCTGTGGCGGCCGCTCCGGCAATCTGCTCTGACATGACCATCACCCGATGCAGTGGCGTTGTCTGCAAAGTATGATAAGGCTTGGGTCCGTTCACATCCACAATAGCCGCTATACTGTAATGTCCAATAGCCGGAAACTTCAGACCGACTGACTGTGCAGGCTGCAACGGCCCCGCCGCAGTGAGATAACTCTCCCGTGTGAGCAGCGTCCCCAGACAGGCATCTACAGCAATAATAATCTGTCCTGGCGGGATCGATGCCACACGTGCAGCCAAATTATCTGCATCACAGGGGTTCGGCAATGTGCCAACTACATGCGGAAAGCCGTAGTCTATCAGCCTGCTCCCTGTTAACGGGCCCAGCGCATCTCCAGTGGAGCGGTCCGTCCCAATACAAAGAAAGGTTACCTGTTCGATAGTATGCAGAGCTGCAATTTCCCGGAAGAACGCCGTCAGTCCTTCTGTGTCCTTCTTATATCGACGTTCATGCCCCTGCTCCCGGATTCCCATGCTCCACCTCCTTGTTCTCCTGCTCCGGTATTCCAAAATTCTTTTATCATTCTACACGATTTCATTCTCTCCGACAAAAAAATGGTGGTCTCGCCTGGAAACATGGTAAAATACATGGATCAATGGTCAGAGAGGATGTAATAAAACCAATGGATTTGACACAACCAAGCCAGGAAAATGTTGAATATATGATTGAAGCCATCAAAGATAAGCTGAAAATGGCTAGTGCGGCCGCCATGCAAGCTTCTGCATTCTCGGTAGATAATTATGAGGATATTCTCGATGTCTATGAAGTCGCTATGGGAAGCGACAGACTCAGCATTTCCCAAGTAGAGGCGCTGGTGTCCGAGCTTGGTCGTCTTCGCCGCAAGTAACAGCACACAATAAAGCCCCTTGTCTTGGTCCATTCCGCGAATGAGCCATGAAGACAAGGGGCTTTTTTCAATTAAAAATAGCAAGTAAAAATAGCAAGGTTGATTGTCCTTTAGAGGAATCCCCTCTTAAGGAAGATCAATCAAAATCAGCTCCGCTGCACCATCACTGCCGGTCCCTCTAATGGTCATCTCACAGCTCTTGCGGATGCGCGCAGCATCTCCTGTGCTCAGGTCAAAACTTCCATCCGAACAAGATATCTCCACATTTCCTGAAATCACGAAGATATGAGTTCTCCTGTGCTCCTGCTGTGGATATTGCAGCTCCCGGTTCGTCTCCAGCACCGACAAATAAATAGTCGCATTCTCGTTGAATCTCAGTGAGCCGTCCTCACCGGTTCCAGACGCCACCGGCAGCAGTTTGTTGAGACGTTGCTCACGAGGATAGAATTTTGCATCCCATCTGGGGGATAGCCCGCGCTGGTTTGGAAGCAGCCAAATCTGCAGGAAACGTACATTGCTGCTCTGCGATTGATTCTTTTCCGAGTGATTAATGCCTGTTCCCGCACTCATAATTTGGACAGTACCGGCATGAAGATCGATCTGATTGCCCAGGTCATCCTCATGGCTCAGTACCCCTGAAACCACATACGTTATAATCTCGAGATTGTGATGGGGATGCTCATGCATACCCTGCTGCGGCTTCAACTCGTTGTCGTTATGGGCCAGTAGCGCACCGAAATGCGCATTGCTGGGATCGTCGTAATCGGCAAAGGAAAAGCTGAACTCACTGTGTATCCAGTCTCTATTCGATGTATGCCTCTCTGCGGATGTGATGACTTTGATCATAATTGTTGCACCTCCATAGATGTTGATATCTTGGAACCATACTGGTAAATAGGCGCTTTAATTATATATTTCTTACCCTCACTCATCCGCTGTCAATCATACATTAGTCGAGATTAGACTGTAGTTTGAACACCGTCTCTGCATGCCCTACTCTCGTTCCGCCGTCATTATAGATAATACCTGTGAAGGCTTCACGTAGTTTTTCCATCGTAGTCTGCTCACTGTAGCCTAGTTGTTCCAGAATGCTGTAGACAATCAGGCCCCACTCTTCCTCAGAGCCGTCGAGAATCTTGAATGAGATTCCCAGCCGCTCCCGGCGAAGTGCAAAGCAATAGACCCCTTTGAAACCGCCTTTGGCAATGATGTTATCATCCGCCAGCAGAATTGAATCCAGTCGTCCATGACCAGCCACCATCTCTGGATGAGCATTCATGGCTGAAGTAATGACCTTAACCGCTTCACGGGTTGGTCCGTCGTCAATAAGATCGGGACAAGCCATCTTCAGATAAGCATTAGCGAGTGCTGTCAAAGGGAGGGCAAATACGGGCAAACCGCAGCCATCCGTTCCGAGCCCGATGCTCTCCGGAGCTATGTTCGCCAAGTCTGCAATCGTATCTATAATTTCACGTTGAACCGGATGACTCGGCTGATCATATTCATCCAGCGGCAAGCCCTTCAGCTTGCTATAGGACAGAATACCCATATGCTTGCCGGAACAGTTGTGATAAATTTTTCGTTTGTTGTAGCCGCGGATGGCTTCTTCCCGACTGCTGCGGTCCAGCGGGTAGCTAGTCGCGCAAATCATAGCCGATTCCTCAATGCCGACCTTAGCTGAGATGCTCTCCAGTGTGGACACATGATAGCTTTCGCCCCGGTGGGAAGCAGTCATGAGCGCAATTTCCGGCGGTGTGAGGCCATAATGCTCAGCGATTCCACCACGAATACCAGGAATGGCCTGCATAGGTTTTGCTGCTGAACGGGTAAAGGAAACAAAGCCGGGATCCCCAGCGTATCCCTTTAATTGCCCCCCCTCCCCGACGATGGCGATATGTCCACTGTGGACACACTCCAGCAAATCCGACCGGTATTCTCGCACCAACACTGTTTCCATGATGTCTCTCCTCTTTTCTAAAAACGTCTATAAATAAATTCAGGTTTAATTCCAAGAAACTATATAATCTTTCGGCTATCCGGGGTTGTTTGTAAAGCCGCAAAAACAGCCGTTTATGTGCTTACAAGCCGCTCTGTTGCGTCCAATCTGTGGATTTCTCCGTTAATCGTTCCCTTGCTCATTTGCTGTTTCAGCCTATACACTAACGTTTATATACCAAGTAAGATAGCTTCAGATCCCCATGATATCCCGATGAAGGGGGCGGTATTCCCGCCTCCCGATCTGGAATACCCTATTCTGATAAGGAGTGATCGGTGATGAGTAACGTAGAGCATGAAACAGAACACGGCAGCAACTTCCTAAAAGGTGTCTTTATCGGTGGATTGATCGGTGCGGCAGCTGCCCTGCTGTTCGCACCCAAACCCGGCCGCGAGATCCGCAGCGACTTGTCGGACAAGCTGTCGCTTGCCACAGACAAGACCAAGGAGGTCGCTGGGGCCGTGACGGATAAGACCAAAGCTCTGGCAACTACCGTAGGCGAAAAGGCCTCCGACCTTGCTAGCACGGTCTCCACCAAAGCCTCCGACATTTATACTACCGTCAGCGACAGTAAACAGCAAATCGCAGCCACCCTGCAAGACACCGGGAAAAAGATCGGAGATACAGTCAGCGAAGCTTCAGCCAGCGTGGCCTCAGATGTGAAAGACGCATCTAAAGATGTAGCAGACGAAGCCAAGAATGCCAAAGAAGGCGTCGAGTCTACCTATAAATCCTCCTAATGGATCGACGGTGACAACCAGCTATGCTCCATTTATTCAATAGCCAGCTCACCGTAGCTGGCTATTGCCATGTCTTAAAGGTAAATTGATTTAAAATATTGCGGCTAAAGAGGATCAGTCTCAAAATCAGAGGTTGACTATAAGCGGCGTTAGTGCGGAGGGTCAGAGGGATTCTGGAGAAAAGTCAGTGTTCGCCTTTAAAGACCGATTTTAACCTATAACTCCTTTACCATCCAAAAAATCGGGCTTTATCAGCGATCGGAAGAACCCTCTGAACCCGTAGCGTACTTATTTAGCTTCAACCACTGATTTTGGTTTTGAGTCGCTAAAGAAAGCGGGGAGCGGTATGGGAGATTCAATGAACAGAAGCAAAACCTATGAATTGGAGGAGCATCCCTTTGAGCTGCGGCATGAGGTCAAACGGCTCAATGTGCGGCTCGACCAAATTGCTAATTCGCTTGAAAAATCAGAATTCAAAGATATTCTCGAAAATTATTCTAATCCGAAAAAACGGATCGTCACCAACCTGATGGCTGGCATTTCCCGGGGACTCGGGCTTTCACTGGGGACGTTCATCATCCTTGGGCTGCTAGGTTATGTAGCCAGTCTGTTCATCAATGTGCCAGTGATCGGCGAATACCTGGGTGAGATTAAAAACTATATTGATGCCAACAATTAACACGCCCTGCTGCCTGCACCAGGACTTCCGTCAAATGATTATTACGAAGCCCGGCGTATGCAGGGGGCTTTCGCTCGTTGACACAACAAAGGGTATGCTTCTCTCCGCTCCGGAGAATAGCATACCCTATCGTTCTTTAGGCAATAGCGTGCAGACGGCATCATCGATTCTGTTCATCATTCGTAATATCCGATCGTCATTCAATAAGAAGAATTAGACATGATTTGCTTCAGCTTTTCGGTGGCCCGCTTCTGAATCCGCGAGACACTCATCTGTGAAACGCCCAGCTTCTGGGCGATGGCCCGCTGAGATTGCCCGTCCTGGAAGGCTAGTAGCAGCACCTGCTGCTCTTGCTCCTTCAATTGACTGAGAGCCTGCTGCAAGTCCATGCGCTTCTCTACCGTTTCAAAATCATTGGCTTCCGAACTGATCAGTTCGCCAAGTGTTGCGCCGGTCTCCTCTTGGGAGAGCGGTGAATCCAGTGACACATAGTGATAACATTCCCTGCCCGCCAGTACTTCTACTGTTTCCTCCACAGATAGGTCAAGATAGTGGGCTATTTCATCCACTGCGGGCGAACGCTCCAGCCGGATCGTCAGTTCGTCGATCGCCTGCTGAACGAGGGCCCCCTTCTCCTTGATCCGTCTCGGAACTTGTATGTACCAGGATTTATCGCGCAGGAAATTCTTCATATGCCCGATCATGCTTTTCATGGCATAAGGTTCAAAAGGAATTCCCAAGCTGATATCATATTGCTGCAGCAACCGGATTAGCGCCATTTGACCAACCTGGTACAGATCCTCATAGAGGTCGGGACGATTGCGAGCGATTTTGCCGGCAGCCATTTTGACCATTGGCTCGTATTTCTGAATTAAGGTGGTGGCTATTTCATTATCTTTACTTTGCTGGTATTCCCAGATCAGGCTCACTGCTTCATTCATGGACTCGGGGGGAGTCGCTTTTTCGTTCATACTTTCTCCTCACTATAATGAAGCCGCTTGGTCAAGGTAACCACCGTCCCTCTCCCCGCCTCGCTTACTACGCTAACATCGTCCATCAGTGCCTGCATCAGGTAGAATCCCAGGCCTCCGACCTGAACGTCACTCAGCTCTTTGTCGTGCAGCGTCGTACGCTCAGCAGCCGAGTCCACGCCGTCAAAGCTCTCCCCCTCATCTTTGACAATAATGGACAATGCATCTGAGCCAACCTCAAAAATCACATCCACCAATCCATCATCCTGCCCGTAAGCATACAGTACAGAGTTGTTACAGGCTTCCGATACGGCAACCTTCATATCTTCAATGTCCTCGTACGTAAAACCCATTTTTGAAGCAATACCATATAGATTTAATCTGACGATATCGACATATTCCGCGCTGGCCGGCAACTGGAGAACTACTCTTTGCACATCATCACTCATTCTTTGTTCGGTCCTTTCCTAGTGGGAATTCTCTTGGGGGGCAAAAAACTTGGCAATACCGGTCATATCAAACAGCTTCTGAATTTGCGGAGGCACTTCTTCCACAATGAATTTAACATCCATACCATGTCTGGCTTTCAGGATCGAGAGCAGAATTCCGATGCCTGTGCTGTCGATGTATCTTAATTCTTTAAGATTAATGACGAGGTCCAGTCCAGCTTCACCCACAAGCGGCTCCATGACAAGACGAAAATCAGGAGCAACCGACAAATCGAGTTCCCCGCTTAGGAAAACTGTACATACACTGCCTTCGGTCTTAGTCTTTGCATGAAACTTTTCGCTTTTATGTGTATTCATAGACAATCTCTCCTGATATATGTTTTCTTTACCAATAACCCTAAAGGCATAGTTTTGAAACAAAAAACGGTTATTCAGACTCTGGTATTTTCTGAATTACGCATGATGAATGGACGTCCCACGCTCATTGATCAGGGTATCCTTCCGGGAATATCGTGAAATGATCTGCTTGATGCTGCCCATCTTGAGCGGCTTGCTGATGTAATCATTCATCCCTGAAGCCAGGCAGCGGTTCTGGATGCCCTCCATGACATTGGCCGTCATCGCAATGATAATAGCTGTTCCGGCAGACGGTCCGCCTCCACGCCGGATCTCGGCTGTAGCCTCCAGGCCGTCCATCACCGGCATTTGCAGGTCCATAAAGATAAATTCATAAGCATGCTTCAGCGCCAGGGCCACAGCCTGTCTTCCGTCTTCGGCGACATCCGCCTCATAGCCCAGCTTGTGCAGCATACTGACCATCAGCCTCTGATTGATAGGATGGTCATCCACAATAAGCACCCGTCTACGTTCCTCTTCACTCGGGAAGGTATGGGCTGCTTCTTCCTTCTCTCCACTGCCCACCAGTTCCCCTTCGGGCAGTGTTGCCTGGATGGTAAAGACAAACGTAGCACCCTTCTCCTCCATCGATTCGACCCGGATATCCCCGCCCATCATCCCTACAAGGGATTTGCAGATGGCGAGCCCAAGACCGGTTCCCCCATATTTACGTGTCATAGAGGAATCAAGCTGTGAGAACGGCTGGAATAGCCGGTCGCATTTCTCCGGGGAAATCCCGATGCCTGTGTCCTTAACCGTAAACTCTACTACGATTTTATTATCCTTGCTTTGCACAGCAGACGCAACCAGGTATACTCCACCCTGATTGGTGAATTTGACGGCATTCGCGACCAAATTAATCAGTACCTGGCGCAAGCGCGCCATATCGCCGTACAGCAATCTCGGGAGCTTGTGGTCAATGAAATACGCCAGCTCCAGGTTCTTTTTCCCAGCTTCCATAGCAAAGAGGTTGAAGACCTCCTGAATACAGGTTCGCAGCTCAAAGAGCTGCTCCTCCATCTCCATTTTGCCGGACTCCATCTTCGTGAAATCCAGAATATCGTTAATAACGGTAATCAATGTGTCAGCACTTTTGCGGATAATCTCGGTATATTCCTTCTGCTCCGGCTCAAGCTCGGTCTCCATCAGCAAATCGATCATACCCACAACGCCGTTCATCGGTGTACGAATCTCATGACTCATCATCGCCAGAAATTCCGTCTTGGCTTTGGCCGCGATCTCTGCCTCTTCCTTGGCCTTGATCAGTTCCCCATTGATCCGCTCCAGCTCCTGCGTTTTCTGCTGCAGCAGCATCGTCTGGGTCTGATGCTTCTTGCTCGTCAAATACATATCGACAAAGCCTTCAATCTTGGATTTTAAAATCTGCGGAATGAATGGCTTCACCATATAATCAATGGCCCCGGCGGAGTATCCGGCAAACAAATGCTCCGCCTCCCTGCTGTTAGCTGAAATGAAAATAATCGGGATATCCTTAGTCTTATCTCTGGCCTTGATCAACTTGGCGGTCTCAATGCCATCCATACCCGGCATCTGTACGTCCAGTACAATAACTGCGAATTCATACTTCAACAAACACCGCAGCGCTTCCTCGCCGGAGGTGGCTTTGACAAGCTTATATTGCTGACTCTCAAGCACTGCCTCCAGCGCCAGCAAATTTTCAGGACGGTCGTCTACCAACAGTATATGAATCGGCTCTTGAAACCCCATGGGACCCTCCTAAGCACACTATTTGATCTTCCGATAGATTTTCTCTACTCTGTCCAGGGGTTCGTAACTATCGCTGTACCTGGTAAAATGAATGGATTCCTTCGAGCCAAGCACGAGCACGCCGAACCGGCCAAGGCTTTCATTAAACAACCCGTGCACATGGTCTCGCAGGTCATCATTGAAGTAGATCATTACATTTCGGCAGAAAATAACATTGAATTCGTTGAACGAGGTGTCTGTAGCCAGGTTATGCTCGGCAAAAATAATATTTTTGCGCAAATAGGGCTGCAGAATCACCGAATTGTATTTCGCTGTATAGTACTCTGAGAATGCGCGGGTCCCGCCCGCCTCCAGATAATTCTTAGTATACTGCTGCATTCTGCTGATCTCGTATACGCCTTCCTTAGCCTGCTGCAGAGAACGGTCATTCATGTCCGTCGCGTAGATGCGTGCCTTGTCATACAGCCCTTCTTCATGCAGTAAAATTGCCATGGAGTATACTTCTTCGCCTGTAGAGCAGCCAGCATGCCAAATGCGGATGTAAGGGTACGTCCGCAGCAGCGGAATGACCTTCTGGCGGAAGGTCAGGAACAGCCCCGGGTCCCTGAACATTTCCGTTACGGGAATAGAAAGGCTGTAGACAAAACGTTCAAAACAGGACCGGTCATGCAGCACTTTCTCCTGCAATGCAGATATGCTGGATAGATTCTCTGCATGGACATGATGCCAAATTCTTCGCTTCAAGGAAGGTAGCGCATAATTGCGAAAATCATATCCGTATAAACGATGTACCCCGTCCAGGAGCAGTTCAATCTCGATTTGCTCTAATTCGTTCTTGCCCCCGGACAATACAGGCTGACTTTCATATCCGTGATCCATTGCTGTCATGGTTATCCTGACTCCTTGCCACCACACCATCCCAGGGATGATCTGTTTATTAATCTTTAAGACTATTACCCCAAAATCATGGTTACGAATACAACCACACCCGCATTAATGAAAGAAGCTGATCGGTCTCGATCGGTTTCTTCATATAATCGGAGGCTCCAGCCTCTATGCATTTAGCCCGATCCTCTTTCATTGCCTTCGCTGTAAGTGCGATAATCGGCAGCTTCTGGTACTGCGGCATCTCACGAATCCGGCGCATAGCCTCATATCCGTCCATCTCCGGCATCATCATATCCATCAGCACCAGGTCGAAATCCTCCTGCTCCACGAGCAGGTCCAGTGCTTCACGGCCGTTCTCGGCGAACTTCACTTCCATATTGTAGCCTTCCAGTACACTGGACAGAGCAAATACATTCCGTATGTCGTCATCGACGAGCAGTATCTTTTTGCCGTCGAACAGTTCCTCTTTATTATGAAGCTTCTGAAGGATCTTGCGCTTGTCTTCTGGCAAATTAGCCTCCACCCGATGCAGGAACAGCGTGGTCTCATCCAGTAGCCGCTCCGGAGAACGAACATCCTTGATGATGATCGACTCCGCGTATTTGCGCAGCCGCATCTCTTCCTTGGTGTCGAGATCCTTGCCAGTGTAGATGATGATAGGCAGATCATTCAGTTCCTCATCATCGCGAATCTGATCCAGCAGTTCAAACCCGTTCATATCCTCAAGCATGAGATCCAGTACCATGCAGTCATATTTCTGCTTGCGCAGCTCAGCCAGCGCTTCGCCGCCGCTGGATACCGCAGTGATGGCGACATCATCGTGGCCTATCAGCTCCATGATGGAAAGACGCTGAATCTCATCATCCTCCACAATTAGGAGATGCTTAAGCGTGCTGGACGTATAGTTCTCGATTTGCGAGAACGCCCGCTCAAGCGCTTCGCGGGAAGAGGGCTTGCGCAAGTAAGCCATCGCGCCCATCATGAGTCCCTGCTTCACCTCGTCGCTCACAGAGATGACATGAACAGGGATATGCCGGGTCTGCGAGGAACCCTTCAGCTCCCGCAGGATAGACCAGCCGTCCATGACCGGCAGCTGGATATCAAGAATAATGGCATCCGGCAAATAGGACTTGGCCATTTGCATCCCGGTATCTCCCTGCAGAGCCACCAGCCCTTTAAAGCCGCGGCCACGGGCCATACCGAGCAGAATCTTCGCGAAGCTCTCATCATCTTCAATGATCAGCAGCACCTTATCGCTGCTACTAAGTTCCTCGCGATCATCGTCTACAACAACCAGCTCTTGAATCTCTGTAACGGTAAAGGCGTTGGTATTTTTGACTGGCAGCAGCTCTTCAACATAGCCGGCCAGATTCACCGCTTCACTCGTGGCGGCAGCCTCTGCGGTTCCCAGTAGCTGACTGTAATTCGCTTGAACCGGCAGGTACAGGGTGAAGGTGCTGCCCTGCCCTTCCCGGGAATCCAGTACGATCGCCCCACCCATTAAGCGGGCCAGTTCGCGGCTGATAGACAGGCCGAGGCCTGTGCCGCCATATTTGCGGCTGGTCGTTCCGTCCACCTGCTGGAACGCTTCGAACACGAGGTCCGTCTTGTCCGCCGGAATGCCAATGCCGCTGTCCTTCACAGCCAAAGCGATATATTCGGCCTCAGAAGGCAAATAGACAGGTATATTTCCCGTTACCGGGCTTACAGAGAACTCGACAAATCCTTCACTTGTGAATTTGAAGGCATTGGAGAGCAGATTCCGCAGAATCTGCTTCAAGCGGTGGCTGTCGGCAATGATGATCTCCGGCAGCGGCTCGTCGAAGTTTGTACGCAGGGACAAACCTTTCTTGAGTGCCTGCGGACCGAAATTCTGCTTCACGAAGCTGTTCAAATCAGCCAGCCGAATCTCTTCGTGGTTCAGTTCCATTTTGCCAGCATCAACCTTGGACAAATCAAGAATCTCATCGATCATCTTCAGCAGATCGGCGCCTGACATATAGATGGTGTGCGCAAATTCCACTTGCTTATCGTTAAGATTGCCTTCTTTGTTCTCCGTGAGCAGCTGCGAGAGAATCAGCAGACTGTTCAGTGGTGTCCGCAGCTCATGGGACATATTCGCCAGGAATTCCGACTTGTATTTACTGGTCACCGCCAGCTGCATCGCCTGCTTCTCCAGTTGACCACGGGCATGCTCAATCTCGTCCTTCTTCTCCTCGACTTCCTGCACCTGCTCCTCTAAGGCGCGGGTCTTGGCAATCAGTTCCGTATTGTAATGTTCCAGCTCTTCCTGCTGGCGCTGCAGCAGTTCTTCGGAGCGTTTAAGCGCGTCCGTCTGCTCTTCCAGGTTCTCATTGGAGCGGCGCAGCTCCTCTTGTTGGGTCTGCAATTCCTCCGACTGACATTGCAGCTCTTCTGTCATCGCTTGCGATTCGCGAAGCAGTTCCTCTACAACAATCCGACGTGTAACATTATTCAAAATAATGCCCAGGTTGTTCGCTAGTTGGTGCAATAGTTCCGTCTGCAGAGAGGTGAACGGTTCAAATGAAGCAAACTCCATCACGCCCAGCAGTTCATCCTCGAACAGCACAGGATGAATGGAAATATGATCGGGCTGAGCATGACCAAAACCGGAAGCCACCTTGATGTAATCATCCGGTGCCTGCTCGAGCTTAATCGGCTTCTTGTCCAGAGCGCACTGTCCGACAAGCCCCTGACCTATAGCGAAGCTTCCTTTCGGCTCCTTCTCACCGTCGGCGGCGTAGCGGCCGCTACTGCGCAGAGACTCTGGATTATTGGGGTCTTTCAAATAAAGCGCTCCGTACTGAGCACTCAGTATAGGGGTGAATTCATTGATAAAGGTCTGGGCGATGCCGTCCAGCGAGCTAACTCCACGCAGCAGCTCCGTAACCTGAGCTACATTGGCATTGAGCCAGGACTGATCGTTCTGTGCCTGAGCGTAGGCTTTTTCCATCTCCTGCTTCTGCTCGATATCCTCAGCCATTTCCTTGAACACCCGGGCCACTTCGCCGATTTCATCCTTGGAAGTGACCTTGATCCGGCGAATAGCCCTGAGCCTGCCGTTGCCGAAGCTACTGATCATCATCGATATCACATTCAGACCGCGCGTAATACTGGGAATGACCCACAGTATCACTCCCAGCCCCAGCAGCAGACCCGTAATCATGATCAGGGTAACCATTTGGATGGAGCTCTGGTAGGCCTGCTCCGCCTGGGCAGCTTGTTCATTCTGCTTATAGTAGTTATAGTCAGACAAGCTGTTCAGGCTCTCAAGCACCTCATTCTGTACATCCTGACCCTTAGCGTTGCGGTAGGCATTGGCGCTTTGGATGTCGCCCGCGGCAAGCATCACCATCGCCCGTTCCTGATAATCCTTATAAGCGGAATAGGAGTTCTCAATTCTTTTGACAATCTGAAGTTCTTCGGCACTAGTCATCGATTCCTTGATGTTATCCAAATATTGATCTACTTTGGCAAGTTTCCCGTTAATCTCGCTCTTTTGCGACTCGATAGCCATAGAATCTGAATTCAACATCGAAGTTGTCAATATACGCGCCATATCGTTTACTTCTCCGCGCATGCCGGAAGAGTTTCGCCCCTTCTGATACCGGTCCTGATAACTGTCTAGCTGATGGTTCATATAATTTAACCGGTCATATCCAATAAGAGTGAGGGCAAACATAATCGCCAGCAGTGCACTGAACCCGATAAGAAGTTTGGCTTTGATCTTCATTCCTTCTCTGTCTCCTTCTTCAGTGAGATCCAGACCAGGCACTTGTCATCATCGCGTTCCCGGTCCAGCTTTTCATTAAAGAATGCAGCCTGCATCGCTTCTTCCTGCCACGCATGCCCACCTCGTAAATGGCCAATCATAAAGTCCAGCTGGTCCTCCTGTTCACCCTCTGCCATCTCCAGCAACCCATCAGTGTACAGTACCAGATGACCTTCCTCCTCAAAGCTGACGCTTTGCGGCTGGGCTTCCATACGATCAAACAGACCGACTGGATGACAGTTGCTCTTCAGCAGCACCGGTTCCTTGCTGTCACCTTCGAAGAAGAGTGCCGGCGGATGTCCAGCATTGACATAATCAATACGACGCATGCGTGTGTCCACAACCATATAAATTGCTGTGAAATAATACTGCACAAGTGACTTCTCAATATAGAGCTGGTTAAAACGCCGGTTCAGTTCTTGCACGACTTTCTCCGGCTCAACATAGGTCGTGACTGTGTCTTTCAGCACGGAGGCAATGAACATACAGAATAGGGACGAGGAGATTCCGTGACCCATCATATCCAGAAGAATGACGCCGTAGCGGCCGTCCCCTAAGTCGTACCAAGCATATAAATCCCCCGCCAGTTCAAAGGACGGCTGATAAATTGCATGAACTGCAAAATCCTCTTCCTCAATCGGCAGGCTAAGTACTGCATTCTGTACAAGTGCCGCAAGCTTCAGCTCATCCTGTATGCGCTGATCCCGCTCTTTATGCCAATCCTTCTCCTGCTTTAGCCGTAACGCCAAGCGGATTCTTGCCATCAGTTCCACCTTGTTGATCGGCTTCGTGACATAGTCTACAGCTCCTGCATCCAGCGCTTCAGCCAGTTTTTTGGAATCACCTACAGCAGTAACCATAATAATTGGAATATCCTTGAGATGCTCGTACTGCTGAACTACACGACAAGCTTCAATTCCATCCATCTCCGGCATCATCATGTCCAGCAGGATCAGATCAATGTCCGAGTGCCGGGGACGTTCTTCCGGTTTATTCTGGTCTATGCCCAGAAGCTCCAGCATCTCCTTGGCAGAAGAGGCCGTGATGAAATTCCGGTAGTCTTCTTTTTTCAGGATCTCACGGATAATGATCACATTAGTCGGATTATCGTCCACGATTAGAATTCTCATTATCGTCACCTCGCATGAGTAGTATATCGACCGTAACATCCTGTACAACCTGTATCTTCATAATCATACGATACTTGCTAAGACGGTTCCATTCACAACCTTAACATACAGGGCAGCTGATCTGCCTCCGGAATTCAACAAAGTAACCTCCAGCCCCACTACACCTAGTGGTTCTGGAGGTTACGTTATTGGACTATTTGTTCTTTACAAGGCAAGCTTCATATCAAGCGAGCTCTCCGGGCGATGACAAGAACTTTCCCACGGTCCAGCTCCTTCTCATAGAAATCAGCTTCTGCGTCATTCAATCCGAGCGAAGTGATCTTGGAGCGAAGCTCGTCCCCGCGTGAGCGGAACAGGTTGGCCATTGTACCAAAAAGTCCTTCTTCTGATAAGCCAACTTCATTGGAGTCAGCAATGTCTGCAATTTGTTCTTCACGATCCTGGTCATGACTGATTACATAAATGTCTTCCTTGCTGTAACCGCTGCTCCGTAGTTGATTCACTTCCTCTATCGCCTGAACACCGTTCTCTACCACCTTAGCATACGACCCAGTACCGATTGAATCCATGATCTCACTCTCCTTTAGTTAAGGGTTAAGAGCTACTGTGACAAAAGGACAACTGATCTTTCATTAACCTCAATTCCCCCAATTGAAACGGTTAGGAAGAATTGCCATCGAACAAATCAATGCCGTCCCATGTTCCGGTCGCCGGATTCCGATAAATCTTGAGCGCTATATTTCCTCTCATATATACGTCACCATCTTCGGCCATAAAATAAGGGGTTCCCAGCACCTCACGCAAAACATCCTTCTCCGGTTCAATCTTCACCCCGTTAATTAACAGACCATACAGCCGTGCCTGGTGAGGGGCGACATGAACATAGATCACTTGTCCTGCATACACTCCTGCTGACATGTCTTCATATTGATACTCCAGACAATCAAGCCAGGGATCTTGGGCTATGTGAAGCGGTGTCCCCTTGATCAGCAGCAATTCTTCCTGTGTGGTATCCAGCGAAACGCCTGCCAGTGAATCAAAGCTATCCAAGTAACTTGTGGGACGGGTAGCATATAGTAACGACGAAACTACCTGCGCCTGCGGCGCCAAGACGGCTGCGGAGTCCGGTTTCTGCGGACTTGCATCCAACATCGGAGAAAGGAGACTAAGCAATAAAATGATCATATTCATCTTGTTGTTCCGCCTTTCTGATCTGCTTCCGTCTTGTCCGCTACACCGTGCCTAAGGCCGGAACTTCTTCCAGAGGGTCGCGGCCACATCCACACCCTTCAGGACGGCGGAGACTTTGCCCCCTTCTTTTTTGGCATAAGTCTCATCATAAGACTTCACCGTACGTTCCTCAGATGGGGTTAACGGAGTATCATCCACGGATACTTCTTTCCTCTTGTCCTTCAGCTCACGAGATTTGCGGTATTTCTCAATGACGGTCACAGATACTTGCTTTGCGGTTAGCGTCAGTTCATTCATGACCTCACCCAGGTTCTTCACCGAGTCCATAATGGGATCGATCTTCTGAAGCTGATTCTGTACATCTACAGTAATATCGTTCGCATGCCGGACTGTGGTTTTCACTTCGTACGTAAGCTCATCAATGGTCTTTTGGACCTCCTGCAGCGTTTGGCTGACATTATCGAGAGAATCTTTTGCCGAACGCAAGGTTTTGATTAAAAAGAAGACAAGTACAGCGAATGCGACCGCCACAAGGGCTACGCTAAGTTCAATAATCATATCCAAAAACCCCTTCCAAAATCATAAATGAATGATGGCTAACCTGCCTTAATACTGCATAGTTACCCCTTCCTGAAAAAGCCTAAACAGCTTGTCAAGCGTCCCGGAGACTATTCTCAGCCCCCTTGTTTCAATGCCCTGCTCCACCGTTTATACAATGACTATCGACAAAACGAAAGGGTGAACTTATCATGCTAAAATGGTCTGTAATCCTGCTAGTGATTGCTTTGATTGCTGGAATCTTCGGTTTCTTCAATCTGGTAGCCGCGGCTGCCGGCATTGCCAAAGTCCTGTTCTATATCTTTCTTGTTCTCTTCATCGTCTCGCTCTTTACCGGACGCAGAGGAAGATCAATGTAATCATTGCTTATTCCCGAGTCCTTGTTTTGAAAATTAAATTAAATATTGCTTGTGATTCCCCGGCCTCCTTTTGGTTTACTAGGATAGTAGCAATCATTGATAATGAAAAAAACTCCAAACCAATACCTGACTGGGTAAAGCCCGGGGTCAAATCCCTGCTTTTTGCGTATGTATTTACACCATAACTCTACCATAGCCCCAGGAAATGGTGCCTGTCCATGGTTTTTATTCCAGAAGGATGCCTAAGTACCGGCAAAATCCATCAAAAGAAGAGGCTATCCCCACAGTAGATCATCTACTGAAGGAATAGCCTCTTCCCTGTACCCGCTTGTCGTTCACCCGTCACATACTCTTGCTGCCGCTCCTGTGCCTTGATTTACTTATCTATATCAGCGGACGACCGATCCTCCGTATAGGAAACGATTCATCCAAGAAGCGCTTAAATTATCCACTCTAACCCCGCCGGAAGCAACCGAGTAGGTGTGCAGAACTTTGTTATCGCCCAAATAGATGGCAACATGTGTAATTCTTTCAGTCAACTTATTAACACCGGCATAGGCCGATGCGGAATTCCCGCGGTAACTCATAAAGAACATCAGATCCCCGCGTTTTAATCCAGAGATATCCTTAACCACCTTGCTATTCTGCTTCACCCAATCCCCTTGCTGACGGGAATCTGCGGGCAGCTTCACAACACCTGCATCCATAAATATTTGGCGGATAAAATCGGAGCAATCGAAGGTATTCGTATTGCTGCGGCTGGAACCAAACTCGTATGGTGTTCCCAAATATCCCATACCTGCACTAATTACCCGTTCTATTGCATTGCCCGGATTGGGAACAACAAGAGCTGGCGTCGGTGCCGGTGCAGGCTTAGCTGGCGTACTGCCCGCGTTGTTCAGAGATATATACTGACTCCCCGAGCTGACATACCCGACATCACCACTAGCAGACTGTACTTTATAGAAATAACTGTTCGTCACTTCCAAAATGGAGACGATTTCACCCTTCTGCAAATACTTCAGCACATTGCTGTTTACAGATGGGGCGGTACGCAGACGAACACTGGATTGTATTTTGGCAGACTGTCCGGCAGAAGCCACAACCATAGATGAATGAAGCGATTCGGATTGGGCGGACGCCTGCTGAGGGCTGACAACCCCAAGCGTCAACGCAAGTGCAGCAGAAACCAATAATGTAGATGTAAGCTGTTTGTGTGACTTGATCATTCCGTTCCTCCGGTTAATTGAAGTAAGAACCAACAAGTGCGCGCGCTACATTTGTTGCTTTCTGCCCTCATTATAGGCTTGACCGGGATTAAGAACATGCCCCAAATTTCATAAATAAGTATGCCACTTTATGGTAAGATACAGGTCTATAGTCGCGATTCCTCCTTGGATTTGGTGGAAGATGGAATGTATTAGGTAAAGAGAATTCTCACTTAGGCTTTAGGTTCCAAATGACCTGCAAGCCCCCCACATTCACCATGAGACAATATCTTCATAAATATCTCCCAAATCCGCTGCTCCCCTACTGTTCTATTAACGTACGTAGAGAATTCCTACAACGATTCTCGCCCTTGTAGCAGCAAATAAAAACCATTAGAATAAAGTGAAGGACTTGCTCCCAAGGAGGTTAACACAATGAGCGAAAACACCGAAAAAGGAAAAATCAATCTTGCCGATGCGATCCGCAAAAAGCTTGAGCAGAAGAAGCAGCAATCTTCCGCCAAGCCGGGATCTTCATTCCAGGCAGGTTCGGCCAAACCCTTAAAAAGCCAGAACAACAAAAAGCCTAACAATCAGCGCCGCCGTACTGGCGGGTCCTAGTGGGTCCTGATCCCCTGCCCGGTTCACGGGCAATGTCAAACAGCCCGGCCTGATTCAGGGGCAGGCACATAGGTTACAGCCAAACGGCTGCGTACTCCCTGCCGGGAGCATGCAGTCGTTTTTGCTGTTTCCAGATCTTCAAGAAAAGCAGCCTGTTCAATCCCGAGGGATCGAACAGGCTGCTTCGTCTTTAACACTCCCCGCAAGGAGGAGCACATTTATAATTAAACTTCTACAGGATACATGCGCTTGCGCAGTTCCTTGATTTCATCGCTCTCCAAATACTCGTCATAACTCATGGTGCGATCGATAACACCAGCCGGTGTAATCTCAATGATCCGGTTAGCAATCGTCTGAATGAACTGATGGTCATGCGAAGTGAACAGGATCGTGCCGTCAAAGTCGATCAGCCCGTTGTTCAGTGCTGTGATGGATTCGAGATCCAAGTGGTTCGTAGGCTCGTCAAAGACCAGCACGTTCGCCCCGTTCAACATCATTTTCGCCAGCATACAGCGAACCTTCTCTCCCCCGGACAGCACGCTCGCTTTCTTCAGCGCTTCCTCTCCCGAGAACAGCATACGACCCAAGAAGCCGCGCAGGAAGGTCTCATCCTGATCCTTGGAGTACTGGCGCAGCCATTCCACAAGGTTCATATCTACACCATCAAAATAATTGGAGTTGTCTTTCGGGAAATACGCTTGAGTGGTGGTAACCCCCCAAGTGTATTCACCGGCATCCACTTCCTTCTCGCCCATAATTACATCGAACAGCAGCGATTTGGGTTGAGAATATGGACCTACGAAGGCAATCTTGTCGCCTTTGTTAACTACAATGCTAAGCTCATCCAACAGCTTCTCACCGTCAAGCGATTTAGACAATCCGCTGATGGTCAACAGCTGCTTGCCAGCTTCACGTTCCGGTTTGAAGTTCAGGAAAGGATATTTACGGTTAGAAGGACGGATGTCATCCAACGTAATCTTCTCCAGTTGCTTCTTCCGGGAGGTTGCTTGCTTGGACTTGGAAGCATTCGCCGAGAAACGCTGAATAAAGGCTTGAAGCTCCTTGATCTTGTCTTCCTTCTTCTTGTTGGCATCACGCTGCAAAGTCTGTGCCAACTGACTGCTCTCATACCAGAAGTCGTAGTTACCGACATACATCTGGATTTTACCGAAGTCGATATCCGCGATATGCGTACACACCTTGTTCAGGAAGTGACGGTCGTGAGATACCACGATTACGGTGCCTTCGTAGTCCATGAGGAAGTTCTCTAACCAGCCAATGGATTCCAGATCCAAGTGGTTGGTAGGCTCATCGAGCAGCAGGTTGTTCGGACGACCGAACAGGGCCTGCGCCAGGAGCACGCGAACCTTCTCATTGCCGCTAAGTTCGGCCATGTTCTTGTCATGCAATTCACGCATAATGCCCAGACCGATCAGCATTGCTGCCGCATCCGGCTCAGCATCCCAGCCGTTCAGCTCCGCAAATTCGCCTTCCAGCTCACCGGCACGCAGACCGTCAGCTTCCGAGAAATCGGACTTCGCGTAAAGGGCATCCTTCTCTTTCATAATCTCGTACAGGCGGGTGTGACCCATAATTACCGTCTCAAGCACCGGGAATTCATCGTACTCGAAATGGTTCTGTTTCAGGACGGCCAGACGCTCGCCGGGAGTGATATGCACATCCCCGGTGTTTGCTTCAATCTCGCCGGACAGAATTTTCAGAAAGGTAGACTTGCCGGCGCCATTCGCACCGATCAGACCATAGCAGTTACCAGGAGTGAATTTTATGTTTACATCTTCAAATAGTGCGCGTTTTCCGTAGCGGAGTGTTACGCCGCTTGTACTAATCATTAAGCATTACCATCCTTTTCACATAGGCTTCCGGCTCATTATAGCATAAAACCCATTATAATAACCCGTCAAAGTGGCGTATCAAGCGGGAAGTTTACACCAAAAATGCACTTTCGTACTCATTGCTCTACTGTCCGTGCTTCCGCCTCCACGACAAGCGTCTCTCCATAGCTGAGGACCCGCACCCGTTCCTGCGAAATACCATGACCCTTTCTTGCTTCCTCCATCCGATCAAGCGCCTCTCTGGCCGTATCGTCGGCGAGCCTGAAGGTGCCATAATGCATCGGAATCATCGTCTCCGCACCTACATCCAAAAAGGCCTGCATCGCTTCCTCCGGATTGACATGCTGTGAGGTCATGAACCACTCCGGCTCATAAGCACCGATTGGCATAAGGGCAATATGAATCTTGAAGCGCCTGCCAATCTCCTTGAATCCCGGGAAATAACCGCTATCCCCGGCAAAATACAGATTGGGGGGCAGCTCACGTCTCGTGTCGCCTTCAGAAGGATGTTTCTCCGGCTGCGCTGGCTCCAGAATGAATCCTCCCCAATGTGAGGTGTTCGTGTCAAAAGGAGTGCGCCGTGTCCAGTGCTGGGTGGGCACGAAGGACAGCTTGATGTTACCAATGGTGAGCTCCTGCCACCAGTGCATCTCCACACAGCTGCGGAATCCCTTACGGACCATCTTCCGCTTTAATCCCACGGGCACAACAATAGTCGTTCCGACGCCGTAGAGTTTGCGGATAGAAGCGATATGCAGATGATCATAATGAGAATGCGAGATGAGGATCATGTCGATCGGAGGCACATCCTGCAGACTCATGCCGGGTTCTCCCAGCCGTTTCTCAAAGCCCAGACGCCGGGCCCAGATCGGATCGGTAATAATGTTCATGCCTTCATATTGTATAAAAAAGGTAGAATGCCCAATCCAGGTGATACTGGTCTCCAGGCGGTTCTCCGCCAGATAGGACAATCTGGGGGGAACGTTCGGCACTACATAAGAATAATCCTTGATTTTCCGGCGGCGTTCTTCCCGCCATTGGCGAAATTCTTTAAGCTTCTTGTCGGTACTGACGTTATCGATATTGTTGTAACGAATTTTTTTAGCCATCTCAATCTCTCCTTCACAGGTTTGCCGGGCAAACTCCGTGGCAAGCGAATATATATTAACTATAGGTTTTGACAGACATATTTGCAAAATATCCAGTTTGCCGCACAAGCGTGCGCCCTTTTATCGGAAGAATCGCTTGTCGGACTTTTCATGGCCCGGGCCTGATTCTATTCATTTTACCCATTCCTGCTATAGACTAAGCTTGCCCTGAAAGGTTGACAGGCTTTGTGTTCAGCGGCGGAAATGATGTAAAATGTGGACAGGACATAATCCATTTTAGGGGGAGCTACGTATGAAGATTACTTTTATTGAACCGACGCCAAGTCCAAATACGATGAAGCTTCATTTGGACGAAAGTCTCGAAGCGGGCATCCGCAGAACCTATACGCCGGAAAGCCAGCGTTCCGCCCCGTCCTGGGCGCGGGAAATGCTGACCATTCCCGGTGTGACCAGCATCTATCATGCCGCAGACTTTGCCGCGCTGGAGCGCAAGGGCAGCGCCGACTGGGCAGCGATTCTCCGGGAGGTTCAGTCCCGCTTCGGGAGCGGCGAAGGCTTGACTGACGACTGGAGCTTAACCGACGAGAACGCCGGGGCCCACTTCGGAGAAGCCCAAGTATTCGTGCAAATGTTCCGCGGCATTCCGATACAAATCCGCGTCAAGACCGGCGCGAACGAAGAGCGCATTGGCTTGGCCTCCCGCTTCACCGAAGCGGTCACCGCTGTGGCTAGCGCCGTGATGATCAAGGAGCGCAAGCTCACGGATTACGGCGTCCGCTACGGTGAGCCCGCCGATATCGCGCGCGAGGTGGAGCAAGAACTGGAAGCAGCGTACCCGCAGGAACGCCTGGACTCCCTCATCCAGCAGGCCATCGCGCACGGGACTGCGGACGAATTCGTCGAGCAGCGGGCCGACAAGGACAGAGAGGAACTGCTGCAAGACCTGAAGAATGAAGACTGGCGCGTCCGCTACGCCGCGCTGGAGGCCCTGGCGCCAACGCCGGAGCTGCTTCCGGAGCTGGGCGCAGCACTGCATGATCCCAAGCTGCATATTCGCAGGCTTGCGGTTGTCTACTTAGGCGACCTGCGCACGCCAGAAGCGATGGAGCTGCTCTATGCAGCGATGAAGGACAGCTCCCCTGCCGTACGGCGTACTGCGGGCGATACTCTGTCCGACATCGGCGACCCCGCCGCCACGCCTGTCATGACAGTGGCGCTGACAGACACTAGCAAGCTGGTCCGCTGGCGTGCTGCACGGTTCCTCTATGAGGTCGGAACAGCAGAAGCGCAGGATGCGCTGATCCTGGCGGCAGAGGACCCTGAGTTTGAGGTGGGCTTGCAAGCGCGCATGGCGCTGGAGCGCATCGCTTCCGGCGAGGAAGCGGCCGGAACGGTCTGGCAGCAAATGTCGGAGCGCCGCCGCACTTAAGGCCCAGGCTTCCGTATTTTGTCATTGCTCGCTGCTGGAAGATGCTCTATACTGATTGCTGTTGTGTTTATAAACGAATGAAGTAGTAAAGATAGCCTCATCATACCTAGGATGAGGTAGAGGTCGCGGATAGGAAGAGTACGCGCGTAGAGACGTTGAAGAGCCGTCGATGACACGCCGCCGAAAGGAATATCCGCCGAAGCCTGTGCTGCCGCTCTAACTGTGGCGCAGGCTGGGACCGTTTCCGAAAGGAACGGAACTGTCACTGGGCATTTTCCTATTGCATAGGGAATGCACTGTGTTGCGCTATCTTCTCAGGGAGTATGATGCGGAAGCTGTCTATCCAGAAACCGCAGCGAACGTCTGCGGTTTCTTTGCGTTCATCATTTGACGCAGATGCCCCGTTACCCGGTGCATGGCCTTCACACTCCCCGTTCATGAACAGAAACATGAGAATAGAAGGAGTGTTTATTTCATGCAAGAAACAAGTCATCCTCAGACTGGGAGCGGCCCTGCAACCGAACTGAAGAAATCATTCAAAGCCAGACATCTCACGATGATTGCGCTGGGCGGGTCAATCGGAACAGGACTATTCCTCGCCAGTGGCGGCGCTATTGCCGCCTCGGGTCCAGGTGGTGCGCTGCTCGCCTATAGTGCTGTGGGGATCATGGTTTATTTTCTAATGACCAGCCTGGGTGAGCTGGCTACGTACCTGCCGGCGTCCGGTTCCTTCAGCACATACGGCACCCGCTTTATCAGTCCTGCCTTCGGTTTCGCCATCGGCTGGAACTTCTGGTACAACTGGGCGGTGACGATCGCCGCAGAGCTGTCCGCCGCCACCGTCATCATTAAATACTGGTTCCCCGACAGCCCGTCCGTACTGTGGAGCCTCGTGTTCCTGCTGTTGATGTTCGGCCTGAACTTCCTGTCTTCACGGGGCTACGGAGAATCAGAATACTGGTTCGCTATTATTAAAATTATTACTGTCGTTGTCTTTCTGGCTGTTGGCGTACTCATGATTTTTGGCATCATGGGCGGTGACGGAACCGTGGTCGGCTTCAGCAACTTCCAGCTCGGAGGCACCTCCTTCCATGGCGGATTCTTCGCCTTTGTCGGGGTCTTTATGGCAGCCGGATTCTCTTTTCAGGGGACTGAGCTTGTCGGCGTTGCCGCAGGTGAGAGTGAAAATCCGCGCCGCAATGTGCCGCTGGCGATCCGTCAAGTATTCTGGCGTATCCTGATCTTCTATATCCTGGCCATCTTCGTCATCGGGATGCTGATCCCGTATACGAATCCTGATCTGCTTCGTGGCGGGATCGATGATATCGGCGTCAGCCCGTTCACGATTGTCTTCAACAAGGCAGGCCTCGCCATCGCCGCTTCGGTCATGAATGCTGTCATCCTCAGCTCCGTATTATCGGCGGGGAACTCGGGAATGTACGCTTCCACCCGCGTCTTGTACGCCATGGCTAAAGATGGTATGGCCCCGCGTGCGCTGGGCAAGCTCAACCGACGCGGGGTACCTGTAGGTGCCCTGTTGGTAACCACTGCTGTCGGGATGCTGGCCTTCCTTGCTTCCTTTTTCGGTGATGGTGCCGTCTATAACTGGCTGCTGAATGCCTCCGGGATGTGCGGATTCATCAACTGGCTCGGCATTGCCGTTTGCCATTATCGTTTCCGGCGCGCCTTCGTCGCTCAGGGGCATTCTCTCGATGAGCTGCCTTATCGTGCAAAATGGTTCCCATTCGGACCACTCTTCGCCTTTGTACTATGCATGATCGCAATTCTGGGTCAGAACATGGGCGCCTTCACAGGTGGAAATATCGACTGGTATGGCATTCTCGTCTCTTACATCAGCTTGCCGCTGTTCCTGTTGATCTGGGTCGGCTACCGCTGGTTCCGTAAGAGCGCCATCGTGCCGCTGGATCAATGCGACCTCAGCACTGAGGCCAAGTAGATTCCAAGCGTCAGCCCAAGCAGCGTAAGGGATTAAAAACCTAAAGGGATAAGAACAACATAAGGGAATAAGAAGATAAGGGAATAAGAAGATATTAAAAAGGAAGAGGCTCAAGCGCCTCTTCCTTTTTTTTGTAGCTAATACATATGCACTTTTCTTTTAACAATGACGAAATACTTCAGAACTACCCCACTCTTCTTCATGGCCCTGTTCCATTTCTAAATGATTCTGTGACCAATACCGACGAGGGTCTATTTCTTATACAAGGCTACTTCCAAACCACATACACTCTAAGATCACCGGTATTGTCGAACTTGCTGCTAGTGTAAGAAGGATCGCTCAATCCCAACGCATACAGTACTTGAAGATCATTTGTAAGCGATTTGGCACTGCCCCGGTAACGGAACAACAACGATTGCTCCCCGGATGCTACTGCCTTCTCAGCCAGCGACTTCAGATCGGATACCGAACGGATGATTCGTCCTTCATCATACAGTTCATAGTGAAGCTCTTGCTGCAGTTTTTCGTATACAGCGACTTTCGGTCCGCCCTGACTAACCAGCTCCGCAAGCGTCTTGTGGTATCCCTTAGTTGCTGCCGGATAAGGCTTGGTCCAGGTATGGTCGCGACGCATCTGTGCATCCGTCCTCATATAATAGTTGTGGCTAGCCACACCGGCCTGATCGGGTGTCGGATCATCCCAGGTGGTGTCCAGGTGGTACCAATGTCCATCAAGCTGGACCAGATTCCAGGCATGCGACAGGGTGGAGCCTCCCTCCGGTTTAGCGGTCCCCTCTACAATTTTATTGGGGATACCGGCCCCTTTTAGCAGCTTGTAGGTAAGTAACGAATAGCCCTGGCAAACTGCACTACGGTTCTGAAGCGCTTCATAGGCGGTATAACGGGTGTAGGAGGTATCATATTTCAGGTACAGCACCACCCAGTCATGGATCGCCTTCACCTTCTCATGATTGTTCATCCCCGGTTTGATGATCTCCTTAAGCACAGCTGCCACCTGTTTATTGACATATGCGGTCTGCTGCAAGGTTTCACGGTATTTGACCTGTACGGTGACATTAGCGGAATGACTGCTTCCCCGGTAGGTAAAGCCGTAGCTGTCCACAATATAATATAGGTAAGGATCGCTGCCCATCGCCTGATCAAGTGCAGTCTGTATCCCATTTTTCAGATTAGAGGTCTTGCCTTCGTAAGTAAACGTAATGGTCTCTCTCCGATTGTTCATTGCGCCCGTTAGTCTCTCGGCCATTTGAGCTATCGACCCAAGCGCAGCAGGCTTGTCAGCCGCGTAGGCATAATCCCAGCCCCAATAAATCACCGGAGGTATGGCTGCAGCAATGATCATCCCGCCGAGAACAGCCTTTCCCAATGTAAAACGAATCTTCCTCATACTATTTTTCTGCCTCCCGCGCCTCATTACTTGTATACCTTTAATCTTAAATAGAGCACGTACGCAATTCAATAGCCTGATTATATATTAAATGCCGGAAACTCTGTTTCCACGACTGCAATCTTCACGATGTGCACAAAGGATTATTCAACCCTTGCTTCTCATTATCAACTTAAGCATTCAAAGGATCAAGCAGATAGTTTTAGACTAGTTGGTCTTGTCCTCAATCGCATGGATTGCGCCGTCGATCAGGAGATGAACAGCAACGTTGTGTACGTGGTATAGTTACTATAATATTCTAATTTCTTATATAAGTTGGAGGTGTCTCTTGGGCAGAAGGAAATGGATTCAGGTGTTCTCCCTCACGTTAATGTTTCTTATCTGTGCTACTGTCTATGTCTCACTGACCGGACTTCCACAAAAGAAAAGCGAGGCGGCTAATGAAGTAAAGGCATACCTCATTCATACAAGAGCTTATTCCACGGAGGATATTCAGGAGATCAGAGGCGTATATAGCTTTAAATCAGGTGATTATCAAGCAGAGGTACGATATAAGGATGAGCCTAATGTGAATTATGTTTATGAAAAAAAAGCAGGAACTTTTCTGCTCATTGAGACCTCAAATTTGCATGGAAAACATATGGATGAAACATTTTATTAAGTAAAAAGTGCTTCCGTCGATTGTTGCAAGCGAAAGCCAGTCGATCAGGGGCGTCACCTTGTCTATACCGCTTAACAAGAATACCGAAATCCCCAGGTGTTTGTTCACGGAGCGTCCGCGCCAAGTGCTAACGTACATCTACTTCAAGGAAAGGGTGAACCGAATAGCCATTTCCTCAATAAAAATAGCTCTATCTCTTCTATTTCCCTCTACCTCTTCTATTTCCTCTACCTCCTCAATTAAGAGCATTTTTGTACCTTATATTTCTAAAATAGAGATAAATAAGCGAAATAGCGGCATTATTGTATCTTATTTTCGTAAAAAGTACGCTGATAGGTTATTTGTGGAAAATTAACGTACAATATTGCACTTATTTTCCACCTCCCTTTGAATACTGACAATTTAAGGTACAAAAATGCCGTTAATTACACTTCGGAAATAAGATCTAAATTGCGAACTGCCGATTTCGAGCTACGAATGATGCGTTACCAGCCACAACGTACAAGCCACCGACCATCAATCATCAACCACCACGGTTCATCCCATTAGGGCGGATCATGCAAAAAGAGAATGTCCCTCTGCCTGTGGCTACTAGGACATTCTCTTCGTTTTATTTGGTCAACCAGAGTGAACATAAACTACTTAAAATGCTAACTGTCATTCTTATTAACTCAAAATCTAGTTAGTAACTGTTTACTGATTGGCCTTTTTATAGCCGTTTTATTTTACCTGTTAGATCTTATTATTTCCGATATGCAGCCAGGCTGCGGTTCAACTCGCGGGTCTGCCCGTACACTTCCTGATAGAGGCCGAACAACCCGTTATACGTTTCGACTTGCTGCGGCTGTGGCGTATACACCTCTGCCCGGCGGATGAAGGCATCAGCACATTCAGCAAGTGAAGCGAACCAGCCGCTGCCGTGAGCAGCCAGCATCGCTGCCCCCATCGCCGGACCTTGCTCGCTCTCCAGCTTCACGATATCGGCACCGAAGATGTCTGCCTGCATTTGCAGCCATGTCTCATTCTTCGCTCCGCCGCCAATTGCAATAACCTCGGTAATTACTTTACCAGACTCCCGGACAATCTCAATGGACTCGCGCAGCGAGAAGGTAATACCTTCAAGCACTGCACGCGTAAAATGATCCAGCGTATGACCGGAATCCATACCGATAAAGCTGCCTCGAATGGTCGCATCGGGATGCGGAGTCCGTTCTCCGACAAGGTAAGGCGTGAACAGAAGCCCCCCGCTTCCTGCCGGTATGGAGGCTACCCCTTGCAGCAATTCGTTGAAGCTTTGGTCCGCGGCAAAAGTTTCCTTGAACCAAGTAAGGCTGTGACCCGCCGCAAGGGTGACGCCCATAATGTAGTAGGCATCCTTCTCCCCATGGTTGAAGAAGTGTACCTTGCCCTCCAAGTTCAAATCCTTGTTGCTCTCATAAGAGAGAACAACCCCGGAGGTCCCGATGCTGCACATGGTCTTGCCCTCACCCAGAACGCCTGCCCCTAATGCACCACAGGCATTGTCCGCGCCTCCGGCAAATACTTTCGTGGAGGGCAGAAGTCCGCAGGCTGCAGCACTCTCGGGCAGCAAAGTGCCGGTCAGGTCGAAGGATTCGACCAGTTCAGGGCAGAGCGACAGCGGCAGTCCGAAGGCTCCCGCGATGCCAGCGCTCCATTCTTTAGCTCCCACATCCAGCAGAAGCGTTCCGGCAGCATCGGAATAGTCCATCGCATAATTTCCCGTCAGCCGGTACCGCACATAGTCCTTCGGCAGCAAGAACAGGCTGGCCTGTGACAGCACCTCCGGTTCATGGCTCTGCACCCAAAGCAGCTTCGGCAGAGTAAATCCTTCCAATGCGCGATTTCTCGCAATCTCGGTCAGCTTCGCGCCCAGCGTTGCTTCAATCTTGCGGCACTCGGCCGTAGTCCGGGTATCATTCCACAGAATGGCCGGACGTAGTACCTGACCTGTAGCATCCACCAGAACCAGGCCATGCATTTGTCCCGAAAAGCTAAGCCCATCTACCGCAGAAGGATCTATCCCCGACTTCTCCATTAACCGGCGTAGACTACTAAACGTCCCCTGCACCCAATCCTCGGGATTCTGCTCACTCCAACCCGGTTCAGGACGGCTTAGTGGGTAAGCTTCCGAATGCTCACAAACCACCATCCCCTGCGGGTTGACCAGGACAGTCTTGACTGCGCTGGTCCCGAGGTCGACACCAATTACATATCTCATCATAATCCCCCTAGTTTGCTATTAGGCAAGTCTATTCTACCAAAGTACGGTATAAAAAAAGGCTGCCGAAGAATGCCCTCTTCAGCAACCTCCGTTGCGATCTAGCTTGTGCAACCTGTGTCATAAAATGCAGCTCCGGTCACATCTGCACCTTTTAACCCAAACTTATACGTACTTATAGTTCTGCTACCAGAACGACACCATTTACCTTACAAGACAAGTTCAAGACTCCCCAGCTCAGCTTTGTCCGTACTGCCTACTCCGCCAAAATATATTGGTTCAGGGTTGCCTTAAGCAGTTCCTGACGGCCCGACTCGTTACGGCGTGGGTTCTCATTGTTCAGCGCGTATTCCGCCAGCGAAGCCAAGGTAGCTTTGCCCGAAATAATATCAGCGCCGACGCCTTCCTTAAAGCTACTATAACGCTTGTCGATAAAGTCATCAAACACGCGGTCCTCGATCAGCTTGGCGGCTACCTTCAGCCCCTTGGCATAGGTGTCCATACCGGCAATATGTGCCAGGAACAGATCCTCCGGCTCGAAGGAAGGACGGCGGACCTTCGCGTCAAAATTAATGCCGCCCCGGCCCAAGCCACCATTTTTCAATACCTCGTACAGGGTCAGCGTAGCATCATAGATATTAACCGGGAATTCATCGGTATCCCAGCCCAGCAAGGTATCCCCTTGGTTCGCGTCCAGCGATCCCAACATGCCATTGACGCGGGCTACGCGCAGCTCATGCTCGAAGGTATGTCCAGCCAGTGTAGCGTGGTTAGCTTCCAGGTTGAGTTTGAAATGCTTGTCGAGGCCATATTTCTGCAAGAAAGAAATGCTCGTCGCCGCATCGTAATCATACTGATGCTTGGTAGGCTCCTTCGGCTTAGGTTCAATCAGGAACTGGGCGTCAAAGCCGATCTCTTTGGCATAATCGACAGCAAGACCGAACAGGCGCGCAATATTATCCAATTCAAGACCGAGGTCTGTATTTAGCAACGTCTCGTAGCCTTCACGTCCGCCCCAGAAGACATAGTTCTCAGCCCCGAGCTGCTTGCCGATCTCAAGCCCCTTTTTCACTTGGGCCGCTGCATGTGCAAAAACATCTGCGTTGCAGGTAGAACCTGCGCCGTGCATATAACGCGGGTTGGTGAACATATTGGCTGTGTTCCAGAGCAGCTTTTTGCCAGAAGTCTTCATGCCCTGCTCGATCCGCTCTACAATGATATCCAGATTGCTATAGAATTCCCGCAAGGAAGCCCCTTCCGGTGCGATGTCCACATCGTGGAAACAGAAGTACGGCAGATTCATTTTCTCCAAAAATTCAAATGCTGCCTCTACCCGTGCCTTCGCTTTATCCAGACCGTTCAATTTGTCCCAGCTCCGCACAGCAGTCTCTGCGCCGAACGGATCGGAACCTCCAGCAGTCAATGTGTGCCAATATGCCATGGCAAACCGCAGGTGCTCCTCCATCGTTTTGCCGGCTACGATTTCCTCAGGATTATAGAATTTGAATGCATAAGGGTTGGTGGAACGGCTGCCTTCATAGGCGATCTTATTCACGGTTTCAAAATAGGCCATTGTGTAATCCTCCTCATCAATTATGCTCGCCCGCAAGCGTTTACAGCATCATATTAACACACCTTTCAGACTTTGTATATTGGTTAAACAAAGTTTTTATTTTGCTGCTTATCCCACCCTATGCTAATCTTTCGAATTGTATTTATCACTTCCTCTACCCCGGGTTAAGTGGTGAAAGTTGCATTTTACTAACTATCGTTTTAGACTAAATGGCATGTTATTCGTGGGAACGTTCTTAAGAAGGAAGTGTGATTCGTGAAGGTAACCGGTGACCAGGCGTTGGTCAAAAAGATAAATAAATCAATTGTGCTTCATACCATTCGCAAGCATTCCCCCATCTCCCGAGCCAAGGTCTCGGAAACGACCGGGCTCAATAAAGCGACCGTATCCAATCTGGTAGCAGAGTTGTGCACCGAGCAGCTAGTTACGGAAGCCGGACCGGGGATCTCCAGCGGCGGACGTAAACCCCTGATCCTGCACTTCAACAGCATGGCTGGCAGCGTTGTTGGTATTGAGCTGGGTGTCAAACAGATCACGGCGGTGCTCTGTGATCTGGGCGGAGGTATTCTGGAGGAGATCCATGCCCCCTTGGACAACCACCACCTGCCGCATGTGCTTGGGGAGATGAAGGGGATAATCGCCAGCCTGATCGCCAAGGCGCCTGACACCCCTTACGGGATCGTCGGCATCGGCGCCGGAGTCCCTGGTATGGTTGACGAGAATGGCGTAGTCCTGTTTGCACCCAACCTGGGTTGGGAAATGGTAGAGCTGCGGGATTTGCTGGAGGAGGAGTTTGGCGTTCCGGTCACTGTCGACAATGAAGCCAATGCAGGCGCACAAGGAGAGCTGAACTTCGGCGTAGCACGAGATATCCGGCACCTGCTCTATATCAGTGCCGGAGCGGGGATCGGGTCCGGGATTATTATCGGCGGCGAGCTGTACAAGGGTGCACGAGGCTATGCCGGGGAGACTGGACATATGTCCATCGAGGCGGACGGCCAGCCGTGTAGCTGCGGCAATCGCGGCTGCTGGGAATTATACGCTTCGGAAAAAACCTATGATCAGCCTGATCTCCACCTCCCGGCGCGAACTACACCGGAACTGGTCCGGTACGCGGAGATCGGCCAGGAAGATGCGCTACGCCATTTCAATGTCATGGGCGAAGCGCTGGGCATTGGATTGACCAACGTGATCAACAGCTTCAACCCGGAGCTTATTGTTATCGGGGGAACATTATCTGTGGCCCGTGACTGGCTGATCGAGCCGTTGCAACGTGTAGTGGCGGAGCGAACACTGCCTTATCATAAGCAGCAGCTCCAGATTGTATTCTCTGAGCTGAGCAGCCGTGGAGCCATGATTGGCGCCGCTTTTGCCGCTGTCATGCATTTTCTCGGAGACACACGTGTAACGCTGTAGGAGATCCTTTGCTACCTTTTCAGGCAAGAAGCGCGAACGGCATCCGAAACGAAAATCACAGCTGTAAAATGACGTAAAATCGCCTATTTTTTTTGGTCTCAGGTGCAGTAAAAACAATTTCAATCCTATATAATGAAGGGTACGCGGTGTGATATTTATCACCATCACCCTTTTTTCTGAAATGGAGAGAGCGTCTATGACCTATGTGGATACGTCTGATATCTCGGCACAAATGTTCATCACTGTACTGCTATTTTTGCTCATTATCGCGCCTTTAGTCAGTCTCGGTGTGTTGCGCCTGTTCCAGTCCAGAAAAAAATCCGGATTCATGCTAATCGGCAGCGGTGTTGCCGTATACGTGGTTTTTCAGATGATTATGGTTTTGGTCTAACAACTAGAAGAATTAATGAAGCCCATTAACTTTTAATAGGGTAAAGAAATATGCTCCGTCTGCTCCATCAACTAGCGTTTCATTGCCCGCAAAAAAGCCGCCTCCATAACGGAAGCGGCTTTTTCTCCGGCCAAATGGCCCATCTATTATAAAGTTGCCAAGGCCTTGTCAAATTGGAGCTTGTTCATGCCTACGATTTTGAAATCGCCAATTACAGTTACAGGCACAGCTCTCATCCCCATATCCCAGACCTGCTGAGCAAAATCATCATTCTGCTCGATGTTGCGCTCCTCATAGGAAATGCCTTTCTCGCCGAGGAAGCTTTTTACCTGACGGCAATGCGGACAGTTGGTGGATGTGTACACAATTACGTTTTCCATCGTATGATCTCCTCCTGTTCAATATGGGGCGACAGCCCTCTTTTGTAGCAAATATAACATCATCTATTGTAGCACCGCAGTGCGTAATGTACCAAGTTACAGAATTACTGCGCTGTGCTCCAGACTCTCGATGTATTTCTCAGCATCCATAGCTGCCATACAACCACTGCCTGCTGCTGTAATAGCTTGTCTGTAGCGGGTATCCTGCACATCGCCGCAAGCGAATACGCCCGGGATGTTTGTTTCGGAGGTACCAGGATTAGTCACGATATAGCCGTTGCTATCCGTAGTAATCTGTCCGCCGAGGAATGCTGTATTCGGGTGGTGGCCAATCGCCACGAACACGCCGCTAGCTTCGATGATCTCTTCTTGTCCGGTCTCATTGTTCAGAACCTTCAATCCGTTCACGCCGTTGTCACCAGAGGTTACTTCCAGCGGATTACGGTTCAAGGCCCACTCTACTTTAGAGTTAGCGCGGACACGGTCCTGCATGATTTTGGAGGCACGCAGCTCATTCCGGCGATGCACCAAAGTTACTTTCGAGGCAAAACGGGTCAGGAAGCCAGCTTCCTCCAGCGCGGAGTCACCGCCGCCGACAACCACGATCTCTTTACCACGGAAAAAGAATCCGTCGCAAGTAGCGCACGTGCTCACGCCGCGTCCAACATTATCCTGTTCTCCAGGAATACCGAGGTATTTGGCTGTTGCACCGGTGGACAGAATCAGGGTATCCGTCTCCAGAACGCCCATACCTTCCACGTTCAGCTTGAATGGACGCTCGCCCAGTTCCACGCTGTTCACCCATCCAGTGCGGAATTCTGCACCGAAACGTTCAGCCTGCTTGCGCATATTGTCCATAAGATCCGGACCCATAATTCCTTCCGGGAATCCCGGGAAGTTCTCTACTTCAGTAGTTGTAGTTAATTGTCCGCCTGGTTGCGGTCCTTCGATAACCAGTGGGTTCAGGTTGGCACGGGCCAGATAAATTGCAGCAGTCAATCCGGCAGGTCCAGTACCCACGATAATAGATTTATACATGACTATATCCTCCTTATGACGGACGGCATTAGCGTCAGTTCTTATTTAAAATAATTATAATGTAGTACTTATTATGATAAAAGAAAAGGAATCTGTCAATATGCCAGACTCCTCCCTCGTGGACTATTTTGTGAACAATTCAATTTCTAGAAATTAATAGGCTGAACTAGGCGCTTCTATGTTATTTTTACAAGTTCAATTTAGGGCCAAATGCCAACATCAGCGCAACAACCGCAGTCCGTTCAGAATAACCAGAATGGTGCTGCCTTCATGGCCCACGACGCCGAGCGGAAGGGCGATGCCCTGAATCAAGTTGCTGATAACCAGTGTGGCGATTACCGTTACGGCAAAAATCATGTTCTGCTTCACAATGCGCTGTGAACGCCGGGCCAAGGCAATTGTCGATGCAATCTCTTCGATATTATCGTTCATCAGAACGACATCGGCAATCTCCAGCGCAGCCCCGCTGCCCTTCATGCCCATCCCAAGACCCACCGTTGCCGTTGCCAGTGCAGGCGCATCATTCACACCATCACCGACCATGACCACATGTCCGTATTGTTCACGTAATGCCTTAACATGAGCCACTTTATCCTCTGGCAGCAGATCCGCAAAAATCAGGTCCACTCCCGTCTTCGCCCCGATAGCCTCAGCCGTAGCGGCCCGGTCTCCAGTGAGCATCGCCACTTTGATCCCAAGCTGTTGCAACTTCTGAACCGCTGCCTCCGCTTGTGGACGCAAGGAATCCTGCAATGCGATCATTCCCGCGATCTGCTCCCCGTCCATAATTAGCGACACCGTCTTGCCTTCGCCCTCTAGCCTGCGGCGTGCAGACATCCATGCTTCCATATCAGCGCTGGCCGGGGATGAAGACAGCTCATCCAACAAATTGGACTTGCCGATTCGCCAGCTTTTTCCGTCAACTGTCCCTTCAATGCCCCATCCCGTCAAGGATTTACTATCCTGTACACTCCGCAGCACCAATCCTGCTTCCTCCGCCTTGCGCACAATCGCCTCCGCCAACGGATGGCGGGACATGTTCTCGATCGAGGCACTAACCATCAGCAGTTCTCGCTCGTCATATCCCTCTCCAGCAATGAAATCCGTCACCTGTGGCACGCCTTCGGTCAATGTCCCCGTCTTGTCAAAAGCAACAACAGCCGTCCGGGCCATATTCTCCAAGTGCAACCCGCCCTTGAACAGGATACCTTTGCGTGCGCTTTTGGAAATGGCCGACAGCATCGCAGGCATAATAGAGGAAACCAATGCACACGGTGAAGCCACAACCAGGAACACCATAGCTTTGTAAAAAGTATCGCTCCAGCTCCAATCAAGCAAAAACGGAGGGGCCAGCATCAGAACCAGGGTTGTTCCAACAACCACCCGGGCATACACCGCCTCCAGACGTTTAATGAAACGCTGCGAGTCCGGCACTTCGGTCTCGGCTTCTTCTACCATTTTGATGATTCTGGCAAAAAGAGTGTTCCCCGCAGCTTTGGTCACTTCAATATACAGCGGGCCTTCCCCGTTTACCGTACCGGCAAACACTTCATGTCCGGAAGACTTCTCTACAGGCAGTGACTCTCCTGTAATAGAGGATTGATCGACAGCCGATTCCCCCCGGCAGACCAAGCCATCGGCAGGGATCAGTTCGCCAGGGCGGACCAGCAGCAGGTCTCCGATAGAAAGCTGCTCAATATCGACCTCGTTCATAGCGCCCTGCTCAATCCGTACCGCAGTGGCTGGCTTCAAGGTCATGAGTGAGGAAATGTCCTTTTTGCTGCGCTCCATCGTATAGCTCTCCAGCGCGCCACTTAGGGCGAAGATAAAAATCAGCATAGCCCCTTCATTCCAGTATCCAATGGTCGCAGCACCCAGCGCTGCGGCAATCATCAGTAAGTTGACGTCGAGATCGCGTTCCTTGATCAGTGTCTCCACGCCCTCCTTGGCCTTAATCCAGCCGCCGATCGTATATGAGATTACGTAAAGAACAATGGAAAGAATCTGCGACCAGCCGCCTACTGCCCAAGCCAGCAGCATGATCAGCCCGCTGCCTAGCGCGGCTTGCATTTCTGTGTTGCTCAGCATTGCACGAGGATCGAACCTCCTGGGCTGTGGTGCACCGGGCGGCTTAGCGCCTCGGGATAAGGCCCCTTCGCGGGGTAAACGTTTAGTTGCTTGCATAGTAATCACCTTCCTGTAAAGTTTTGTGAAGCATAAGCTTCCTGTGTCCCTTCGCAACAAAACTTGCTTCGGGAGCATATGCTTAGTTTTGTGGAGCTGGACTTTCTGGTGTTCCCTTCGCAGCAAAACTGGCTTCGGGAGCTTACGCCTGCCTCTCACTGAGAATGAGAGCCATTCTTATGACCCCTAAAATGACACATGCTGCCCCGGCTTAGCCGGGACAGCATGTTAAAAAGAATATGAAATTGTATTCAGGTTGTCATTCTGCCATAAGTCGTGATGAGAGCGCCATTGAGAACGATAATCATTGTTGTAACAGTACAAATATATTTCCTCGGTGCAACTTAAGGTCATAATACCCCTTTCCGCAAAATATGTAAAGCGCTAGATAAGCCTAACAAAAGAAATTCACAAAAAGCGAAGGTGAACGAACGTGAGCAAACGTGGAAGTGTAGCTGTAGGCGCAAAGCGCTCGCCTGGAAGCTTTCCATGGGAGAGCTAGCACCGGGTCATAGACTGTCTATATCAATACCTATTATCCATGGCTGTTCAAATCCAACAATTTTAATAGGAGCGGTAAATTCCCCTTCACCAGTCGTCTTAACAATGGAAAAGAGTAATTACCTCCCCAACTAACGGCATTTTTGTACCTTATTTTTCTTTAATATAGCTAAAATAGTTAAATAAGGGCATTTTTGTACCTTATTTTTCGAAAAACCACGCTGGATGGGGGATTGTGGAAGATTTAAGGTACAATATTGCACTTAATCTCCAATAACCCTTAGCTGCGGAGGATTTAAGGTACAAAAATGCCGTTAATTACACGTCGATGCTTCTTCTTATGTAGGCACTCTTATTTCTTGGCTATGTTTGTTTTTAAATGCGTTCTACTATAGATGCGCCTATTTTTATGTAGGCGTTATTGTACTATTGAACGCAAAAAAAAGCAGGTCCACGGTGCCCGGACCTGCTCTTGCTCTACTACAGCCCGCCTCCGGCAGCTGTATCCATGTTCTCCTGCCGCGCGATCCACGTCAGGCAGGCCGCCCGCAGCAGCGCCTCGGTCCGCTGACCGGCGCTGCAAAAGATCCCGCTGAGGCCGATCTCATACAGATCGGCCAAGGCTGGCGCCGCCGCAGCTCCGGCGGCGAACACCACAGCCGCCGGCCGCACGCGGCGCACGGCGGCCAGGACCTGGCCCGCCGCGGCGACGAAGTCTTGCGCGGCGTCCTCCTCCGGCGCGGCTTCGCCCGCCGCGCCGTCAAGCACAAGGAAATCGGCGATACGCGCGATTTCCCCGGCGGCGGCACGCTCGGCATCGGGGGCGATTAGCGCCCCGATGCGGCAAGCCGCCGCAAAAGCGTGGCCGAGTGTCTGATCGGCCACTTCCTCGATGAATTCGCGCTGTGCCGCGAATTCGGCTGCGCTGGCGGGTGATGGCGCCAGCAGATCCAGGCGGCATTCGCCGCCCTGGCGCTGCCGCTCCGCCACCGCAGCGAACAGCGCTTCCAGCTGCGCATCCTGAAGCGAGGCCAGCCGGGACCGCCGTCCCGCAAGCTCCGGCGGGGACAACAGGGTGACGACGGCCCAGTCGCCGTCCGGAGACTCCAGCAGCTCGGCGGCTTCGGCCCGCAGCCGATAATAGATGCGCTGGAGCGCACGATCCGCAGCTGGACCATCCTCACTAGCCAGCCAGCTGTCATATAGGCTGGTCAGCTCCGGGGCCTGCAGCCATTCCTCGCTGCGGATCAGGCAAGGCCCTGCAGGTATGGCCCCGCCCTCCGGACGCGGGGCCGGGCGGTCGTTCCGACCGTCACGCAGCACCAGAAAAGAGGGCTGCAAGCCGGTACGCTTGAAATACGTGCGGTTCAGCGGCAGCGCCGCTTCTCTGCGCACACTGCTTACTTCAGGTTCTGCAGGTGATGGAACTGCGGAACCCTTTGGAGTCAGGTCCGCTTCTCGAACCTGCTCATCTGCGCTATTCATTAACGGGCGCTCCTCATTCTTTTGGATTTGATCCTGCTGCTGACGTTCACCCTTCATTTCCGCACCCACCTTTTCAGCTTTTGATTCCTGCCGGCTCCTCACGGGACAACTTCCGGATTACCGGCAGTTTCATGCTTCACTTATAAATACTGGAATGCAGCTGGAAATATGCAAGCGTTGCCAAATCCACCCGGAGCGGACAAAACCAAAAAAAGCATCCGGACTACGAAGAATCTTCCTTCTTCGAGAAGAGCTGGCAGTCTTCACTCCGGGAACCGGGGCGAAGACTGCCAGCTGCTTGGAAGAAAGGCTGATAACCAAGTAGCACAGGATGCTTGATGGAAGAAGATTACTGCTGACTTGCAGCGATAGCCTGTTCCAGATCATATAGAATATCGTCAATAGATTCAGTACCAATCGACAAACGAAGCAGTTCAGGTGTTACTCCTGCCGAAGCTTGCTCCTCATCAGACAACTGCTGGTGCGTGGTGCTGGCCGGATGGATAATCAGCGACTTGGAATCACCGACATTTGCCAAGTGTGAGAACAGCTTCACGTTCTCGATCACTTTGCGTCCAGCATCGCTGCCGCCCTTGATCCCAAACGTAAGAATGGCACCTTGGCCCTTCGGCAGATACTTCTGCGCCAGCTCGTAGGAAGGATGGCTCGGCAGACCAGCGTAGCTGACCCATTCTACCGCATCATGGGCTTCCAGATACTGTGCCACCTTCAGTGCATTTTGACTATGGCGTTCCAGACGCAGGTGCAAAGTCTCCAGACCCTGCAAGAGCAACCAAGAGTTAAACGGCGAGATCGATGCTCCCAAATCACGCAGCAATTGAACGCGCGCCTTGATGATATAAGCGATTGGACCTACGGCTTCCGTATAGACTACACCATGGTAGCTTGGGTCCGGCTCGGTCAGGCCCGGGAATCTGCCGCTAGCCTTCCAATCGAACTTACCGCCATCTACAATGACGCCACCGATAGATGTACCGTGACCACCGATAAACTTGGTAGCGGAATGAACCACGATATCCGCACCATGTTCAATTGGGCGCAACAGATACGGGCTCGGGAAGGTGTTGTCAACGATCAGCGGAAGACCGTGTTCATGGGCAATCGCCGCAACCGCTTCGATATCCAGGACATTCCCCTGTGGATTACCAATGGTCTCCGCAAAGATAGCTTTAGTCTTGTCATTAATCGCACTGCGGAAGTTCTCCGGGTTATCCGAATCCACAAAATGCACCTTAATGCCCAGCTTCGGAAGCGTAGTTGAGAACAAATTATATGTACCGCCGTAAAGACTGGCAGAAGAGACAATCTCATCTCCCGCGCCTGCAATGTTCAAGATGGAGAAGGAAATAGCCGCCGAGCCAGAAGCTGTCGCCAGCGCGCCTGCTCCGCCTTCAAGCGCCGCAATCCGCTGCTCAAATACATCAGTGGTCGGGTTCATGATACGGGTATAGATGTTGCCGAACTCTTTCAGTGCGAACAGGTTCGCAGCATGCTCCGTATCGCGAAAGCCGTAAGAGGTTGTCTGGTAGAGCGGTACGGCACGGGACAAAGTAGTTGGATCGATCTCTTGGCCGGCATGAACGGCCAACGTTTCAAAGGACTGCTTGCGTTCTTCTGACATAGGTATTTCCTCCTTATAATTTAAAAAGTAATGAATTCAAATAATTGGTTGGACTTATTTTCTCACAAACCTTGTCATTTGAAAAGAAAAAAATCTTATTATTCCGGTGTGAATTATCGAATTTTATAATAATATCCCCTTATTCCTTCCAAAGGCATAAACGTGTGGACAAAATATAAATTTCCACCTAAAAGAAACCGTTATCATGAACCGGTTATAGAAGTCCTGCTGACAGGAGAACCTCGGGCCTGTATGGCAGATAATTACTAAAGAGGTTGAATACATGTTACAACAGGCTGCAGTGCTTGTCCAACCTTTATGTTAGAGGAGGATTTCCCCCTAAAATCATAGATAACAGAAAAGGCTGTCCCCGCCCCCTCCCAGGCATGCAGGACAACCTTCCATTTAATCTATCGCGATCGGATTCAGATGCTCTACGGATTCTGTTGTGTGAGAGCTTGAACATCCACGAACGGGGTAGCCCCTCCTGTCACGGTAGGCAGGACACCATTCCATTTATCGAGCGCCTTCTCCTGTACCTCAATCTGCTTCAGCTGCACCAGTTCAGGAGTAACCTCCTGCTTCTTGAGCCGCAGCGATTCTGCTTCGGCCTGTGCCTGAGCTACTTTCTGCTTTGCCTCAATCTCGATCCGCCGCAGATCATTCTCGGCCTTGAGCGCCTGCTGCTGGGCGACCTGCTTAGCTTCTATTGACTGATTGAAAGCGTCGGAGAATTTAAAGTTAACAATGTTAATATCATTAACGATCAGATCGTATTTGGCCAAACGGGTCTTGAGCTGGTCGCTAACCTCCCCGGACACCACATCACGGCGTGTGATCAGATCCTCGGCAGGATATTTGGCAGTGACTTCTTTGACAATCTCCTGAATGGCCGGACTGATGATGACCGTATCATAATTACCCCCGATATTGTTCATCAGGTGAAAGACCGAAGCTTTGTTCACCGAATAGTTGACCGCCACATGAGTTGATACCGGCTGCAGGTCTTTGGAAGACGCAGAGGTATCGGTCTCGGATTTGGTGACTTGTGTATTGACCTGAATGACAGTTTGGATAAACGGAATTTTAAAATGAATACCCGGCGCCAAGGTATTATCATTTAGCTTCCCGAAGGTTTTGTACAAACCGACATGACCATATTCCACCGAAGCGTATGCATTAGTTCCAAGCACAGCTACAACCAGTACAGCGACAATACCACCAATTAGTTTGCCAGGGTGGAACTGCTTTGTCTTTGGGTTCAACTCCACATTCATTTAATCTCCTCCTGCTTATCATGAGCAGCCGGTAGCCCAGCTGCTGGCTTAACCCTCTATACGGTGGTCGTAACCGATCAGTTTCAATAAATTGGATTTCAACAAAAACAGCCCTTTCCTCCAAGGAAAGAGCTGTTTCATTCAGGTCTGAAAATATCAACACCTGGTTGTTCATATAGGTCTAATGACCACCGAATAAGGATAGGCCAACCCGCTTAAGCAGGCGTGAGCTTTCTTCATTCAGTCCTGTGATGATAACCTTCTTGTCATGCTGAGCATATTTGCCGATGATCTTCGCAATTGCACTCACTGCCGACTGGTCCCAGACATGGGAATGTGAGAAGTCGATGATGATCTCCGCCGGGTCGGTTTCATATTGAAACTGCTGAACGAAATGACTTGTTGTGCCAAAGAATAATTGACCGGATACCCTATAGGTTCTGGAAGAAGAGGCTTCCTGAACGGTAACACGGATCGAGGCGATTTTCCAGGCAAATGACAAGGCACTAAGCAATACACCGAACAACACGCCTATGGATAAATTGTCCGTAGCTACAACCGTTACCACGGTTACAATCATCACCAGCGCATCGCTTACAGGTACGCGGGCCAATGTCTTGAGTGCACCCCACTCAAACGTGCTGATCGAGACCATAAACATTACACCGACGAGTGCAGCCATCGGAATCTGCTTGACGACATCCCCGAGAACGAGAATCAGGAACAATAAGAAGATACCTGATACGAACGTGGACAGGCGAGTGCGCCCGCCGGACTTCATGTTAACCATGGATTGACCGATCATCGCGCAGCCTGCCATACCACCGAAAAATCCGGTTACGACATTCGCCAGCCCCTGGCCTTTCGCTTCCCGGTTCTTGTCGCTGCCAGTGCCGGTAATGTCATCGATCAGCGTTGCCGTCATTAGCGATTCAAGTAAGCCAACAACCGCGAGCGAAAGGGAGTAGGGCAATATAATCAGCAACGTATCCAGTGTAAAAGGCGCCTGCGGAATATGAAATAACGGCAGTGCCGCCGTAATATTGCCCATATCCCCTACGGTTTTCACATCTAAATGCAGTGAGATGCTGAGGACCGAAACGGCGATAATTGCAAATAAAGCGGAAGGAATGACTTTGGTGAACTTTGGTACCACATAGATAATAACCAATGTCAGAGCTACCAGACCGTACATGATCCAGCCTTGTCCTTTGAAATGCGTGAGTTGGGCCATAAAAACCAGGATCGCCAAAGCATTTACAAATCCGGTCATCACCGGCTGTGGCACGAAAGTAATGAACCGCCCCAGCTTCAGGGTACCCATCAAAATCTGGATCAGACCTGTTAATACGGTGGCAGCGAACAGGTACTCGATCCCGTACTGTGCCACCAACGTGCCAACCAGAAGCGCCATCGCTCCCGTGGCTGCCGAGATCATGCCGGGTCTTCCTCCCGCAAATGCTGTAATCATTGCAATGCAAACGGAAGCGTACAGTCCCACCATCGGACTGACTCCCGCCAGAATGGAGAAAGCGATCGCTTCCGGAATGAGCGCAACGGCTACCGTCATTCCGGAAAGAATATCGCTGCGGGTGTTGGAGAACCACCCATTATTCAATGTAAGCTGCTTCAAGTTTCTGTGATCCTCCAATGATGTTAAGGGTATTTAGGACTTATCCTATAAGTCCGGGTCCGGTGCAACGCTGATGCTGCTTATTGTACCCGACTACCCGTCACCTTCACAAAAAGTCATCGCTACCTTGTAAGCGCTTATACCTCTCCTTTTCTCCCGTATTCTGCCGATTTATTTCAAATTCAATATATTTAATGGCGTTACATAAATTGATCTAAATAATTTATTGTTTGTACAGGCCCGAAGCCTTCACTTGATCGAAGAACGTATTGAACTCATCAATGTTCAGCTGCTGCGCCGCATCGGACAATGCTGTGGCCGGGTCGGGGTGCACCTCAACCATAATGCCGTCGGCACCAGCAGCGAGTGCGGCCTTGGCACAAGGCACCAGAATGTCCTTACGTCCTGTGGAGTGGGTGACATCCACTAGCACCGGCAAATGGCTCTCCTGCTTCAAGATCGGCACAGCTGAAATATCTAGTGTGTTACGGGTCCATTTCTCGTACGTGCGGATGCCGCGTTCAATCAGCATGACCTGCGTGTTGCCACGAGACATGATGTATTCGGCTGCATGCAGGAATTCTTCCATGGTCGCTGCAAGTCCACGCTTCAGCAGCACCGGCTTATTCAGCTCCCCTGCCGCCTTCAACAGCTCGAAGTTCTGCATATTGCGGGCACCAATCTGAATAATATCCACGTAATCCAGCGCTGGCTCCAGATGGGCCGGGTCTACAATCTCGCTGATCGTCAGCAGGCCGTATTCGTCTGCTGCTTCACGCAGAATCCGCAAGCCATCCATGCCAAGGCCCTGGAAATCATACGGAGAGGTCCGAGGCTTGAAAGCTCCGCCGCGCATAACGCGGATTCCGGCTTTTTGCAAGGCTGCCGCTACGGTACGGGTCTGAAGCTCGCTTTCTACCGAACAAGGTCCGGCCACCATCAAGGAAGACAAACCGCCCACAGTTACATCTCCAGGGAGCGTAATGACTGTATCCTCCTGCTGGCTTTTCCGGCTGACCAGAAGGGTCTTCTTATGTTCAGCTGATTGCAGATCAAGGGAGGCTGAGAATATTTGCTTGAACAAGCTGCGGATCGTACTGTCGGTAAACGGTCCCTTATTGCTCGCTACCAGCTTCTCCAGCATTTGTTTCTCCCGCTCGGGATCGAACTTCGGCACGCCCTGCTTTTCCTTCAAAGTACCAATCTCCTGAACAATCTTTGCCCGATCGGAAATCAGCTCTAACAATTGACCGTTAATTCCATCCAGACGCTCTCGCAGCTCATCCAATTCCACATTACTCATACCTTCCACTCCTCTTCTTCATCATATATTTGGAACGCAAAAAAGGCCCCCGTCGCAAGGGACGAGGAGCCGTGGTACCACCCTAATTTAGAATGACCTCCGGTAATCGGCATTTCCAAAGAAACCTGGCGGTTGCTTCTGCCGCGAAAGAACATTCTGTCTTTCACCCGGTAACGCGGGGCGCGGGCCACCCTACTCATGCTTGTGCCGATTGGCAAAACACTTCAGGGGCCGACTCGGAAGTGAACTTCAGCGCAGGCCGTCTCATGAGGGTGCTCTCAGTCTCCGGCACACCTTCCCTGTTAAGATCCGCTTCTTGCGCTTACTCTCTTCGTCATTGTCCTTGCCTGTATATCAGTACATTTATATACTGGTTGCTGCAATCTTAATCAAAAATCAAGCCGGTTGCAAGTGGTTCATTTAACGCTTTGTCGCTTCACTCAATTCTCTTTCGTATACATGTTCTGATCCTGCAATCGAATTAGTACTTTGCCAAAACGTCCACCCTCATGAATGACCACTTTGCCGGAGGGATAGGCTTGCTCCAAATAGTCAGCAATAATGTTTCGATTCCGTTCATCTACAGGCAGGCGGTGATTACGGAGCCAAGTCAGTGCTTCCTGCAACGCCGCTTCCCTGGTGACTTCCGTCGTTTTCATTTCCCGCGTAATTAACGATTCGTATGCATAACCTTTAAGAAACAGCAGATGCAGCAAATATCCCATTTCCATATGTTTCGTATGAAACGGCTGACCGGTGACGAGCGGCCAGATTTCATTTACTAGACTGTGATCTGGAGGACTAGCCGGCATACTGATATAACAGAACTTTCGAGCGCATTGGAGTATCTTTTCCACACTATCCCAATTGTGAATGACCGGGCACATTGAGACGAAGACGAGATCGAAGGCCTCGCTCCAGCCTTTGGTCTGCACATCAATATTTTCAAAAGGCTCGGGCACAATCTTTACCTGATCTCCGGCGAACTTCGAGATGTTTTCTTTCAACAATTCGACCTGCGGGGGAGAGGTCTCTACGGCAGTTACATGAGCCCCTCTCTCCGCAAACGGCACCGAGAACACTCCAGATGCGGCGCCAATATCCAGAACGGAGGCATTTTCGAATTGGACCCCTTGCCCTTCAAGCCAGTTCATGATCCGTTTGGTTCGTTTTCTTCCCTCTTCGCTAAACGATTGTTCGTTGAAAGTCTTGGCCTTATGGTCAAATGATCTCGTGGGATCGACTCCCGCCTTCTTCATTTTCTTTAAAAGAGAATCGTCTTTCCACGCTTTTTCCCAGTTAGCTGCATCAAAAAAATTATTCATGATCATTCCTCACATTTCTTTATTGAGTATGGATTTTCCTAAACGGACAGCTACTTTCAACTCGCCGCCTGTTCATGTTCTGGCGATTTCTCTTTACGAAGGAAGAGACCAAGTACTAAAGCTACGAGCGCGATGAAGACACCGATCCAGAACGCGTTATTGATACCGGCCAGCAGCCCCTTGGTTATTTCCGCCGGAGCATGCGGATCGCTCGCTCCGTTCAAGTAATGTTTCTGTCCGCCTGACATAATACTGAAGTACAGGGCAGTACCGATTGCACCGGACACCTGCTGCAGTGTGTTCAAGATCGCCGTCCCGTGCGGGTGCAGATGGCGTGGCAGTTGGTTGAGTCCAGCTGTCTGTGCAGGCATCATGACTAACGCGACGCCAACCATCAGCGCAATATGCACAGCGACGAGGAAGCCGGTGGTCGTCGTTTCGTCGAATCGGGTGAACAGCCACAATGAGGCGGCGGCAATGAGGAGTCCTGGGATAACAAGAACGCGAGGCCCAAACTTGTCGAACAGCTTGCCTGAGACTGGAGCCATAATCCCGTTCACGACCCCACCGGGAAGCAGGATCAAGCCGGACTTGAATGCCGTCATCATCAGCACGCCCTGCATAAACATTGGAAGCATGATTGCCGACGAGAAGAACGTCATCAACAGTACGAACAGCAGCACCGCGACAAGCGCGAACATGGGATACCGGAACGCCCGTAAATCCATGATCGGTTCTTTAAGCAGTAATTGCCGCCAAACGAACAGTGCCAAAGCGACACCCCCCGCCGCAATTGTCCAAATGACCTCCGGCACCGACCAGCCGAGCTCACCGGCCTTGCTGAACCCGTAGACAATTCCGCCGAAGCCAATCGTTGACAGCACGATGGATAAGAGGTCAACCCGTGGTTTTGTGAGCTCCGACACGTTTTTCAGGACAGCAGTTCCCACGATAATTGAGAGGAGCGCAAACGGCAGTACAAGATAGAACAACCAGCGCCATGAAAGTCCGTCAACAATCAAACCGGAAATGGTCGGACCGATGGCTGGCGCGAACATGACGACGAGTCCTAACATCCCCATTGCGGCTCCCCGTTTTTCCGGCGGATAAATGGTCATAATTACGTTCATTGTAAGTGGCAGCAGCAAGCCGGTTCCTATCGCCTGAATAATCCGCCCGATCAGCAGTACACTGAATCCCGGTGATACCGCCGAGACGAGCGTACCGACGAAGAACAGACTCATCGCCGACAGAAACATTTGCCGGGTTGTGAACCATTGCTGCAATACCGCTGTCACCGGAACGAGCACGCCGACAATGAGCAAATAGGCAGCAGAAAGCCACTGGACCGTCGTCGCAGATACGCCGAATGACTTCATCAGTTCGGGGAGGGCATTGCCCATTAGTGTCTCGTTCAACGCGGCAACGAACATACCTACGATCAGTGCTAACATGATCGGACCGCGCTTAATATTTTGCATCTCTATCATTTGTTTCTCCTCCAAGTTTCTGTATTCTTTGCAATACACCGAGACTAACGGAGCTTGACCTTGTTGATTCACCCCAATAGTTCCCACATCGAAAAGCTTTATATCCCCTTCAAAACAAAACCTATATAGATCGATAATATCCATAATTAAAATAAAAAAACGTGCTACTTCTCGATACTACTCCATGTAATTTCATATATATATATTTACATAGATCTATAATATCCATAATTAAAACACAAGAAGCTCATCACTTCTTGTTTACATCATGACTGCATCGCTTGAACGCCTCATCCAATACTGACTGAATCGTATGTTCCCGCAAATATTGGTGCAGCTGTTGTTCCGCGCCGTTCATAACTTTTTCAATCAAACATTCTTTTCCCGGATGCTTCTGTTCTCTCTGCACAGCCCCATCTTCCGCTAACAATTGGTGTTGCTGCGAACCCGAATTCGAACATTCGAATAGCTGCTGTCTTCCTTCAATCACTTGAATCACATCAAGAAACGTAATCTGATCCGCTGGCCGGGCAAGCTCGTAACCACCGTTCACCCCTGGCACAGCACGTACGATTCCATCCTGTCTCAGCTTGGACATGATTTTGGATAAATAGCTTTCGGAAACACCCAGTGTCCCAGATAACTCCCTAATCCCGACGTTGTTGCAACGGTGCGAGTGTCCCAGATGAATTATGGCATGTAAGGCGTAATCTGTACTTTTGGAAAATTGCAAGTCTCTCTCCTCCCTCCTCAATATCATCATTATTATAGATCTTTATTGTCCATAATAAACAAATTAACTCCAAATGGCAATGATATTTTTGGCTTATGGAACGCTGGAGGATAAGATAAGCCAATTCCTCGGCCCATCCTATCCTTCCCCCGCTGCGCTCACTTTTAAAAAAACTTTCGGATCACTCCCGTTAAGGTCTCACTGGTGACCGGCTTGCTAATATATTCATCCATGCCTGTTGCAAGACATAGCTCCCGGTCGCCTTTTAGTGCATTAGCCGTTACCGCAACAATAATCGGCTGCTTCTCCGGCGGGAGCGTCTCTTTAATATATTTCGTAGCCTCCAGACCGTTCGTCCGTGGCATCTGTATATCCATAAAGACCAGATCGAAAAATTCGCAGGTTATTCGCTGCATGACGACGGTTCCGTCAGATGCCAGCTCCACAGAGTGCCCGCGTTTCTCCAACATTTTTTTCAAAACAATCTGGTTAATCTCGTTATCTTCGGCAACCAGAATCCGTAAGGGACGATCCTCGGATTCCGTCAATGATTGTGTGTCATTCTGCCCTAATTCGGCGATTGCGGCATTGGCGTCATCCAGAAAAACCGCGGTGAACACGAATGTGGTTCCTGGCTCCGCTCTCCTGTGCAAGGTAATTTGTCCGCCCATAAGCTCCACCAGCTTCTTCGTGATGGCCAGCCCAAGTCCCGTTCCCTCATGCCGCCGGTTCATAAAATGATCCAATTGGTAAAAAGGCTCGAACAAGCGGCCCTGCAGCTCTTCCGGGATACCAATTCCGGTATCGGAAACGGAGAATTCCAGCATAATTCTGCCTTCTTTCTGCTCTGCAACCCTTACCTCCAGCTTGATACCGCCGGTATAGGTGAACTTGACCGCATTGCCAACCAGATTGAGTAACACCTGCTTAAGACGCTCCCCATCACCCAGCAAATGTGTCGGCACCTCAGCATTCACCTGGGTCTCGATGTACAGTCCTTTAACCTCCGCTTTATGACTCAGCACGTTCATTACAGAAGCAATGCAGAGCCGCAAATCGAAACGATCCTCGTGCAGCTCTGTCTTACCAGCTTCGATTTTGGAAAAGTCCAGAATATCGTTAATAATCGACAACAGTGTATCTCCGCTCTGGCGGATAATCTCCAGATATTCATGCTGTACCGATTGCGGTTCGCTCATCTCCAGCAGCAGATCGGTCATTCCAAGCACTCCGTTCATCGGGGTGCGGATTTCATGACTCATCATCGCCAGAAAATCACTCTTGGCACGGTTCGTATGCTCGGCCGTCTCTTTGGCAATCATCAGCTTTTTCTGCTCAGTAATATCTTTGACGATAATGTAGAACCCTACCCGGCTTCCACTAATGACAATGGGCGCAATACTGGTCAGCACCTCGACCATATGACCATCCTTGTGCCTGATCTTGTCGATGTTCCGCTCTCCCCAGTGATTCCCGGAGGAATGGTCCAGAATGTAGTTCAGATTCTCTGATCCAACAATGCTCGATACGTTCAGACCGGTCAGCTCGGGGATCGTATATCCCGTCAATTCACAAGCCTTGTCATTTCCGTTGATGATATCGCCTTCCAGCCCCAAAGAAATGACCGCATCATGGTTGTACTTCTTGAGGGAGGTGTAGCGCTCCACGGATTCCTGTAGCTTCCGCTCTACCATCTTGCGTTCGGTAATGTCGCGGCCTACGGCAACAATGCCCCGACCGCCACCTTCTTCCTCCAGCACCCGCAGTGTATACTCAATCCACAAATAATGCCCCTCCGCGTGCCGGGTACGCAACTGAACACTGCTATAAGCTAACGCGCCCGGCATCTGGAGGGTATTGAGATCATCCGGATGAATATAGCTGCTGACATTCTGCCCTACCAGTTGTTCCGGCTCATAACCCAGCACTTCATGAACTGAGGGTGAGCAGTAGCGGCAGAGGCTGTCTGGTGTCGCCACGTATACGATATCCCTGATATTATCCGCAATGAGCCGGAACAAGTCAGCACTATCCGAGAGAGGATTCTTCTTGTCCCCAGGCCCAGATCGTCCTCTTAACAGCACTGTATAAAAGAGCAGCTTCCCCGTCGACGGTTCATTGATCCGTGTGATCCGAATGATTAATGGAACGGGGATCATAGCCTGATGCACCAGCATCAACGTACACTCAAAAAAAGGGATTTCGCTTGCTGCCAGCGCTCCCATCTGCTTATGGTAAAGATCCTTGTAGTCTCTCTGTAAAAACTCGCTCAATGGCCGCCCCAGTAGTTGCTCTTCCGAATAACCCAGCAATCCAGTTACACCAGAATTAACACTTGTCCAAGTTTCTTCCGGGGAGAGAAACGCTTCAGCTGCTCCTACCCCGTCTTGCACATCCTTCAACCGGGAATCTTCTTTATCCGACTGATGCCCCAACATCTGTCCCACCGCCGTTTCGTGGAGTAAGGCTAGCATTAAGCAAGCTATTTAATAGTTTAATTCTTTACTATAAATATCTGGTATAACTGCATGAAAGTCAATGTGAATAGAGGAGTTTATCTATTGAGAATAGACGCTGGCGATTACACTCCAAATGTACGATAATGATCCCATTCTCATGTATCGTTGGCCCGAAAGATCGATATGCGAGGGAAAACAATAACTCACAAACTTACAATTCGTAAGTGGATATGATATAATGGCATGTATTCCATCCATACGGACATGCTTTAACCAATTAATCTATGAATAGCAAGGGGTTTAAATAGAATGAGCAATCCTATACAACAAGAAGCAGTACCAGAATTTGAATTTGGCATTTATACGCTTGGGGATATTGTGGCCGACTGTAAAACAGGTAAAACAATCACCCCGCGGCAGCGGCTGGATGAGGTGATTGCCGCTGCCAAGTTAGCCGATGAGGCGGGACTTGATGTCTTTGGTGTCGGTGAGCATCACCGGCTGGATTTTGTCATCTCCTCGGTGCCTGTCGTCCTGGCAGCTGTGTCGCAGGTCACACGCCGAATCAAGCTGACCAGCGCTACTACTGTACTTAGTACCATTGATCCTGTCCGGGTCTTTGAGGACTTTGCTACACTTGACCTCTTATCCAATGGACGGGCTGAGATCATTGCTGGACGCGGTGCTTTCCTGGAATCTTTTCCCCTGTTCGGCTATGATCTTGAAGACTATCATCGCTTGTTCGCGGAGAACATCCAGCTCCTTCAGGAGCTGAATCAGCATGAAATTATTAACTGGGAAGGCTCGTTCCGCTCTCCCCTCAGAAATGCGGAGATTTCTCCTAGGCCCGTACAGCATAAGCTCCCGCTCTGGGTTGGCGTCGGCGGCTCGCCCGAGAGTGCAAAGAAAGCTGGCGCACTTGGCACAGGGTTAGCTATTGCCATCCTGAACGGAAATCCAGCGCCTTTCAAGGAGCTTGCCGATAGCTATCGCCGCTCCGGCATGGAGGCCGGTCATTCCCTTGAGTCCCTGAAGGTTGCCATTACAAGTCATGGCTATATTGCGGAAACTACACAGCAGGCGCTTGATGAATTTTATCCTTACTATTACAGCTACCGCAATTCCATCAGTCCGAGCCGAGACCAGCGATATACAGTATCGCGCAGCGAATTCGATCAGTTTGCAGCCTTCGATAATACCTTGGCTGTAGGCAGTCCTCAGCAAATTATTGAGAAAATCCTTTACCAGCATGAGCTGTTCGGACACAACCGCTTTATGACTCAGCTGGATATCGGTGGACTTCCTTACGCTAAGGTGGCATCAGCCATCGAACTGCTAGCTACCAAGGTAGCCCCTGTCGTACGACGGGAAATTGCCAAAAAGACCTCTGCAGTCTCCCTTTAAAAGGGTCTTCTGCCGGATTTTTTTGTAGCGTCTCCATGGTATAATCTAAAGCTTCACGGGCATTATCCAATTCTTTCGTTCATGAATTGGGTAATGAGCCTAAGGCTGATTCTTTCAGATTCAGCCCCAGAATATTTCCCGGAAGCGAGGTACCTATGAAGAAACTATTAGGCATTGCTATGCTAGCCTTATGCATATTCAGCATAGGGCTGCAGCCTCCCAAAGCCGCTGCCGCGGTCAGCTATACTGCCAAAGTAAATGCTGATTCCTTGAATGTGCGCAGCGAGCCGGCCAAGAATGCAGTCATCACGGGGTCACTGAAGAACGGTACGGTGGTAAGTGTCACAGACGAACAACATGGCTGGCTGAAGGTCAAGTCCGGTTCAACTTCCGGCTGGGTTGCTGGCTACTATCTTCTGAAGACCAACGGAACGCCTACTGCCGGAACGACCGTAGCGGTCAAGGCAACGCCGGCGGTTAAGACATCCACCGGAAACAGCATGAACGCCAAAGCCACGGTTACCGCAAGCTCCCTGCGAATCAGGAGTGGCCCGGGCACCAGCTATAGCGCGCTGGGCTCACTGAAAGCACAGGATACGGTAACCATCCTGCAGCGCCAGAACGGATGGCTAAAAATCCGCACAGCCAGCGGAGATACCGGCTGGGTCTCAGACCAATACATCCGCAGCGGAGCAACGGTCACAAATAGCGCTCCGCCTCCTTCTTCCGGCGGCCTGAAGGGCAAGCTGATCGTGGTGGACCCCGGCCATGGCGGGAGTGATCCCGGCATGCTTGGCACCACCTACGGCACGCTCGAAAAAGATTTGAATCTGCAGACAGCCTTCTATGTCCGCGATTACCTGCAGGCGGCCGGCGCCCGGGTCGAGATGACCCGAACGAAAGACGTGAAGCCTTCGCTGGCTCAGCGTGCCCAGCTCGGCAAGACGCTCGGAGCGGATGCCTTTGTAAGCATCCATTATAATTCCTCACCGAAGAAGATATCCGGAACGTTGACCTTCTTCTATTCCGAAAGCACTGACCTGAAGCTGGCTCGGGCAATTGAAGCCCGGCTGGGACAAGGCATCGGCCTGAAGAGCAACGGCGTGTCCTTCGGCGATTATCACATCCTCAGGGAGAACTCGATACCGTCAGCCCTGATGGAGCTGGGCTTTCTCTCCACCCCCTCTGATGAGGCGGTGGCCCGCACAGCCTCCTATCAGAAAAAAGCCGCCCAGGCTATAGCCAACGGGCTGGCCGATTATTTCAGGCGCTAAGGCATTCGCGCCATGGCATATCAAAAGCCCAGGCCTCTTATCCGTTCTACAAGGATAAGAGGCCTGGGCTTTTTTGATCTTTTCATTTTAATACAACATTTCAAAGACTAAGAACAAGTTCAGCAGAACCACCAGAGCCGAGATAATCCAGCCTGTGATGGAAGTAATCCGCAGATTGACCAGCCCGCCCATAATTTGACGGTTGCTTGTGAAGATAATCAAAGGAATAAGTGCAAAAGCAATCCCGAACGATAGCACCACCTGACTCATGATCAGCGCGTCTGTAGCGTTCACACCGGCAATAATAATCGCAAGTGGGGGAATTGTAGTGATCGCCCGGCGCAGGTACAGATTGATTCTTTTATTGATGAAGCCCTGCATAACAACATCCCCGGCCATGGTGCCCACTGAAGAGCTGGATAATCCGGCTATAAGCAGCCCAAGTCCAAAAGAAACGGCCGTAACAGGACCAGCTAATTCGCGGAACTGGTGAAAGGCTACGCCCAGGTCTTCCACAACCATGCCATTCTTGAAGAACAGTGCAGCAGAGACAACGATCATCGCCATATTGACGGCTCCGGCAATAATCATGGCGATGATAATATCCGCCAGTTCCAGCTTGAAGATTTTCTTCTTCTCCGCTTCATTCCGGCCGACCACACGGTCTTGCGTCAGCGAGGAATGCAGATAGATCGCATGTGGCATTACCGTTGCGCCCAGAATACCTGCGGCCAAAAGGATGCTGTCCACACCATCGAATCTGGGAGTAAACATGCCCACGGCTACTGCGCCCATATCCGGCTTGGATACAATCACTTGGAAAGTAAACGCCAGCACGACGATTAATACCATGGCGCCAATTCCCGCTTCCAATGAACGGTACCCGCGCCGCTGTAGCTCCAGTATGGCAAACGACCCAACGGCAGTAATCAAAGCGGCTGGCAACATGGGGATGCCGAATAGTAAATATAATCCTAAAGCCGCTCCTATAAACTCAGCCAAGTCTGTAGCAATAATTACAAGTTCACTCTGAATCCAGAGAAAAATCGAGACGCCTTTGGGGAATCGGTCATGCGCAATTTCAGGTAAATTCTTACCGGTAGCAATGCCCAATTTGGCCGACAGCGATTGGATCAGTACCGCCATCAGATTAGAGGCGACAATCACCCATAGCAGCAGATATCCATACTTGGACCCCGCTGTAATATTTGTAGCAAAATTACCGGGATCGAGATAGGCAACCGCTGCTATAAAAGCAGGTCCGAGAAATGGCAACAGCCGTTTCAGACCTTTGACTTCTCCGTCCAATACAGCTTGGGCAGATATCTTGACTTTCTTTTCTTTGATCAGTTTTTGTTCCACAACTTGTTGCTCTAACATGTCTATCCCTCCTCTTGCCCGGGAAAGTTGTCTATATACACGAAAGTTTCCTCGATGCAACTTTATAGTTGAATTATAGTCCCTTCCATGTAAAATGTAAATAGATTTTCATTTCAAATCTTTTCATTTTAAATTCATTTATATAAGACGAACTGAAGATCTGAACGTAGGGCTCGGTCGTCACTACGGTGGAATGTTTGGACTTCCGGTCGCTGTTGTCCCCAGATTTCTTCTTTAATAACCGCTTCTAGCGGTTGAAATCTGGCGGGCTTATGCTTCCGATGCGAGCTTTCCTGCGGAAAGCTTTCAGGCGAGCGCTTCGCTCCTACAGTTCCAAACTTCCCCCTTCGTTCCTCCCTGCTTGTTGTTCCCTTCTTTTGTTCATCTTATAGTTATTTCTTCTTCTGCAAAGAAAGCTTATCGATCATGTAACTGGTCAGAGCATTCAGATGGTTGCCGATGGTGATGCCTGTTTCCTGTTCTACCTGGTGGGCTGCAGGAGCCATTGAAAGCTGGGCAGCAACGATACGGACGCCAGGATTCTCTTGAGCCGCGCGTTTTAAGCCAGACGACACCAGCGCGGTATACTCCTCTTTTTTCCCCTGCATAATCAGACTGAACGTATGCTCCAGCACGCTGGATTCTACAAGCACCTTACGTCCTGTGGCCTTACAATAATGCTGGAACTGCTCCATCGTCCCTGTAACCGTATTTGGATTGGTGAAAACGAAGCGAACAGGTTCATCAGACCGGCAAGCATCCTGAAATAATGGGTCATCTATCTTTATGACGGGAATAGGCAATGGGTGAAGATTTTCCCGATATGCTGCGGTAAAAAAAGTGCACGTGATCAGAATGGCATCCACATGGCAGGCTGAAATCCAATTCAGGGTCTCCTTCACCTTGGCTTCAACAATCTCATTATTAAAATCGGCGTCCATTTTTATGCGATCCAGACCTGGATCTACAAAATGTACCAGTTCCACTTCATGGCCAGCCAAAGCTTTCTCGATGTGCTCGATATTGGAATAATGCGCATGATAACAGCCTATTCTTGTCATGAGCTTATTTCCCCCTTTTTCAATACATAAATCGTAAAACAAAAGGTCCCCTTCACACAAGTGAAAGGAACCTTACAAAGCCTAAGCATCATCTATAGGTGAACTCCATAATTTTGACTGATCAAAAAGGAAAGTACGGTTGCTTCGATTGCTCCCCTATACTCCTGGTGGATACAATCGGTTCAACACTTCACGCATTGCCCCTTTAATCTGGATATCCGGGCGTTTTTCTTTGGCTAAGTTCTCAGCTTCTTCTACCGTGGAGACTATCCCAAGTTCCAGCAGCAAACCCGTGGCTACGGTTCCTGTACGGTTGCGGCCACCCGCGCAATGGAAGTAGACGGTTTTCCCACTGTTTACAGCTTCGCTGATGGCTAGGACTGCCTGTTGTACAGAGGCGTCTTGTCCACTTTCATGCTCCACAATCGGATGATGATGTCGGCTAACCTTATCCGGAAAACCCTCAGCTTTAGTGCCGTTGTCTCTCAGATCAAACACATCCGAAATCCCCTGCTCCTGAAGCGCCTCCAGCAAACCGTTCTCCCCGCCGATATACACTTTACCTTCAATAAGTTCGTGATAGCCCGCCATATCGTTATTCCCCTGTCTCCGCAAATTGCTTAATACGTGCGCCGATCTGGTCACGGACATTTTGAAATACTGCCCATTTCTCCTCATCCGTCCCCTGAGCCTTGGCTGGATCATCAAACCCCCAGTGTTCACGTCTTACCTTCGGCGGGGTAATCGGGCATTTATCTGCGGCATCGCCACACAAGGTAACCACCAAATCTGCGTTATTCAAAAGGCTCGAATCAATAATGTCGGAGGTTTGGCCCGAGATATCGATACCGGCTTCGCTCATGGCTTGTACCGCTTTGGGGTTCAGTCCATGAGCTTCAATCCCGGCGCTGTAGACATTCCAGTCCTTACTCAAATATTGCTTCGCCCACCCCTCGGCCATCTGGCTCCGGCAAGAGTTGCCTGTGCATAGAAAATAAAGAGTCTTCTTATCCATTGTCATCGATCTCCTTTTACATTATAGAATAATTAACCATATATAGAGTCCTAAGAGGGTAATAAACAGTGTGGGAACCGTCAGGATGATGCCTGTTTTAAAGTACGTTCCCCAGGATATTTTCACGCCTTTAGTAGAAAGTACATGTAGCCAAAGCAGAGTCGCCAGCGAACCTATCGGTGTAATCTTAGGGCCCAAATCTGACCCGATAACGTTCGCGTAAATCAAAGCTTCCTTCATGATTCCCGTCGTGTGTGTAGCATCGATCGCGAGCGCGTCAATTAGAACAGTAGGCATATTGTTCATCACTGAGGAGAGGATAGCGGCTATAAAGCCCATGCTCATCGTGGCGACGAATAACCCCTGATCTGTTGCCGCCCGCAGCACCTCTGCCAACAAATCTGTAAGACCGGCATTCCGCAGCCCGTACACCACGACATACATCCCAATGGAGAAAAACACAATCGCCCAAGGCGCTCCCTTGATCACTTCCTTCGTGTTGACGGACGAACTATTCCTTGCCATCAGCAGGAAGAAAATCGCAATCACTCCGGCTACCGCCGACACAGGGATGTTCAGAAATTCGCTAACGAAATAGCCGATAAGTAGAACCGCGAGCACGACCCAGGACAGCTTGAACATCCCTTTGTCTTTGATCGCCTCTTGTGGGTTCTTAAGCTGAGCGCTGTCGAACTTCCGAGGGATGACTTTGCGGAAAAAGACGAACAAGACCAGAATACTTGCCACCAGCGAAAATAAGGTTGGAATGATCATCCGGCCCGCATATTCCATGAAGGTGATGCCGAAGAAATCGGCGGACACGATGTTCACCAGATTGCTGACGATAAGAGGCAATGAAGTTGTGTCAGCGATGAACCCGCTGGCGATGATGAACGGAAACACCTTTTTCTCATCGAATTTCAAGGCACGCACCATAGCAAGCACAATCGGAGTGAGGATCAGCGCTGCACCATCATTGGCAAAAAACGCCGCCACCACTGCTCCCAAAATGGTCACATAGACGAACAGCCGAATCCCATTCCCACGGGCAGCGCGTGCCATGTGTAGGGCGGCCCATTCGAAAAATCCGATATGGTCCAGGATCAGTGAAATCAGGATGATCGCAATGAAGGCTAATGTCGCGTTCCACACAATCCCGGTGACATCGAGCACATCGTTAAAACTTACTACCCCTACCAGTAACGCCAAGACCGCCCCGCCACAAGCAGACCAGCCAATGGACAGGTTCTTAGGTTGCCAGATTACAAATACTAATGTGACTATAAAAATAATAATTGCCCAAACGGCCACTGCTACAACCTCCAGTTGGTTCCAATCAAATTAGATGAACCTACGACACAAACGCCGACTCGGCCATCATAACACCAAATAATCATATAACTATATACTTATATATAAAACATAGCTTTGTTACTTCAAGCGCATATCACTCACAAGAAGCAACAATTTCTTTTTTATTCAAAAGGGTTAGTATCGCCTTGGAATCCGGCATTTGATTCAGAACAGCCTGGATATGCGGCTTATCTTTGACATTCAGGGAGTAATGTACCCATTGTCCGCGTTTACTCTCCTTAACGATGCCCTGTGTTTTTAGCTTTCTTAGATGCTGGCTGACCGCCGGCTGTGAAATATCAAAGATGTCCACAAATTCGCATACGCACCACTCCCGCTCTTTCAACAGCGAAAGCATCGCCAGACGCGTCTTATCCCCTAGCAGCTTCATATCGTCAGCAATATCGGCTAGTGGCTCCATATCTGTCTCCTCCTTCCACTTGTATATAAGCCAATGCTTATATTCTAATTCCCTGCCCGAAATTTGACAAGAATAAAATAATCGCTAAGTTAGACCATAGAAGATGTACATTAGTTTCTGTGCATGATGGCCGGATACTAAAAAAACCAGCTCAAGCACGTAGTTAACGTGATGAACTGGTAATTAGGTTAGTATTAAGCTGGATTAATCGTTCTCATTTTCCCCTGATCCCGGCATAGACGGCGTCTGTAAGATCCGTAGTGAACTTGCCTGACATACCTTCCAGTGCCGTATTCGTGAACGCTACCACGCTGAGCTCCTTCGAAGGGTCCACAAACCACGAATGACCATAGGTTCCTCCCATACGCCAAGTACCCGGTGACTCTGGGGTAGCTGCAGCAACCGGGTCTTTGAGCAGAACAAAGCCTAAGCCGAACCCTCTGCCTGGCCAAAAGAGCATCGGAAGATCGCCGATCTGATTGGTAGTCATCTCACGAACCACTGCCTCTTTCATTAGGGGTTCTCCCCCCTTGCGCAAGGTTTCCAGCAGCTTCAAAAAGTCTCCGGCACTGCCAACCATTCCCGCTCCACCTGAAGGATACGCTGTGGCATCTATTGCCCGGACAGGAGCAAGCCGGAAACCTGCCGTCCCCTCTACAAATGGTATGGTGTCAAAATCCCGCAAGCGGCGTGGCTCAGCAGGATCATCAGCATAAGCAACAGCCAGCCGCTGCGGATCGACTGCAGTAAACCCGGTATCGCACATGCCCAGAGGGGCTGTCACCAGTGAATGAACAGCTTCCCCAAGTGGTGCATTGGCTGCCTTTTCAATCACCGCGCCCAGTACATCTGTAGCTATAGAATATTTCCACTGTGTCCCTGGTTCATACAGAAGCGGCACAGAAGCAAGCCGGCGCAGGTTCTCGTCCAATGTGATACCCGCCAGATCCATCCCATCAGATACACCCGCAAGCTCATAGGAACCCTTCTCTTCTTGAAAAAAACGGTACGTCAATCCAGCGGTGTGTGTTAACAGGTGACGAATCGTCAATGTCGCAGCTTCACCATTCTGCAGCCCTGGACGAAATTCCGGCAACCAGCGATCTACACGGTCATCCAATTGCAGACGGCCTTGGGATACCAATACCAAAGCAGCTGTAGAAACAATAGGCTTAGACACAGAAGCCAACCGAAATAACGCATCCTCATGCATGGGCCGATTGTTCTCACGATCAGCAAAACCGGCAGCACGGTTATACACCAACTCCCCGCCAACTGCCACTTTAACAACGGCGCCGGCTAACCTTTTATCGGCAAGTGTATGATCGATGACCTCATCTATACGTGCTTGTAAATTGTCTTCCGTCTCTTTGTTCCAATATAATTTATTCAATGATACTCATCCTCTCTGAACAATATCATGTTGCTTACTTTTCCGGGGTGAGTTTATTATATAAATCAAGTCCCTTTGATTACATAAGACAAACCAGTTAGTTGCTTCATTTTACAAAGGAAAATGAGGTAGTTTGCAAGGAATTATTCGGAATTAAAGGAGGGCGTTTTCATGGACCATATAGATAAGCAGATTCTGTTCCATTTGCAAAATCACGCAAGAATTTCAATGACCGAGTTAGGGAAAAGTGTCAGCCTGTCGCAACCAGCGGTTACTGAGCGAGTTCGCCGACTGGAAGAGAACGGGGTCATTGAGGCGTACCGCACAGTGATCTCTCCGGAGAAAATCGGCAAAGGTACTGTGGCCTATGTACTGTTTAGGACAAAAGAATGTTATCCCTTCCTTGATTTTTGCCGTTCTGCACCCGAGGTTGTTGAATGCTATCGCATCAGCGGAGAACACAACTACCTCCTAAAGGTAATGACTGACTCTACCCAATCACTTGAAGAATTCGGCAAGCAGTGCGATCCCTATGGAACTTACACCGTTCTCATCGTAATGTCATCCCCTATTGATCCTAAATTCCTCATCCCCTCGCTTGAAAAAGTAAATCTGCTCGCCGATCTAGAATAGCTCGCAGACGATGTACAAACAAAAAGGAATCCGGCAAGAGCCGGATCCCTGAGATATCAAATGAGAAAATACGGAACTTTATTAATATGTCCACCAGTTGCCTGACATCACAATCAGCGAGAACAACTTGATGCTGTCTTCGTAGTAGCCTTCGGCAGAACTACTTGCCGTATGGCTCCACACCGAGTTTAGCCAGCTTTGATAGCTCGGAGAGGTCATCGCACTAACGCCGAACGGTGCATAGAAGGCACCGCTGTTGTAGCTGCCGAACACAGTTCCATTCAGCTTATATCCATCCTTGATGCTTCCGGGTGCACCCCCTACTTTAGTTTGGATCCAACTGTTCATCTGATTAAGCTGCGACAAGGCACGGTTATCGCCAGTAATCAGGTAGTCCGTAGCAATCCGCCATGGAGTACGACAGGAGTTATAGTTGTAATTACCGTCATTAGCATCTTCTAAGAAGTTAGCCGCTGCGGGCTTGTACACACCACCTGAGTAAATCACGAAATCAGGCAGCAGACCGGTGCTTGCGCTGTACCCGCTATACAGGCTGTTGATGATCGTGTAGGTCTTGTCCGTAACATTCTTCCAGCGGGCATCGCCAGTAGCACTTTGGAAAGCCTTCAAATGATTCAGCATGAAATCCGAAGGCCGTGTAGCTGTATTATAGGCGCCACTGTTCGCCCAGTCACCGAGACGGATGGTCCACTGGGTCTGGTTAATTTCTTTATCCATAATGGCATTAATGACATTCTTAGCCGCTTGTAAATAATTGATTGTACCGCTGCTTCCCCACTGCTTATCTGCTAGCAGCAGCGAGAATGCGATGTCCATATCCCCGTCTGTGGCCGAATCCTGACCGTCAATATTTTGAAAACTGCTGTTCTGCTTCCATGACATCAGGTACGGGTTATTCGCGCTCGGATGTGCTTTGTAATAATTATAGAGACCGTCATAATACGTCTGCGCACTGCTGTCATACCCGGCCATTAGCACGGTGAACAGCATGCCATAGCCATGCGCTTCGGATACGGTTTCCCCTGCGGAATTGTATTTCACATAGTACTTGCCGGAGCCAGCTGGCTTAAGGTAGGCCGCTTTCCACGCATCCCATTTGGTTTTCACTGTATTATCCATGCTCGTCTGAGTGACATTATTGGGCTGAATAGAACCGGAAGTATAGGTCGTATGCTGTGGAAATGGCTTATTTACTGCTGCGAATGCGGATCCCGCTGGAAGTATAACGATAGCTAAACACATCATCATAAGCGTTCTCCAATTGAACCTAAGCTTTCCTGTCCTTTTCATCATTTAATCGTCTCCTCATCTAAATGCTGATTTAGTGATCAACAAGCAGGGGCAATAGCCAAACGCGTTAAGAGGCAAATGACATAAACAAATTGGTTAATTTGTTAAATAATGATTGGAAATCGCAATACCAATATATTCTGCAATCTAGTAACTGTCAATATCAAACATACCGCAAGTCATAGTTTCCACATTCCTCCCGGTGTACTCCTCTCGCTCTACCGCATGACTTACTTTCCAGGCTCTCATCACAAAAAAAAAGGATCACCCCTGTCCCAAAATGGAACAATGAAGTGATCCTTTATCAATAAACTTAGAACACGCTGCGAACCAAACCGCCGTCCACTCGCATAGCAGAGCCATTAATCGCCGAAGCCAACGGGCTGCTGAGAAAAACGACAACATCCGCAATCTCTTCCGGCCGGATCAGCCGTTGAATAATGGAGGTTGGACGATTCTCCTTCATGAATCTGGTCTCTGCTTCCTCAATCGTCAGCTTCTCCTCCGGATACAAGGTGCCCAGCATAGTCTCTACGCCTTCTGTTAAGGTAGAGCCCGGCATGACGGTATTCACCGTCACCTTTGTCCCTTTGGTGAGCTCAGCCAAGCTGCGGGAAAGCGATAGCTGCATCGTTTTGGTTGCACTGTAATGAGCCATTTCCTGAGAAGGCATCACTGCGGCCTCACTGGCGATGAAGATAATTCTGCCCTCATTGCTCTCCAGCATGTCCTTCAAGTAATGACGGCTAAGCCGAACTCCGCTCATGATGTTAACCTCAAAGAATTTGAACCATTCTTCATCCGGGATATCAAAATATTCAGCAGGCTCGAAGATCCCCAGATTGTTAATAAGAATATCGACTTTCGGGAATTCCTCCACAAGCTTCTGGCAGCCCGCCTCTGTTCCCAGATCCGCTACCGCTGAGTATAGCTCAGCTTCAGGATGCTCCTTCTTGATCTCTTGAATCGTATGATTCACCTTGTCCTCATGCCGTCCATTGATCAGGACAATTGCTCCTTCCTTGACTAGGGATAACGCAATCGCTTTGCCGATTCCCGATGTCGATCCAGTCACCAGTGCGGTTTTCCCCTCTAAATGTAGCTCCATGCCCATTCCTCCTTTGTATACACATACCCTGATACAAGACAGATCACTCCACTCATTCCATATAGAACGAGGGAGTGATCTTGTTCATGCACTATTAAAAATCGAAGTTGTCCGGGTCTGGTCCGACACGCAGGTGTTGATCCAATCCGTCAATTCGTTTCATATCTTCAGCGGACAGCTCGAAATCAAAGACCGAAGCATTCTCCACAATGCGGTGTTCTTTGGTTGACTTAGGAATCGTAACAACACCGCTTTGAAGATCCCAACGCAAAATGATTTGGGCAATAGATTTGCCGTATTTAGCAGCAATTTCTTGCAGCTCAGGGTTGTCCAGCAGTTGGCCCTGCATCAGTGGAGACCAGGCTTCGTATTGAATGCCTTGCGCTTTGCAGAAGGCTTGCAGATCTTTTTGCGTCAAGCGCGGATGATATTCCATCTGGTTCACCATTGGCTTGATTTCAGCATCTTCGAGCAGGTCTTTTAACTGGTGCTCAAGGAAGTTGCTGACTCCGATCGCTTTGACACGCCCTTCTTTATAAAGAGTCTCAAGTGCTCTCCAGGCTTCCTTATATTTGCCTTTTACAGGCCAATGGATCAGATACAAATCGAGGTATTCCAGACCAAGCTTCTTCAGGCTCAGTTCATATGCAGCAATGGTGGACTCATAACCGAGATCCGCATTCCACACTTTGGAGGTCACGAACAGGTCTTCTCTGGAAATACCAGCAGCTTCAAGCCCTTGGCGAATTCCGTTGCCTACTCCTTCTTCATTGCCATAGATCGCAGCGGTATCCACACTACGGTAGCCGTGGGCAATTGCTGTTTTCACCGCGTTCTCCAGTTCAGCGCCTTCCTCTACTTGAAATACTCCGAGACCAAACCACGGCATTTTCACCCCATTGGACAGAGTTGTTGTATCTTGCAGATTGTTAGCCATTCTCTATCTTCCTCCATCTATGATTAATTGCTGAGCTTATAATATGCCATTCGGCCAAGCCCTAGTCATCAATGCTTGCAAGTGATATGATAGGTTAAAACATCCCAAATGAATAGTACGCACTTCAAAGTACCATAGTAACTAAAAAGTACCCATGAGGATATCAAGAGCCTAACAACTGGAGGAATAACCATGATATTGGTTAAGAAAAAATATAATATTTCGGTGGAGGCCACACTGGAGGTTATTGGCGGGAAATGGAAATGTGTCATCCTCTGCCATTTGACCCATGGCAAGAAGCGCACTACCGAGCTCAAGCAACTGATGCCTGCTATTACGCAAAAAATGCTGACCCAGCAGCTGCGGGAGCTGGAAAGTGACGGTATCATTAACCGGATTAGCTATAACCAGGTTCCGCCAAAGGTGGAGTACGAGTTGAGTGAATATGGGGAAAGTCTGAAGGATATCCTTGATTCGTTGTGCAATTGGGGAGAGCAGCATATTATCAAGCAATATGGCGACAAACATGCAATGCTTGAAGATAGTATTCTCAACAAGTAAGGCAAAGCATTCCTTGCAGGCTAAGGAACTGAAGATGCTGCTATGTTGCCCAGGATGGCAGCATGGCAGCATCTATTTGATTGAAGGAGCCGAAGAAGGATCGGATCAACCTACGAGGCCTAACTTCTGCTCATATTTGCAAATCGGGGTCCCGGGTAAAAGCCAACTTTTCTATAGAGATTCTCTGCCTCATTGCCAACGGTCACACAAAGCTTAACGACCTGTGAATGCTCATGAGCGGTTGCTCTCACATAGTTGAGCATAGCTTCTGCAAGCCGTTTGTTTCTATACTTGGGAAGCACGCACAATTCCCCTATTTCCGCAAAACCGAGGGGCATTTTTTCATAGATGCCAGCTATACAAAGTCCGGCAATTTCTTGCTTTTGCTCATCAAATACATAAATCGAAAGATTGCGGTGCTCATAGACCTTCATCAGATGCTGAACATCTGCTATGACCTTAGCTTCATCGGGAGTACCATAAGTTTCATAGTCAATCCCCCCTGCATATCCCTCCATAAGGATCTTGGCTACCGTGACAATATCCGTTGTCTCATCTAGCGGACGAACAGAAAATCCATCCGGCAACACTGCTGTTATGCTATCATCAGCCGGACAGCACATGACCAGCCGAATCACACCCAGCTTATATCCGAATGCAAGCAAAATACTGACATCTTGTTGTAAGACTCCATTAATGTGCTTAATATCATGACTGCAACTAAATAACGCTTTCCAAAAAGCCGTTCTGTCAGCAAAAGGTGAGATCAAAAAGGGGTACATTACCGTCCCATCATTGATTATTGCCCCGCCAATCCTCACCTCGTCACGCAGAATCCAATAACATCGGTCGCTGAATTGCGTATCTTGAAGACGTGTATTCCAGTCATACCACATCTCAATATCCGTATCGGCATAGATCACCTGGTAGACGGCAAACTTTTCTTTATCTGCTAGCTCCAGTCTATATTTTGGCATATTCATCCCCACTTTAGATCGCTCCCTTCTGCATATCGACTTGATCATACAGCTTGTTCACATCATAAAGTAGTTATAGTTCTGCTATATTTAAAAATTCCCGCCTCTCGCTTTGCATTATGAATGATACGCATGTACGAGTTGTTGTAAGGCTTCCTTCACATCGCCGTGAAAAAGCCCCCCATGATAGCAAACAACCTGCTCAATGTCATATTCCAGTAATCGCTGAACCGAATGAACAGCCTCCGGCAAATCCAATGTATATTGTGGATTGGCAATTTCAAGTCTGCCTTGCTCAATGACGACCGCATCTCCGGCAATTAAAGTTTTGTTGGCAGGAAGATACAGTGACATATGGCCAGGCGTATGCCCTGGCGTATGAATGATTTCTATCCCTCCGCACCATGGCAACCATTCCCCACCAGATACCGTCTGATCAACTGCTGCCGGCTCAATGGACTGCAAGAATTTAATAAATTGCTCCGCTTGCGGCTTGGCTTCCTCTGGCAAAGCATCAAATGTCGATTCCGCCTGCTCCAACCGCTTTGACTTTATGTTCCCCTCAATAAACGGAGTTTCAACCTCATGGGCGATAATGCTGACGTGCGGATATGCCCGTTTCAGTGCAGCAAGTGATCCGACATGATCCATGTCGTGATGCGTGATGATCAACTTGGTGAGGGAACGTAGTGTAACCCCATGTTTGTTCACTGCTGCTTCTAGGAGAGGCACAAAGTCTGGATAACCGCAATCTACAAGAATCGTATCGCGTTCATCTTGAAGCAAGACCGGGGTAATGATCTGTAGTTGTCCACTATATTCAAATTCAATGTCGAGCAGTTGATAAGGGTTCATCCGTACCTCCTGAATTCATGTCCTTTAAGAATAAGTGTAGAACATGACACGAGCGTTAGAAAGGACATAGATGATACAGAATCAAAGGTGTCCACCTTATTGACTGCGAATAATTCGTCTAATGCTGCGTTCACTCAAATAGTAATGGTGTGCAAGCTCCTTGACGGTTAGACCTGAACGAAAATTACGCATGATCTCTTCATTACGGTCTTGCAGCATTTGCTTATACCCGGAACATTCACCCCATTGTTTTTTCTTCCCTTGCCGGGCTGGGATATACAGATATCCTGCTTGTACATATTCTTGAATGCTATGAAGTAATTCTTCCGGTAGCATCCGTTGTGCATTTTGATATTTCATTATTTTGCTCCTATCTATATAGCAGAATTCGGTATATAGAGAAGCAAAGAGTCCGCTCTTCAGTATGGCGAAGGCTCTAAGCAAAGTTCGCTTGAACGCGTTGGAACTCTTTGCTCAGAGCCACCTCCATCGATACGAAAAAGCATAGGGATCATGCCGTTCACTCCCGTCTAAAGGCTAGGTATTGTGACAGTAATATGCCTCTATTGTGACACAACAGGCAGCGTAATCTCCAGCTCAGGGATATATTCCACTTTTACATGGTGGTCTATGTAAATCTAGTGGAACTAATGTCTGAGAGAATTCATGCAATCTGGCTGCATCTTCTCCTAATCTAAAGACAATCTGCGTAATGTTATCTTCCTCTAGCGTAAGTGCCGACCCTTCGATCCACTCAAGAAGTGTTGCGAATGTCTGGCCAAATTGATCGACCTGATTTTGAATTTCGTTCCAATACCCCATTTAAAGACAATTTATCAAATCTAGTTGACAAATATCGCATTAATATATTATCCTTATTTTTACATAGATACCATAGTTTTTAATGATGCTGCAACAAAACTCACACGTCCGTAGCAGATTAACGTCTGTTATCTACCCTGTACCTCCCCCATCCTACGCACTCTATAACTTCCAATTATTATTGCCACTGTACTCTGTTGACTTACACTTTCCTCTTCCAGACCTACAACCTACCCATACTTATTTGCATGTAACTCTATTTATGCTGTCTACCCCTGTCTACCCCTGTCCATTTTGCTAGACTCGTTGATCTTCTAAAAACAATAGATAGCGCTTACATACTATGTTATATACCACTCACGATAGTCGTAATTCTGTGTAGAACAGAAAGGATGAGAGTGATGGGCGTCAATAGGCATAGCCGCGCAGCAAAATGGATGAGGGACAAAGAAATACAAATGAAAGGGCGTGGTCCGCCTGGAGAGGAGGGTATGGATAGGCTACTAGATTTTAAAATTCAAACCAAAAAGGAGAATTTGTGATGAACAAAAATCGAGTTAGCACTACCCCATCTATCAGTAAAATAGTTATGCTCCTCTTCTTGTCTTTCATTCTTGTGTCTTCGAGCCTTGTCGTGGGGCCAGCACAACAGGCCGATGCCGCTCCTCTTCCTAAGAAAATCATCGCTTATGTAGCCGGCTGGGCCAACTTGACCGCGAATGATATCAAAGCAGAGCAATTGTCTCATATCAATTACTCCTTTGCCCTGATCTCCAACGGCAGAGCCACTATTACGAATAATGACCGTACGAATCTGCAAACTATGGTCGGACTGAAATCCAGAAATCCGGATTTAAAAGTTCTATTATCTGTCGGGGGCTGGGGTGCGAACGGTTTTTCAGATGCTGCACTTACAGACGCCTCCCGTACAACCTTTGCCGACAGCCTTGTGCAACTGGTGACCGCCAATAACTTGGATGGCGTCGATCTGGACTGGGAATATCCAACTAACCCTGCAGCAGGCACAACTGCACGGCCGCAGGATAAACAAAATTTCACCCTGCTTCTCTCGAAGGTTCGCGACAAACTGAACGCCCAAGGACAAATTAATGGCAAACAGTACCTGCTGACTATTGCCGCTGGAGCCAGCAGCAGCTATCTGAATGGCGTAGAAATCAATAATATCACGCCTCTGCTGGACTGGATCAATCTGATGACGTACGATTTCCACGGAAGCTGGGATGCGACCACCGGTCACCATACGAATTTGTCCGGAAGAGATATTAGCGTAACCTCAGCGGTCAATTTATTTCGAAATGGCGGCGTTCCCGCAAGCAAACTGGTCATTGGCGGAGCTTTTTACGGCCGGTCCTGGACAGGTGTGCAGAATAGCAATAATGGCCTCGACAGACCTGGCTCCGGGGGCTTCGAACCCGATTACAACACGATTGTCAGCCAGTATTTGAATAAGAACGGATATACACGGTATTGGGACAGCAGTGCACAAGCCCCTTACTTGTTTAATGGAAATACCTTCATCTCTTATGACGATCCGCAATCGCTCACTTTGAAGGTACAATATGTGAAGAATAATGCTCTGGGCGGCATTATGTTCTGGGAGTACAGCAATGACAGATCTGGTGCACTGCTTCAGGCCATTTACTCCGAGGTAACTGGTAATGTGACACCCAATCCAACAGGATACTCCTATCTGGTTGCCCAAGCCAATCAGCAAATCGTCTCTGCTGAAAACTACGGTAATGAGCAATTGGTTGCCAACAGAGCAGCCGCAGGAGACTGGGAGCTTTTTGAATTAGTCACGAACTCGGATGGCACCGTGTCCCTCAAGTCCAAAATCAATAGCAGGTATGTCACCGCTGATCTCAATACAGGTGGTGCACTGATCGCCAAAGCTACAACCATCCAGCAGTGGGAGAAGTTTAATCGTGTGGATTTAGGAAATGGCACGATTGCACTGCAAGCACTGGCCAATAACTTGTATGTTACTTGTGATTTAAATAACGGAGGCAAGCTGGTTGCCAGCCGCACGGCTGTGGGCGGAGCATGGGAGGCTTTCCGGGTGAGCAACAATTAATCGAAGAGCACGGGAGAGGCTGGCCTTCACCTAAGTGAACGGTTGAATTTCTCCATGATCTGCTCGATGAGCGGAGGCTATTATTCACAGATACAGCAAAAGCCAGCCGGTCTCCAGTAACAATGGGACTCGCTGGCTTTTTCAATATTAGGTGTATATCTAATTGCCAATAAAATTTCTCAACTGCTCTAGTAGAGCATCCATCTCTTCATCCGTCCCCACGCTGATTCTCAGCTTATCCGAGAGCCGCGGGGCGTCAAAATAACGGACATAAATATGCTTCGACTTCAAAAAGTCGTAAACATCACTAGCTGCGTGTTGCTGTGGCTTACATAGAAGGAAGTTTGCCTGCGAAGGCAGCACTTCAAAACCAAGATGAATCAGCGTCTCACTGACCCGTTCGCGGGTAGAAACAACCTGCTTAATGGTCTTTTGCAAATACAGCTGATCTTCAAGGGCCGCAGCGGCCATCAGCTGACTGAGATGACTGACATTGTAGGAATCCCGACATTTATCCAAGGCATCCACCAGTATGGGGGCCGCTAAGCAGAACCCTACTCGAATACCGCACAGTGAATAGGATTTGGAAAAGGTCCGCAGCACCACGAGATTCGGATAACGTGCAACTAACTTATAAGCTGATGTGGTTGCTGGCGCAAAGTCGATATATGCCTCGTCGATAACTACTAGCCCCTCATAGCTCTGAAGCAGACGTTCAATCTCGGCAAGCGGTAACAGCAGTCCCGTCTGTGCATTAGGGTTAGCAATAAAGATACCTTTAGCCCCTGTATTAATAAGAGCTTCTATATCAATGGAGAAATCATCACGTGTCGGCACATATTCGGTTTGCACTCGATGAATGTCCGCGATCGTCTTGTACAGGGTGTATGTAGGATAAGGAGTGGCGATAGAATCTCCTTCTTCCAGACAGATTTGAAACAGATACGCAATAATCTCGTCAGAACCGTTGCCGCAGAACACATGCCCGGAACTAAGATTGAAATGCGTCCCGATTAACGTCCGTAATCTTTGGCTGGTGGCGTCCGGATAATAGCGAAGCTGTCCATAATCGAACCCGCTCAGTATCTCCTTCACCCGTGGCGACGGCGGATATGGATTCTCATTGGCGTTAATCTTGATCACTGGCCCGTCCATCTGCGGCTGAATCCCCGGCACATAAGGCGCTAGCTGCTCTATCGTCTGCTTAATGTACATAGACTCTCTCCCCCAACTCAATAAATTGAGATTCTTTCAAAGAGAATACCAAGTACAGGAAAATAATTCAATTATAGAATGCTAGACCTTTGCAACAATCACCAATCCAAGCCGTGCGCTTCAATAAACTTACTGGTTGCATCTGCCCGTTATCTATAGATACCTTTCCTGATGTAACGTATAGATCTGCTCTAATTGCTCCTGTAGCCGGTCGAAGACTACAAATCTGTCGGCTCTGATGTACTCCCTCTGACCTGCCATTAGCAGCATCACAGGCACTGTGAAAATCAAAAATTGTGACGCCACCTCTTCCACCACATTAGCATCAATATGTCCGAGGTGAATTTGCGGGTATGCATCCAGCAGTTCTCTTAGCTTGGGCAGGATCGCATGGCATACACTGCACTCCGGTCTGGACACGTACAGAAAGCTCAGCTCATTCTTTTCAAGGAACTCATGAGTCATTTCGATTGAAATTATTTCTGTAATTTCTTTCATACGGAACCTCCATTCAAAGGTTCTTGAACACTGCTCAAGTGTCTTAGAACCGGGCCGCGAACAGCATATAATCGGCGAAATCCCCTTCTGTGCAGAATCCGAGCGGCCTTCTTGCTTTTACAATAATTATCCGCCAGTATCATCACTGCATCCCCGGAGGATAAACTCTGATTCCACACAAAGGGCAAGCGGCCCAGCGATATGTTAATCGTGTCAGGGATGTGTTCCTTGTCGTATAAAACGGCATCCCTGACATCGAGTACTTTAATAGAGGATGGCGCAACCATCAAACTGTCCTGTAAATTCATTCGCAAGCACGATAACGATGGAACCGGCCAAAGCTGAAGCACCATCCATACTAGAGCAATAATAAGGGTTGTATATATAACAATCATGTCTTTGGCTATCGCTTAATGTCCCAACGCATCGACAAACTTCTCACTGTCAATGGCCGCCATACTGCCACTGCCTGCTGCAGTAATCGCTTGCCGATAACGGCTGTCCTGTACATCTCCACAAGCGAAGACCCCGGGAATATTCGTCTCAGATGTACCTGGCACCGTTATAATATATCCGTTATCATCCGATGTGATCTGTCCATTCAGGAAACCTGTGTTAGGTCTGTGCCCAATAGCGACGAACACACCGTCCGCATGTATCACTTCTTCTTCCCCAGTAGTATTGTTGATGACTCTCAGTCCCGAGACTCCCCGCTCACCAGCAGCGACTTCTATAGGTGTTTTATTCAGCGCCCATTGTATCTTTTCGTTAGCGCGGGCACGGTCCTGCATAATTTTAGAAGCCCGCAATTCCTCACGACGGTGAACCAATGTGACTTTGGAAGCAAAACGGGTCAGGAAGTTGGCTTCCTCCAGCGCAGTATCTCCCCCGCCGACTACAATCAGCTCTTTACCACGGAAAAAGAATCCGTCGCAGGTAGCGCATGTACTTACGCCACGTCCGACATTTTCTTGTTCGCCCGGAATTCCCAGGTACTTGGCGCTTGCCCCAGTAGAGATAATCAATGTTTCCGTTACAATCTCACCTTTGCCCTCCACTTGCAGCTTAAATGGACGTTCGGATAAATCTGCTTGGTTCACCCAGCCTGTAAAAAATTCAGCGCCGAAACGCTCGGCTTGTTTACGCATATTGTCCATCAGCTCGGGCCCCAGAATGCCTTCTGGGAAACCGGGAAAGTTCTCGATTTCAGTTGTAGTGGTTAACTGACCTCCTGGTTCGGGTCCTTCAATCACCAGTGGATTCATATTGGCACGAGCCAGATAGATCGCTGCGGTCAGCCCGGCAGGACCTGTACCTACGATTACGGATTTATACATTTTGCACCCCTCCATGTTTATTATCATGCTGGTACGATTCATTTTAAATTTAATAATCACTTACAATTCGAAAATAACTATTCAATTGAATAATTGAATTATAATCCTGATGGGGTCCTTCGTCAAGCCACAAGTTACTATTACAAATTAAAGTGCTTCATCTTCGCTTCATAGGCTTCTCAATCGTCATTTACCAACAACAAAAGCACAGCCTTAAGCGGCCGTGCTCCGAATCAACTCTATAAGCGTACAGACTCATACATGTGTTTGGTACAACTGAATGACTTCGGAAACCGCCTGTTCGGCTGACTGAAGCGCACCTTCCAGATGCCCGCCGTGTTCAAGCGAGGTTTCGGTTCCGGCAAAAAAGATTTTCTTGCTCCAAGCCCCCGCTCCGCTCAGGCGCCCATAATTAGGGAAGTCGGCGAGTGGTGTGGAATCCTCCTCCACAGCTGTCTCAGGGTCCATCGACCAATCTTTGTAAAGGAGCCCGCTCATCGCTTCAGCAGATGGACCAAAGAGGCGAGACAGTTGCTCAACCACGAGGCTCAGGACTTTGTCCTCCCCAAGTTCCCGCCTCATCTCAGCCCTCATCCCGAAGAAGCCAAAGAGCGCACCGGAGCCTGTAGCTGGCGAGGCATCATGAATCTCCTGCAGCGGTCCAACCCAACTGGAAACAAGACCGGAAAGACCATCTTGCCGCCAAAAGGGGGTGTCATAGACTGCAACCACCTTGGCCTGTCCCGCCATCCAAGTCGGTTTGTCCATCAGACTGGCCATAAGTTCAGATGAAAGAGCCGGCGAAAATGTAATATGACGAGCCACGAGTCGAGGTGGTAACGCCAGGATCACTGCACTTGCGGCTATGCTTTTCTGTGTACCATCAGGAAAATCCGCTCCAAGGGTAATGGTCTGATCTTCGTCAGCACGTATCGAGGTTACCCGCGTGTTCAGTTGAATCGTACCTGGTGGAAGCGTAGCTGCTACAGCATCAATAAGACACCGCACCCCTCCGGTGAGGCGGATAGAACGTTCCACTGCACCTTCTGCCAGCATAAAACGCTGCGCGGGTTCATACTTGTATCGCTCGGATAACATGGCTCCTTCGGTATGCTGAGCAAAGACTTCTAAATCTAGCTCTTGAACCAGACGGGCGATCATCGGCTCATATTGCGGCCAGAACCATGTTGGTCCAAGGTCAAACTTGCCGAGTTCAGGCTTATCCGGGGCTTCTTGGCTTAAGACTCTACCGCCGAACCGCTCTCGTGATTCCAGAATCACGCAAGGAATGCCTTGTGAAATAAGCAAAGACGCCGCACGCAGTCCGCTTAAGCCAGCTCCGACAATGACCACTGGATCATTACTTTTCTCTTCTATCTCTACTTTCACCCTCAATAAACCTCCAATAATAATTACAAAAGCGTAGTAAATGCTCTCGATCTCACATCTCTGGAATTCATCAGTCTCTATTCCATTCGTGTACGCCTTCATCTATGCGATAGGCTGTGAAGCCTCTATTCTGCATATGCTCTACAGCCTGTGTTGTATAAGAGCAATAAGGCCCTCTGCAATAAGCAGCCAGCTCAATATGACATGGTACCGTATGCAAATACTCATCCAGTTCCTCCAAAGGAACAGATAGAGCCCCTTGAATATGCTCGGCTTCGTATTCATCCCTTGGGCGAATATCCAGCACAATTACTGCATTCGTCTCCATCTTTTGCAGCAGCTCCTGCTTTGAAATCGTCTGTACCCCTTCATATTGCTTCAGCAGATCCTCTTTGATCCGCGGCAAATCAGAAAGCCGGTTCTCAGAGACGTTCCACAAAGACATTAGAAAATCTATAACTGCAGGATCGCCCAACGAATAGATGGCATAGGTCCCTTTTTTACTGAACTTCACTAATCTTGCTTCCAATAAAATTTGCAGATGACGCGATACGTTCGCCACACTCATCCCGGTCTGCTCAGCCAAGCACTCGACGGTTTTGGACCCATTGGAGAGAAGATCCATAATCTCAAGTCTTTTATCACTGGATAAACATTTACCGATGCGAGCATATTGCTGATAGACCCTCTCTTTGATAGATGTATCACTGTTGATGGAATTCATACAAATTCCCTCTTTCCTAATTCAATTGAATAATTGAATTATAACTTTTTTTCATTTATACTTCAAGTGTTCCTAATGAACACGGATATGCATACTTATTATTACCCCTAAGGAGGAAAATACATGAAGACGATGAAAGCCTTCTGACAGCGAGCTCATTATTGTAGCCGGCTCCGGACAGTCACTGGAATGGTCAACAATGGACTTTTTGAAGGGCCCTCATACCGTTCGCGGCTCTTTTACTGGACATGCTCCAGAGGTAGAATAAGCCATTAAATTCAGCCTTTATAAAAGAGGTGGATTGTCCTATTTAAAGAATAGGGCGTTCTTTTTCATACTACTATAGGGTTTCTCGATACAAAAAAACCGACAGCGCTTGTACTAAGCACTGCCGGGATTTTTTAAACCCTAGCAATTACACCAGGTTTAAGATTTTATCCTTCAGAACATTCTTCGGATTGACGCCGACCATTGTGTCCACCAGTTGTCCATCCTTGAACAACAACAGTGTCGGAATACTTCTGACGCCGAACTGTGACGCCAACTCTGGCTCATTATCCACATTCACTGTGGCGAGGGTTGCTTGATCCTTCATTTCGCCTGCCAGTTCTTCAACGATTGGAAGCTGGATTTTACATGGCCCACACCAAGGGGCCCAAAAATCAACCAAAGTAACACCAGATTGAATTTCGTTTTGAAAAGATTGTTTAGTCAGTGCAGTTGCTCCCATAGGAATAGCCTCCTTGTGTATATGAATATAATATATTCAATTGAATAATTGAATTATAGACAAAAGATGATTTTTCGTCAAGGGGCAATCTTATTCTGATATACATTCATGCACAGAAAGAGCCCATCCTCAGATGGACTCTTTCTGACACTTAACTAACAGGTGTACGATGAATTAATGATAAGAAAATCGGACTAATGCTTACTGCTGCGAAACCAGTCAATTGTTTCTGAGATAGCCTGAGCATGCGGAGTGGTATGATCTCCGAACTTTTGCACATACTTGCTATGGTTTACTACATAAGGAGTCGTATATATATACTCAACCTCTTTCATTTCTCGCATAAAGGGATTGAACAAACTCATTAATTGAAATACCAAACTGGGAGCAGCACGCACCTTAGACGGAATCTGGAGTTGTGAGTAAACTTGGGAGATTAAATTTCGGGTAGTAGTTGTTTCAGCACTGGCTAGATGCCAAATCTGTCCTAATGCGTCATCGGCTAATGCTAAATTAACAAGACCTGCGGCAAAATCTTGTATGTATATATGGGTATGAGGAACATCGATATTACCAATGACTTGCGCTGGCTTACCCTGTAACGCCTTCTTAAATACCATGTCCCCGCCCAAAATGGAATGCAGTACGCCTGGACCATAGAAATCGGATCCTCTACCGATCACCGCGCGAAGCTTCCCGCTTCGATATGCCTTCAGAATTTCATCGGCCATTTGTGCCCGGGTTAGTCCTTTACGCTCTACAGCTTGATTCGGCATTTTCTCATGATATGCCTCTTTGGAGGGTCCATACATATATAGATTATCTGCATATACCAGTTTGGCTTCGGCCTTCATCGCTCCCTCCATTATTCCTTTCGTAAGCCGAGGGAATTCCTCAGGCCATTTCGTATAATTCGGTTTAGCACAATGATAGACCACGGCAGCTCCTTTAAACACCTCACTTGCCTGTTCGGCATCCCCAACATTCGCGTGAGTTAGCTCTACCTCAGGGGGAACATCGACAATGCTGTTCAGATTTACTACCTTGGTTCGGATCCCTCTCTTAAGCAATTCATTCATAACGGCCACTCCTAGTGGACCACTCCCAACGACAACATGCAGTTGATTAGCATTCAAACTGATTTCACCACCATCTAAATTTTTACATTAAATTGTATTAGGTAAAGTATTGCCTAGACCAATTCTCATTGTCAATGTTTCCCTTATATGTATCTGCTCTATATTTCTCGAATGTTATGAATATAAAAAACTCCTACTCGAGAAAGCTCTCTAGTAGAAGTTATGTTGTTTAACTCTAATCCTCCAATAAAATACTTAGCAACAGCTAGTCTTAGGTCCACAGCAGCCCTCATTGGTGCGTGATCCCGGCAGTATCGAGACTCCGTCTTTATTCATCATATGTTGCTGCTCACCACCGTGCTCCTCGTTGGATTGCCAAGGCAATACAACATAGTGGCTACCCGAGATTTCTTCCACTCGCTGGATCCAAGTTCGCTCACTTGCTGCGCGTTGCTGTAGAATGGCATCTTTGGTTCCGGTAAGGGCCATGCTTTGGTTAATCAACCACCACTTGGGATAAATCCCCGCTCGTCTTAGATCAGCCGTGAGTCTTTCCGCTTCGAACACCGGCGTAACTTCTGCATGGGTGACGATGATGACTGCCGTCTCCTCTTCGTTTCTCAAGCGTGGCAATAATTTTTTCACAGATGGCGGTACTTCCCCGGAAGCGTTCGCAATTTCCTTATGATACGATTCTGTCGCATCGAGCAGTAACAGCGTATGACCGGAGGGCGCCGTATCAATCACTACGATTTCGTTATCTGCTCTATCCACCAGAACAGCAAACGCACGAAACACTGCAATTTCTTCTGTACACGGAGAATTTAATTCTTCCTCGGCATAAGCAATGCTGTGTTCGTCCATAGTTTCTCGCGCTTTATCCAGGACTTCTTGACGATACTTCTCCACTTCAACTTTTTGATCAATTTTGCTCATGCTGAGTAGGCCTTTAATGTTGTCGTGCATGATTTGGTCTAGCTGTGTTGCAGGATCTGTCGTCGTAAGATGTACCTTTAGACCACGTGCTGCCAAACCAACAGCGATAGCGTTCGCAATCGTGGTTTTCCCGACGCCACCTTTTCCCATTGTAAAAATAACACGTTGACCCTTAGCTTCAATGTCGTCCAAAATTGCCGCCAGACCTGAAACCTTTAATTCTGTCGTATTCACTTCAAGATTAGGAACATCTTGCTCATCAGCGAATAAACGACGAACATTGGCGACCCCGGCCACATTAAACGACACCAATGGTACGGCATAGGTTGGCAGAGATTGCAGTAAAGTAGATTGTTGAGCTAGTGCGTCTTGTTGCCGCTTCGTATAAGCTGCCGCTGTGTTATCACCAGCTAGTGGCTTCATTAATAGCCCGTTGACAATAAGTATTTGATTCTTGATTCCTGTCTCCGCCAATTCCTGGGACGCACGTGCAGCTTCTTCCAGCGGTGCGTGATCCGGCCGTGTTACAAGTACAAGAGACGTTTGCCGTGGATCGCTGAGCACATCGACCGTTTGCTTATACACCTCTTTACGTTTATCCAATCCGGCTAGCAAGCCCCCCTGAGTTGTACCTTCCTTACTGTTGTGCAGAAATTCATTCCAGGCATTGGGGAGTTGCAGAAGACGCAAGGTATGTCCTGTTGGCGCTGTATCAAAAATAATATGATCAAACGATTCCGTTAACGCCTGATCGGTTAGCAAATGAGAAAATTCATTAAAAGAAGCAATCTCAACTGTACAAGATCCGGATAGCTGTTCTTCCATCTGATTAATCACTACCTCAGGTAGCTTACCGCGATAGGGTCCCACAACATCCTCACGATAACGGGACGCAGCCTCCTCCGGGTCCAGGTTAGTGACGAACAAATTAGGAACTTCCGGGATCGACTTATAGTTCATATCCAAATCCATCTGAAAAACATCCTGCAAATTAGAGGCTGGATCGGTGCTGACCAACAGCACTCTTTTCCCCTGATCCGCCAAGGCTACTGCTGTCGCACATGCCGTTGAAGTTTTCCCTACGCCCCCTTTTCCTGTGAAAAATAAATAAGGTGTAACTTGGATTTGGCTCACATCAAATGAAGGTATCATATCGATTCTCCTTTGCCTTCAAGTCGTTCAAGGGACATTGTCGTCCACTCAGATAGTTCCTCATTGGTAGGTAATGAACGTGTCTTCACAACAACGCCATTGAGTAAAGTAACAGGCAGGCTGCTGGGATCACTCGCTAGTGCTTCCTTAACCGCCTCATTTTCTTCAAACTTCGTTGTATCACTCAGAAGGTTATATCCACTAACATCGAACCCTGCTTGAGATAACTGGCTAACGGCTACCGCAAAGCGAATCGATGCCCGTTTTTCTTCCGGGTTAGTGACACCTGTTGAGCAGCAGCCTCCGGATTCGAACACTTCTATTTTGATCATTTAAAAAAGACCTCCAATTAATCAATTTTTTTTGATGTATTATTTAAAAATTTTACCCGCTTATCCTTTCGGCGGGTAAAAAATACAACAAACGTCGTCAGACAATAAATACTGCATGGCCTCTTCATTAATTCTGTAGTAATTCCAGCGGCCCTCTTTGCGGCATTTCAGCAAATCTGCATCGAGCAACAATTTGAGATGATAAGATAGCTTAGATTGCGGCAGATCCACGATCGCCTCCAAATCACACACACATACCTCAGAACGCTTATTGATCTCATATAAAATCGACAAGCGCTTCTGATCTGCTAACGCTTTGAACTTTCGTTCATAGTTAGCAAACAGTAGCGAATGCTCCATGGTTATTATCACCATCCAATTCATCAATTTTTTTTGATGTATTCATCATATGCTACATAACTGAATAAGTCAAATCATAATACTCAATCGTATCAAGTTCATCCAATTCATAACCACATTCCGGCAACCAAACTCCATATATATAGTTGTATGTATGTTTTAGATTATTTAGTGAACCCTTATGCGTGAAAACGGCATACTTTGAGCTTAGTATTGTTCTTTGGGTCATTCCGGAAGGGACTGGTGCAAGAACGTGCACCTCAAGGCATGCAATATAAGTAAACTCACTCTTGTCCGTAATCTCTGGATTGTTTAACGAGAACAAATTATTTCCTGGCTAAATACAAGTCGATCGTATCATAAACAATTAATACATCACCAAATTTTATAATGGCTTCTTTAATCTCATCTTCAAACCTTTCTTTTGTAATGGATGGCATAGTTCTATGGTCTGAGTATGTATTCAATAATGCGATATAGTCAGTCGAAGAAAAGCTTCTGGTTAAATGATATAGCTTAAACACAACATCCCTAAATCCATAGGCATGAATAGTTTTGGATATGTTATTATATCTTGCAGTGTCATTTTCTATAATCGTGGTATTAGAAGGTCTATATTTTTGATAGATGGCTTGAATATTCTGATGTAATTCATCATTTTCTCGTGCTACAAAGGGCCGGTTCCAAAATAATGCTAGTGTCCCATCGGTTTTTAATAATTTCGAGACTTTAGGATAGCTCACTTCTTCTGGAATCCAATGAAATGCAGTAGCTGAATAAATTAAATCTATGCTGTTATCGGGGCATTCAAACTCTTCAAATGTAGTATTGCATACCGTAAAATTTTCAAACTCTCGGAACTTTAATCTTGAATATTCTGCGAGATCTGTTCCTAATTCAATTGCTGTTAATTCACAGCCTGTTTCCAAAAAAGGTCTTGTAGCCTGACCTGTGCCAATACCAACCTCAATTGCTTTGTTATCTTGTTCAATTTGAGCGTGGGCCATAATATCTTGGAATAACTTATCACAATAGGTGGGTCTCCACTTATCGTAGTTCTCCATATCCTCATTAAATGTAAGTCGCTTATCCATAAATATCATCCTCCCGCTCAATCACTCACTTATATTCTTCATCATAATAATATCTCTGCCGTATTCTTCAGATTCAACTACATCGATTTCATGATACCCAAGCTTCTCATAGAAACTTTGTGCCGTTATACTACTAGGTAATTTAAGCGATGTGATTCCAGTATCACGGGCAATTCCTTCAATGAAATTAATAAGTATCCGTCCAATGCCTAAATGATGATGGTCTTTATCAACAAAAAGAGTATAGATAATATCCTTATCCAAACTAATAGTTCCGATAATCGTATTATTCATAACAGCCACAAACACTTTCCTCTGCCCGGCTAGACTAACGAGATACTCCGGCGTAAAAATACTATACATATTAGTAATAATCTTCTCGGGATAATCTTTACTGTTAACGTGTGCTAGATTGTCTCGAATAATGGTTGAGATTTTTTGACTATCCTCTTTAGTGAATTCTCTAATTTTAATTTTTTCATTCATGAAACTCACCCCTGTTTATTCTAATGGAACATAATGCTTCAATTCCGATTCAGTAAAACCTTTTTCTCTGCCTTCTTGTGTCAATCTATGACTAAACTGCAGGACTTCATTATGTGCAAAATATACATATTCAACATCTGGTTCATCTTTAAAAATGACTACCGCATAAAATGGCGGTAATTTTATTCCCCATACTCCTTTTACGGACGCTATTTCTTCTCTACTATATTTCTTTTCTTCTATCAGATAATCCGTTACTCTATTTGCATATACGATTTTGTTTACCTGAACGTAAGCAACAGGTGTTATTACTAATGCGGTTACTAGAATGCCTACTATGATTATTAGAATTTTTATTTTCGTCGTCATTACAATAATCCTCTCACCTTTCTCAATTTTTATTTTGAGATTTTCTTTTCTTGGGACTTCAAAATTTAGCCACCTCATCTCCACAAAACAACCCAGCCTTAGATAACTCTTATCTTAAGCCGGGTCGTTTGTTGTCTCTATCGAATTATTTTATTTTTTTCATAAGGTCATTTAAGTTTCGTACTATTGAATGTCTGGGACTAGTAATCCTATTATATAAATACTGCTTTATATCCCGGCTCAATACCATAGAGTGAACGCCAAGCTTCTCAGCCCCATCACAGTTTCTAATGTTATCGTCAACAAATATAGCCTCAGATGGAGAGACTTCTAGCTCTTCAAGAGCAGCCTTGTACATTAGCTCATGTGGTTTGCTGACCCCTTTTATTGAGGAAATAATAAAGGATGAAAAGTAATCCCTTAGCCCGGCTTGTTTAAATACATTATCCAAAGATGGCCAAGCATCCGAAACAACAGCCAGCTTATAAGTTTTGCTCAACTCTGGTATTAATTCTATAGCATCACTATAGAACTTGTACTTATCATAATTAAAAACTAAATCAGACGCGATAGCTTTGATCAGTTCCTCATCTAATCCTAACTGAGGTAATTCAGCTGCGAAAATTCTATAGAACTCAATGAAATGAAGCAATTCTTCATCTTCATTTCTAATCATACTCTGCCTTGATATATATGTATTTGCTTTATGAAATGCTTTATTTCTAATCTGCTTGTCTATTGATCGGAATATCTTCTCATCGATAAAGTTAAAAAAGTTGGGGCTAATAAACCAATGCCCTGTAACAGGACCATTTAACACCTTACCTGAATCGAAAAGGATTGCATTAATACCGGTATTAGAGGTTCGATAACTCATATTCTTATACCCTCTTCTCGAAAATGTATAGGTCATCTTCTAACCTATCTTTGCTGAATCCGCATCCGGCAATTCCTTTCAAAGCTGGCTCGCCTAGAATTCTCATTTAATTGTTATGTTTTGCCGCCTTAGCCATGCCTTCAAGTCATTTCTATGAGTTTCTTTTTCTATGCCCTTAAAATCAAACCTGATCACACGCTGAGACCAGCTTTTCTTACTGGTTTCAAATTCTATGAAATATTTATTGATATTGGTATACTTTATTTCATTAGCTTCAAGAGACACACCATCAATTATCACGTTGTTATCTGTTATAACAATGCTTCGTTTTTTCCTAATCTCTTTTATCATGAATACTCCAACGACGCTTATTAATACGATTAATATTGCTATGTAAAATTCTTTCCATTGCTCTAGATCCCAAATCTGATGAATTAATATTGAAAAAATACCCATCATACTAAAAAATGCTGCGTATTTAGCCCCTAAGTACGGCAAACTAATTTGATATTCATTGTTATTTATATAGTTTTTCATGCTGCTCCTCCTTTTAATGTTCGCTTTTCTAAAAATCTATCCCAAAATTATTTTTTCCTTTCTAACTCTTCATCAAGTTCTTTTAAATGTTGTTCAGTTTTTATAATCAAGAGTGTGAATGGTACAAAGATCAGTCCAGTAACAACAAGTGAAAGATATGTACCTTCGAATAGAAGGCTTAATATTAAGCCAATTAATGCATACGCCAGCCCATATCTGATCATTAATTCTGCACTGTATCTATTGGCTTCATCCCATAATAACTGACTTTTCATCGATCTCCTGGTTCTGTATCCATATAGTGAATTTATCGTTTTCGGAGGTTTTTTCTTCACAATGAATCCGGTTACACAAGTGATTAGTCCTATTAGAAGAGTGATAATTAAACTAGCTATTTGACTATCGTTCATGAGTTACCCCACTCTATTCAAGTTTTTAACTCACTTTTTGAAAATCAGTTCAATTACCGGCGGTCCTGATTCTTGAGGATAAACATTTAAAGTTATTGATATCGTTATCACTATCAACATGATCCATATCATAAAATTTAAAAACGGTTTAAATTTCTTTTGAAGGATCATTCCAACTACTATTATGGATGTATTCATGACATAAATCGTTGGTAATGCTACAATCCTCCCTAAACCTGTATTTGGATAGTAATGAATTAATAATGATATTACTATGATCGTGGGTGAAATGCATAAGAGATATTGGATTAAGAATCTCACCATACTATTCTTATTTAATTTCTTGATTTCAATTAGAAAGATATCCATTAAATTTCTTAACACTCTATTCAATTCTGTTCTCCTATCTCATTTCCTATTAAATTTAGTTGGCTCTTACATGCTTAATGATGCTTATATTTGGGTTATCTTGTTTTAAAAGTACATCCAATAGTCCATCTGGAACCAACTTTATATCTGAATCTGTTTTGAAAAAGTTCAAAGGTTTCCATTGAGCTTTATATTTAATATCTCCTTCTATTCCCTCAATTTCATCAAGATCATATAACGTTTTTTCTTTCAGTTTCACTTCATAAATGAAATTCACTTCATGTCCCCTATCATCCTCAGTACCAAATATATTTTCTATGACAGAAATTAATGTAGGCTCTTCAATTTCTTGATTCAGTTCTTCCCTAATTTCTCTTATCAATGCTTGTTTGCTATTTTCACCAAACTCAATAGTCCCACCGATAGGTCGGTAGAAAGTTGTACTTATACCTGGGAAATTGATTACTTGAACTAAAATGTCTTCTTCTCTGCTAATGATTCCTAGGGAAACTGATCTAATTCTCATATGATTAAGTCCTCCATCCATTTATTCCTATAAGGGAGTCCGCTTTCTTCCATACTTTCACAAATTTATTTCAGTCTATATTCAAATTCTATCTCAAGTTTAATTCCAATTCCATTAAATTCATAGAAATCTATAATTTGAATAAGACCCAGTCGATGAACTCAACCGGGCCTTTTCTAATATTAAGTATGATTTTGCTTCAGAAATCTTCTACAGATGGTCTCACATAGATCTCTTATACCTTCCGAACAGTAGGCGAGTAAAATACATCACTATGCATATGCTGAATTTTGTCCCAGTTGCCAGGATTGGTCGTGTCTGGAGAGCGGTGCTCCAGAATGGCCTGATATAGGGCCGTTTTTTCTTCCATATGGGCAACGTGCTGTTTGGCTTCTTCGAGCTTAGCAAGCGCCACTTCTTTGTGCTCCATCATAAGTGCGGAGCGCTGCGGAATGGTTGAATCTCCTTTGAGACAAAGATCGACGTATATTTTTATGACTTCAATCGGCATACCGGATTGCTTGAGGCATTTGATGCCATTTAGCCAGTTGATCGATTCTTCGTCGAACATCCGAATATTATTATGGTTGCGCTGTACGCTTGGCACCAGACCTTTATCCGTATAAAAGCGTACAGCGTGCTCGGTTAGTCCCGTTATTAGGGCGGCTTCTTTGACTGTATGCATTGTGAATCCTCCTTGGAAAATAAATATTTGAAGACGCCTTGCCTTCGTGTAACACGAAGGTACTAAGATCATTGTAATGCAAATGGGCTGTAAGTGGAATTTCCCTCTGCAGTACCCGCTTCAGTGGACACATGCCGTTTGCTATTCAACATTTAAATATTAGGAGGAATTACAATGCAAACCGTAACATTAAACAATGGTGTAAAAATGCCGATCATCGGCTATGGTGTCTACCAAGTTCCGAATGCTGAAGAATGCGAGAACGCGGTATATGAAGCGCTGATGGCCGGATACCGCTTGATCGACACCGCCGCCGGTTATCTGAACGAGGAAGCGGTCGGACGCGTAATCAAGCGCAGCGGTGTACCGCGTAAGGAGCTATTCATCACGACCAAGCTTTGGGTTCAGGATGCTGGTTACGAGAGTGCCAAGCTGGCGTTTTCCAAATCCTTAAATAAGCTACAGCTCGACTATCTCGATCTGTACCTTATTCACCAACCGTTCGGCGATTACTACGGCGCTTGGCGTGCGATGGAAGACCTGTATCGCGAAGGCAAAATCAAGGCGATCGGTGTCAGCAACTTCCTGCCCGAACGACTGATGGACCTCATCGTGCATAACGAAATCGTGCCCGCGGTCAACCAGGTCGAAACACACCCTTTCTACCACCAGATCGAGAGTGCCGCTTTTATGAAAGAGCATGGAGTACAGCACCAGTCATGGGCCCCGTTTGCTGAAGGACTTAACAACTTGTTTGGCAATGATGTGCTGGCCTCGATCTCAGAAAAACACAACAAGTCCGTAGCCCAGGTCGTGCTTCGCTGGCTTGTTCAACGTGGAGTCGTTGCTATTCCAAAATCAGTGCGTAAAGAGCGAATCGCTGAAAACTTTAACATTTTCGATTTTGAGTTGAGCGCAGACGATATCGAACAAATTTCCACTCTTGATACGCAGGAAAGTCTTTTCTTATCGTACCGCGATCCGGAAGTCGCCAAGATGATGGGGAACTGGAGAGTCGAACTGTAAACTTGATCGAACCGTTAACTCATCACACGTTTATCCTCATCTATTAAGAAAGGACAGGGCAGGTTCCTCACACTTGATCCTTTAAGCCTTCCATAATCCTTTGTTTAATTTGTAAAAAGAGGGCAGCCTGAATCGTTCTTTCAGGCTGCCCTCTATCTTGTTGTTCCACACTTTTATTTCAGATATTACTTCATATCACTTAATGTACCTTGAGACACACCAAACATTAATGAGAAATCGTTCTGACATAACTTGTTCATTTTACGAACACGTTTTAACTTTTTTCCTAAAGTCACATTTATTTTCATAGCTTTAATCTATGAGCATTTTGCATAAGCTCCTCAAGTTAGTACGTACTCTTCTTCACTCTATGTCTGCACTGAATTACCAAATTACCATCTCGGATTCAGGAGACTTATAAAAAACTAAAAATATCTTAAGCATCAAATTTAATCTCTTTGAGCAATACGATAGTCTATACTAATATCACCACCATTAGGCGTTGGTACAGCTTTAAATTTATATTCGCTACCTAAGGAACCAACTGGAGCACTAATGTGGCCACTCTTACCTGGTGCGAGAGTTCTTTTCTGATCTCCATTAATTGTGATTCTCACGCTTACATTCCCAGTATTTTTAATCCAGAAGTTTACTTTTTCCCCATTACTCTTTTTTAATCGGTATGTAGCCTGAAATTCAGTTCCTGAAGAACTGCCACTTTTAGCTGCATAATCTTTCGACGAACTTTCAGTCGATTCCGCAAAAGCAGGTATAATACTAGTTCCAGCAATTAGACAAACTACCAGAGCAGATGATACTACTCCTTTGAAAACGGATTTAAAATTCACGACCAAGCACTCCTTATTAAATTTATATGTAACTATTCCGCCTTTAGATAGTTACTTTTTTTAAAATTACATGTCTGTACATTCCTGTTTCCGTAGTGGTAGTTCCGTAACGGAGTGCCTCTATTTGTGCTGTCTGTTAAAAGACATGTGATGAAAGGCCGAAATGGAAAGTATGGAACCGACAATAATTACCATGTGAAAAAAGTTGGAAACTATCACTAACTAAAACTTAGCAGGTCAGTGAAAATCTTTAACTTCGTCACCTGTTATTCTCTCTACTTCTTGAAAATAAATCATAATTTTTGTGAGGTTTAGCCAATTTGAACAGTGGTGTGTTTTAACTGATAATAAGTTACATCTTGAAATCCTTGTCTGGTTAGTGAATCAGAGTACTCGGCTACATCAATAACATATTCTCCTGCAAGTTTATTCTCCTTAGAACCCTCTATTACAATTTGATGAATTCGAGACTTAGGTGATATTAAACGCAGACACCGGCGGGCAGCCCAACGGTAATGAAAAATATCACCGGCTCTTGAATACCTAACAAGTTCGTTCTCCATTAATTATCCCCCCAGCTAAATCAGAAGCAATTCACATCATCTATGCGTCCGAAACTTATGTGGAATCCCCTTCTGTTGTTTAACCTTCCAAAGAAAGTCTCCAATTACAAAAACGCTGGCTTTATTCATTTTTGCGGAATATCGCTTTTCTTGTGCATCCACTAACAAAAGCTCGAACACATACTCTTCAGCACATATTCCGTGCTCATCAATTTTTAGTCTAAACGGATCTGATGATTCAAAGCCAACCATCAAGTGTCCAACTATTTCTGTTTTTGGTGGTAACGATAATTTGAAATCCGTACCTATAAATTCATCCAATCCATATACGTGATGCCTTGACAGTTCTTTTCCTTGATCATTGCGGACATACAATGTGCCACTGATTATCGTAATAGGCAATTCTGTTGTATTAGCAAACACAACTTCAATAGATGCGCAACCCTGTGCATCATGTACAGCGTGTAGCGCATAATCTAGAAATCTTATCTCGAACTGTCCTTTGTTTAAATACATATAATTATAGTCACTGCGTTTGGCTACTGTATTCGTACTACCTTTGCGAATTAGGCAATATCCCTCATTCAGTCTGTCAAATTTCTTCCTCATCATGTATGGCTTATTTTCATTTTTATAAATCTTAAACACACCTAACACCACATCTTTATATTCATATTTGAAATAATCAAACTGTATTTCTGGTTCGATATTATTCAGAACCACCTGCACATAATTAGATGAATCTATAAATTCTTTCGGATCTATTCCTCTTATCTCCTTACCTTCTGGTCGATCCTTGACTCCAATAATAATAAATTTATCTCCATTATGCCGGGAATTGGCCATCGCCATTATATCCATTAGTAAATCCATACTCTTGTCTTTATGGTATTGTCTCTCTTTAAAGTCCAGATAATCACACTCATAGCCAAATTCGATTAATTCAAAAATCTTATCCATCCATAGACACCTCACTATAACCTTATGTACAACGGACTATATGTTTACTTGAGAAATTCGACATAAAATAAGGAAATCCTACTTTATTCACAAGAATTATCCAAAACAATGTCTATGGCATCATAATAAAAGAATAAGCAAAGTAGTTATATTTTGCTATTCTCATCCTTTCTATAACAGAATAATCAAATGTCTTTAAAGCAGCTTATCTACAGCTTCTTCCCGCTTTCTCTAATTAAACTTATCTTTTTATTTTTTAGTGAGACTTCGTTCTCATCTTCTCCCTTAACTCCACTATCAACTAAAAAAGAAAAGCCGAGCAGACTGGAGTTAATCCAGAATCTGCTCGACTCTAATTCATCTATAATTACTTTTTCAAGTTTTATTTACTGGGATAACTTTTTACGTAACCCCTATCCCTTACTCCACAGTAACACTCTTCGCCAAATTCCGTGGTTTATCCACATCGTGGCCCAAGGCCAGCGATGCGTAGTAAGCCAGCAATTGCAGGGATACTACGGACAGAGCTGGTGTCAGCAGCGGCAGGGTTTGTGGAATAACGAACGCCTGGTCAACAGACTTGAGCAGGTCGGTAACATGCTCTTGGTGGGTTATCGCCATCACGTCTGCGCCGCGGGCTTTCACTTCCTTGATGTTGCTGACTGTCTTCTCAAGCACGCTCTCTTGAGTAGCCAGAGCGATAACTGGAACGCCATCTTCGATCAGCGCCAGGGTACCATGCTTCAATTCACCTGCAGCGTAAGCTTCGGAGTGAATGTAGGAGATCTCTTTCAGCTTCAGCGAGCCTTCTTGAGCGACTGCGTAATCTACGCCGCGGCCGATGAAGAAGAGGTGCTTGTGCTCAGAAATTTGCTCCGCATAGTTCTTGATGGCTTCTTTTTGAGCCAGAATTTCTTCTACTTGCTCTGGTAGAGAATCCATAGCTGCCAGGATTTCTTTCACTTGTGCTTCGGACTGTGTACCGCGAACTTCTGCCAAGTACAGACCCAGCAACGTGAATGCGATCAGCTGCGAAGTGTAAGCTTTGGTAGAAGCAACTGCGATTTCCGGGCCAGCCAGGGTAACCAGTACACTGTCTGCTTCACGGGCGATGGAGCTGCCCACCACGTTGGTAATAGCCAGTACATGCGCACCATTCGCATGGCCTTCACGCAGAGCTGCCAGGGTGTCAGCAGTCTCACCCGATTGGCTGACTACGATAACCAGCGTTTCTGGGCTTACGATCGGAGCGCGGTAGCGATATTCCGAAGCGATATCATTTTCTACTGGAATGCGCACCAGAGTTTCAATCAGGTTACGTCCAACGAGACCCGCATTGTAGGCGGTACCGCAAGCGACGATTTGAATGTTACGAATGTTCTTGATTTGTTCTTCAGTCAAGTTCAGCTCAGGCAGAATCACTTTGGTGCCTTCTGCGTTGATGCGACCGCGCATAGTGTCACGGTAAGCTTTAGGTTGCTCGTGAATTTCTTTCAGCATGAAATGCTCAAATCCGCCTTTTTCTGCGGTTACAGCATCCCAATCGACAGTAATCATTTCCCGAGAAATAAAGTTACCTTCAATCGTCATCAATTCGACAGCATCCCGTGTCAATACAGCCATTTCGCCGTCGTTCAAAATATATACGTTACGAGTGTATTCCAGCAGTGCCGGAATGTCAGACCCGATAAAGTTTTCGCCTTCTCCAAGGCCGATAATGAGCGGGCTGGCTTGACGCACAGCAACCAATTTATCCGGTTCATACTCTGTCAGAACTCCCAGTGCAAAAGCACCACGCATAAAGGTAATCGCTTTTTGTACAGCCTTCACGATATCCCCGTTATACTCGCGGGCAATCAGGTGGGAAATAACTTCTGTATCTGTCTCGGAAGTGAACTGGGCGCCTCCGGCGATCAGCTCTTCTTTCAGCTCCAGGTAGTTCTCAACAATCCCGTTGTGCACTACGGAGAATTTGTGGCTATTGTCCGTGTGTGGGTGGGAATTCTCGTCAGAAGGTTTACCGTGAGTAGCCCAGCGAGTGTGCCCGATGCCAGCACTTCCTGCCAGTGGACTGGTTTCCAGCTTGGATTGCAAGTTCGCCAAACGGCCTTTTGCCTTAACTACTTGCAGACCTTCCTGGGTGAACACAGCGATTCCCGCGGAATCATATCCACGATACTCCAGCTTCTTCAAACCCTCGACCAAGATTCCTTGCGAATTCTGATTACCAATATATCCTACAATACCACACATTATATTTTCCTCCGTCCAAGTTATCGTAATGTGGGCGGCAATAGGAAAGAAACGTGCCGTGCGGCATGTTGATGAGAGTTAGCCAATATTCTGTTGTAATTCAGGCGCAACAAAATAAACTTTCACTACTTCACAAAATCATGAAATGTACAGCTTTCCCCTCTGCCGTGGCAGAACTATAGTGTTTCCCTCTGCTTGCGCACACCCATGAATTATTAATTTTATGCACCCATGAAAGCGTTGTGTGTAAGGTCGCCCTTGCATTTTCCGCTTGCATTCACGGCTCTGGTGCATCACCGGGAGGTCCCCGCCGAACATTTCGAACACCTCCACCTCGTCAGCTTACGTCTGCCGTGATCCGTTCAAGCTAATTAATCCTCAGCTTTCCCTTCTCCCCCGCGCAAGACCAAGCTCTGGCGCTTGTTATTGCTGATACCTCACGATCCTCGCTTTCCTTCTTGAATGAATAACACTTTATCTATTATATGCACCTTGTCGTACTTTGGCAATGCTGCTGACAATGTTTTCTTTCTGAAACAATGACATCTTAATTTGAAAAATAATTGCAGAACGTTAAACCGGTGCAGCGGTTCGCCCACCGGTTCACCGTTCATTACGCTTAGTAATTACACCAGTTCACGTTGAACAACTTCTACAATCTGTCCTACATACCGATCCAGTTCATCCTTGTCCGGACCTTCTGCCATTACACGGATAAGCGGTTCTGTACCCGATGGACGCACAAGTACACGGCCGTTGCTGCCCAGTTTGGCCTCAACTTCACCAATAGCCGCTTCAATCGCCGGATTATCCGGATAGTTGGTCTTATCCTGCACACGCACATTCACTAGCACCTGCGGATATTTGGTCATCATGGATTTCAGTTGACTCAGCTTCTGACCCGAAGCCTTCAATGTATCCACCAATTGGATCGCTGTGAGAATACCGTCACCAGTTGTATTGTAGTCCAGGAAAATCACGTGGCCGGATTGCTCGCCGCCCAGATTGAAGCCGCCCCGGCGCATTTCTTCCATCACATAACGGTCGCCTACTGCAGTTTTAGCTGTGTTGAGGGACAATTGCTCAGTTGCCTTATAGAAACCAATGTTACTCATCACTGTGGACACGATAGTGCCATCTTTAAGCTTACCTGCACGGTTCATTGCATCGCCGCAGATACACAGAATAAAGTCACCGTCTACTTCGTCACCTGTATTATCAATGGCAATCAGGCGGTCAGCATCTCCGTCAAAAGCAAGTCCCAAATCCGCGCCATGCTTCAGCACTTCTTCACGTAATTTCTCCGGATGTGTAGAACCGTATCCGTCATTAATATTCAGCCCGTCCGGCTCTGCTCCGATAGCGATAACTTCAGCGCCCAGCTCGCGGAACAATCTTGGAGCCAGCTCGTATGCCGCGCCATGTGCGCAGTCCAGCACGATTTTAATGCCTTTGAAATCCTGGGAAATGGTTGTTTTCAAGTATTCCAAATAAAGATATTTGGAATCATGATCGATAGTCACTTTACCTAGACCGGAGCCTACAGGGCGCGGCAGCTCGTCTTTTTCCGCATCCATCAATTCTTCGATCTGCAGCTCAGTCTCATCTGTAAGCTTGAAGCCGTCGCCGCCAAAAAACTTGATTCCGTTATCCTCTACCGGATTGTGTGAAGCAGAGATCATAACCCCTGCGTCAGCCTTAAGCAGACGCGTAATATACGCTACCGCCGGTGTGCTAACGACACCCAGTCGGATGACTTCCGCCCCAATGGATAGCATGCCTGCTACCAGTGCGGATTCCAGCATAGGACCGGAAATCCGTGTATCCATACCAATAACAACCTTCGGTTTCTCCACATTTCCTGTTAGTACATATCCACCGCAGCGGCCAATGCTATAAGCCATTTCTGCTGTCAACTCGCGGTTCGCTACACCGCGAACACCGTCAGTTCCAAAATACTTCCCCATGTCTTTTCTCCTTTGATTATGCTGCTATAGCTTAATGTATAATGTATGCTTAAACTGTCTTCGGGTGTCATCAAGAAACACCTGTATAGACATCTTGTTCCCTTAAAAGTTAGGTTCCGCCTGTGCCCGTGGCCTCTCCATTGCTCCCGGTACCTGCGTTCCCATTGGTTGAACCACTATTTTCAGAATGCTGTTCTGTAGGAGTCGGAGTCGGCGTTCCAGCTGTATCTCCACTATGTGTAGGCTGGTCCACCGGGTCCTTGCCCTCCCCTATAACTGGCTCAGCGCTTGGCTCAGGCGTATTCTCGCTCGCCCCTGTACTCGAGTTCTGTGAAGGCTCTGTGGACACTTCTGGTGTCGAGGAGTCCTGCAACTGTACAGTCGATTTAAGCTGCTGACCTGCCGGTTGCTTTAGGGCAATGAACTTGGGCAGAGAAACCTGAAGGGTGACATCATGCGTACCGGCTGTTAAATTGCTAACGTCAGCAACAATGCTGATCTTGTCCACACTCAGCTGACTCAGAAGATCAGGCGCCCCCGATACTGTTAACGAAAGGGTCTGGTCTGCTGGATCTGTTATGATCGCCTTCAACCCGGCAGCGGCACCTTCCAGCTTGATGGGTACCCCTTCAAGGGTACGCTCCGCATTCTCGGAGGTCGTCACTGTCACATTGACCTTGCCCGGCTCGATTTTATCGATACCAGTTGGTGGTACCAGGTCCACTTTGAGCTGCTCCGTGCCGGCCGATTTAATCTGGCTAAGATTGACGGTCGCCTCGTAGGCTGTCAATGTTGCCAACGCTTCTTTCTGACCATATACGGTTACCGAAGTCTGATCCGCCTTCACCTGAGACAACACCAGTGAATCGGGCAGTTGACCGGTATAGCCGATCTCCAGCGGTACGTTTTTGAACGGAAGGGTAATTGGAATTTCTACCGAGACGTAGGCTGGCTTGATCACCGCATCCTTGATTTCATTCCCGTTGCTGTCATAGGCGAACAGCTTCATTCGCTTCTCCTTGAAGGTCTCACTATCACCATCAAGCTCAACGGTCCCCTGCACCTTGGCAACCTTGCTCAGCTCACTGGCAGCGAGAGTGACCTCTGCTTCCCCTGTTGGCTGAATCACCGGTGTGCCGAGTTGATAGCCCTGGGCGGGCGTTCCTTTGGTCAATAGTGTAATTGGAAAAGCCTTCGTATTGCGCAGCTCCACGTGCACATTCACTTCATCCGGCGTCAAGGATTCTAGAGTCACACCATTCGGAAGTGAATAGGACAAGGAGAGTCTGTTATTTCCCGGCTTCACCTTGCTAAGATCAACGCTTACCTTGTAAGAATCGGAGAACCTATAATTCAGATCCGACTTTTTTCCCCGGACCTCCATTCTCACACTATCCACATCCAAAGGTTCCATCACATATTTGTCCTCATCAAAACCGGTCACTTCGATCTTCACATTCTCAATAGTCTTCGTATCCATACGTGAAGTTGTCTGGGAGACGGGAGCCGTATCGGCATGAACCATAGCCCACAGGATAATCCCCAGCGCCAGCGCCAGAATCTTGTTGAAGTTATTGTTGTTCATCCATTTATTCATCACGCTTGTCCCCCTTCCGTTTCCAGAAAGCAGAACCCTTCTCCTTGAGCGGAGAACTCGCACTTAGTTCTTGATACAGCTTGGAAATTAGCGATTCTTCCTTGATATCCCTCACAATCTGACCATTGATCGCCAGAGAAATCTGTCCCGTCTCTTCCGACACCACAACCGACACAGAATCTGCCACTTCACTGATCCCGATCGCCGCCCGGTGGCGCGTCCCTAACTCTTTGCTAATAAACGGATTCTCGGACAGTGGCAAGTAACAGGCAGCAGCCGCAATCTGATTACCCTGCATAATGAGCGCCCCATCATGCAGTGGAGTATTGGGGATAAAAATATTGATCAGCAGCTCCGAGCTGACCGCCGATCGCATAACTATGCCCGATTCCGTGTATTCGTTAAGGCCGGTGGCTCGTTCGAACACGATTAAGGCCCCAATTTTTCTATGAGATAGGTAATTCACGGCTTTAATGACTTCTCCGACCAGCTTGCCGACTTCTTCATCGTTCTCCGCACCACGTCCGAAGAACTTCCCTCGCCCAAGCTGCTCGAGACCACGCCTCAGCTCCGGCTGGAAAATAATGAAGATGGCAAACACCCCAAACGTATAAATCTGATTCATCAGCCACTTCAGCGTATACAAATCAAGGATCGTGGCGAATGCCCAAATGAGCACAAGCACCAGAATCCCTTTTAACAACTGAACCGCCCTTGTACCCCGGACCATATTCAGCACTTTGTAAATGATATAGCTGACAATCAGAACATCTATAATATCTTTAAAGGACTCTTTCCAGGTAAGGTCCATGAAATAGCTCATTGCTCAAACCCCCATCAATTCTAATTAGCTGGGTTTATTTATGTAAATGGCTAAACAGTGCCATAATATATCTAGGTTATAACGTTCACGCCCAGGTTGCAAGTTTAGCCCCCCTCACAAATTAAGGATGCGTCAAAAAGGCAACAAAAAAGCGCCATCTTTCCGGAAAAAGAGGCGCAAAGGATATGCCTGCAAGGGGCCACTGCTTAACGGTAGGCAACTTCAGAGAACATGTTCGTGACTTTATACCAGATCCAGCCTACCGCTTGGTCTATGCTTTTGACTTGGCCAGAAATATGGGCCGTTGAAGCCTGATACAGAGAGCCGTCGATGACCGTTACATTGCCGTTGACTTCCCCATACACCTGAGTTTTGCCATTCTCCACCGTAAGATCCCCGGTAATGATTTTGCCGGAAGGTACAATGACTGTATCTCCCTTGATGACAACCTGATCCAGGTTGGTACCCCGAACCACCAGTTGTCTATCCTGATTCCAGAAAGAAACAGAGCTCATCAGCATCACCAAAATAAAGATCGATGCCGCCGTAAGGGCGGGATGTCTCTTGATCCAGGTAATAAACCGTTTCTCCTTCTTGGATTTCGGTAAAGAATTCATTATCCGGCCTACAAGATCTTCCGACGCGACAGGACTTTGGTGCATCAGGGAAAACATCAACATATCGGTCTGTTCCAATTCATTGAACTTCGCACGGCATTCCGGGCAGGATAGAAGATGCTCCTTCAATTCCCTCTGCTGCTGTTCGGGCAAGTCGTCATCCAAATAATCATGCATCATAGAGACGGCCAGTTTGCATTCCATAGGAGCCAATCCTTTCGTGAGTGCTATTTAATTTTTCCAAGACACAGGGTCGGGTCATAAGACTTGCTCATCATACATACGTCCCTGATCTGAAGATGTTTCATAATTTCGCTGGTTATTTTTACATTTTAGGACCTAATTTTTTACGTAAAAATTCACGTCCTCGGTGTACACGGGTCTTAATCGTGGTCACTGGCATATCCAGTACATCGCTGATCTCCTGAAGTGACAAGTCCTGCAGATATCTCAGGATCATCACGGATCTGTACTTCACAGGCAAGCTGTCAATCGCCTCATAGATGGTTCTCTGTGTCTCAGAGAGCAACAGTTCCGTCTCTGGTGTCACATTATCGCTCGGAATCATGGAATAGCCGTCAATGCCATCCTGATCGTTCATCTCCGCATCCAGTGAATAGGTCGGTTTGCGCTTGCGCAACCGGTCTATGCAGAGGTTCGTGCCGATCCGGTAGATCCATGTCGAGAACTTCTGTTTGTCATCATACCGATCGAGATTTCTGTAGACACGCAAAAACGTCTCCTGAACAATATCCTCCGCTTCATGGCGGTTGTTCAGCATCCGGTACGCCAAATGATATATTTTGTCTTTATATAGTTCCACAAGCTCGGCAAATGCCCTTTGGTCGCCCTTCAGGGCGAGCTTTGTCAATCTGCCTTCCAAATTCTCCACCTGTCAACTCCCCCAGACTTGCCGCCCTTGGCATTCAAAACTAACTGAATATCCACGGTACAAGCATTTAAATCGTAATTCAAGTTTGTGTAAAAATCAAGGATTGTATTGTTACCTTCTATGTCATATGAGGAAAAAAATACTGCTTACAGCAGCAAAACAAGAAGCTGTACTGTCCTCGCTTCCATCTCAACAAAAAAAGCCGTCCGCCCAGACAAAGGGCGAACGGCTTCGTAACCATCGCAAACTCTAAATATAACGTGTTAATGTATCAGCCAGTATTCCGAAGTCCGGCAGCGACGCCGTTGATGGTCAGTAGTACCTCACGCAACAATTCAGCGTCATCCCCATCCTGATCGCGCAGCTCTCTCAGCTCAGACAACAACTGTACCTGCAGGTAGCTAAGCGGATCGACATACGGATTCCGCAGGCGGATCGACTCCTGAATAACCGGAACGTTATCCAGAATATCCTGCTGACCTGTAATTTTCAGAATCAGCTCCGAGGTCAGCTTGAATTCCGCATCAATCTGACCAAAGATGCGCTGACGAGCCTCTTCATTTTTACCCATGCCGGCATATTCCTTCGCAATCACGAGGTCCGCCTTGGAGATGGCCATTTGCAGCGTGTCGATCAGTGTTGTGAAGAACGAGAATTTCTCATACATCGTTTTCAGGATGCTAAGGTTCTCCTCTTTACCGTCATAGAAGCTTTGCAGACCTGTTCCAGCAGCATACCAAGCTGGAAGCAGATACCGGCTCTGCGTCCAGGCGAATACCCAAGGAATGGCCCGCAGATCTTCAAACCGGTCGCTGTTCTTGCGCTTGGAAGGACGGGAACCAATATTTAGCTCGCCCACCTCAGGCAGTGGAGTCGACTCCTTGAAGAACGTCAGGAAGTCTGGATCACGGAAGATCAGGTCCTGATATTTGTTCAGGGAGACTTCCGAAATTTGCTTCACAATCTCTTCCCACTTGGACTCGTCCAGATCAGTTTGCGGCAATCTAGCATTAACTGCAGCCGTTACCAGCGCCGAAGTCGCTTGCTCCAGACTGCGGTAAGCAATCCCCTTCATCGAGTAACGTGAAGAAATAACTTCACCCTGCTCTGTAATCTTGATGCCGCCGCCGATTGTAGAGGCCGGTTGGGCCAAGATACTGCGGTTCAGTGGCATGCCTCCGCGGCCAAGCGCACCGCCGCGACCGTGGAAGAACTTCAGCTTGATGCCGAATTTATCAGCGGTAGCAGTGATTTCATTCAAGGCCACCCGCAATTCCCAGTTCGCAGTAACCACACCGCCGTCTTTGTTGCTATCCGAATAACCCAGCATAATTTCCTGCATATCGTTCATCGCCAGTACCGCTTGACGGTATACAGGCAGATTGAATAACGTCTCCATGATTTGTGGTGCTTCATGCAGATCATCAATGGTCTCGAAGAGTGGTACAGCTTGAAGGGTACATACAACTGTGCCGTCGTTATCTTTACGGAACAAGCCCACTTCCTTGGCGAAGACCATCACCTCAAGAATATCACTTGCTGCCTGTGACATACTAATGAGATAACTGGTGATGCATTTCTTGCCATATTCATCCTGTGCTTTGAAGATTGTCCGATAAACTTCCAGACATTCTTCCGTGCTCTCACTGTAGTTCTGGTATGGAGAGGTCAACGGACGCGGATCATTGAGCAAACCTTCGAGAAGAACGATCTTCTCTTCTTCCGGTAGCTTAGAGTAATCCGGTGTGATGTTCATCTTCTCCAGAATCTCAGTCATTGCATTCTCATGCTCCTGACTATGCTGGCGAACATCCAGTGTAGCTGTATGGAATCCGAAAAGTTCTACTTGGCGGATCAGTTTCTTAATATAGGTATCGGCCACATAATCGGCATAGTGATGCCGCAGACTGCGGTCGATGACGTTTAGGTCGTGGATGAACGCCTCAGGTGAGGTATAACGCTCAGGTGTGCCTTTTTTCTCATCGTCGAGTACATTCTGTGTCTTGGAGATCATATAGCTCAGCTTGATCCGGTAAGGCTCGTTGTCATTGCGCCAAGCATCGCCCCGGGTCAAATTGATAATTTCCCGATCCTCTTCAATGGAATCCAGCAGCTCTTGTGTAACAGATACAATACTGGTACTGAAGCTAAGATACTTCATCAGTTCCCGCATAATCCGCTGGTATTCCCTGATAGCCAGCTTGCGCTGCATTTGCAGCGTCTGCAGGGTCACGGCAGCCTTCACGGAAGGGTTACCATCACGGTCGCCACCGATCCAGGAACCAAAACGCAGGTACGTAGGCACATGCCAGTTCTGACCCGGATAATATTTACTTAGACATCGTTCAAGTTCTTCATATACATCCGGCAAGACATGGAAAATCGTCTCATGGAAATAGTACATTCCGTTACGAACTTCATCCAGTACTGTAGGCTTACGGTCACGCAGTTCATCCGTCTGCCACAGCGTAATGACTTCATTCAGCAGCTTCTCACGAAGCTGTTCCCGCTCCCGGAAGGTTAAGGTAGGATTATCAAGGTACATAACATCGTCGGCTATCCGTTTATGAATATCGAGAATGGCCCGGCGCATTGCTTCCGTCGGGTGGGCTGTAATGACCAGCTCCAGAGACAGGCCTTGTATAATCTCCCGAACCTCTTCATGTGAGAAATCACGTTCTCGAAGTCCTTGAATCGCACTTTCTATAGAACCAGGCTGTACAGTTTCACCGGCTGACCGCTCATAATCACGTTTGCGGCGAATCCGATGATTCTGTTCGGCAATATTCACCAATTGAAAATAAATGGCGAATGCCCGTATAACCTGATGACGATTCTCCGAATCCAGAGAATTAATTAACTCCTTAAATTCACTGTGCAGTTCTGGCAAATACAATGAGCGCAAAGATTTACTGGTCTCGCGGATCTTCTCCACGATTTCCAAAAGTTCGTTGCCGCCTTGGTGAACCAAGACCTCGCCCAAAATGTTCCCCAGGAACCGTACGTCCCGCCGCAGCAGATTGTTCGAGTTGCTTTTGCTAACGGTAGTCGTAAGTTCGGTCATGCTGCTCCCCCCATCCTCTCACGGATCAATGTCTTTAGCATTGTCTCTTTGAAGCTTTCCTCATATCATACAATAAAATCGCCCGGAAATCTTCATCTTTATTACGCGGTAAAGCGATACAGTAATTTTGATTATACACGAATTTCTCCATTATTACAGTCATTTCATCATAATGTATTTCTACATATTATACGGGATATCGTCAATAGCATATTCAACCCTGCTCTCTTGACCGCAGAAGATCCATAAATAATCCCATAAGTGGAGAGAAAAAACGTTCCCGATGATAAGAGCAGAAAATGTGCCGCTGGAACGGATAATTGGGAATACTTCGCATCATTAGCTTCCCCCTGGACACCTCATCCTCTACTGCCATTCTGGAGATAAAAGACACATGTTTGCCACCCAGCAAGGATTGCTTGATGCCTTCCAGCGAATCCAGAAGCAGCGAAGCCCTCGGTGTGAAACCTCCCTGCTGAAACCACTTATTAGTTAATTGCCGCGTACTCGACTCCATGTCATGAAGAATAAAGCTTGCAGAGGCAATCTCAGCCGGCTGCAGCACACTGCGGGAAGCCAGTGGATGTTCAGGTGAAAAGACAAGCACCAGCTCATCTTCACATAAGGAGGTGCTGAGAAGACCCGGCTGTTCAAAACGCTCGGTGGAGAGAATACCGATGTCAATCTCATGGTTTAACAGCATTTCCTTGATAACAAGGGAGGGTTTTACTGTCAAAGAGATTGTCGTTCTGGGGTGCCGCTCACTGAACTCTCCCAAAATTCCTGGCAGCAGATAAGTGGCTGGTACATAGCTTGCGCCAATTTTCAGCGTACCGCGCCCGGCGTTCCCGAACTCCTTGACGACCCGCTGAGCTTCTGCCGCCAGTGAATTAATTTTGACCGCATAGTGGAGGAATGCCCGTCCGCTCTCCGTCAGGATCATCTTGTCCATTCTTGGTTCAAACAGCTTCTCACCCAACTGTTCCTCCAAATTCTTCAAATGGTAGGTAACGGTCGGCTGCTTCAGCCCAAGCGCATCAGCTACAGGTGTGATTTTCTTATGTTTATTCAATAGCTCCACAATTTGCAGCTTAATTAAATTCAGGTTCACTCTTATCCTCTCCCTCATGGTGCTAGATCCATCCTAGCATAGAAAAATTCTATGAGTGTTAAGGGAATTGCATGAAAAAGTTAATAACGAGGTTACACTCGGCAAACATACCGGGAACCCTTCTTCTTTACACTAAGTACATACCAAGACCATTCATCAAAAAGTAAAAATTAAATATTAATGACAGGGAGAAAGAAATGAACGAGTTAATCATTCGCGATCTTGCCAAAAGCTTCGGAGATGTTCAAGCCCTGAAGCCGGCTAATCTGCACATCAAGGCAGGAAGCTTCACGACACTGCTCGGACCGTCCGGCTGTGGCAAAACCACATTGCTCCGTCTGCTTGCAGGTCTTGAGACGCCAGATGCAGGAGAGATTTTGGCGGATGGCGAGCCCATTTATTCAGCGTCCCGGAGAGTGAATCAGCCGGTTCACCGCAGAAATTTCGGGATGGTCTTTCAGGATTTCGCGCTCTGGCCGCATCTGAGCGTCTTCGAGAATGTTGCCTTTGGACTGCGGGCAGCCAGGCAGAAGCAAGATTTACGGGGAAGGGTGCTAGAGGCACTGCGGACGGTCAGACTGGACGGGCTGGAAGAACGATATCCTCATCAGCTGTCAGGCGGACAGCAGCAGCGGGTAGCCTTTGCCAGAGCAGTCGTTACCCGTCCACGGCTTGTCCTTTTCGATGAGCCACTGAGCGCTTTGGACGCCATACTCCGCGATGAAATGCGGGTCGAACTGATCTCGCTTGTTAAGAACATTGGGATTACCGCTTTATATGTAACCCATGACCAATCCGAGGCTATGTCGATGTCAGACGAAGTCGTAGTCATGCAAGGCGGCCATATCCTTCAGAGCGGCTCTCCTGAAGAAATCTATCGTACACCTGCGCATCCTTTTGTCGCACGGTTCATTGGTAAATCGAATTGGGTGATTCCGGATCAGCAAATGCTTCGTCCAGAGCAGCTCCGCTGGTCCCATGAGGGCGATTCCAATCTGTCCTTTCATGGCACGATCCGGCACGTCAGCTATATGGGCGATCGTTACGAAATGATCCTGGATATGCAAGAAATGGGGCAATGGATTGCCTATCATGAACAGCGGCTACGCGTCGGCGATAACGTATGTCTGTATGCATCTCCGGGGCAAATTCACAAGCTGAATCCATCCGGAAGATAACTTTTGTACTGAACTTCAACCTATTCTATGGAGGTATTATCAATGAAAAAATGGGTCAATCAGAAACGAATCGGTAGTCTTCTTCTCACCACAGTCTTAGGGCTGAGTCTTGCAGGCTGCGGCAACGCCAACACACCCGCTGCGGATGCAGCCAATAATGGAGCGACTGGGAACACAACTGTGGATCCAACGGCCTCTCCCGCTGGGACAAGCCTTAGCGGTAATCTCGTAGTATATAGCGCAGGCCCTGAAGGACTGGCGAACAAGATCAAGGAAGGTTTTGAAGCAAAGACCGGGGTAAAGGTCGAGATGTTCCAAGGCACCACTGGTAAAATCCTCGCCCGTATGGAAGCGGAAAAATCAAATCCGGCCGTGGATGTTGTCGTTCTGGCTTCCCTTCCTTCGATGCAAGGAATGAAAAAAGACGATTTGCTGCTTCCATATAAGGAAGCTGTCAACTCGGACAAACTGGTGAGCGACTGGTCTGATCCAGACGGCAGCTATTTTAGCTACAGCGCCTCTGCACTTGGCATTGTTTACAATACGAAGAAAGTAACTACACCTCCAACTTCCTGGTCGGATCTCGGCAAGCCAGAGTGGAAAGGACAAGTTAACATCCCTGATCCATCGCTGTCCGGCTCGGCGCTTGATTTCATGACTGGCTTTCTGAGTGCTCAAGGCGAGTCCGGTTGGGACCTCTTCAAGCAATACAAGGCTAATGGAGTAGCGATGGCTGGCGCGAACCAGGAAGCACTTGATCCAGTAATTACAGGTGCCAAGTCTGTAGTTGCTGCAGGTGTAGATTACATGGCTTACAAGGCAAAAGCTGCCGGTGAGCCGGTTGACATCGTCTATCCTGCCGAAGGAACTGTGATCAGCCCACGTCCGGCTGCGATTATCAAAACAAGCCCAAATGTAGACAACGCCAAAGCTTTTATCGACTACCTGCTTTCTGATGAGGCCCAAGCCATGGTCTCCAAGGCATACCTCTTGCCAGGACGCACAGATGTTAAGGCTGAAGGACGCGCCAACCTGGATGAGATCAAGACTTATGATGTGAAATGGGACTGGATGAACGACCACGGCGATGAGATCTCCACTACCTTTACGGATCTGTTCAAATAAGCATTATGAAGAAGTATTCTGTACGTACCTTTCCATGGAGAGGGGGCAGCCTGGCACTGGGGATATTGGCGATCCTGGTGCTGCTGCCGCTGCTCCTGATTTTCTGGACAAGTATTTATCCAGGCGGCAGGCTTGATATTGCTGCTCCCTTAAAGACCATTATGAACAACAGCGGATTGATAGAAGTTCTCCTAAACTCGCTAGGTCTCGGAGTTAGTGTTATTGCCCTGACTACCGTTTTTGCCCTTCCACTGGCCTGGATTATGGCGAAAACGTCCATCGGCCGTCATCGCTGGCTGGATGTGGTTCTGTTGATTCCCTTCATGACACCGCCCTATATCGGTTCTATGGGCTGGATGCTGTTTATGCAGTCCGGGGGATATATGGAGCAGTTGCTGCCCGCTTCTGCGGCGGTTACTCCCTATTTCTTCTCCTACTGGGGTATGGTTCTGATTATGAGTCTGCATTTATTCCCTTTTCTCTATCTGCTACTGCGTAATTCGCTGCTGCAGATCGGCGGCAGTCTGGAAGAGGCCGCTGCGGTTCATGGCGCATCTTTTGCTTATAAGAGCAGGAAAGTAATCCTCCCCTTGTTATTATCCAGTTATGGGCTGGGCGCGCTGCTGATCTTTGTCAAAACAATTGCTGAATTCGGGACGCCGGCAACCTTTGGCCGCAAAATCGGCTTCTATGTTCTTACTTCCGAAATTCACCGCTACATCGCTAGTTGGCCGATTGATTTCGGTAAAGCTACCTCATTAGCTTCTGTATTGCTGGGGGTATGTTTGGTTATGTGGTACATCCAGACCTTGATTAGCAGTCGTTACTCCTACCGTCTGGTTGGCGGTAAAGGAATGCGTAGCAAAAGCAAAACCTCAAGGGGACTTGCAGGCTTAGCCAGTTGGGGGTATCTAGTATTCCTGCTAATTGCTTCGATTGGGGTGCCTTATTTCTCCATTATTACTGCTTCGCTGCTCAAACTGCGGGGAGAAGGCTTGTCTTGGGGGAATTTGACACTAAATCATTATCGTGAGCTGCTGTCCCCTGGTTCTCCGGGAATGCACGCGCTAATCAATAGCTTAGGCCTAGCCGTGGCTGCTTCTTGTATTGCAGTAATTCTAGGCACCTGGTTTGGACTAACCATTGGCAAAGCCACGTCATGGAGGCAGAAGCTCACCGACCTTTTCAGTTTACTGCCGAATACCGTACCAGGCATTGTATTAGTCGTGGGCTTGATTCTGTTCTGGAACGCCCGCTGGATGCCAATTCCGCTATACAATACGTACGGCATGGTCGTACTGACTTATGTAGTGTTGTTTCTTCCTTATACCGTGCAATATGTAAAATCAAGCTATGGGCAGCTGGACCCCGCCTTGATGCAGGCGGGCCAAGTGTTCGGCGGCAGCCGGATATATGTTTTTAGGCGTATCCTGCTGCCGCTGATCCTGCCCGGCATGGCCGCGGGTTGGATGATGACCTTCACCATTTCCAATCGGGAATTGGTCGCCTCGTTGCTGATCCTGCCCCCGTCTATGCAGACATCGGCAACTTATATTTTCGCCCAGTTTGAGCAGGGCGCTGTTGCGCTCGGTATGGCCATGGCCGTCGTTTCTGTCGGCATCACAACCGCCTTGCTACTGGCGATCGAATATCTAAACCCTGACAGAAAGCGGAGACAACGATGACTACACTAACCATATGGGGGGGCGCCGGGGAGCATGGGCGCTCCTCTTATCTTATCAGGAACGAACAGAGGGGCATCCTGCTGGATTGCGGAGTCAAAAAAGAAGCCGGGAGCGAATATCCGCTGCTGGAAGCAGAGCGAATTCCGGAACTGCTGGCTGTCTTTCTCTCCCATGCCCACGAGGATCACTCCGCTGCGCTGCCTCTTCTCTATAAATACGGATATAAAGGAAAGGTGTGGACGACCCGGGAAACCGCGCTGCAGCTGCCGGATTATTTTACAGCTTGGCGTAATTACGTGACAGCAGGACCGACTCCACTTCCTTTTGAAGAGGCAGATTGTGAAGCGATTGAGTATGCCTACCTGGAGGAACATACTGCCCCTTTAACATGGCTTAGTCTGACTCCAAATCTTCGTGTGATGTGGGGCCGCAGCGGTCACATGATCGGATCGATCTGGGTAGCTCTGGAGTGGGACGGTAAAACCATCTTCTTCTCTGGCGATTTTACTGGGGAATCTCAGTTGCTGGCGGTGGATGATCCAGGATTGGCATTGTTCCATTCTGCTGTGCAGAAGAACGAAGAGAACAGCAATAGGAAGGCAACCCGGAAGCAGGCGGAGGAAATAGCTGAAACGACAACTAAAACGATAATTAAAGTGATAAACAATGAGGCGGTCAGAGAAACGGGTGAGACGGTCTCAACTGTAAGTACGACGCCCCAACCTTCCGTTGATCTCTCTATTATCGATGCAGCCTACGGCGTTGATCCCGAGACCCAGAGTGACAAGCTGCTGCAATTGGAGTCCGCAATCCTCAGCACATTGGAGGCAAATGGGACCGTCCTTTTACCTGTTCCACTGTATGGGCGAGGTCAAGAACTGCTTGTCTGGGCCGGGGAACAATTCCCGGATACAAAGCTAGTCGCGGAAGACAGATTGCTCGCACCTTTACGTGAGCTTGAACAAAGCTCCTTTTGGCTCAGGGAGACAGCTACCTCACGTATTCAAGCATTGCTGAACAGTGACAAGCTGCATATTGTTTCAGATCCGGACCAGCGTAGGCAGGCTATGGATCAATCTAGTGGGGCTATTATCTTTACAGGGGATGGCATGCTACTCTCTTCTACAGCCCGCTGGTATTACGATCAGTTATCGACCAACCCTAGCAGTCAGGTTATTTTCACTGGGCATCTACCGGCAGGCAGCTTTGCGCAGAGACTGGTGACGTCCCCTCCTGCTGGCGGACCTGCCATTTCCTTAATCCGCTACAAGGTCCATCAGGGTCTGCCGGATATCCGGGACATGCTGCACAGCATTCCCAGCCATGAGAATGTACTTGTTCATGCACCGGATCATCATAACCGGCAGGCGATCACCCTGCTCCAAGAAGAGGGCGCTACCGGTTTGCATTCACTTTTACCTGGAGACCAATTGCACTTCTAAATAAATCTACTTCTATGTAAAAGGCTGATACAATGGAACCCTGCGATTCCTGTATCAGCCCTTTGTTTATTATTCATTATTTTAACGATTGCATGTAATCTCCACCGTCTTGGTTAGCGCATCGTAGCCCGTAACCTTCGCGCCCAGTGCTTCGACAAGCACTCGTACCGGTACATAGGTCACTCCCTTATCCAACAGGCCGTCAGCGACTTTAACTCCGTTCACTTTTACCGTTGCTAATGTTTTTTCTTCCATAACCTGCTCCTTCGGCTCCTGTTTCGGAGTGATTACTCGGTATGCTGCTTCAACTGCAGAGTCAGCGGGTTGTACTCCAGCTCTTAACTGAGCCAGCGTTAATCCGAAAGTCATTTGAAAATGGGGGTAGTCCTTGAAGCTGGTCCAATCTCCGCCCCATTCAAAGCCTAATCTCTTCCCTTCCTCTGCAACTTCCAGCCAATCTGCTATGTTGTTCCCATTACCGTCCAGCTTCATATCCCATGAGACACTACTCCCATTCGGCAGCAGCAGCGCAAAATCCACAGCCAGTCCATAATTATGGTAGCTGTAACCCCCTTTGGCATTGGTAACAATGGCCCCTGGCTTGGTACGCCCCTGCGCATACAATGCATCCTGTTCGGCGATGGTACGCAGCCCTTGTGTAATAACAATAGGGATGCCGCGCGCATAACAGCGTTCAATCAATGCCGTAGAAGCAGCAAGGATAACGGGATGCAGACCGGAGAGCCTGGATGCCGATTTACTTTTCACCTGAGTCAGTGTCAGCATTGTGCACCAACCCCCTTCTCGTCTGTTTTATAAACTCGTTACCGTAAACAGCCAAAGCCCCGCACAGGATGCCCTGCATCACACTTTCTACGTTAAAACTCATGATATAGGAAGAAATTATGATCGCTGCCAATGTCACAGCATAAATAATCGTCCAATTAGGCACCCTGGGTGTACGTCTGAGGACGTAACCTATAATCCAGCAGACCCCGATCACAATAAACAAATCAGGTTCAATATAACTTGCAATAACACTCCATTCCATAAAATATCATCCCTTCTATTCTTCCAACTTATTTATCCGGTGATGCGCCTGTTTTGCAGATTCCTCAACCCGAGTAACGCGTTCGGTCAGAATATCCGTTCGTTGGCCCTGAACTCGTACATCAGCCTGAATATCGTCAACACCACGTTTAATATACTGAACGTCTGTACGCAATGTAGCGCTCCCCGATGCCTCCTGGGTGACCTCTTGTTTAAATGCTCTATTACGCCCTACCCACCCCAGCACCACTCCACTCACCGCCGCGATCATTGCAATTAGAGTTGTAATCTCCAATCCCGTTTCCCCCTCAACTAATAATGTACTTTTTATATCCCCATAAAAACATGTTCTAGATCTGCAAAACGTCGCCGAAAAGAAAAACTGCAATTCCAATACCTTAAGCAAATTTGTGATTCAGATTCACATGAAAGTCTTTTAAAGTACGACAACACCTGATTAAAGCAGATCTAAAGGTTTTCCATATGCGTTCTGTAACATAGCCTTAATACAAAAATAGCCCCCGGGAATCCGAGGGCAAAATAAGAACGCCTTATTCGGCGTCTCCTACAATTTCAGCAGCCTGATCTGCTGTAATCTTTTTGGCGTTTATAAACACTTGTATTTGATTCAGTGTGTAATATCCAGCATTGTAGTAACGCTTGATAATCGCATACCAATCCACTATAATACACCTCCTTCCACCAATGACAAGAGCAACGTTGCCTGCCCTGTCTCCGCCTGCTCCAATCTGGCCTGAGTCATAGTCAATTCTAAGGTCAGAGAGAGATTTTCTGATTCAATAGCTGCGATTCTATCGGTTAAGGGGCGTTGATACATAGGCTCTTGTGGATGTTCCAGATCAGAACTAGGATCTGGATAGCTAAACTCCAAATCCTTAGTCTTGATGTTTACACGATAACTGCTGCATTCCATAAAATCCTGCTTGTACGCGCCATACTTTAACTCTATAACGCCTACGGTTTTCTCCACACGCTCAGCAAGAGCTTTATATGTTTTAAAATCTTGCTCCCAAGTAGTTTTCACCACATCGCCAGAACGTTCTCCAGTATCAACGATAAAATTGCCTGTATCTTTTTCATAATAAATCTTTCTTCCTATTTCCATTATCCCCACGCCTCCCAATACGAAACACCATTTCCTGCTCGTAATTTAAAACCGTCATTACTTATATATCTATTAACACCATCTAGGCTATCGGTCACTGTGATGTTATTCCAAAATTGTGTAGTTGATATCGACTCCATATAATAAACTGCAAATTTCAAATCGTAACTCTTCGTCCAGCATACGATGACTTTCGGTCTGAACGAAAGACCTGAAACCTGCGGCTCATACTGCTCTGTTGCCCACGATCCAGAGGCGTATAATTTAGACTGCAGTGAACCTTGAACACCATATATCCATACTCCGTTCCGAATATTTCCCGACTGTATATTCACATCTGCTCTCGCAAGCGCTGCACTTACTATTATTTCAGGAGTTCCGGTTGTTGATGCATTAACGTAAGCGCCCCACGGTATCCTTATAAATAGATTATTCCCGTCCCACCCTGAACTTGTTGCGGCGGTATACGAGCCCTGAACTGGCATAGTGCCTTGCACACCAAAAATATTTACATCTGATCTGAAATATGCGGGGTTGAAATTAGGCTCACGATATCTAACCCAATCAACACCATTTAGAAAGTGACCATTCGGAGCTTGAAGATACAAATACGGAATGCCATCACCTGAGTATGCTCCGTAAGAAACCTGAGTGGCAGGCCAATGGGAACTGACTGCTGGATTAGCTATTGGGATAGTCCCCTTAGTTCCAGCTATTGTCGTATCACTAAGAACCTTCGCAGCTGGAACACCTACTCCTACCACAGTAATAGCGGTATCATATATCCCCGCTGCCTTAACAATTGCAGAAGGCCCCGGTGTAACTGTACCACCAGTTTGAACCGGAAGAGTGCCTGTGATATCTCCCGCATCCGTTGCCGCTGTTTTACCCGCGCGAATGTCTCCTGCTACCGCATTGCCAGAGCCACCCGCGCTATCGGCCAAAAAATCCGTACCCACACGACGAAACGAATAAGGCTTGCCAGCGATGAGCTTGCCAATTGCATAAGCGACACCTTTTTGATCTTTGAGAGGTGCCGCTGCAAGACCATTAACGCTAAGTGTAGGGTTTGCCCCATTGGTGATGTGCGGAACGATAGTAATACCGAATCCATCCGGTGCAGTTGTAGGAGCTGGAGTAAGTGCTGCGGTATAAGCTGTTGCCGTACCGCTAGTGGCTGCGTATCCTGGCTGGCGAATATAGTCTGCTTTTGCTGCTGCGACCGCTGCGTCCGCCTTCGCCTGTGCACCAGCAGGTGTCTCTTTACTATTCAGCTGTCCCTGAATTCCGCTGGTCACACCATTCAGATAGCTGAATGCCGTATTGGATACCACACCTGTCCCAATCTTCGAAGCGTCAATGCCTGCTGCCGCATTCACATCAGAATTGACAATCACACCCGGTGCAATCGCCGTTACACCGTCCCCGTTACTGGTCACATCGCCTGTATGATTAGGATGCACATAATTGTTAGCCCCGGCAGCAACGCCATTCAGCTTCGCTTTATCCGCAGCCGACATACGCCCATTCTCAGTAGGGGAGGCAAGCTTCACGACCTCAGTGTCCAGCTTGTCCATATTTCCGTTAAGGTCGGCTATATCAACGTAATCCGTACCCTCTGGTTTTTTCAACCCTAAATTCCCTGTTGTCTGCATGTGTCACTCTCCTATCTATAAGTTCTTAATTCATTCCATGTCTTGATTGTTGCTGTGTTCCATTTGAGAGCTTTGAGCGACTCCCACCAAGTATAGGTATAGACAAAAGAGTAACTTAAATGCGCAGGTTTAATCTCCTCGATCATCTGTATCAGACCCGCCATATTCTGCGGAACGCCGAGTGTACCCACGAAATGCACCTCAAAGCTGTACTCATTCGGCACCTCTACAACCTTTACATCCCCTCCGGAAAAAGCAGACGCTGTCCGCCGGATCATCTCCGGAGTCGTGGTTCCATTGCCCCGCCGCTTCGCTACAATCATTTCTCTACGACTGGCATAGGACTTTGACGTGTCGGTGCTCAGCCCGAGCTCCTTCTCGAAGCGCCCCAGCCCCCAGGTAGCAGACTCTACCACCAGTTGCGTGGCACTATCTTCTATCGCATACATAAGCTGCCCGCACTCCACAGCCTGAATATTCTGGAGCTCTTCCATTTCCAGAACACCCTGGTAGTAGTCCGGCAGATAACTCATCAGATCGGGTATATTGAAATCGGGACCTTCTTGGACCGACTTTTCAGAAGAAAAGGTGATCGTGCCGTATAGATGCTCACCATAAGCCATAGCTATACCCCCTTAAGCTGATTCCATTTCAGCGGTCCCTTAGGCATATATTCCGAATGGGTATGGGAAGCAGGTGGAAATACTGAGGGTTTGCCATCGATGCCAGCCCACGGGACGCTATCTGCTACTTGTGCAAAGTCAACTTTCCCATTGTTGTTTGTATCGTAGATGCTTTTCAACATGTCCCCGGTGCTTTGAGCTGCCACGAGCAGTACATTCCCACTGTTCGCCGTACCAATATACAGCTTGCCGGAATCAGTGCAAAACCCCAACTCGCCTGCAGCCAGCGTACCCAGCGCGTTTTCCAAACCACGGCGAATTTGAATCAATGTCTTTCGCGCCATTTTATCGCCTCCTAGAAAGTGCCGCCATCGATGCTAGCTACCATAAGCCTATTGCTGTTGGAAGGGTCATATACAATACTGGTACCATCCACATTTGCAGATACGCCGCCAGCATCTACAGTGATCCCTTTGCCCGCTGTGACTGAAATACCATTGGTATTAACCGCAATACCGTTACCACCACCTATATTAAGGGTTACTGTATCGGCCTGCCCGCCCCCGGTTAGTCCATTTCCGGCCGTAATCGTCTGCAGAGCACCTCCAGTACGTACCCAGGTAGTGCCATTCCAGCTGTATATCTTCTGTTCATCGTCTACATAGGCGGTCCAGCCTACGTCAGGTGAATAATACGTCCACACGGAAGATTGATATTCCACGATCTGGTTTGTTTTTCCCGTCCAGACTCCTTTCGCCCCAGCTGGAATAATAAACCGGTCACCCTCAACCGGATTGGTGGGCGGAGTGGATACGTTCTGACTTTTTACAGAAGCTTGGGGTTCAATGTTACGCTTAGCTAACTCAATCTCATTTCTGATTTTCTGAGCGGACCACAGATCCGTATTGGCATTGCTTGTATCATTGATAACCCGATGTTTGGCAATATCGTCAATATGAGACTTGATCTCTGCAGCGGTTTTCACATTGGTGCCATCTGACACTTTGTTGATATGTCCTCCGCTGACGTCTGTCTTCAGCACTTTGGCATAAGTCGTACCATCCGCAATATCATCGAGTGTACCGGTCAGATCACTGAGCTTCTGAGGATTGACCCGCCGCCAGGCGGAGCCATCATCGGTGTACAAATAACCGTTATTCGTTCCGCTCGTCACATAATATAAACGTCCTGCTACCCCGGCAACAGGCCTTGAAGCTTCCGGACCGGACAGCGCCCGGCCGACCATGGAGTTGGAGGCACCATCACCGATAAAGACCTCCTTCGTATCGATGCAGAACCCAAGCTCACCAGCCTTTAGTACCCCATAAGTAGTCAGTTCTGCCTTTGTTCCTCGTTTAATTTGTATCGTCTGTGCCATGTTACACCTCTCTTCTAAATGATCCTCCGTCAATCCGGCCATGCTCTTTATAACGTTCCACTTCACTCTGGACAGCCGTAAGGCCACTCTGAAGGACATTGATGTCCTCCGCTTCCACCGTGTCGCCAGGAGTTTCATAAGTAACGTAGGCTTCAGAGACATTGGAATTGGCAAATATTCTGATTACACGCTGCCATGGAGCATCATCGGGAAAAGATACCGTAAAATTCCGCAGTTCCTCACCGCTATAACGTGGCCCCGAATAAACCGTCAGACTCTGATTATTAATATTGTCATGAGCAAGAGGTCCATCATATACACCATTAACAAGCGTTAATTTCTCTTCAATTAAATAGCTTCCGCCATTTGGCTTTTTATTAAGTTTATTCTTGAAAATATCAATCCCGTCCGGATATCCCACCCCCTACACCCCCAGCGCAACATTGCCGAACAACGGAACTTCCTCTGCATCAAGCGATACATTTCCCATCCCGCCATTTAACTTCAGCTCTGTGTAATCGACGATGCCCTCCGTACCTAGCAACAAAGCACCAATCACCGACTGACTGATATAGGTGGAGGCAAAAGCTTTATCCTTGCGGTATTTTTCTAATACAGATGCAAACTCCGCATTCACCGCCTGCAATGTGTACCCCGCAGCAAGTGTGACTTTAGCCTGAATATTAATGTTCTTGCCCACGGCTGGCGTTACTGTCACAAGGGCACCGACTGGGGCCTGTCCCTCCCCTTTACCAGATGCCGGATCGATATACTCCTGGACCTTTGCTACCAGCAACTGAGAACCAGGTTTCTTGTCAGCATCCACAATGACGACCTTCACCGTCTTGGGACCCGACCACAGTGGAAAAACACGCGCTCCCCCCACCCCGGCAATCTGCATCGCCCATTCCACATAATGATACTTATTCCCGCTGGTGGAGGGACGTCTTGCCGCATCAAAATAACGCTGCCGCAGTGTTTCATCCCCCTCGGCATCCTCTCCAGGAATTAATAACGCCGTAATCTCCCCCTTTGCCAGATCAGCAATATAATCCACCGGCAGCAAGGGCCCGAAATAACGATTGCCCACCGCACCAGCCGTTTCACATTCCAGACGATACACACCAGGCGATAATTTCTGTGTAGCCGTGTAGTTTAACATCTCTAGCGAGAAGCGACTGCCAATTGGAACCTCTTGGGGCTCCCCTTTATTGTTAGAAAAAACACCCTGAAGTTCAGCCTTACTAGCCGCGCGCCGTTTAATCCCTAACCAGGCAATAGAACGATCCAGATATTCACCGCTGGCGGTATCGGCAAAATGCAGATTGGTATTCAGATCCAGCTCCATATACATCTGGGCCATTTCGGCTGCTGCCGGGGCAAGCGCATCATAGATAATGCTTCCTTCCCGTTTATCCAGACCATTCGGTACCCGGTCCAACATTCGTTCCAATAGCGCTTCAAAGCTCTGTTCCTCAGCCATCTCCATTCATCTCCTTTCTGACCCGGAAGCTGCCATAGCTCGTAACCAACGTGCAGCTTACATCCAGATTGTCTCCGTTAAAAGCAATGCTCAGCTCTTCTACCCCGGTAATCCGGTCATCTTGAAGCAGTGCTTCTGTTAAAATACGCCGGAGCTCCGCACGAACCAGCAAGCGGTCCTGTCCCAAGACCAAATTCCACTCCGAACCATAGTCGGTACTGTAGATCAGGTGCTCATAGCGAAGCGTGTTCAGTATTTTGGCTGCGGCCTGTTTGACTGCTTCCAGTCCATCCGTATGGCTGCTGATGCGTCTGCGCTCCCAATCCATCCGATAGGTTAGACTGGGCATTTCCACAGTTTCAAAAGTACCCGACGTTTCTTCAACAGCAGTGGTAATCGGGCCCTCTTTTCCAATCTCAGGGATCATGACGGGTTCACCAGCCTATCCAGTACAACATAGCTCTGGCCGCCCTGCATCCGCACCATCAGCACCCGGTCTCCAGCAGCAAGCCCGCGCCGCAGTATCACTTCCTGGCCGTTTAACTGGATCTTACTTTCAATGACCGATTCCGGAAGAACCAAGGCATTACCTGTTAAAATAAACCGCTGATCCACCTGGATCTGAAGCGGAGCCGTCCCTGTAACGAGCCCATACGAAAAAGCCACCGGATTGGTGCTTCCCACCGCGCCGAGGCTCGCTTTTTTAATAATATCCAACATTTTATTACACCACCTTAATATCCAGAGACATGGTATGCTCATCGCCGGAGATTTTGTGCGTACACTGGTCCACCAGAAATAACTGGGTTTTGAGCTCATCCAGCAGCACATAAATGAAATTTCCCGCCCGCACACGAAGATCTCCAAGTGACTGCACAGAGAGGCTGAGGCTTTCCCGGTTGTGCAGCTTCAATAGATTGTTCGCTTTCTCCATATTCTGCGCGGCATTGGCTTTGTCGTCCGCTTTCTGATAGAGCCGTAAAATCCCCCAGCGTGCCACATTATCTATGTCAGTCACTGCGAAAGGCTCCCGCTGGCCGCTTTGCTCATTATCCTGGTAGAGAACAATCGTGTTGTACGTATCGTCATCGATGCTCTTTTTCAAAGAATACTCGTACAAGTGATGTCCATCCCCAAAAATCAGATTAAGCAGCATGGAATTCGGCCCTCGTAGAGTCAGCTTGCCAAAATCATCATAAAAAGACATCAGATTTCCCTTGTACTGCAGCTCGCTCCCGACAGCGCCCATGATAATATCAAGCAGTTTCTTGTCCGGCTCAATTAATGAAGGAATACGATAATCCGTCTGCTCCAGCACGCCAATCTGCAGCCCATAGTCCTTGGCGATTTTGCCAATCACATCACTGGCGGTAACATCCTGAAACACATAGGTTCCGTTCCCCAACAAATACCGGGTCTGATCATACGCCGTCAGATTGATCTCCTGATTTGAACCCGTACTTATACTGAAGACAAAACCATAGAACACATTGACCCCATCTTTTCGAAACTGCACTATATCACCGTTGTTGATCCCAAACTTGGGGTGCTGGTAGATTCCGCTATCGATCAAAGTGAGTTCCAGTGTTGCCGGTTTGCCGGTACGTGCTGTTTTCCAGGAAATATCCGATACAATCTTGGAGAGATCCCACACCCTGCCCTCCTTATTCTTTAAAAGCAGTTCCACAGTATCCCTCCTTACGGCATCTTAAGGACCTTCCCGATAGGCAGTTTCTTCAGCTGACTGTCAGGGATGCCGTTAAGCTTTTGAATGATTGTGTACTTCTGCCCGTCACCCAGCACCTTTTTGGCGATTTTCCATAGATTATCTCCCGCTTTCATGGTGTAGGTTGAGGGCTGCTTTTTATCGCTGGGACGCTGCTCTTCCTTCTTAACTTGGCCTTTTTTATCGACCTTAATTGGGAGCGCTTGGTAGAACACATATTTCTTCAGCGACAGTGAAAACTCGATGTCTCCCGAACTGCCAGCCACCAGCTTCCAACTGAAGTTCTCAATGCTCATGGCCATGTTGACCGCAAAATCACTGGACTCCCTCGGGTCCCGGCTCTGCTCTCCTGCCCTGAGCCCGGAAAAAATAAAACGGATGGGGCGCCGGCTCTCCATCCATTTCTTGATCAGCTCCACATATTCAAATGGCCGCCGCAGCCGGTTGGGCCCTTTCTCCTGAACAAGCACAAAGGGGTACCGCTGCCCCGGAAAAATACTCTCAATCGTAATCTCGGTCAGCTTCGGATAAGATATCGCATTAATTTCCCCGAAATCGACGATTGTATAGCTTTTGCCGTCACCGGATTCCTTCATTTCCAGCGTCTCCGGGTTCACCGGAAGCCGGAAAATCTCCTGCATGTTATTGAAGCTTAAGAAAAAACCGTACTCTTCCACGTTACGTGTACACCCCCTGTGCTGTCGAAATGAACTCTTCGTTCAGCTTCTGCCCGATTTTATTGATGATCGTATCAATATCACCGGCATTGTTGATGTTCCCTGTCGTTACCTGCACGGTCGGCGTCAGCTCCACAAAATTCTGGATCGCCTGAATCTCCGCCAGCTCGCGCATCATCTTCAGGTCTTCGCTGGAGATGTCGACGGTGTCATTGATTTTGCCGACTTCACCAACCTTGTTGATGTCGGGGGAAACATTATCGGCAGGACTTTTAATGCCGGGCGTTGCACTCTTTGAAGTATAATCTTTCAAACTAACTTTCGTATCAAATTTATCTGTGACCTTCTTGGCCCTTTGCGCATAGTCGACCATAACGGCTTGAGGGTCTTTATACTCTTTCTTTTTAGTATCATAAACTGGTTGATTACTTGTGGGCGCCTCTAACTTTCCTCTTTGCTTCAGAATCAAATCACTGAAAACGTGAGGATTTTTGGTATCAAGATAATTTATCTTGATATTAGCTAAGGACCCAAACCCCGGAATATTGCTTAGGAAATCCGTTAAATTTTTGAATTTCTTTAAAGCGGCGTTGATTGCATCTGCAATGATCTTAACGAATCCCCCTGCAAAGTTCTCCGTACCCAATGCCATCTTATAGAACAAGTCCAGAACGCCAGTAGCCAAGTCGTAGAACAGCTTCTTTACCGCATACGTCGGATCCAAAAACAGATTTCGGAAGAAATCAGCAAATGAGATAAACGCGTTGTAAAGATAAATTATTATATTCTGGATAAACACATTTAACCAGCCAAACGCCGCAGCCACGACAGAGACTATCTCCTCCGTAGAAACGCCTGCTTGTTGAAGACAATATATAAGCAAGGCGATTGCTGCCACAAACAGCAGAATAGGCAAGTTAGTTATCATCCAAGCAGCTGCAAGACTATACACCTGTCCAATCATAGCTGCTAATAATACAAAGGCTATTGCTCCAAGGATCGGTCCTATAACATCCCAGTTCTGTTGCACAACCGTAGCCATATACATTAGTCCTTCAACTACCATGCTGATGACTGTTGCAATAACCATGAATATATTAGCCATGAAATTCATAGCAGCAACCATTTGATCCGATTGAAAGGCTGTGTTCAGCATATCAAGTGCAGGACGCAGGGCTTCAATAGCTTTTTGTCCCATTGAGCCGACAACATTGGTCGTACTCTTTTGGATGTTCGCCCACTTCTTCTTATCCTCGTCAGTTGCATTCGGTTTAATTATTTTCTCTCCCAAGGATTTTACTTTACCGAATAGTTTACTGATGTCCAAAGAAGCTACCAGCTTAGCTATAAATCCCGACTTTTTGTCTTTGTCTTTATCTTTGTCTTTCTTTGAATCCTTTTCTTTTTCCTTTTCTTTTGACTTTGATCTCTTTTTCTTTGAGCTCACTACCTCGGAGTCTTCGGATGAACTACTTACATCCTTAGCCTCTTCCTTTTTGTTCTTGGTATGCCCAACAACCTTTTCCCCCATATTGCTAGTTGCCTTAAAACCACTGACATCCAGAGCTTTCATGATCTTTTGTATTTTACTTATCAGACCCTTTTTCGTCTTCGGGAGACCACTGTCATCTGAATTGTCAGCTAAAACACGATTTACATTCCCTGTTTTTCCAGATATATGGTCTGCCATTTGCTGTGAACGCATGAAGCCTTCCATAAAGGATTTGTTCTTCTCCTCATAGATCCGCTCTAAAATCTTCTGAAGGTTATTCAATGAGTCACCGGACTGATCAAAGTTTTGATTCAATCGCTCCCATTGTGCGTTTACATTCTGCCAGACCGTTACTGCAGTTACCGGAACCAGTGCTGTACTTGTCACTGGATTTTCCACACTACCACCTCCTTTACCTATCTCTTCCTAGCCCTGCTCTTCGCATGTTCCCGCTTCTCCTTCTCTACCCTGACAGCGATCATGGCGTAGATCGCGGCCCGTTCGCGTGGGGAGAGCTTCATCAGCTCGTGCGGCAGGATATGCAGCTCGTGGAGGGCGTAGTAGGCTAAGTTAGCCTCACCGTCGCCCTCGTTGATTAGTTTTTTACTTCATCCACCAGCTCGTTCATATCCGTGGCGAAGCCATTCAGGGCCTGTACCCGCTCTCCGAGCGCAGCAAATTCACCAGGAAGCAGCATTTTCCGCAGCAGCGATTCCGCACCCATCACCCCATAGGAACGCTGAAGCTCAGCATTTCGCAGGTCCGGATGAACGACACTGGACGTCATCAGCTTCGCCATATACTCATTGGGGTCAATATCCGTTGTATAGACGCCATTTTTCCCTTTGATCTTACGGGTTGCCGCCTTACGGCATTCCTGATTCTCGTCTTCAGTCATGCTGCGCAGCTTCCAGGCCACGGCACTCCCCTCTTTATCCTTGAAACGCTGAGAGACCACAAAATCCTCTGTCGTATCGCATGCTGCATTTTGGGCAAAAAACAAACTTAATTCACTCATATTAATCCTCCTAAGTTGGTTATTATGATGTTCTTTCCGGTAAAACGGACAGAGAAGAGACCCGTCGTGTAATCACGCCCGGGCCTTACCCGCTCTTATCCATAATTAGTAGAATTGCTATTACTGACCAGCAGGTGTAGCAAAGGCCTGAGCAATCTCTACGTCTTCAAACGTAAAGCTCACTTCTTCCTCCAGCGCATCCGACTCGGTATCCAATGAAGCCATGATGACACTGTCCAGGTTTACACCCTTCAGCACAATACGCTGCGCTCCCACACTGGAAGACGGATCATGGTTCGTAACTTCGATGTCAAAATACTGATCCACACCGGTCTTCATGTAATCCAGCATCATCTGACGGAAACGGCTGGTCATGTAGAAAATGGTCATCGATCCGCTGCCGGACCAACCCGTCGCTTTATGCTGCACCCCGCGGCGGCCCAGCGTTTTCACTTCCGCCTTTGTTTTCTCGACGGTGGCCTCCAGCGTCTTCACATAGAACATCTCTTCCGTCTGTGTACCAATCACGGCATATGCACGGCCCTCTTGGCCGGAAATTGTATCGCTAGCTTTCAAAAATGCCATCTTAAACCACCTTCACTTTCATATATACTTTTTCTACGGAATCCACCGGCTTCACTGCAACTTCCAGCACAATGCTATCACTGTCCGTCCCTGCAATAACCACAACATCAGTCTGCGCATTGAAAGCTTCAATCGCTCCGATATTCTGGAGATCGTTCATGTAGCTTACACACTGGGACCAGAACAGCGCACGGCCATCCTCATTGTTAGCCACCTTACCAACAAAGTAGTGTTCAAAAATAGATTTGAGATCGTTCGCGATTCCATCCAGTACCCGCAACACACGGTTTTTGGAGAATGCTCTGGCTTTATCCGGGGAGAACGCCGTAAAGGTGTTAATATCCTGTTCCACTACCGCCCGGCCGCTGCTAAATGTGAAGAGCAGATCGCCGTTCAAGAGGGCAGCCGTCGTCTCGGAATGACTCAGACGAATGTCGGCATCTACCGCATCATCATACGCTTGGTACGTCAGCGATTCATTAACCGCCGCTGCAGCCGTAGCACCTGCCACCCAGGCGACTGCCGCTGTCTTGTCCACAATCGTACCGTCAGCGAGCACAACACCATTTTTCACACTGATAACACCCTCATGGCCAGCCGTAGCATAATCCGACAGTACCGCTTGAACCTTCTTACCTTCCGCATCGCGCAGGCGCTTCACAAAGGAAGTGTAGAGCCCTTTCAGCGCATTATCTTGGGAGAGCAAGCCTACAGTCTGGAAATCCTGAACCTCCAGAGCCGACAGGAAATTGCTGTGCTGCTGATTGGTTACTGTGCCATTCGTACCACCTGTCAGCGGCAGTGCAGCCGTCAGCTTCAGCCCCTCTGTACCGTTCAGCTGGAATTTGACCCAGGCGCTTGCGACCAGTTCCTCGGCTTTGGCAACAGTTTGCTTGTCCACTTCAGAACCATCCAGCAGCGTCTTCACGTCGAAAAGCGTGTTGTTCTCAATATTCTTTTCGATCACAAGGGTAAGATCATTCCCGCGCTCGCCGCTGTATTTAGCCGTTGCTTGCAACCCGCTGCCGGTAATAGCCGCTTTTACACCGTCATTCAGACGATACAATAGCAGCGTACCCGCACGTTTCAGCACTTCACGAACCGGCAGCAGCGCCGGATGGCTCAAGCTGTGACCCAGCAATTTATAAATATCATCTTGGGGCGTAACCTTCAGAAGGGTTCCGGATGGACCCCATGGCAGTGTCAGGGCCAGCGCCGTAATACCGCGTTCACCCATTTTACCAATCGCGCTTTGTTCCGAAGCTACGTTCACGTACACCCCAGGGCGCACCTTATTTTGTGTTGTCCATGTTCCACCAGCCATTAAATAACCTCCTTATTTAAGAAAAGCTCCATCAATTGTTGTGCTTCTTCCAGCGAATAACGTTGTTCCTCTTGCAAAATAACATCCAGTACATCCTTTTCCTTCGGTGTGAACCGGGAAGACTTCATTATCTGTTCTTTTCCAAACACATTACTGTCTGCCTGATTTGTCGTCATTTCAATCGTTCTCCTCCCGTCATCTGGCCCATCTTCACGGCCTCGGCCTGTTCCTGATGGAGATATACCATGTAATCCGCAGTAAAAAGAGGACCTTTACCCTCAGTCCCGGCTTCCCAAGCCTGACGCACCACACGATATACACCGCTCTCTTGTTCCATCGCAGCCAGCGCTTCACTCAGCTTATCAGCCATACGTTCAGCCTCCAGCGGGCCTGCTTTTTCATAACGGATACCGAAGCGGTACACTGCCAGATACCTGTTCTCACGCTGCCGGTCATACGTGGCTGAGATGAGCCCGGGTTGAAAGTACGGAGTCTGCGGCTTGTCCCCCTCAACATATAAAGGAACTTCCGGAAAATGACGCTGCAGCACAGCAGCAATAAACTCCCGCAGTTGTTGTACGCTCATCGTTACGTTCCTTCCCTGACCGCGATCGGCGGTTCTTTCATGACATCAATCTTAAACGCTATGAACAATCTCTTTCATCCCTCCCGTTCCTGGATAAACAAAAACGGATACAGTCCTTATAGCAGGAACTCTATCCGTTTAAGACTATGGCAGCTGAGCCAAGAAACTTTTCACCGCGCTCTTAGTGTTTCAGCCTTGCTGGCCTGATGTGTAGTGGAGCATTCATGCTCCAGCGGTGTCCTTTTGCTTCATTTGCCATGTTATAATCATACCCCCTTATTTCGTGCACAGAGACGGTGTTACGGCGAACTTCAGCAGGGCTTACGGATGGAATAGAGTGGTTTTTAGTAGAGAACATGTGTTCTGTTTTGTTGCATATATAAATATTAAGTGAACCAGATCTAACGTATAAAAAAGCTGCACCACCCACATTGCGGATGATACAGCTTCTATAGATTTAATAGTTTCAATAAACTGTGATCCCAGGTTCCTTTCTGGGATCTTTAGAGGTGGCCGATACTCTCTAAGGAGGATCCACCTCTTTCTAGCTTCGGCGACTTTGACGTAACTTTTAACAGAGAGTCCAGTGACAGCAGCCCAAGGTCGGTTAATGCCAGCGCCATTTTATAAAAAGCCTTGGAACGTATCTTTACGTATGTGTCCTTGCTAACGGGTGGATCAAACACATGATTGTATATGGTGTAATCGTACATCTCATCTCTTCTCATGTACCGTTCCCGTACCAGCTGCTGCTCTCTTGTGTCCAGCCTGTCCACCACCGTGTCGATTGCGGCACAATAAGCTCTACGAGCAGCAGGCACATCCACATTATGTGTGGCGAGCGCCGCCGTCTGATCTGTAATAGCATTCGTTGGTCCATGAAAACGTTCAGTATAGGAATAAGTGATACTTGCTTCCTTAGCCTCAAAGGTAACGGTTTTAAAAATACGGTATTTCTCCAGCATGCTTTCTATAGTGATCTGTGTCCGGCGACGGTCCAGTTCAGGTAAAGAAGATAGGTTCAGCACAGCATACACTCCCTTGTATTATATTTGCAGTATTTCTCCAAGATTTGTGGTAAAATTCTACTTGTTCGTATTTTGTTCGCCTTTTTCAATAATATACCACCTCTCTTCCAATTCCGTAAAATCCGATTTAAGGCTATATGGGTCGGTTAATAGCTGTTTTTCATCACATATCTTGCCTTTTGGCAATAAACCATTCTTTGTTGTTTACCTCTTGGCAAAAATGGCTTATATTATTTACAGCAGCTAACAGTGCAGAAGGAGTGGGTAGTGATGGAACAAGAATTTGGCCGTTTTTTAAAAGAGCTTCGCGAACAAAGAGGACTAACCATCAATCAATTGGCATCTGCAGCAGGTATCAGCGGTTCACAAATCTCACGGATCGAGAATGGTCTGAGAGGCATCCCCAAACCGGCAACCCTACGCAAGATCGCTGAAGCAACAGGATGTTCTTATGAAGAACTGATGGAGCGTGCAGGGTATTTGCAAGATCAAGGTGCTGCTGAAGCCGAAATCGTCCCTGAATGGGCTACAAACAAGGACAAGCGTGATTTCCGTAAAATGCTGGAAGATGACGGTGAATTGATGTTCGATGGTATTCCGCTGGATAAGGAGGACAAGCAGAGGATTAAAGACGTGCTTACGGGGTTGTTCTGGGAGGCCAAACAAATGAATAAGCGCAAAAAGCCCAAACAGGATTAAGTGTTCAAGACTTCAGTAGGATAAAACAACAAATACACTAAACGTACTGCAGGTGAAGACAATGGATGAATTGATTAATAATCTGATTAAAAAATATAAGACCAACTGTCCTTTTGAACTTTCCAGGGCACTCGGCATTCACATTCGTTTTATGAATCTGGGGACAGGTACGAAGGGATTATATTATCGAAAATTAAGAAGAAGATTTATCGTCATTCATAATGAACTGCCTGTAGAATGGCAGCGATTCGTTTGTGCGCATGAACTGGGGCATGATCGACTTCACAAAGGTATTAACCGTTTTTTCCTGGAAGAGAACTCTTACTTCGCCCCTGGTAAGCTGGAGAGGCAAGCGAATGCCTTTGCGATCCAACTGCTGACGGCCAATACTGCGCCAGAACAGGACGAATCACATCAAGGCTACTATCTGAGATTAGGGATCCCACCGGAGGTCCGACTATTTTTGCAGGATTAATTTAGAATGTACACTTCGTCATCCCCATCTACCAGTCAATTACATAGATCTGTCCTGCCGATCAGATGATTGATAATTCAGCTTAACTGTAGAACTTTGCAACCTCCCAAGCTTCTTTAGGCTTGTTTAGGCTTGTTTAGGCTTCTTTTTAAGTTCTCTAGGCTTTTTCAAAGCTGTAGTACTTATGCACATCTCTCATTATTAGCAAAAGTTACACAACAAAAAAACTCTTACCAGAGTAAGAGTTAATTAGCAATTAAATATCGGGATGACACGATTTGAACATGCGACCCCCTGGTCCCAAACCAGGTGCTCTACCAAGCTGAGCTACATCCCGAAAGTATAAGATTATGGAGCGGGTGATGGGAATCGAACCCACGCTATCAGCTTGGAAGGCTGAAGTTCTACCATTGAACTACACCCGCAAAAAAATTTAAAATCGGGATGACACGATTTGAACATGCGACCCCCTGGTCCCAAACCAGGTGCTCTACCAAGCTGAGCTACATCCCGATAATATAAAATGGCGCGCCCTGAGAGATTCGAACTCCCGGCCTTTTGATTCGTAGTCAAACGCTCTATCCAGCTGAGCTAAGGGCGCAAAATTATGGAGCGGACGACGGGAATCGAACCCGCGACCCTCGCCTTGGCAAGGCGATGCTCTACCGCTGAGCCACGTCCGCATAAGTGGTGCGCGTGAAGGGACTTGAACCCCCACGTCGTTAAACGCCAGATCCTAAGTCTGGTGCGTCTGCCATTCCGCCACACGCGCATAATATTAATAAAGTGAGCCATGAAGGACTCGAACCTTCGACACCCTGATTAAAAGTCAGGTGCTCTACCAACTGAGCTAATGGCTCATAAGTTAGGTGTATCCGATCAGTAACCGGACTCTCACCAAAGCTTAACTTCACTTGTTTAGAGTGAAATGGCTGGGGATATAGGATTCGAACCTATGGATGACGGAGTCAAAGTCCGTTGCCTTACCGCTTGGCTAATCCCCATTAATGGATACCTATATATTATCCAGTATCTCCTCAGTTATGAAGACGATAATGGTGGAGGCTGAGGGGATCGAACCCCCGACCCTCTGCTTGTAAGGCAGATGCTCTCCCAGCTGAGCTAAGCCTCCATATGTATAGTAACCCTTGATGGGTAACGATAAGTAAAAATTGGTGACCCGTAGGGGATTCGAACCCCTGTTACCTCCGTGAAAGGGAGGTGTCTTAACCCCTTGACCAACGGGCCTTAAACTTGTGGAGCTCTCAACCGGATTCGAACCGGTGACCTCTTCCTTACCATGGAAGCACTCTACCTACTGAGCTATGAGAGCATGGCTCCCCGAACAGGACTCGAACCTGTGACAACTCGATTAACAGTCGAGTGCTCTACCAACTGAGCTATCAGGGAATACTGCTTGGCGGCGTCCTACTCTCCCAGGACCCTTCGGTCCAAGTACCATCGGCGCTGGAGGGCTTAACGGTCGTGTTCGGGATGGGTACGCGTGGA
>NZ_JBHTYV010000013.1:130553-157543 GCF_042790635.1 Paenibacillus sp. NPDC056722 | reverse complement strand
CTATAATATATTTTAAATAAAGTATAGCATACCAAAAACCCTCTATCTTCAAATAGATAGAAGGTCATTGTCGCTCTTATGAGAAAGTCACAGTCCCTGAGGACTACAAATTGTATTTTAAAATAATATGAAGAACGACTTCATCATCCGTGTGATTAACATAGGAATGCTTACCTTCTGCATTAAAACTGATGGAGTCATATTGATTCAGGGTATGCGCTTCTTCATTTACGTGAATGGTAATGCTTCCGGACATGACGGTGACAATTTCTGTTGAGTATTGGTGATGCGGTTCCGGAAAGTAGGAGCTATGCGGCTGCAGATAGGCCCGGCACATCTCAATTTCATTACTGGTGTTCTGAAAAATGGGCTCCATAATCCAGGTTTTCTGTTCACCTGTAATCCTTAAGCCTTGTCCAGCTCGGGATATTTGCGATTTACTCTCTGTTGAGAACAAAGACATGAGCGGAATCGAGAGGCTTTTGGATATTTTCCATAACAGTCCAAGGGTTGGATTGGTCTCACCCCGTTCTATATTTCCAAGGGTCAGCTTACTCACCCCAGATAATTCGGATAGCTCCTCCAGACTCAATCGCTTCTCTTTACGAAGTTTTTTGAGGCTACCGCCAACCTGTAGAACAATTTGCTTGGGATCATCGGTTTCCATATGTATTTGTTCAACCTCACTTTCTAGTCATGCATCTCTCTCCGGGACCCGCTTAAGGATAAACTACGGGATTAGCGATGCCGATTCTTATTCTATTCCAAATTAATGCTGCTGTTCAACTGTTTTAGCGCATAATCTGTAGTCATTGTAATCTTATTTGGCAGATCCTGCATAGAAAACCACTGTACTTTCTCTAGCGCGTGGGGTTCTTGATTTTGTACATCCCCTGAGACGATATTAGCCAAAAATGTTGGAGCTACATAGTGGACATCTTCCGCTGGAAGGATATGATTCGTTACACACAGTAATCGTTCAATTTCGATTTCTAACCCTAACTCTTCCCGAATTTCACGTATTACGGCATGTTCTATCGTTTCCATATAATCGACTTTGCCACCGGGTAAACTCCAATGCACGGCTTCAGGTGGTTTTTTACGTAAAACTAATAAGATGCGATTGTCCTCATCTCTTATAACGGCTCCTACACCAACTCTTGGTCTTTTTTCTGCTTCCATGATCTCTCTCCTATTCTTACATTAAGCTTATTATATCGTATTGCAGCATGTTAAATGGTCTGTTTGGATAACGCTCCAAAATATTCTGCAACGACCTCACGGAATTCTACAGCAACCCGCGTGATATAGCGACTCTTATGCCATACTAAGGCTATTTCTCGCACCAATTCATGGTCCTCTATTTGCAGATATTTGATTCGTTCCCGTGAATTCCTTGCCGTGCTTGGGATAAAGGCTATGCCTATTTCGGCTTCCACAAGAGCACTTAACCTTGCTGGTTCATCACCCTCATACACATAATTAGGTACGAACCCAGCTGCGTTACATACAGAGTCCACTAAATCACGAGTACCGTAGCCTTTCTTAACACCAACAAACCATTCATCCCTTAGTTCTGTCAAGGATACGCTAGTTCGCTCCGCCAGTCGATGTCCCATTGGAACAGCTATAAGGATGGGATCAAGGCATACAATTTCGCATTCAATCTCATCTCCTTGTACAGGAGGTGAAGACAAGCAGAAATCGACCTCTCCTCGATGAAGAAGTGTAACCATTTCTTGCGTGGTCAACATTTGCACATGAAATTGGATATTGGGCCGCTTTTTCCGAAACTCTCGCAGGATATTAGGTAGCGCACTTGCCGCCGTCACCGCTAATTCGAGTGTGCCATGTTCCGGGCTGGATAAATCGCTAATCTCCTGCTTTCCCTGTTCCAATTCGAACAAAGCTCGTTCTGCACGGCGAAGGAATCTGCTTCCGAATTCATTTAACCTCAGCTTCCGCCCAATTCGATCAAATAGAGGGACCCCTATATCCTCCTCCAAGCGTTGAATTGTTTTGCTTAATGACGATTGAGTAACATGGAGACTTCGTGCAGCTTCGGTCATATGCTCCAACCTGGCTACCGCGACAAAGTATTGCAGTTGAAGCAATTCCATTCTACGCCCTCCGTTCATTCCTTTCAGTCAATGAGATTATAGCATAGGATGCGTTGGAACGAATAATGGATTTCAAGTACGATTGCATTACTACGATTGGGGGAACTTATAATGAGTGTTCGCAGCAAGTGGTTAATGATTTCAGTTGGGCTTGGAATACTATTGAATCCATTAAATTCTTCGATGGTTTCTGTTGCTATTCCTAGTTTGCAAAATATGTTCCAGCTTGACTACACAGGTGTTTCCTGGATTATTTTTTCTTTCTATATTGCAAGCAGCATCGCGCAACCTGTCATGGGAAAAGCCAGTGATTTATTCGGCCGCAGGAAAATATTCCTGACCGGGCTTGTAGTATCCTTCATCGCATCATTATTAGCTCCAGTATCACCAACCTTTGCTTGGCTTATCGTGTTTCGTATTGTGCAAGCTATAGGAACTAGCATGATGGTTGCCGTTGGCATGGCCATCGTGCGAATTCATGTTACAGAGAGACAAGCTACTGCGCTGTCTGTTTTATCCATTTTCCTATCGGGAGCAGCAGCTATTGGACCTTTTATTGGCGGGGTCATCATTCATTGGTGGGGCTGGCCGGCTATCTTTTTCGTCAATGTTCCATTCGTGGTGGTCAGCTTTCTATTGTCTTGGAGGAATATTCCTCGGGACGAACCGTCAACAAACGTTGCAACAGGCATGTCCTATCGCAAATGGCTTGATTTGACGGATGCCTCGGGGATCTTACTTTTCACAGCGGGACTGGTTGCCTTGCTCTTTGGATTACTTTCTGCAAAATCATCCGGGCATATCTCATTAGGAAATGTTATGATCTCGCTGATCGGTCTCGCTCTCCTGGGGACGTTCGTACGGCACGAGTTAAAAACCAAGTCACCTTTTATTCCTTTACGTACATTCGCCAAATATCCTGCGATGACTTGGGTTAATATCGAATTCATGCTTGTTAACGTACTCTATTACTCGCTCTTTTTTGGACTTCCCTCCTACTTGCAAATGGTTCGTCATGTCAACGAGTTCCACACAGGGATTCTCATGCTAAGTTTAGGCTTATGCTCTCTAGTTACTTCGCCGATAGCAGGAAGATGGATCGATAAATCAGGACCAAGGCCAGCATTGCTGCTGTCTGCGATTCTGATGACATTGGGTTCGATCTGGCTCGTGACCTTGAATCCAACCTCACCGGTTATTAGCGTCAGTTTGGCATTGGCCGCATTCGGAATTAGCAACGGGTTGAACAGTGTAGGGATGCAATCAGCTCTGTTCCAAAGTTCTCCGAAAGAAATCATTGGTGTCGCCTCCGGATTATTTAACACATCGAGATACCTGGGCACCATCCTCTCTTCATTATTGATAGGGATCGTCATGGGAGGCAAATTCAACTTCGCGGGATTCCAAGTGCTGGGGATCATCCTCACGGTCATTGCATTGTCCTTGGTATTCATGAGTCGGCGGCACCGGGCTCACTAGCCTGTCTCTTGCAAACGGAGTTGCCCTAGAAGAAATTTTAGAATGGGTGGAAAATAAAAAATAGGGACTTTAAATTACTCATGAGTAATCTAAAGTCCCTCTTAATTCATTTAGATGATACGATCGATAGAACTCGAACCTCCACGGCTGCTACCACGCTGACTGAACCGCTTATTGCTATCCAATGAATCGTTTTTACAAAACTCTTTCTACTTGTCCCATGTGATGATGATCATGACGTGTCATTTCAACAATAAAATCTTTTAGCACAAAAGGATTTCCATCTACATCATTGTATACATTGGTGAAAGCTTCTTCCGGGATTGCCTGAAGATCTTCCAATACAGCTTCTCTTGAGGAGATTAAATCAACAAGGATTTCATCCTTTGTTTTGCTTAAAGCCCACTCCCCTGCTTTACGGTTGAATTCTTGGATCTCCTCACCATCGGATAACCCTAATGGACTATTATGCAAAATGGCGCGAGTAACCTCGTCATGAATATACTTGTCCCACAGTACAATATGGCCGACGACCTCCTTCACCGTCCACTTTTCCGGACCCAGGGGTGTTAACCATGACTGTTCTTCGTACTTATTAAGATTTTTTGCAAAGTTAATCCATTCTCCATACCCTAAAATAATCTCGTTTTTCGTGCTCATCTTGAACCTCCTGAATATTTCGCTTACACCCTTTATTGGCTCTTGCCAGTGCACCATCATAACCCTTAAAGTGGACTTTAAGTCAATGTTATTTTCTGCAAACCAGAAATTAAGGTTAAGTTCTGGTCTACTATCTACTGCTCAATATTTTCTTGACTATATAAAACGAATAAAAAAGTAACACAGAGCGAGAAGGAACGAAGGAGAAGGTTTGGAACTGTAGGAGCGAAGCGCCCGCCTTTGTACCCAGATTTCAACCGCTAAGAGCGGTTTACAAAGAAGAAATCTGGGTACAACAGCGGCCGGAAGTCCAAACATTCACCGTAGTGACGCCCAAGCCTTAAGTAAGAATCTTAAATTCGTCTTATATAAAACAAAATATAATTTGACTTAAAGTCGACTTTAAGCCTTAACATTATATTGGAGAAATACAGTCACAATAATCAAGCGATATTAACGGCATTCAATTTTGTTGAGAGGGGATGCGAAAGAATGGAACTAAACGATAAGATTGTCATTATTGGGGTAACAGGTTACATCGGCGCATGGGTTGCCAAGAAGCTAACAGATATGGGTTATAACCAGATTGTCGGAACGTACCGAAATGAAGCAAAAGCTGGGCAGCTTCAAACGCTGTTGCCAAACGTGAACTTTTACAAAGCAAACCTGGGTGAAACAGAAAATTGGCACGAAGTTTTAAGTGGGGCAAAATGGATCTTTAATCAGGGGAGTGCCTCCAGTCCAAACGACAAAACATTTAAAGATAGGGGCCGCACGAAAGAAAAAGGAATCCGCATGCTCTTACAAATGGCTGTTGATACGGGCACTGTCAAAAAGATCGTGCACACCACTGCAGAGTCAACCATTGCATACGGCAATGAAGATCTATCAAAAACGACGTTTACAGAAGACGATTGGACTAATGAAGACAGGGAAGGCTTGTTCGACCACAATATGGTTTCAAAAACGATGGAAGAAAAAGCAGCCTGGTCGTTTATCCGCTCTCAAGAAAATACAACAAACATAATCATGACCACGATTCACCCTACGCATGTTATGGGACCAAGCTTTGTTCCTTGGCACAATGATATGATTTATGCCATGCTTCGCGGCGATAGAGCTATGGCAGATTCGCAACTGTATGGGGTTGATGTGCGCGACGCAGCGGCAATGAATATTGCGTTGATGAAATCGACGGAAGCGAATGGGACGCGTCATTTCGCCTCTGCTTTTAAATCAACATACTCTACTCTCTTAAGTCTGATTAAAGAACAATTTACAGATGAGCAGATTAAATCCGTATTAGGCGATGTTGCTCGAATTATTCCTGGAGAAGAAGCGGCGGATATATTGAGCCATTGTCATGCAACATCATATTATCAAGATATGGTACCTCGTATGTTAAACCGTGTAGTGTACAAGACGAACTATCCTGAAGCGTACGCGTATGAGTATACAGAACCGAATACTACGGTCATACAAGCTATGGAAAAAATGTTGCAGGATAAAAACGAAAGATAACATATAAACATAAATAAAAGTGTAGCCTCTCCATTACGGAAGGATACACTTTTTTTGTTCATCATTACCTGGAAAAGTCCTCACAGTTCTCATTTGATATAGCCCTTCAAAATAGGCAATATTTTCACCGCAAAATCCTCTGGCGAATCGGGCTTTCGCTTAAGGTTCCAACGATACGTAGTCCCATATATGGACCAAGTCAGCATGTTCGCCGCTATTTCCAATGTTTCTTGATCCGTATCCTCACAAGCTTTGACCATCAACTGTAAAATAAAATCCTCTAATTGATTCTTCACATTTTTCTCTACTAGAGAAGCAACGGTATCATAATTCTTCATACACCGTTTATTCGAAGCCTCGTGATACTCGCATAAAGAGATAACTAAATTTTTCATTGTTTCTTCTGAGAACTCAGCATTGGGATCGACTCTTCTATATACAAAATCCATAAAGGTACTAGATAAAAACCGATCAATGAGCGCATATTTATCAGTGAAATGGGCATAAAAAGTAGCTCTGTTGATCGTTGCCTGTTTCGAAATATCACTAACTGTTATGGAATTAAAGTCACGTTTGTGCAGTAAATGGTCAAATGCTTCTACGATGAGTTGGCGTGTTCTAATCACACGAGGATCAGAATGATTAATTTGCGTGCTTGGCATCTAACCCTTCTCCTCCCTATATGTTGCTTCTGCAATTATCAATTATAAACAACTGTCGCGTTAACAACAAGTGATAGCTTTTAAATACAAATCTAGTGAGTCCTTTGCTTAAGCGACAAATCAGCGTTATTGTTGGTTGAACCCGCCCTCTTTAGCTATTAAACTTACAACTACAGCTTAAGTAACACGCGTTGCTTTTGTATGTAGAGCAAAGTCTCATACTAGTCAAATGGAGGGAAACAACATGTCCCACAATAATCAACCACTTACTCAAGTGCCTGCGGTTTATCATAAAAAGATCGGTGAGGTCGCCGTTACCGTCGTTTCCGATGGCAATTCCACGCTTCCATTCTGGCCTTACTACGAGTTAGTAGAGGATAAAGGAAAAGAATTGCTGCACAACAATTTCGAGACTAGTCCGCTTGTGCTAAATACGAATTGCTTCATTATCAATGTGAACGGTCAACTTACCCTGATCGATGCCGGTCTTGGCATGGGGGTAGGCGTTGTTCTGCAAAATATTAAAGCCGCAGGCGTAGATGTTAATGACATTGAAACCGTACTATTGACGCACATCCACCCCGATCATTCATATGGTCTTATTCATACCGATGGCACGAAAGCTTTTCCAAACGCAGAGGTCGTCGTGCGGGATATCGAATATGCTTACTGGATGGACAATGGCAACATTAAGAATCCATTAGATGAAATCGAATCCGCTAATTTTAAAATGGCACAAGATGCGTTTGCACCTTACCAAGGGCAGATCCGTACTTTTACTAACGCTGACAAAGAACCTGTTTCCGGTATTCAGGCTATTGAAGCACCAGGCCATACGCCAGGTCATACCGCTTATCTCATAGAATCGAATGGGGAGAAGCTGCTCATCTGGGGGGACATTCTGCATAATGCAGCTATCCAGTTGCTAAGACCCGAAGAAAAAATTATCATGGATGTTTTGCCTGAGCTGGGTGTCGAAACAAGAAAACGCATTTTGGAATTCGCAGCTACGGAAAAACTCCTTGTTTCCGGTATGCACCTTGATTTCCCTGGCTTCGGTCATATCCGTAAACAAGAAGATCACTTTGTGCATATTCCGGAAAAATGGCAACCGACATTGTAAGGAAGCTGCTTGAACGATAAAAAGAGGGGTACAGGTGCAACATGCCCTGTCCCCTCCTTTTTAACTAAATTTCTTAATATTCTTAACTTCTACCCAGAGAATATGATGAATATCTCAATATTTTAACAGGTGGACGCGATAAACGAGAAAATAAAGTAATAACTGCCGCCGTGCCTGTTCGGGAAGCACAACGAGCAACGCGTGATAGAGAAACGTGTCCCCGCCTTTGGTCAACGCCTTCATCCCGTATTCACTGAAAGGATACAGATGAACGCCGTCCCAGCCGAGACCGTAGTCTATTGAGTTGTCCGCATCGTCAGGCCACGAAGTAATCTGTTTGTAGCGTTCATCCGTCATCGTAAACTCGGGGAAATACTGGACAACCGACGTATCCCGATCGATTTTCCCTTGATCGACCAACTGCATAACGGCAACCGTGGTAAACATTTTAATCGTCGAGCCGATCCCATACATCGTGTCTTTCGTGAGCGGCCTCTGTCCCTGCTCATCATTCTTGCCGGATTGACCGGATACGACGATACAGCCATGATCGATAAGGGCGTACTGCACGCTGTTAGTATCGTATGTTTTCGTCAGAAGATCTGCCCTTTATAAACATCATTAAAATCTCCACCTTTATTTAAAGAATCAATTAGTTTTAATAAACCAGGTGTACCAACAATCCCATACCACCTCGAAACCTCATAACACGCCAGCCTTTTTTGATTTTGCATAGATTAAAACAGGGGTCTATTCTTTTTGACCAAAAAGTGCATTAATTTTTACAGTAGATAATTGAACATAATTGATGAGTCCTGCTTTTTCACTCTCATTGATTTCAGGTTCAACGTATACATTATGAGCAATTTGTTTCATATTTGAGTAGTTGACTAATACAGCATTTGTTTGCTTAGCATAGATCAAATATAAGAACAGTAAAACAAGAGCGAAGATCATAATGGTAGAAAAGCCGATTATTTTGATCCTTTTTGTTCTGAGTAATATCAATGTAATACTCTCCTTATTTGAATATTTGTAGATATGTATTGTTTAGATATTAACTTATTCATAAATCCGTAATAAGTTGAACAAAGGCAGTCGATCCATTGACCGGCTGCCTTTGTGTCGTTATTGAGCTAACGTGTCCCGTTAGGGTAATGAGAATCGGAATTTATTGGTATAGCATTTCCCGCCCGCAGTTGAAGCTTTAGATGGCATCACGGAAGGGGAATGGCTTTGAAGAAAGGGGAAAGCCTGAGGTTTAATAAAGTCAGGTCCTAGTCGGTTCATGCAAAATTGGTGTATAGATCGAAGAGAACAAATTGTATTTTTTATTCTCTTTGAATCCTAATTTTTGTGCCATTCGAAATGAAGGCACGTTCTGAGTATCGCAAGTCCAATTCGGTATTACACCTCGATTCAAACAATCCCCAATGAAATTTCTCGCAAGTTGAAAGCCAAAACCCTGACCTCGCGCTGATTTATTCACATGGATGGAGAGCTCTGCCAATCCGCCCCCAATAAATGCAGCATGACACAATCCTATCCCTTGTCCATCTGATGAGAAAGCGACCCATCCAACATCATGCTGTAGATATTTTTCTATACTTCCCCAAAGACCTTCTATCTCTCTACGTAGTGGTTCATACGACTGAAGCATCGCTGCATCCATTCTAAACATGCCTTCGTCATTTCCGACTAGTCCTAGACTTTCGAAAACATGACGGTCAAATTCAAATTGTGTCCTACTAATACAAAAAACCCTGTAACCGAATACGCGAAAAATGATTTCATCCCATGATTCGGAGGCGGTTGACCAGAATAATCTAAAGTCATTGGCAGAACCATTTACGAAAAAATGATCTTTCATCGTAGAAATAAATCCTTCGTTAAACGCTTTATTAACAGCATGACCAATCAAACGTCCCCCGATAAAATCGCTGGACATTACAGCGGCACACTGAGGATGATCTTGGTTATCTACATAGACGATTCCATCAATCGTTTCTTCTAAAATTGAGAGTGGAAAGGGCGTAAATGCCGATTCCGCCCCAGATAATAATCCCTTAACAACATGATACTGATCTCTTTCAATGCGAATAAAAGACATTTAGGCACTCCTCCGTTATGGTTAAAGTGACGCATACAAGAAGGTTTGTTTCGTTTCGAACAGGGCACACATTTCAAGCTTCTATCAGTTCTAAAAACTGTGGAACATTTTTGAAGTAATCATTTGTCTTGATCTTTAAAAAATAATCATGTTCTGCTTTTAAGAGCTTTTTGGCATGATGCTTAAACATTGGAGGGTCCATTAAAAACTCTTCAACACTCTTGGCTAATTCATAGTGTTACTAGTTAATCTTTGGTAATAATTGTGGTACTCTGTCACATTCTCGGAATGTCTCTTTTGATCGATAGGACGAAAGTATGCACTAAATCCTTGTAGTAATGGTAGTAACGATTTCCATTCAATCATTTTATCCACTCCAGTAATTTGAATTTAATCCCTAAACATCATATTTCCACATTTTTCTCAAATATCCTGCCCTTTAGTTGAATGGCGACGGATTCTAAAGCTGATCCGTCGCCATTACAAACTAAAAGTAACGTCGATAAAGTTCTCTCCGCCGTTCGCCTCGGAGTTGTGCGTAGATTTGAGTGGTCGATGCCTTCTCATGACCAAGCATTCCTTGAATGAAATCCAATGGAGCACCATTATCAAGGAGCTGTCAGCCTCATACAAACTCCACAACTCATTTAAGTTCATAACAAAACCTCCCTTTAGAAACTATTAAATCTAGTTTGCTTCTAAAGAGAGGTTTTAATCGCCTGCTGTATTAAACTAGTGTTTCCAGTTAGCTTAAAACGTAGAAATTAGAGTATATATCTAAAATATCATTGTTGACCAACAAGTTTCTAGGTTCAATATATAATAATTGGACCAAGCCTTCCATCGGTTTTAGTTTTGAAGGTAGCTGCAACAAATTTATCTTTATCTGATTTCAAATTACTACTCCCCGTTTTGAGAGAACCCGATCCATTTCATCAAAATGTTCTTTTTTGCTTGAAGCATAGATCAAATCAAAACTATCGTTATTTTTCATCACTGTTATTATGCTATCATCGTAATTCCCATAAAATTCGATGCCAATCCAATGCCGAAAGGAAAAACCTTTATTACTAAAATTTTCACGAATAAAATCCAAGTCGGTTTGTTCAATGGAATAGAACGAATCACAGCCGTATTCAAGAGCGAATACGGTTTGTAAATAGGCCATCGCATGAAAAAAATCGGTCAATGTTTCAAAATCTTTTTTCCATACCTTTTCATCGTAACTCATATAGACAGGTGGATTGGACCTGGATAAATCGTTCTTATGGATTCCCCAAACACAGACACGTTGATTCTCGCAATAAAAAATTAAATATTCGCTATGTTTGAAGTATTGGAGTTGCTCGGGTTTGATCAAACTATCTTGCGTATGATTCAGCCGCTCGTCTTTACCGAGTTCCAAATAATAATCTATAAACACCTGGGGCAATTCACCAAAATTATTTTTAATGGTTTGTATCTCGTCATGACTAAACCCATTTCGTTTCGTTATATGAAACAGATTTTTTATCATTGTAAAATCAGTCACCCGCATCACACCTTATCCTTGTATAATACTCCATCGATTAACTTAAGAATATTCCAAGTCGGTCTCCTTAACCATCAAGAGAGCATATTATACACCCACTTTACCATATCTTTACTCCACTATTCTGCCCGTTAGTTGAGAAAAGCCAGTGCGGTAGACCTTTCGGTATTGAACTATCACGTCAATCTTTCGGAGATAGTTTTACTTATTTCTTCAGGTTTTTTAACTTCAATGATTAACTTTGATATTTTAAATTTACCAACAAGAAAATTATTCAAGTCAAAATGAAGGGTATCAACCTCATTATCAAAAAAGTAGAGATGATAACCTCCATTGAATCTAAATAATCCATTTCTTTTTCCTCCAAAAGAAAAACCATAAAGCTTGAAAGCATTTGGTATGGGTCTACCTGTTGTTACCCCCTTAATCGAAGAGTATGGAATTTGCAACCCGTTATCTAATTTTAAAAAGGGCGGATTTCCAAGATCGATATTTAGATGGGTTTCCATTAATTGAATTGTACGTTCCATTCGTTTAGTCCTCCATTTCATAACGCTTTAGTATTTTTAGAATATATTTACATATTACACCATAGATAATCTTATTTATAGAATTTATTGGGCTAATTTACCCAAGAACTGAACATGCATAGATTAACGGAAACAAGGAGGAGCTCTGCCGTGGCAAACTGCTCCTTGTTTGAATCAACTATCGTTCTTCTTTTGCTCAATACTTACTTGTTTTCTTTCAATAAATATCCAAATATAATATATCAACCAAAATGCAATAGGAATTAATGAAATATAAGGTCTCTTGTTTACTGGAAGAAAGTAGAATAAAAATAGCCCAATTATTATCGTTGGTAGCACTAGAATAAAATACTTCTTATTATGCACCTTCATACCCTCCCTTTTTCGTGTCCCTTTACTTCAATAAGGATGTGCTTTAAAAGTAATCGGGGATACCGAATGATATGGAGTCGATATCATTTTCTTTTGAGTAATACATACAAACACTGTCTTTATATTTTTGACTATCATTAGGTAGTACAACAAAACCCAATTCTTTGTAAAATTCTATCTCAATATCACTATAAAGGAAAAATTGTTACACTTTTCTTCCTGTTCAAGTTTATTTATCGTTTCTTTGACCAATAAAGAAGCATATCCTTTTTTTCTTAAATTTAAAGGGGTAGCGATTGAACCTATCCCTCTTACAATTTGGTCTTCAGAAAGATTTAGTTCATATACGATGAGGGAGCTTAATAATTGCTTTGTATCTGTGGCTTCAAGAACGTACCACTTTCCCTTTTTATACTTATTGGAATTCTGACACATTGTTATATATTCTTCATATGGCAGGTTATCTCCCCAAACATCATAGCCCATCTTATAAATTTCTATCATTTCCTCTTTTGCTGCTACCCTAATTTTTTTCAAAGTACCTCTCCTTTTGTTTTATGCGGTTACACTTTTTTCGACATTAAGCTTATCAAGACCTCTATTCCTTGCGCTTTCAGATAGCGAATATGCCCCCTTATCTAGCGCCTCTCCCATTCATGCTATAATAATCTTCATAATTTCATTCGTTTTTTCTCCACCTGTCCTTTATATCAGCCCTGTAAGATGACTTACATCGGCATATGAAAAGGAGAATTACAGATGGATAAGAAAATAACGAGTGTAATATTGATGGTGTTTTGTTTAATTTGGTTAGGATGGGGAATCGTTTGGTCTGGATCGAACGGGCAGACTACTTCGCAAAATATAAATGGTTGGGAAAATAACCGATTAATCGCTCATGCTTTGGGCGGAATACAAGGATCGAGTTATACGAACTCCTATGATGCATTTATAACGAACTATAATAAAGGATACCGCCTGTTCGAAACAGATCTTTTGCTAACAACAGACGGTGAGCTTGCCGCCAGACATGACTGGTCCAAAAGACTACAGCCAGATCTGTCTGGTCAGACTGGTCATTCATTAACTAGTTCGCAATTTGAGAGTTCTCTTATAGATAGAAAATTCCAACCCCTTTTATTTAAAGATATCCTTCATTTAATGGAGAAATACCCTGATTTTTATCTGATTACAGATACGAAGGAAACGAACAAACAGAAGATTGAGCAGCAATTTTCTCTTTTAGTGGAACAAGCCAGGAAGATGGATGCATCTCTCCTGCATCGAATTATTCCTGAAATCTATAGTCCGGAAATGTACGATACCGTCATGAACATCTATCCTTTTCCCAATAAAATCTATTCCCTGTATCAATCCGGAGCTTCGGCCGCAAGTATTGTGGATTTTGTAAAGAAAAAACATATTTCCGTGGTGGCCATGCCCACCTACCGTGTGCTCATAAATCCTAATCTGGTCTATGCATTAAACCAACTAAATGTACAAAGCTACGTCCATACCGTTAATAATCCGGGCGCTATGAAATTAATGTCTCAACTAGGCGTGCACGGGTATTACACAGATTTAGAAACACCCCCTAACACGCTGGAGGATACATTTTCCAAGCCTGCTAAGCTGGTTTTCGGGAAATACATCCAGGAAGTACTGGGAACGATAAGTAGTATAATAATGAAGGTGGCAACATAATGGCGATTAATAATATTCTTATTGTGGATGATGAATTGGAAATCAGAGAAGCGCTGGTCATTTATTTGAAAAGCGATAGTGTGGATGTTTTCACAGCGTCCAATGGGTTAGAAGCCCTTGAAATATTAGAAAAAGAAACCATTCATCTCATTATCATGGATGTCATGATGCCACAAATGGATGGAATTAAAGCAACATTCAAAATTCGTGAAAATAAAAATATACCGATTATTCTACTCTCCGCCAAATCAGAAGCGAACGACAAAATCATAGGGCTTAATGTAGGCGCCGATGATTACATTACAAAACCATTCGATCCGATGGAGCTGGTCGCAAGGGTCCGGTCTCAGCTCAGAAGGTTTACCAATTTGGGATCTTTTCAAATGAGTGCGGGCGAGGAAATTATCCAGGTACGTGGTCTTGCCCTGAACAAAACTTCAAAAACCGTTGAAGTAGACGGCGAAGACGTCCGGCTCACCCCTAAGGAATATAAAATTCTGGAGCTGCTGATGGAGAACAAAGGAAGGGTCTTTTCCATTGAAGAAATTTACGAGAGCGTATGGAATGAGCCTATTTATGCATCTGATAATACAGTCGCTGTACACGTAAGGAACATTCGCGAGAAAATTGAGATTAATCCCAAGGATCCGAAATATTTAAAGGTGGTGTGGGGAATTGGGTACAAAATCGAGAAAAAATAACTGGATTAGCGCCTTATCTCTTGATCTTCGCGTCATATTAAGTACGGCAATTTTATGGATAGCGCTTCAACTAATTAGGTTCTACCTCGGGTGGTTCTACTGGGACTCTCTTTCTTATAGGCTGTTCAGCTATTCTTCAGCTACTATTCTTGTCCTGATTCTTGTAGGCAAAGGCTACTTCTTCTTTGTTAAAAGTGCTCCGAAACAGGTCAGTGTGGTATCCATTTACTTGGACCTTCTCAGGAAGTATGTTCAAGTCTGGAAAGGCATTTCCGTAGACAGCCGAATTACACTGAAATTGTTTGTTTTATTCCTGTTAACAGCTATTGCAGGCGTTTCAGTTTGGCGAATTATTACCTATCCCCCATATTATGAACTGTATGTGTGGATACCCTATATCGTTTTGTATATTCTGATTGTCATTCCGTATAGTTTACACAAGCTTACTCAGTTGATGCAGATTGTTAACGGCACGAAAGAAATTGCCCAAGGCAATATTCAATCTACAATTCCGGTTCAAGGAGAAGGCGTATTTCCCAGACTGGCAGGATACATTAACAATATGAAGGTCGGATATCAAAATGCATTGGAGGATCAAATAAGAAGCGAGCGTTTAAAAACGGAGCTGATTACAAATGTCTCTCATGACTTGAAAACCCCATTAACTTCTATTATCAACTACATTGATTTGTTAAAAAAAGAACAACTTGAGTCGGATCGAGCCAATTCCTACGTTGATATTCTGGACCGCAAAGCTCTCCGGCTCAAGCTATTAATTGAAGACCTGTTTGAAGTGTCTAAAATGACCAGCGGCACGGTTGAACTGGATATTCAAACAATCGATGTAGCCACATTATTAACACAGGCGATTGCTGAATTCAGCAGCAACTTGGGAACCTCGCTTGAAGTTAGAGAAAAAATAGCCCAACCTCATATCTATGCCGACTTGGACGGAAATAAAATCTGGCGGGTATTTGAAAACCTGATTGGTAACGCCAAAAAATACTCTCTTCCAGGCACACGAATTTACATTTATCTTGAAGAATCTGAACATCGGGTTCTGCTTAAAATCCAAAACACATCTTCTTATGAAATTGACTTTCCCGCTGACGAGTTATTTGAACGTTTCAAAAGAGCAGATGAGTCACGTCAAACCGAAGGCTCCGGGCTTGGTCTGGCTATTGTGAGAAGCATTGTTGATCTGCACGGCGGTGACATCAAAATCGAAATCCATGGGGATCAGTTCAACGTTCTTCTTGAGCTTCCCAAAACGAGATTATAATATCAAAGCACTAGGCCCCTTCACTTCCATCAGAAGTTGAAGGGGCTTTTTTCGTTCCTTAATATCAAAAAATCTTCAAACAAACTTTAGATTTCCCCTTATTTGATCTTTATTTTTATTGCTTATGATGGAGGCACCAACGAGAAAGAAGGATAACACTATGCACAGAAACCTCCATGACGCCTTACTATTTTTTTTTAAATTCCTTCGGATGCCCATGCAGATCGGTAGTATTACACCAAGCTCAGCTTCTCTGGCCAAAAAAATGGTAGAGTACGTCCCCTGGCAACAAGTAACGGCAATTGCTGAGCTTGGGGCTGGCAGCGGCGCAATTACGCAATACATATCGTCTGCTAAGTCAACACACACGCAAGTTCTTCTATTTGAGAAAGATGCTGAATTGCGGCAGAAACTGACTGAGAGATACCCGGGATTTCCCAGCTATCCCGATGCCAGCCGTCTGGACACTGCCCTACGCCAACAAGGGCTTGAAGACGAGAAATTGGATTGCATATTAAGTGGCCTGCCCTTTTTTAATTTCCCGCAACAGCTACGCGATATTCTAATGGAGCAGATTAGTACGGCTCTGAAGCCCGGTGGACTGTTCATTGCTTTTCAATACTCCCAGCAAATGAGAAAACAGCTACACCAGCAGTTTGAGATAGAGCATGTACATTTCGTGCCTCTTAATATGCCCCCTGCCTTCGTCTACGTCTGTCGGAAGAAACCGCCTCTTCTTCCTTCAGACTCACATCCTTTAGCAGAAGGAGCTGCCTGTAAATGAGCTATGACACGCTTATATCGCTTATTGGGCAGTTTGGCTATGCCGCTTTATTCCTTGCCCTTTGGTTCGGGATTATCGGTCTCCCCATCCCCGACGAAGTTATTGTCATGACTGGAGGCAGCGTTACCTCAAACGGCGTACTTCATATGGTTCCTGCCTTCATTGTTACCTATTTGGGAGTCATCTCGGGGTTATCACTTGGTTATGTGCTTGGCCGCCTGCTGGGGGCCACTGTACTGGATAAACTTCGCCGTAAAAAGAAGATGGATAAATACCTTGTATTCTCGGAAAAATTGATACAGAAATACGGCAGCTTCTCACTCTGCATCGGTTACTTTTTCCCGGTCATCCGGCATGTCCTGCCCTATCTTATGGGACTCAATAAAATGTCGTTTCGTCGCTACGCCTTACTCTCTTACACAACCGGACTTGTATGGACGACGATTTTTTTCATACTGGGGCGGAGTGTAGGTAGCCATGTCGAAGAAATCGGACATTTGCTTTACCGTGACGGAATCTGGGTACTCTTAGCGCTATTTGTTGCTCTAGTCCTGTATCTCATCATCCGTGATCGCATATAGAAAAAGTTCATAAGCCGCTGCAAGAGCAAACTTATGAACTTCTTATTTTACTTACAAAGAATTAATAAAATGAATATACTCTTGAGCGCTTAACTCAACTTCTTGATCTAATGGACTATGTTCCGCTCCATAAAATGCGTAAAACGGTCGATAGTCAGCATGTGTATAGAGAATAGTAACTTCAAAAGGACGTAATACTTCACTTAAGGTGTAATTGTATCTGCCTGTAGACGAATAATCTTCCGATTTAATGCCGGCAGAGACCGCCAAACTTATTTTCTTATCCTTAAGCTTATCTCCACCTTTGCCATAAGCCCATCCATCTGCAAGTACTTCATCCAGCCATTTCTTTAGAAAAGGCGGGCAATTAAACCAATAAACTGGGAATTGTAAAATCAAATTATCATGAGCTTCGATCAGCTCTTGTTCCCTCTGAATATCAATTTTCTCATCCGGATATTCTTTGTAAATCTCATGTATAGTAATCTCTTCAGGATGCTTTCTCAACTCTTCCAACCATTTTTTATTAATAATTGAACTTTCTATACTTGGATGCGCTATAACTACTAATGTTTTCATAAAACCCACCACTCTTTTCTTGTGAATATTATTTTCGGCTCGAGAACGAGTATATATCATGGGAATTATTAAAGTAAGTATGCACTTTTAGGTAAGTAGTGAACCTTTTAGAGAGTGTTATAGACAAAAAAGGTATATAAAAAGGCGACCCGCTCGCGGATCGCCAAATTTAATGAATACAATATATTGTTAGCTCACTTAGCCAAAAGAGCTGGACGGTTACTCTCTCCCCATTCACATATTTTATCAAGGACAGGAATAAGCGAGCGCCCGCGTTCCGACAAAGAATACTCCACCTTCGGAGGAATTTGCGGGTACTCCTCACGGATAATGATGCCTTCGGCCTCAAGCTCTTTTAGCGTAATCCCCAATGTTTTGAATGAAATGGTTCCAATACGTCTTTTTAGCTCATTATGTCGCATAACTTTATGTTCAGCTAACCAATAAATAATAATCATTTTATATTTGCCACCTATCAGTGATAAGGTGTATCCAAAACCGGTATCTTTTAGATCCAGGTCAGTCGTAACGCAATTTTCAGTGTTCACAAGTACGCTCTCCTTTTTGTATATATGAAGTAAATGCGTATAATTTACATGTTGTTTAATTCTACAATCAAGTATAAAAGAAGTAAAGAAATAACGCATGTAATAATTGTAAAACAATCCAACAAAAAAAGAACAAACACAAATAATAGCCTGAATACTTTTACCAAATAAAAAAGCTTGTAAACTCCCCTAATGGTCAGTTTACAAGCTCATTTCATTCAAACTATAATGCGGTCGAGAGGACTCGAACCTCCACAGTATTGCTACCACACGGACCTGAACCGTGCGCGTCTGCCAATTCCGCCACGACCGCAAATTATGTACCGACGATCATTACCGCCTGTACATAAGACTATACGCCTTTTTCAGATAGAATGCAAGGATTTTTTTATTTTTTTATTAAACGGAATAAATAACAGCAGTCCCATCACACAGGTGATCACTTCGGTAACTGTCATGGACCAGATAACGCCGTGCAGTCCGAATATGGAATGTAACAGGACGATGACCGGTATATACAAAACACCTTGTGTGATGGACATAATCATCGTTGGCAGTCCTTGACCTGTGGCTTGAAATACACTAGTGAACAATCCTGTAAAACCATTAAACAATGCGGATATGAGCATCGCTACTACGATGTAGGTCCCTATTTTCAGCACCTCTGGATCGTTGGAGAAGAACTGGATAACAGGCTCTCTGAACAGATACACCAGACCCACGAATAGTATCGCGATCCCGCCAATATAAAGTGCTGCATAGGTAAAGCCTGCTTTGAATCTGCTAATATTTTTACTGGAATAATTATAAGCGAAGAATGGAATCAGGCCTAAGAACAATCCCATGGCGAGAAATTCCGGCACCTGAGCGATCCGTAGCGCCAGACCGAAACCGGCAACAACGCTGTCTCCATACAGTATGGAATAGTTATTCAGCAAAAGTGTGCTCACAATGAGAAAACCAGCTTGCAATAGCTCCGATACCCCGATCTTGTAGATTTCCAACTGATCCTTAATGGAAATTTTAAATGACTTCAGGAACCCTCGCAGATATTCACTCTTCTTTTCCAAGTAATAGATGTAATAGATCACGGACCCTGCATTGGCCAGAACCATTGCCAGCGCCGCTCCAGCTACATGCCATTTCAACACCAGAATAAATAACGGGTCAAAAATCAGGCTCAGCGCCGTACTAATAAATATGCCGTACATCGACTCCTTGGAGGCCCCTTCCGACCGCACTAGCTGCTCCAATGCAAAATTAAGAACAACGACGAATCCTCCGGCAAACAGAGTCAAGACATAGGTTTTAGTATACGCCAATGTGGCAGCATCCGCACCAAGTAATTGGACGATGGGATTCACCAGCAGAAAAGCAAGGAGAGCAATCAGGAGGCCTGCAATAATACTGCTATAGAAAGTATAGCCAGCAATTCGCTTCCCTTTTTCCGTCTCCCTCTCCCCCGCCAAACGTGTGACAAAGGTTCCTCCACCTACGCCAAATACATTTCCAATGGCCATCAGCACGGTGAAAATCGGCAGGCCCAAGGTGATGGCTGACAGCATGCTTGTATTGTGCAGCAGGCCGATAAAATAAGCATTAATCACATTGTAAATCGTACCAACAGACATCCCGATCATCATGGGAATAGACAAATGTGTGATCGCTTTTCGGACAGGTGCAGCTTCCAGGTAATATTGATTTTTCTCCATTTCGTTCGCTTCTTTCTTCGTAAGATCTTCAACTGTTAGAATTCTATCTATATCCATAATATAATTATTAGAATTCGAATTGTCAATGATCTATCTATAAATGATTTTGGGCAAACAAAATACTTCTGAGCAAATAAAAAGCCCGCAAACACCTCTATCGCGTGTCTACGGACGTTCTCCATGCCTTGCTTAATCAGACTATGGATTGTTTATGCTATTGGTTTTCTCTGCTGCTTTGACAATGAAGGTCCCTTTATAATTCTTGGCCGGGATCTCAATCTCATAAGTACCAGGCTGAGGATTACTGAGCACAAAGATATTCTGCCCCTCTTTTAGATCAGTGTTAAAATTCAAGTCCTTGGATACGAGAGTTAACCCGGTTCCTACAGACCCTTTGACATTTACTATGGCCTTGATCATTTTGGCGGCGATGAATTCAGTAGTCTTAGGAGTAATCCCCGCTTCTGATACCTCTATAGTAGCCACCTGCATATCGTTGTCCTCATCAAATACTGCGGTCTGAGATATGGGCTGACCAATGGAACCTACAGCAATTCGGTCATATTGCAATAACAGGCCTCCCACAACAATGATCGTTGCTGCTGTTAGCAGAATAGTGCTTGTATAGGTAGCCTTACCTGCTGTTTTCTTGACTGTGTTTGCTTTCTTCGCTTTCGGACGCGGCTTGCTGATCCATACATCGCCCATTTTTTGCACGAGGAAGGAGCACAGAATGAACAGAACGACCCCAGACAAAACAATTCGTCCTGAAGTAAAGAACAAACTTCCTAGTACCGTCCCCAATGTACCGCCAATCACACCGGAGAGGATACTATTAATCACAGATTGCCGACCGAATGGAAACCCTAGAGCCGCTCCTGCAGCAGCAGCCAACAATGCGCAGACCAGCATGGACAGCCCCAGTTCTAAATCAAAGGTTTGGGCCCCAATAATCCCGGCTGCAAGTCCTGCAAGAAGAGCAAACAGTGAAGCTAGCAGCATGCCGCTCTTCCCAGTCAGCCCGCTCTTTCTTTGCACCAAAAAATAAATATGGTAAATCGTAATCAGCAGAATCAATACAAGACCGCCTGTATTCAGCAGCATAGCACATTCACTCCATCTTTAATCTATTCTTGCACTGTAGATTCACAGCTTAGAGGCAAAATCCCAGTCTGGATAAATATAAGGAATCTCTGGTCCAGTTGAAGGGGTACTATCCGTGACCATGATTTTAATTTCAGTCTGGCCATGATGGGTTGTCTTATCAATGGTTCCTGTGAGCTCCACCCATGTATCATTGGCAAAACTGCTCGCGTCCGCACTCTCGGCAACAATCCCGTAAGGAGTAATATCCGCGATACAATGCGTCATAGCCATTCTATTGATAATAAACTGGTCCCCTTGTAATTCATCTTCCCGAGAGATAAAGCCCTTGATCTTAATCGTCTTGCCTTCGAAGTTATCTGCAAAGGAATTCAGCGCTTGGAGCCTCTCGATAAACCACTGATCCTTCATCTCAATGATATCTTGTTGATACAAGATCATCCCTAGCTTGGCATAATCCCGGTTGTACTTGTCCGATATAAACCGTTCTTTTAGTTCCGGAGATTCCGTTCCGACAAGCCCAGCTAGATCCTCAGGGATACTATTGCTGCTGGCTGCTGTTCCTCCTAGTTGAAAACCGCCCTTAGTAAGGGAGCCTGCAAAAGCCTGACTAGGCAGAAATGCGCCCAGCATTAGCGGCAAAATGAATAAGCCATACATAATCACATTTTTCAAAACTGATTTGGAAGGCTCATGGCTGTGTCCATGATCATGACTATGATCGTGATCGTGATCGTGACCATGGTCATGACCATGATCGCAACTACAAGCAACCATAGGCTGAGTACGAGAGCGAATTAGAACGTAAAGTTGAAACAGGGTGAATAGGAATAGACCGGCAGCCGCGAGCTCCGTGTATTTTACCAGATGTGGTGCGATATACAGCAGAATTTCACCCGTGAGAGCCAGATAAATCATGTAACCGGTGAATCCCATAAGGATCAGCAGTTTTAATGAATCATGTACCAACGTGCGTGTTTTTCCCATTTCGGATTCCCCTTCCTATTGCAACAGCAGCTTCTCAAGCAGCCAAGTGCCTGCATAGACGAATATAATCACCATTACGCTATACACGACGACAAACCTGGATTTGAACACAGCTGTCATCATCAGTACACCCTTCAAATTAAGCATTGGACCCAGCACCATAAATGCAACGAGCGCTCCCCCGGAGAAGCTAGTCGTGAACGATTGCGCCACAAATGCATCCGATGTCGAACAGAGTGACAGCACGAAGCCCAGCCCCATCATTAACAGATTCGCACTTCCCTGTCCATGACCTAATGCCGCCAGGCTTTCCTTGGGAACGAAGGTCTGCAGCAGACTAACCAATAATGCGCCGAACATCAAATATTTGCCCATATCAAAAAACTCGCTGATCGAATGATGCATGACTTCCATCATCCGTTGTCTAAAGGAAGGACGTGCAGCTGAAGTCTTACCCTCCGAATGCACATGATGAACATGACCTCCGTGCGAGGAAGAACTATTGTGCCTCAGCTGATCCGGGTGTACGAAACGATAGACAATCAGTCCCAAGACAAGGGCCACCAGGAAAGCTAGTCCCATACGGGAAAAGACAAGTTCCGGCCGGTTGCGAAATGCCGTGAAGGTTGACCAGAAAACGATCGGATTCAAAATAGGTCCTACCGCAATAAAAGTGGTCGCGACATATAATGGCATACCTTTTTGAATTAAACGACGAACCGCAGGAACCATCCCGCATTCGCAAATGGGAAAAATAATACCGATCACGCTGGCTGTGATAATTCCTAGCACTGGATTGCGGGGAATCATTCGCTTAATGGTCCCCTCTGATACAAAAACCTCCAGCAACGCTGAAATAATCACCCCGATGAGAATAAATGGCATCGCTTCGATAATAATGCTGACAAACATCATTTTAAATAACTGTAGCTTGGCATTTTGCAGCAGCGCTCCAGGTTCTTGAGTAGAAAAGAAGTATAGGATGAGCATCGTCACCAATGAGAGTCCCAGCACGATGTAACTATTCCACTTGGATGACTTATTTCGCATTACCGTCTCTTGCACTTTAACTTCACCTTTTTTCGTTCATGAATTAGAAGAACAAGCGTTGAACCAGCCAAATACCACCAAGCGCAAAGGCCAGTGTTGAGCATCCCAGTACCGCCCGTCTCGAATATTTCCAACGATGCAGTAGTGCCAGAAGCGGCAAAAGGATAGCGACCAAAATAAGTTGAACGGTCTCAATGCCAAGGTTGAAGCTAACTAGATCAACGGCAAGCTCACTTTTTACAAGATCCATTTCTTTAAGAATATCAGCAAAGCCCATCCCGTGAATGAGTCCAAACAGGAAGGTCAATACCCAGCGGTAGCTTACACGCTCACGGACCATGTTATCAATCGCAACAAAACAAATGCTAAGCGCAATCGCAGGCTCCACAATAATAGAAGGAACATTAATGATGCCAAGCACGGTCAAGGTTAAAGTAATACTGTGTGCAACGGTGAAGGCAGTGATCATCGCTGCATACTGCTTGAAGGTTTGTCTGGCGATCAGTAGCGAGAACAGGAACAATAGATGATCATAACCAGACAAGATGTGGTTCATACCCAGTTTGAAAAACGATACCCAACCAGAAGCCGACTGCTCAGCATCTTCGTCAGTTGTCTGTGTCGACGAGGATGAATTGTCGGCAGCACTAGACTGTACCTGTTCGCCATCCTGCTGCAAGCTTGCATATTCTGTGTCCGTGAGCTGCATTGCCCAGACCCGGCTGCTGCCGGATAATGCTGCGGTGCTCTTTTGTTGACCATAATTGATCGTGATCAGATCCACATAGTTCTCAGTAGCCTTATTATTCATATACAATCGATCCGTCAAAGATATGGACTGGGCCGGCGACACCGGTGGAAATTTTAATTTGATGATGGCTTTAGTGGCATCCCCTTTACGATCCATAACCACACTTTCCACTTGTGTCCATGCCTGCGGCTCGTTATTTATTTTCAAAGTAATATCCTGCTCAAGTAACTTGAGGAATTGATCTTTGACTGCTTCGAATTCCTGTTCATCCAGCATTCCATTTTGATCTGTATCTCCACCAGCCAGTTCGATCACGGACAGTTCATCAATTGAATAAGTCATTTCAGTGTAGGACTTGGTCAGATTAAGCGTTGTGTAGCTGGCACTATACGCATGTGCATCGGCTTGCTGATTAAACGGAAGTATTAGCAGTAATATTAATGCAAAACAGATGAATAATTGACGTACGCTTTGAAGCCTGGGCATGATTTTCCTCCTCTTAAATAAACAGGATGCCTTTCAAAAGAAGGGCATCCTGCTTTCCATCCTGTGCCTTTATGATATTAGTTGTTCAACAGATTATAGATGACCTGCGCCGCTTCGGCACGGGTTGTAATTCCTTTCGGATCAAACTTGCCTGCCTCGCGTCCTTGAATCAGCTTGTTCGCTGAGGCCGCATTAACAAATGGTACGGCCCAAGCAGAGATTTTAGCCTCGTCGCTGAATGAAGTAGGATTACTTACGGTAACTTGACCATGAACCACTTCATATCCCCGCATCAACATGGTGACCATTTCCTCACGGGTAATTTGCGCATTGGCATCGAAAAGGGTCTGGGTCTTGCCTTGGACAATGCCCGCTTTGACAGCGATAGCTACGGCCTCGGCATACCAATCACCGTCCTTCACATCTGTAAATGCCAAGGTTCCTTTATCCGTAAGATGGAGCGCCCGGATAAGCATCGCAGTGAATTCGGCACGGGTAACCTTACGTTCCGGCTCGAATGTGCTGTCGCTGGTTCCGTTCACCAGTTGTTTAGCTGCAAGCTCTTTAATCACATCTGCCGCCCAATGTCCTGCCGGAACATCCACGAATGACTTCGTATATTCCAGAACGGCATATTTACTAAAGTGAGTAAGCTTGGCTGTCATATACCCGTTGGCGTAAGTGCCTCCCACATACTCAATTGATCCGCCATCAGAAATATAGAAGATTCCTGCCAGCTTAGGATTCGTATCTGCCGCAACCTTCAGTTGGATCGTAATTGGCTGATCGAATTTCGACAGATTAATCGCCTGGCCGCTTGCTGTCTGAATCGAAAGCGTCAGCTCATAGATATCGCTGCTCAGTTTCAGGCCTGCATGGGCTGTTTGACTGCTGCCGTTGATTATGCTGACTGCTGTTTGATTACTCAAAGGCGACAGCTTCAACGTAACCGTACTGTTCTGCTGCTCTTCTGTCGACAGCTTGCTGAACAGCTGCTTCAGCAGCTCAGACGGAACGGTTAACGTAATTGCGTCAGATTTGATTTGCAACGCATTTTGCTTAATCAGATCTGCAGTATTTCCAGGAAGACTTACTTCCGTCGTATTCGCTGGAACTTCAACGGTCGTAACCCCGTTTGCACTATTGTTTAGGTCACCGGAGGATACTTTGTAGCTGGAACTAGCGCCCGAACCGTTGTCGACAACATTACCAGGGGTGGTATTGCCGCTTGATCCATTAGAGCCACTGCCATTGCTTCCTGTACCTGGGTTGCTGCCGCTGTTGTTGCCGTTATTACCTTCATCTCCGCCGGAGGTGTCCGGTTTAGTCACAGTCACTTCGCTCGTTGCTTGGAATTTACCATCCTCAGTCGTTACTGTAATGGTGGCTGTTCCTTCCGCAATCGCAGTGACTTTACCGTTGGCATCCACTGTTGCTACTTTGCTATTACTTGTGCCCCATGTTAAGGCTTTATTACTTGCCGTATCAGGAGTTACGGTCGCCTTAAGCTCGTCACTTTCGCCGGCTTTCAGATTCAGTGTTGCTTTATCCAGCGTCACACCCGTTACCGGAGTATTTTCTCCACTGGAATCCTTCGGTGTTACCGTTACTTCGCTTGTTGCTTGGAATTTACCATCTTCAGTTGTTACTTTGATGGTGGCTGTTCCTTCTGCAATAGCAGTAACTTTACCACTGGCATCCACGGTTGCTACTTCAGCATTGCTTGTGCTCCACGTTACGGCTTTATTACTTGCCGTATCAGGAGTTACGGTCGCCTTAAGCTCATCGCTTTCGCCGACTTTCAAGTTCAACGTTGTTTTATCCAGAGTCACTCCCGTTACTGGCGTATCTTCTCCACTGGAATCCTTCGGTGTTACCGTTACTTCGGACGTTGCTTCGAATTTACCATCTTCAGTTATTACTTTGATGGTTGCTGTTCCTTCAGCAATAGCAGTAACTTTACCGTTGGCATCCACAATTGCTACGTCAGCGTTGCTTGTGCTCCACGTTACAGCTTTATTGCTTGCCGTATCAGGAGTTACAGTCGCCTTAAGCTCATCACTTTCGCCGACTTTCAAGTTCAACGTTGTTTTATCCAGGGTCACTCCCGTTACTGGAGTATTTTCTCCACTGGAATCCTTCGGTGTTACCGTTACTTCGCTCGTTGCTTGGAATTTACCATCTTCAGTCGTTACTGTAATGGTGGCTGTTCCTTCCGCAATAGCAGTAACTTTACCACTGGCATCCACGGTTGCTACTTCAGCATTGCTTGTGCTCCACGTTACGGCTTTATTACTTGCCGTATCAGGAGTTACGGTCGCCTTAAGCTCATCACTTTCGCCGACTTTCAGGTTCAGCGTTGCTTTATCCAGGGTTACACCCGTTACTGGCGTATTTTCTCCACTGGAATCCTTCGGTGTTACCGTTACTTCGCTCGTTGCTTGGAAGTTACCATCTTCAGTCGTTACTGTAATGGTTGCTGTTCCTTCTGCAATAGCAGTAACTTTACCGTTGGCATTCACAGTTGCTACGTCAGCGTTGCTTGTGCTCCACGTTACGGCTTTATTGCTTGCCGTATCAGGAGTTACCGTAGCTTTAAGCTCGTCGCTTTCG
>NZ_JBHTYV010000013.1:27416-130455 GCF_042790635.1 Paenibacillus sp. NPDC056722 | reverse complement strand
CGCCAACCTTCAGGTTCAGCGTTGCTTTATCCAGCGTCACACCCGTTACCGGAGTATTTTCTCCGCTGGAATCCTTCGGTGTTACCGTTACTTCGGACGTTGCTTCGAATTTACCATCTTCAGTTGTTACTTTGATGGTTGCTGTTCCTTCTGCAATAGCAGTAACTTTACCGTTGGCATCCACAATTGCTACGTCAGCGTTGCTTGTGCTCCACGTTACGGCTTTATTGCTTGCCGTATCAGGAGTTACAGTCGCCTTAAGCTCGTCGCTTTCGCCAACCTTCAGGTTCAGCGTTGCTTTATCCAGCGTCACACCCGTTACCGGAGTATTTTCTCCGCTGGAATCCTTCGGTGTTACCGTTACTTCGCTCGTTGCTTGGAATTTACCATCTTCAGTCGTTACTGTAATGGTGGCTGTTCCTTCCGCAATAGCAGTAACTTTACCGCTGGCATCCACAATTGCTACGTCAGCGTTGCTTGTGCTCCACGTTACGGTTTTATTGCTTGCCGTATCAGGAGTTACGGTCGCTTTTAGCTCGTCGCTTTCTCCAACCTTCAGGTTCAGCGTTGCTTTATCCAGGGTTACACCCGTTACTGGAGTATCCTTCGGTGTTACCGTTACTTCGCTTGTTGCTTGGAATCCGCCATCTTCAGTCTTGACTGTGATGATGGCTGTTCCTTCCGCAATAGCAGTGACTTTACCGCTGGCATCCACAGTTGCTACTTCGCTGTTGCTTGTGCTCCAGGTTGCAGCTTTGTTGTTCGCCGTAGCAGGCTCAAATACCGCTTCAAGCTGTCCGCTCTCACCGACTTTTAAGTTCAGTGTAGCTGGTTTCACTGTCACGCCGGTTACTGGTATGTTCGTTTTGTCCACGATCAGTTCCTTCGTGTCACGAACACGGATCCGGTCACCCTTGGAGTACTTACCACTCAAGCCCGTGGCCAGTAGCGTATCTCCAACTTTGATCGGTGCAACTTCACCAGTCTTGTTGACGATATACCCGTCTACAAATACAGTAACGGGTCCAGAGCCGTCATTGAGGATGTACGTGCTCTCATCAACAATATCAACTACCTTAGCTTTCACCTGCACAAGCTGTCCTTGGTATTCATCTGAGACAGAAGCAGCTGTACTAACCAATTTCGGCTCAACTGGTGGCCCAGAGCTAACCTTTACAATGCTATTATCGAATCTGTCAAAGATAAGTTCCTTTTCATTTTCGAACGAACCAATTTTTCCGTAGACACGTACTGTGTCCCCAAGCTGAAGCGCGCCGTCCGGAACATCGTTGAAGGCTACCACGCCGCCCGTTTCATCCTGAATAAAGGCTGAATCATAGAAGGCAGTCGTTGTTACTTTACCTTGGATTACAACATTGGTTTCTTCAGGAAGCTTACGAACCTCCGCGATTGGGGTTATCTTGGTTTCACGATTAGCCAGCCAATTAACAACCTTCAATGCGAATGGAGCATTGTTGGTAGGTCCGTCGTTTTGGGTCATCTGCTTGTCATTAAATATGTTCATACCCGCTACAAAAATGCGGCCTTTGCCGAGTTGCTCTGAAGCTACAAGCGGGATCTTACTACCGCCTTTTACGTCTAGCAGAGGCGGACCATTCTTACCGTTAGCCGTATACACATTATACGAAACGGTGTCAGGTTTCAATTGAGGTGCATCCTGGAATGTCGATTCATTACCACTAGCCAGAACAGTCACTGTACTGCTATTGGCAAGCGGAATTTTATTTCCAGAACCGTCATTCGCCGCTAAACTCGCACCACTATAGAAATCCAGCAATGAAATGAAGTCAGTTAGTCCATTGCTTACCGGATTTAAGTGAAGACGTACTGAGAAGTTAGAAGTCAATGGAGTCGACCAGAAATTACCTGCTGGCGTCTCATCAAACACCCCGTCGTTATTGACCAAAATGCTTGAACCTACACCCTTCAACAGAGAATTCACGGTTTGCTGGGTTCCACCGAAATTACTTTTCTCCGTTAGCAATAGAGAACCGCCGCGATCAACGAAGTTCTTGATGACAGCAATCTCACTCGCAGAATATTCAGTGCTAGGGTGAGTTACCATCAACACGCCTACATTATTCAGAAGCTGATCAGACAAAGAAGTAGTATTCTCTACGACTGTGTAACCCTGTTGTTTAAGCTTCAGAGTCATATCTGTCAGGTTCTTAGCGTAGGTACCCGTATCCGTTGATGTGTTCTCATTCTTATGAGTCGCATCGATCATCAGCGTAATGCCGAGCGGAGCTTTAACATCAACCATCTGTTCATACTTGTTATCACCTAGATCAATGCCATCACTTGAAGATAATACGATAATCAGCTTGTGATTACCGGCTACAGGATTTGCCCAAATAACACTTGCATTAACATTTTGATTGGAATCTAACGAAGGAATTTCTGCATCCCCTATCAGATGTGTTGCATCAATACTGTCATAGTAGAAATGCGCGGTAATATTCTTCAGGTTAATCGTACCCATATTAGAGATCCCTGCTTTCAGGGTTACCGGATTACCTGCGATTGCCGCTCCCTCTACGATGGACAGATCGTTCACTCTTACAGCCAACGGATCTTCTTGCGACCAGATTGGGGAAGAATAGGTTCGATCACCATCTTTTTGTGTTACTCGAACAACGAACCACTGCTGGCCACCCACAACATTGACGCTAGGGTTCCAGCTGAAAGAAGTGGAATTGTCCTTAGGAACATAACTTTCTATTACTCTTCCGCCGTTCGTTACTAACTCAACCTTCGCGATATTATCGTCTGAAGGTGTCTTGATGTAGCTGTATTTTGGATCAGTAGCACTCTCTAGAACCGGATCGCTACCTTTGATGTCAAACTGCAGACTCTTCGAATCTACTGTAGACCCCATGTAATAACCATTCGCCAGCACATCCAGCGAGAAATTCGGATCCTCACTGAAGTAGACGCGCATTTTACGCATAGCCTCCAAGAGAGATTCCTGAGACAGATCGTTAGCTACGATAATCGTCCGTTTCTTCGTTTTTCCCCAGGTTCCATCATGGTTATCTTCACCATAAGTTGGAGCCACATGCCAGCCTAAATCAAGTGCGCTGAAGAATTTATTCTCAGCATTAACATAAGAATAGTTACCGGAACCATTACCTACTTCAAGCATCGTGAAAAGCCTATTGACATTTTTATCATAAGGAATGAAGTTGTCAAAAGCATTTGCCGACATAGCCGGGTGGTTAAACTGCGCCACGATATTGTCATAGGTCAGTGTCCATGCATAATAACTTTGCAGGTTTTGATACTTACCGCCATTTTGAACACGATCGATAAAGTTGGTTGTTCCAAACACGTTGGAATGCCCCCAAGTGGTCGATGTCATTTCAAAAGCAGGGAATACGACAAAGCTGCCGTCCTTGGTGTATTGATTCGCCAGATCTTTGGTCAACTGCCAATCCGAGCCACCTTTACGTTCTGGCATGCCGTTATGATCAACCGTGTCTGTACCAGTCAGACTAGCATCGATATCGTGCGAATGATCGGAGAAAGCAAAATAATCATAGCCATAAAATTCCGCTGCTTTCAAAGCATCTTCAGGAGATCCTTTGGCATCATGGGATATATTCGTATGGTTATGTGTCGTTCCCCGGTAATGATTACCGCCTGTAAATCTTTGAATAACCTCGAACGACCATTGGGTCGACGAAGGGTTGCCCAATTTATCCTTCGCACTAACCACAACAGTGTGTACGCCCACTGCCAAATCATCTTCACTGGTCAGTGTAAGCTTGATTTGGGTTTCGGACTTGACTGCTTTGGCTGTGAAATCCTTACCGTCAATAGAGATGCTCAGTGAGGAAATATCCACTCCATTCGGATCGTCCAAATCTACGGATACAACCGGATGGTTCGTCTCAATGGTGTCCATATTCGCCGGAAGCTCACCCGCATACTCTGGACCATCTTTATCCTCAACGATTTCTACCGCGTTAGGGGTAGCTTCGTCACCAGATTTGCGAGGCTCTTGTCCAACACTTTCAGCCACAATGTAATAGTAGATTTTAGATGTCTTCACATTAGCTTTATCAATCTTGACGTTGTAATTGACTTTGTCGGCCGTTTCCATAGGAATGGATTGGTACGACGATTCCCCTTCATTTTTATAATAAAGAGTCACCGAGTCTGCATACTTAGCCGAAGCTTTGATTGACACATCCAGGCCGGTATAGGCCTTAGTCAAAGGAACATGATTAAACTGCAAATCCCCCTTGATATCGGCGGCATTTCTCGGCAGTATAAAGTATCCGCTTGTGTATGGAGAAATTAATTTCGATTGACTGGCAATGCCTGTGAAGTTATATGCGTCTCCCAGAGACAATGCACTGTTGATATCAATCCCTGTAGTTTTCATAATCTTCACGACAGCTGTATTGCCCGCATCATCGGCAACCGTAACATTATAGTCAGGTCCCTCTGATGGAATGTTGGTTACCTTACCTCTGAAGGAAATCAGGTTGCCTTCAAGTGGCTCTACCTTCTCGTAGACACTCATAGCATCCAATTTGACAGCAGTTGGAGCTGGCACAGCCTCCATACCCTCATTCGTAATCGCTGTAGCAACCAACTGAGTCGCCCCGGCAACAAACACCAGCTTTCCGGCAACCTTTACTTTAGTGCCCGGCGCGATGGAGGAAGAGTCCTGAGCACCAATGACTTGAATACCGCCTGTTGAATCTTGTACGTAAAAGCTTGTTTTCTCTGCTCCCAAGGCTTGGTTAGCGGAGGTCACAATACCTTCAATCGTCGTTTCGTATCCCAAATTCAGCAGGAATCCCTTGTCATCGTTCGCACGAAGATCTGTGATTGGAAGCACTGCTGCCGGATTACCTGCAGCATCGACACGTGCATAGGCGCTGTCTTTAGGTGCCGGTTGGGACGAATCTTTATGAGTTACATATATCGTTTGGTTTTGCCCTGCGTTAGTGATATTCAGCGCAAAGGCACCATCCACTCCCGCAGTAACTTGTCCTGCAGGCGTCAAAGTTCCGTTGTTCAGGAAATATGCGCTTACCGATGATGCATTAGGTACTGAACCTGCGGTACCCGTCACATTTCCAGTTCCGCTTGTATTTACAAAGCGAATTTTGGAAACATCCGGTGAAACCATAGATTTCGAAGTTCTGATCACGATCTCGTCCGGATTAGCGGTGCTGCTCGGAGAGTTCAATACAAAATCATTCAAAGGATTCTTCGTGAAGTAACCATTGCGCAGGCCAAAAACTCCCCGCGGATCGGAACCAAGGTCCGTCTTGCGAAGCAATGTCCCGCTTGAAATGCTGGTGGTAAAGAATGGCGAGCCCCAATGATCGGTTTTCATGTTGAAGCTTGGGTTCGTTCCGTTACCGAAAGCAACAATGTCAATGGCTTTCGGATCATCTTGACTGCTTATTGAGGTCGTGCTGTTCGTAATGGCCAAAATACCACCAGTAGATGCACTTGGATTAAGCGTTGTTGTCTGATCCTCTTTAACCGGTAAATCCTTACCTGTTGCACCCGTGTTGCCTGCAACGAGATAATAGCCGTGAGCTTTGATGATACCGGTCAACTTCGTTCCAGCACTAAAGCTTGTTCCTGTAGCCGAAGTATAACCAATGGCCCACTGATTGTTGAAGTTAATATCCTGATCTGTTGTGTTGTACAGTTCAAAAAACTTTGTTTTGTAGAACGCGCCTCCATTACCGCCGCCTACATAGATCTGGCTGAAAACAACATCGCCAGGTTTATAGTTGCTCCCTGCGAAGCTTACCGCGATCTTATTACTCGGGTCCTTGCCGTTTTCTTGTGCCACAATGTAAAAGGACGTTTTCGAAGCGGCATTGCTGAACGAAAGCGTAAACGATCCGTCTGCAGCAGCTGTCGTTGTTCCCGCTAGTGTGTCATCCGCGAAATACAACTTGATGGATGAGTTGCCAGCTACGGCACCCGCAGTCCCTGAAGCATTAGTCAAAGTAGACAAGGTGATTTTGGAAGCTACCGGATCTGCCGTTTTGGCTGTAGTCACATTCACCGATGCCGTGGCGGTAAAACCACCATCTTGTGAAGTAACAGTGATAACGGATGTCCCCTGTGCATTAGCCTTCAACTTTCCTTGAGCATCGACAGTCACAGCTGCCGCGTTCGAAGAAGTCCAGGCTACTTGCTTGTTGGCAGCAGTTGAAGGCTGAATCGTTGCGAGCAATTGATCAGTGGCTCCAACCGTCAAGTTAACATTGGATTTATCCAACGTAATGCCCGTTACTTTAACGGGTCCAGCGGTTACATTGACCTCTGCTGTAGCCCGGAAGCTACCGTCAACAGTGGTAACTGTAATCGTGGCATGACCTTCGTTCACCCCAGTTACAACTCCGTTATCCACTGTGGCAACCGTTGCGTCGCTAGAGCTCCAACTGACAGAACGCTCTGTTGCGTTCGCCGGCTGGACCGTCGCTGTCAGCGTCCCTTTTCCACCTACAGAGAGAGCAAGGTCCGCAGTATTCAACGTAACGCCTGTTACGCTGACAGGACCGAGTGGTTGCTGCGAACCTTTGACAACAATGTCCGATATTCTGCTGTTGCCATTCACAGGAGCAGTTGTTCCTGTACCATTAATCGCTGCTGAAGAATTGTTTAACCAGCGGATATATACCGCAGGCTGATTCTCCACGGCTTTTGGCAGATCAAAATCTTTTTGCGCGATCGTACTGGTTAAGATATATGTTTCGGAAACATCAAAGAAGTCCGTGCCGTTGAGACTATATTGAATCTTAAAATCTCTTGGCCCAGTACTCGTACCATACTGTTTTGAAGAAAGAGTCAATCCGTAGTAACCTAATGTACTCAGTTGTGCCTCCCAGTATTCTCCGGAAGCCCAGCCGTCTTTGTATATCGTGTTACCTGTTGCTGAATAAGTAGCTTTTCTATCACTACTTAACTTCAGCTTGGCGGTATTAATATTGGAAGCAATACCGCTGGTCGCTGTGTCCAAATTAGCCGCTGAGAAGGTCCAGCCGGCGACAACCTCCGGCGCTACCGCATCAGCTTTGACTACCCCACTATTCGGCAGGATGGTTACAGCTAGAATCATCACAATTAAGGCTGCGCTGATCCATTTCCTGTACTTACTCATTAAATTAAACACTAGAGCAAAACCCCTATTCTTAATGTCATATGTAGCTAAAACTTTTTGAAAATGATGATATTTACCTTAACGCCAAGGGGTTTAACAATTGATCAATAAGCATCCCTCTTCCTGCTGTTGTAATCGGTCCAACTGCATCCGCACAATTCAGCCGACATTATTAATTATATTAACTTTTGTAAGTGAAATATTAAGGTATTGTTACCATATTGTAAATAGATTGTATCTTAAAATAATAGAAAAAGGTGAAGCCTGAGAATCTGACGATCCTCCTGCTCCACCTATTTTCAAATAATAAAAGTCTGTCTCTTCCAGTTATAGTCTACCTCTTACATAGAGCTCACGAAAAGAAAATGCAAGGCTTAGAATTACAAATAATAGCTGGACTGCTAAAGCGAGCATAACCCCATTCAAAATGCCCCATTGAAAAGTTTCACTCACCGCAATCAAGGCCCCCCCTATTCCAATGCTTAACCCTGGGCTGAACGCATCGGTAAATTGGATATTAGCGGATACCTCACCCTCTTTTCCTGCTTCAACCTGCTGCAAGGCCATAGCTCCAGTCGTTGGATGCGCCAAACCGATACCAAAACCAGAGAGAATCTGTGAGAATATAGCGGTCCAAATGCCGCCCCAAGATGAGGATATAGCTACTATTACCATAGCAACCCCAACAATCATCAAACCAGTACCAATTACAACGCGCTTCTGTCTTCCTGCTCCTCTGTCGTTTGCGTCTAATTTAGCTTGTAACCAAGCTGCTGCTGACCAACTCAACGCACCAGCTGCAACAATTAATCCGGCAAAATGAGCGGACAATCCTTTTACTTCCGTCAGCGCTAAGACCACATAACTTTCTGTTGCGAAGTAGGAGGCTACGAACAAACCTCTGACAACAATCGTTGTCGGCAAGCCCCGTTTTAACCTCATCGTCCCTTCCGGCAGCAGCTTCCGCAGCGGTTGAATCATAATCGCGATCCCGGCTAATGAGAGGAGAATTCCCTTCCACTCCGTTACCGAACCTAATCCGCTCAGCAGCATTCCCGTACCGGCGGCCAACAGTACAGCGTATCCTTCCTTCTTACCATTAGAAATTTCCGCTTCCCGGTTAACCTGGAATTTGCGGAAAGTAGGTAACGTCAAAGCAACCGCCAGAACGATAAAAGGAATCACCATCCAGAATACAAATCTCCAGGATAGATATTCCGCCACAAGCCCCGCCACATAGGGACCGATTAATGCAGGCAGGATATAAGCGCTGGAGAATGCTGCAAGAATTTTGGTTCTGATCTCATCGGGATATCCTAATGAAATACTGTAATACACGCAAGTGACGATCGCCCCTGCACCAAAACCTTGAAACGCTCTTCCTACAATTAAAGCAGGCATATTCCATGCCGTCGCCGCAATCACAATACCAAGCACAAAGAATACAAACGATATGATGAATGACGCATAAACGCCTCTTCTATTGATCTGCTGTCCCATGACCATTGTTCCGATGATTTGTGATAACAAAAAGGCACTAAATATCCAGCCATACAAATGCAGCCCCTGCAATTGTCCTGCCAGATTAGGTGCGATAGTTGTAATTGCTAATCCTTCAAAAGCGACTGTAGTTACAGCAATGATAATACCAGTGGTTAACGCCCGGTAAGGGGCATCGAAGATTCCCGGCTCTTTTTTGTTCGTTTCCATTCTTTTACCCTCCATTTAGTTGTCTAGTCACTAATTGCCATGGCAAGTATATGTGCTAAAAAAGGAACTTACAAGTAGAAACGGCTTTGCCGTCCGCTAAGGGACGGTATCCGTTATAAGTCCTTTACATTGTTATGCATAACAGCCAGCACTCTTCTGAACGTCTCGACCTCTTCTTCCGTCAGCCCCTCGACCGTTTTAAGGTAAGCCTCCAGTGAAGGCTCCATAATCTCATCCTCTACCTCCCGGCCCTTATCCGTTAAATAGACTCGCAGTGCCCGGCGATCCAGCTCATGGGTTACCCGATGAACAAATCCCTTCTTCTCCAGCTTGAATAGCATGCGCGCAACATTCGTCTGATCCTTCTGCAACCTTTCGGCAAGCTCCTTCTGGGTGATGCCTTCCGTCTCCCATAGAACAACCAGAATCTCCCATTGCTCTACTGTGATATCGAAGGGATTAACAACTTTCTGATAGTAGCTATTCAGTTTCAGGGCGGCTCGCTGCACAACAACGCCAATATACTTTTCTAATTGCACAATGCTGCCTCCAATATAGTAGACATGATTATAGTTGCTATGACCATTATATTTTTAATTTATTTTCCTGTCAATTGCTACAAGCTATAAAAAAATCGCCTCAGCTTCAGCTGAGACGGGCATGTATCAATCCTATTTTTTTAGCAGCAAATAAGCGAAATAAGGTACTCCAATTAGTGACACCATGACGCCTGCCGGGAGACCGTCGGGGTCGACCAGATTGCGTCCGACCGTATCGGCCAGCAGCAGCAACCACCCGCCGAGCAGCACCGCAACAGGAATAAATAATTGATTACGTGGTCCGACCAGCGCTTTCGCAATATGCGGAGCCAGCAGACCGATGAAAGCAATCCCTCCGGTGACTGATACTGCAGATGCCGCCGCAGCAACAGCAACCACGATAAGAAGCAGACGCTCCCGATCCAAATGAACACCAACGCCAATCGCCGAAGCCTCACTCAAATTGAGTAGATTCAGCTGCCTGGATTTGAACAGTGTAAACGGAATAAGCAGAATTAACCACGGGAGCAATGCCCATATAAACGGCCAATCCGTACCCCATATGTTCCCCGCGATCCATTTCGCAATGAAATCCACCTTAGAGCGTTCCGCCGAAGAAATGATTACGATCATAATCCCTGACAAAGCCAGAGAGAAACCTACCCCAACCAATATCAGACGAGTCGGATCAAGACCTCGGGAACGGCTGTAGGAGAAAATATAAATGAGTATGGCTGTAATTAATGCCCCGAGAAACGCCACGAGCGGCAGCATATATACATATGATCCAGCTTTAACCGGGAAATACAGGAAGAAGATCGCAATTGCTACGCCTGCCCCGGAATTAATCCCAATGATGCCCGGATCAGCCAGATCGTTGCGGGTAATACTTTGCAGAATCGACCCGGATAACGCCAAGGCCATCCCCGACAGCAGCGTGATCAGAATTCTCGGCAGTCTGACAGAGAACAGGACAAAATCTTCTTTGAACGTGCCATGACCCGATAAAACAGGGATCAGTCGGTTAAAAGACAATGACGAATAGCCTACGCCCATACTGATTACAGCGGTCAGGACAATAAGCCCCAGACTGATCAACACAATAAGACGTTGTTTACGAACAAGAGCGGACAATGTCATGAGAGTGCTTTGCCTCCTTTACGTACGACAAACAAGAAGAAGGGTAAGCCCACCATCGCTACAATAGCTGCCATCGGAGTCTCATAGGGCGCATTTATAGTACGGCCGAGCGTATCGGCCAACAGCATAAAGCTGGCGCCAGCGAACACGGAGAACGGCAGGATGTACCGGTAATCGGTGCCAACAATCATGCGGACAATGTGTGGAATCATCAGCCCCAGGAAGGCAATGTTTCCGACAAGCGCTACCGCCGCCCCCGTCAGCAGAACGACCAGAGTAAACAGGATAAATTTGACCCGGACGAGCTTTTGCCCCAGTCCCATTGCAATCTCATCACTCAGGCTAAGAATGGTTAAATGATTGGAATACATAATTGCCACCACAATTGCTATCACAATAACTGGTGTGATCACTTGTAGCTGTCCCCAAGTTGTGCCGATCAATCCCCCGGCGGTCCACATCGAGACGTCCTTGGATATTTTGAAAACAATACTGATGCCATCTGCAATGGCATACAGAAAGGCGGAAATAGCTGCTCCCGCCAGCACGATGCGGATGGGAGACAGTTTCCCTTGTCGCATGGAGCCAAGTCCGAGGACCAGGCCCGCACCTAATGCAGAACCGATAAAACAGGCCAGCATAATGCCGAAGTAGCCCACTCCCGGAAGAAATGCAAAGGCCACAGCCAGCGCCATATTTGCTCCGGAGGTCAAACCCAGCAGGCCAGGATCCGCAAGCGGATTACGGGTTACGCCTTGCATAATGGAGCCGGATACCGCAAATGCGGCACCGACTAGCATCGCAGCCAGCTCACGCGGCATACGAATTTCACGCAGGATGAGAACATTCTCACTAGACGCACCCGGAGAAGTTAGCGCCAGCCATAGATCATACAGCGTTATTTCCTTAGCTCCCAATACCATCGAAATAGCAAAGGAGACGACGAGCACCAGCACACTGCCAAGTAGCTTATAGAAAAATGGGACTGAACGTTTTTTATCTCTCATTGGTTACTTGTTCAGAAAGCTCTTGATAAAGAAATCCAATTGATATTCCAGGCTCAGCGGATCATTGAAGTAGAATGATTTGGCATCCACTTCATAGACATGATTATTTTTCACAGCTGGAAGGTTCTTGTAGGTTTGAGTATCCTGGAAGCTGTTATCCTCATCGGCATTTTTACTGAAGATAATATAATCACCTACATAATCCTTCATCACTTCCGTAGACAATGCCAAATAACCGTCTTTCGCTGTTGCTTCTATCGTCTTCTCAGGTAGACTGAAGCCAAGATCACCGTATAGAAGCTCTGTACCACGTCCAAAGTTATATCCATACACGTACAACTGTTTGTTGAAGGTCTCAATTACCGTCACCGTTGCGCCTTCGCCAACCTTCGCTTTAATCTCTTCGCCGGCTTTTTCGGAACGTGCCTTGAACTCATCGACCCAGGCCTGTGCTTCTTTTTCTTTATTCAACAATTTCCCCACTTCAAGCTGCTGTGTCAAATAATCGACTTTAGCATATGTAAAAGTGACGGTTGGAGCAATTTGCTTTAACTTGTCATAGTTTTGAATATCGCTAAGACCGATAATGAGATCCGGCTGCAGCTCAATGATTTTCTCCAGACTTTCATCCGTAACAGCCTCAACGTCTTTCAGCTCATCTTTAAATCTTGGGTTCTCCTTGGACATCTCGTCCACGCCCACTACCGGCACACCAAGCGCCATCACATTTCCTGTTAAGAATCTGGTCAGCACAACTACGCGCTGCGGATGTGAAGGAACTTCCACGGGGCCGTTCTCAGATTGATAAGTAAAGGTTCCCGCTGGCGCTGCGCCCGAGGACTGGGACACCTCAGAGGAAGAATTATTCACGCTCTTCTCAGCATTATTGGTTTGATTAGCACCACAGGCGCTCAGAATAACTACTAAAGATAAGATTACCGGTACGAAAAGCTTTTTCATCGGATGACTCTCTCCCTTTTTATAATGACTATGTACAATGAATATTCTCATTGATAATGAGTTTCATTTTCATAACCTATTATAGTAAGCCTGATTTCGCTAAACCATGGCTTATTGTTGGAAAAGAAGCTTGGACTATTGAATGCCGGTAAATAATGCCACTGCACGTTGCAACTGTAGACGAATAGAAACGGGGTTATACGGGATCCATTCATCGATGTCCAGATGATGCACTTTATCGTTCCGAACCGCCGAAAGCCCCTTCCAGTATGAGGATTGAAGAATAGCATCGGCATGGGCGAAAGAACCTTTCGGGTCCGGGAATACAAAAACAAGCAGACGATCACCCGCATAATCGGCAAGCTCCGCCAGCTCAATAGGAATGGAATGAAATTGATTACCCAGCCGTTCTATCTCCTGTCCGATTTTGGCCGGGGGCTTCAGCCCAAGCGAATGGTACATCACATATCCTACATTTCGAGCGCCGTATACCTGCATCTGCTCCGGACGCAGAATCAGAATCGTAATCGTTTCCTTCACGACTGCGCTTTCCTGTACCTGCAGACGAGCCTCCTGTTCCTCTTCCTCAAACATCGCGAGCCACTCTTCGGCTCTTTCACTACGCTGGATGGCCTGTGCAATAAGGCGGAAATGCTCCTTCCAGCTTAGTTCCATCCAAGATATTTCAATCACCGGCGCTACCGCCCGCATATGCCCTAGATTCAAGCCAAACCTGTGCAAATGCTGCTGCGCCGCGATAATCAATTCAGATTTTGTCTCCAGTAACACCGAATTAAGCTGCTCAGGAGAAGCATCTGCGCTAATAAATCTCATGTTTTGCGGTTTCTCCAGTTCGGCAATATTCACATATTCACCGTTCTCTGCAATCGTCACAACGGGTTCCAATCCGAGCAGCAACAGATGACTGGCATAAGGGGTTAGCACAACGGCTACGCGCGGCAAGGAGGATCTGCGGTTATAAGCGGAAGGCGCTGCCCCGGTCTGGCGCTTGAAACGGCGGCTCAGGTAAAATTCATCCTTATAACCTACCTTTTGCGCAATCTCACGAAGGGTACCCGAACCACTGATTAGCAGCTCGATCGCCCGGTGCACGCGCAAGCGTGATAGATACTCCTGGGGGGAAAATCCGGTCAGGCGTTTAAATAATATAGAATAATGTGAACTGCTGATACCGGCCAGCGCCGCCAGCTGTTCTCGTGTTATTTTTTCGCTAAAATGATTCTCCAGGTAGGTAATGCTTCGATCCATACTCGGCTGGTCACTGACCGCATACTTCGCATCCTCCCGCTCCAGCAGCTCCGCAATAATTTGATGAAAAACAATCTGATTCTTCACATGCCGGGCTTCATGGATCGGTGAACGGTAAAGATAAAGCTCTTCAACCTTGGCCACAATATCAGGTTCACAAAGAAAAAAGTGAAGGTTCGAACCACCCAGCACCTCGCTTCTCCGTACCATAGAACTTGCAGGCGGAGAGGTCGGTGGCTCCCAGATGCCAATGGAAAGCTTGTACGCGTGAAGTGGCTGCAGGGAATTTGTAACTAATGCCGCATGAACCTGTGCCGGAATCAGCATAATGCTTCCTTCTTGCAGCTCAAAGGTCTGATCATCCAGCCGCAGTACCCCCTTGCCGCCTGCGATAGCAATCAGCACTGTAAAGTCCTCATGGATCTTATGCATGGGCTGATTAGAAGTTCCATATAACGAAAGAATCTGGGCAGCCGTATATAAAGGAAAGTGAGACTCCGCCCACTCCGAATTAACGTTGTTCAAAACAAAGCCTCCATTACCATCATGATGAGGGGCTACTCGCCCCTGCATCATTTTAAGCCATATACACCTGATAATGAAGCATTAAATCTTTTCCATCAAAGTTAGACGTAGAGATCACACACATTCAGCTTAAATCCAGTCGGAACAATAACGAATTCCTGTCCGGATATTCATAGGTTACAGGCAGTTCAGCTGTGGTGATTTCCTTGAAGCCATTCTTTCTGTAAAATTGATGCGATCTATCGGCCGTGTAGGGGGTATCTAGCAGAACCGTCCGTCCTCCTTGTTGCTTGGCAAACTCTATCAGGATTTCAAAAAGAGCTTTTCCAATTCCCGGTTCCTTGCCACGATACTCGCTGTACACGAAAAACTTCTTCAGAATGAACACCTCGTTCGTCTTCTTCATCAGTCCTATAGAACCGATCACTCTGTCTTTCTGATCCACAGCGATCCAGAATCCCCCTCCAGACTTAAGGTAGCAATTCGGGATATCCAAAATATCACTTTGCTCTTCTATCGAGATTCCCAGCTCATACTCATCATTCTGCACACCCAGCACAAGATCAATAATCCCCTGCTTATAACGTTCCTCATAGGTTGTAATCATTCTGGCTCTCCTCCTGCGCTTTATACGGATTAATAGCATCCCACTTCTCCACCTTACGGGATTTCCACTTATCAGTAAAATTGAAATATATGAAATCAACTATTGATAAAAATGATATATTACTTTCACAAATACCATAGAATATGGTAGCTATACCTTTGCTGCAGAGATCTGGTGTACACCCAATCAACCATCACTTCGCATATTCAGGCCCTTGAGGCACATGCTGCTTAAAGGAATAGAAAAAGGGCTGCTCCCGTAAGCCATTTTCATGACTTATAGAACAGCCCCAACACACTTGTTTAACATACTTGTTTAAAACAATTGCTGCCTGTATTGCTCAGGCGACATGCCTATGAACTTCTGGAAGGCACGATAAAGCTGACTTGGACTCGCAAAACCAACATCCAGACTAATGTCGGTCACGGTATGTCTCGTAGAGCGAAGCCGCCGCTTGGCTTCGTCGATCCGGATTTTCAGCATGTACTGGTAAGGAGAACGTCCGATCAATGCTTTGAAGGAACGGATAAAATGATATCTGCTCATCCCGGCGATTCCGGCAAGCTCTTCTATTGAAACTGGCTTCATATAGCAATCCCGCATATACTCCAGCACCCGAACCAAATGCGGGTCCTCGCAATCCGGAAGCCCCTTCTGTACGGTAGCATTGGAATCCTTCTGGTGATTCCCCCGCAGGATTCGGGACAAATAGTGAATGATCTCCAATTCCGTCTCTTCAATAAAGCCTGCCTCTGTCCCGTCATTCGAACATAGGGCTACACTCCATTTGCGGTGCTGCCGTAATAGCTCATCCCCATTCACACGCTGTTGTATAACAGGCTCCCATGGGCGGTCCAGTTCCCAAATCTCCATGAAGTCCTTCAGCTGGATAACAACCACACCTTCCCCGTCCTTAATCTCAAAGGCATGACTGTCATTAGGGGACTTGATCAGCGCCTCCCCTCTCTCCAGCTGGAAGGAATTATTCTCCAAGTCGAAAGCGCAGGAACCGTACACAGGCACGGTGATCTGGTACATATTATTATGGCGATGCTTTTCGTTAATAAAACTATTCTCAATTCTCCACAGTTCCAGCCGTGGAGTTGTCATGTGTATCTGCATGGTCACTCACCCGAGTTCAGTATAGCAAAAAATGCTCAAAAGAAAAGCATCAATCGCGACGACAGATCATCCGGCAATGCGCTAAGCTACCGAATAAGACAAACAAGCAAAGGATGATTGTTATGAAAACTGTCTCAAGCCCTGCCCTGGCAGTGGCCCGCTCGTACTCTGTGTACGCCTTGATCGGCGTTACGGTGGCCCATCTGCTGAATGACGCGATGCAGTCCGCTGTCCCAGCTGTTTTCCCGCTACTGCGGCAAACGCTCGACCTTAGCTTCGCCCAAGTCGGCTGGATTGCCTTCATGCTTAACGTAACCGCCTGCGTGCTGCAGCCGTTCATCGGGAGTCTGACGGACAAACGGCCGATGCCCCTGCTGCTACCCGGCGGAATGCTGTTCTCATTGATCGGTATTATTGGTATGGCCTATTCATCCCATTTCGTAGGATTGCTGATTTCAGCCATGCTGCTAGGTATCGGCTCCTCTGTACTCCATCCGGAATCCTCGCGCGTTGCCCATCTGGCTGCTGGTAAAAGCCACGGGATGGCCCAATCCGTCTTCCAGGTAGGCGGTAATACCGGCCAGGCATTGGCTCCACTTGCAGTCGGTTTTCTGGTTATGCCTTACGGAACACGAGGGCTGATTATGTTCGCATTCGCTGCCGTCCTCGGTATCTTCCTGCAATATGCCGTCAGCCGCTGGTATAAGCAGCAGCTTGTAGCACCGAAGAAGGTTCAAACGGCTGCAGCTGCAGTTCAGCATCCCCGCGGCTTCGTCGCATTGGCGATCAGTTTGCTGATTGTGCTGCTCTTCTCTAAGTTCGTATATATCTCCAGCATGACCGGATACTACTCTTTCTATTATATGGATCGCTTTAAACGCCCGTTTGAGGATGCGCAGATTCCATTGTTCGCTCTCCAATTTGCCGGGATGCTCGGCACCTTACTCGGGGGACCACTTGCAGACCGGTTCGGACGCAAAAAGATTATCTGGTTCTCCATTGCCGGTACAGCTCCCTTTTCCCTGCTGCTGCCGTATGCAACGCCATTCTGGTCTATCATACTCTGCGGTCTGATCGGCGCCATCCTGATGTCCGGCTTCTCGGTCATCATCGTGTATGCGCAAGCACTGCTACCCGGTAAAATCGGCACTGTATCCGGCTTGTTCTTTGGCTTAGCTTTCGGCCTGGCTGGACTCGGTTCAGTTATTATGGGCTGGCTGATCGATCTGACAAACGTGTCTTTTGTCATTCAGATATGTGCTTTCCTGCCACTGCTGGGACTGCTGGCTATGTTCTTGCCATCCGACAGCAAGCTCGCGGGGAATACCCGCGGGTAAGGCTGTTTTAGTAACCGTCTCGGCATGTAATTGGATATTAAGATAGGATATTAAAATGGATACAAAAATAGCATCGAACGCCGTTTTATTGTACGCGGTTCTCGATGCTATTGCTCTAGTTAGTCCTACTACTTGCTGCCTGTAACCGCAGCTACAACATCATCAATGACGTTGCCTTCCGCAATTGGACCGCTAGACATCCAACTTCTCGCCGACACCTTAAATACGTGATTTTGCTTAACAGCCGGCATCGCCTTCCAAAGACCCAGCTTCTCAACCTCTGTAGTAGCAGCGGCTTCTTTATCGAATTCTTCCTTCGTACTGATAGAGCCACCATACATGGCAAACACATAGTCTGCGGTTATGGAAGGCAGCTTCTCAAGCGAAGTATTAATCCCCCAATCATCCGTTGCGGCCTTCTTCAATTCCTCAACGCTGGCATCGGGGTGTAACCCCAGCTTCTCGTAGATCAGGGGTGCAAAGCTAGGAAAGAACACTTGCAGGTCCTTGTCTGATGGACGCATATAGACTACTGTTTTATCAGCTCCAACTGCGGAAACAATGGTTTCCTTGGCTTGCTTGATTTTATCTTCATTGGCCTGGATCACAGCTTGTGCCTTATCTTCGAGGCCAGTTATTTTTCCGATCTCGGTGATCGAGGACTTCCAATCATCTGGCGCATAAGGAACTGTCGGAGCAATTTTGCTCAGCTCGTCATATCCACTTTGATCCGTAAAATATTGCTGGAGAAGTATAAGATCTGGTTTCGCCGCCAGAATCGCTTCCAGGTTCGGCTTCATATCTGCGGTTCCCGACAGTGGAATTCCCAATTCTTTGAGCTTGTCTTCCAGATAATAGCCGTCGAATCCATAGGCGTACACCATTGGAACCCCCAATGAAAGGGTGATATCTTCAAGCCCAATCACGGCGACGCGCTTCGGGTGTGTTGGAGCTTTAGTCTCCCCGTAGGCATGCTTGATCGTTAACGTCTCAGCGGATTCCGTCTGCGACGAATTATTTCCCTGTGCTGAACCAGAAGCATCAGTAGAGGCTGCTGCTTTCTCATTGGCCCCCGTATTCGTGTTATTCCCACAAGCGCTAACCAATAAGGTCAGCAGCAGTATGATCATTAGCCCTGCCATGTTCCGAAAGCTGCTTTGCCCCCTATGGACACCCCGTATTGTGCCATTGGATCTCTCTGTTTGATGCATCGTATTCCCTCCGTCACTGTAATTAATAATGATATTGATTATCATTATCGACTAGGACATTATACAACACACTTACAGCAACGGGAATATGAAAAGATGCCGACTTTTCTCGGGCTATAGTGCACGAAATAGTTGTTCAAGCTCCTGCAAGAAATCATAATGCCGATTGGCCGTATACTCCAGAATCGGTTCAGCCAGCCAAGCTTGGCCCGAAGTCTGATACACGTGACCGTTCCGGACAGCTTTCAGGCGCTGCCAAAGTTCAGACCGCTGAAGCCGTTGCCAGTTCATTAGCGACTGCCCATCCTTCATTACGTTAACAAGCAGTATATCCGCATCGAATGATGCGAGCTGCCCTGCTTGAACCTGTTCAGTAAATTCGATGTGTTCCACGCCTCTTGCACAATGGATCTGCAGATCGTCGTACAAAACTGTACCTGCACGCTTTCCCCAAACCTCAAATCCCCTTGGCAAGATATTTAGAATAAGCAGGCCACCTTGCCTGAACGAATAAGGAATATTCTCCCGAATGACTTCAGCTTTCTTATCGTAACGGCCGAGCCAGCTCTCTGCTTCCTTATCCCGGTCCAGAAACTCGGCAGTCCTTTTCAAATGCTCTCTCCAGCTTACAGAGTGCCAGGGTAGGAACAATACAGGCGCTATCTGACGAAGCTTCTTTTTCTCTTCATCGGGAACCATTTCATCTAGTGCAACAATCCGATCTGGCCTTGCTCTCCATAAGGCTTCCCTATTGAAATCGTAGTCATGTCCCAAAGGCACCTTAATGTCAAAACGGTATTTCTTGCGGTAATCGTCACTCCAGGTCTGATCAATTGGAGCAGCGTACGGAATGATCTGTAAACTAAGTAGTTGCCCGACATTAGGCCAGCTATATGCTGCTACTTTGCAGGTTCGATTCGCAATATAGATACTTGGCGACATTCCTACATGCTTTTTAAACTGGCTGCTGAAATACTGGCGATCCCTGTAACCGACCTCTTCAGCAACTTCTTGCAGGGATTGGCCTTCATCCAGTAAACTTTTAGCCTGATTCGTGCGAAGCTCTGTCAGATAATCCATAGCGCTTTGACCGAATCGGTCTTTAAATGACCGCATGAAATAATACCGGCTCATACCGGCAAGCTCAGACAAGTGATCGACCGTGATCCCTTCTCGAAAATGATCATTTATATACATACGCACTTGATCCAGCGCAGCCTCGTGTTGGCCTTGGTTCTTGAACAACAGATGCAAGAGCTCCTGAAATCCCGCCTGACTGACAAAGCGGTCTGCAGCATCGTCCGTATGCCAGTGAAACATTATTTTCTCACAGAAAGACAGTAGCAGTGTGTCTGCATTCACGCTCACCCGGGCCAGATCCGGCAATATACGCCCCTGCTGAGCACCATATTTTTCGGGAGTATCCGTTTCTACATGAAACCGATACAGCACTTGATCCCCATCTGAATCATAAGTTGTTTCCACTCGCTGCCCGGGCATCACGATATATACGGTATGAGGGGTTAGCGGGTACAACATGCCATTAATGACGATATTGCCGTGCCGCTTGGCAGCAACAATAAGCACATAAGCAGGAGCAGTTTCATACAACAGACGGTAAGTCGAACGCTCCGTTTCTCGGAAACAGTCTTCCAACCTGATCCAGACACGGCTGAGCAGTTCTTTATGCTGTGGTCCTTCCTCGCGTTCTTGAAGCGGAGTCATCTCCACCCTCCCTTAGTTTTGTAATGTCACTATTCCGATTATGCAAAAAGCCCCTGAATTGCCACAAGGACAAATTCAAGAGCTCTTTGATTACTAACTTGATGCGGTCGAGAGGACTCGAACCTCCACGGTATTGCTACCACACGGACCTGAACCGTGCGCGTCTGCCAATTCCGCCACGACCGCATATTATGAAGTCCACATTCTCTTGGACACAAGAGATATCTTACCATGCGAATATGATCATCGTCAACTAATTTTTAAAAATGATGTCACTCAACATTTTCTGTATAATTATTGCTTTTATTAGTGGAAAAGATGTATAATGAGAACAAAGGTTCGCATACTATAAATGAGGTGATTTATAATGGCGACTACTAAGCGTAACAACTCCAATTCAACCGAAGAAATTACCAAAGATGAACTGTCCCTTGTGAGAAGCTACCTGCTGCTAACATTTATCCATAAAGTATTTGAACGCGATTGCCGGGTTATCAGCAAGAGCGGTCTGTTCAAGACACCTCAGCTCTATATAGAGCTTGTCTCCGGCGCTGCCAAGAAGGCCTCGTTAATGTTGCAGGAGGTGAATCGTGAGCTGACTTCCCGCCATCTGAAGATCAACACCGTGCGTCAGGATCAACGTGGTGTAGAAGCACAATACAATTGCAGAGGGTATATCGGAGAGATGAATATCCTCTGGCCCTGTTTCCGCAGAGAGATGATGCTTCGTATGCGTGCCTATCTCGGCCTTGCTACGGACTCCTCCATGGTCTCCCGAGAAGAAGATGTGGTACAGTTAGCTTTATCTATATAATCCCTGTGGAATTCCCCGGAACACAGAACAGCTCCCTGCCAGGATGAATGGCCAGGGAGCTGTTTAAGTTATCATTACTATATATTATCGGGATCTCTTCTCGGTTCCTTGGCAGGCTGAATCAAGTAATTTCGATCAAGCTTGACCACATTTCTGTTAGGGCGGCGAATCATCACTTGAGACTCGTCCCATGCCAGTACGATTCCTCTAATATCGTTGCTGGCAATGCCGTCGCGTACCACACGTACTTTCTCACCGGAGATGCGGTAGGCATCTAGCTGTTCATCGCTAATCATGGTCATTCCCCCTTCTACGATAGCTTATCCGAATTCCTTTCATAAAACAAAGACCCAAATGAGAATTCACCTGGGTCTCCTGCTCGTAAATCCGTTATTCCTGTGTCTGTTCCTTATATCAGCGCTTCATTCTTCTCAAACCAGAAATCGAGAACTTTAGCGGACATCACACGTTGCTCCAAATACTCTACCTGGTTCGCCGTAAACTTCTCTCTCCAGGCGTAGGTCAGTTCTTCACACAAGCTTGTAATGGTCAACAACTCCGACCAAGCTACATAGCGTTTGTACCAAAAAAACTGAGGATGTTCAATCATATAGGGGTACAGATCGTCAAACTCCGTATGTTTGCAATCCAGCGCACGCTCGAAGTGATCCTTGGCCTCGGTTAATTTATCAATAAAAAATTGCTCTGTCACCGGTTCTTTCCCCATTGTGACGCCTCCTCTCCTATGTCTAAGCTTTATTATAAAGGAAAAATCATAGGGTGAAAAGAAGTTGTTTGGAAAATAGGCTTGTGTTTTGTTTCCACTGCCTTCTAGTCTTCGAAGACAACTGTTCCTTCATTTAGGGAACTGATCCGGACTAAGGATTCCAGACGAATACCTTGTTCGCGGATGGTGCGCGCTCCTGCCTGGAAGCTCTTCTCCACAACGACCCCTAGGCCAACCAATTCTGCGCCGGAACGTTGAATAATTTTGATCAATCCCCGCGCCGCATCTCCATTAGCGATGATATCATCAATAAACAGAATCTTATCCTCTGGCGAAACAAATTGACGGGAAAGCATAATGTCGGTAACTATTCCCTTGGTAAACGAAGGGACTCTCTCACACAGCGCATCGGGATCGGCCAGCAGTGTTTTTTTGCGGCGTGCAAAGACGAGCGGTACATTCATAACCAAGGCGGTGGCAAATGCCACGGCAATTCCGGAGGATTCCACGGTTACTATACGAGTAATCCCGCTATCGCTAAATCTCCGGGCAAACTCCCGTCCCATCTCCATCGTCAGCTCGGGATCTACCTGGTGATTCAATAGAGCATCCAGCTTAAGCACCTGATCCGAAACGACGATACCTTCCTCCAAAATCCGCTTTTTCAACACTTCCATGACTTTGAACCTCCAATACACTTATATAATCCATATCTTCCCGCGCACTCCACACAAAGGAATACGTCAGAAGTCATGTCCTTCTGTTCCTCATCATAACCTGTACTATATAGAGTACACAAGGCAATCCTGCAATCCGCTGCTCCATTACCGCTCCAAAATAACCACTCTCAAGGCACCTCTGCTGTGATACATCATTCAAGCACCTGACAGAGGATCCCAAAAACAAGGAGGAAAGCTGTGAAAACCCATCTTCGCACCTTACAGATCGCATTCACTTATATTGGCACTATCGTAGGGGCCGGATTTGCCACCGGGCAAGAAATCCTCCGCTTCTTTACCCGTTACGGTCATTGGGCACTGATCACGATCCTGTGCTCCACTATACTGTTTATTTGGCTTGGCACCAAAATGATGGTGCTCGCCCGGCGGATCCGGGCGAATTCTTATGAGGATTTCAACCGCCACCTCTTTGGCGAGCAGACAGGCAGTATAATCAGCCTGTTCACCATGGTGATTCTGATTGGCGTAAACAGCATTATGCTTGCCGGTGCGGGAGCCATTTTTCAGGAGCATCTGGGTTTTCATTATCAGGCTGGACTAATCCTCACCATCCTAGGGTCTTATCTGCTGCTGACACGAGGCATCTCTGGTATCCTTCACATGAACAGCACCGTTGTTCCACTCATGCTGGCTCTTTCTCTGATTATTGTGATTAATACGATGCATCAACCGGGCGCTGAATATTTTCTGTTTCTCCAGACGGACACCAGCACGTTCTCTGCCTGGCTGTCTCCATTACTGTATACAGCATTTAACCTGGGGATGGCACAGGCTGTTCTTGTACCGCTTGCCCGGGAGACAGAAGACGAGAAGGCCCTGCTGCGGGGCGGTATACTGGGCGGGGCTGGAATAGGTCTCTTACTGCTGGCAGCGCATTTTGCCATGAGCTCGCAAATGCCCGGAATCATGCAGTACGAAATTCCAATGGGCAGCATCGCATTTAGACTTGGAGCCGTGGTCCAAACGATCTACCTGCTGCTAATCTTCCTTGAAATCTTCAGCACATTTGTGGCGGATATTTACGGTGTTACCGCGCAGTTAAAACAGAGGCTGCCCTTATCCCAAGATGTAATTATCGCTTTGCTCATGTTAACCTGCTACCTATTTAGCCAATTCGGATTCAGCTCTCTCTTGTCCGTGTTTTATCCCATTTTCGGCGGTCTAGCACTTGTATGGGGATTCAAGCTGATGCGCACCCCTATCTCCCCGCCACCAGAAGGGCCGAAGCCCGAATCTGGCAGAGATGAGACTTCTTTAGCCAAGCTGAAGCCAGCTTCACGAATTACACGGAAATAACAGCAGCCGTAGGAATCAGCACCCCCGCAGCTTCCGCGACATGGCGGTGACAGGTCATCATTACGATTTGTCGGGTCGCCGACAGCTCGCCAAGCAATGAGAGCGCAGCATGCAGCCTCTGTTCATCAAAATTAACAAAGAGATCGTCGAACAGTAATGGGAGACAGGCTTGCCGAGCCATCGTCTCCGCCAGGGCCAGCCGCAATGCCAGATAGAGCTGCTCCGCAGTTCCGCGGCTTAGCAGTCCGCTATCCAGCAGTCCCGCTGTCCGATGCTCCGCTTTGAGCTCTTTATGCCCCAGAGTCATCACCACTCTGAGGTACTCTCCCTCAGTCAGCTTGTTAAAATAGACCGAGGCCAGCCGCAGCACCTGCGGCTGTTTCTCCTGCTCGTAAATTCTCCGCGTCCTGCCGATAAGTTCCGCAGTAATTGCGGTCACCGCATATTGCCCTGCAATGAGACGAAGTGCGGACCGTTGTTCCTCCAGCTGCTGGAGAACCGTGTCCTCCAGACAGCGCTCCTTCAGGTATTCTCTCTCCTGGAGCAGCTTCCCTCGTCGCTGAAGGAGACTACTGCGCTCTTCTTCTGACGTTGCAGCCTGCTCTTCTGCAACTGAGTGTTCCTGCTCCAACGCAGAAGCATCCAGCGTATCCAGTAGAGCAAGCAGTTCCTTAGTTCCTTCTTGACTCCAGCCACCGAACATGGCCAGTTCCCATTGGCGAAGGTTCCCTTCCAATTCGCCCCGGCGCTGAACTGCCGCCGAGCGGCGCAGAAACTCCTCGCTGTCCTCAGCGCCTCCTTGCTCCAAAAGACTTAGGCGGCGCTGATTCAGCCGCTCCAAATGCAGCTGGGCCTCTTCATATTCTCCCTCTGCCGATCTAAGCCTGGAAGTTAGATCATCCAGCCGCAACAGCTCTGCTTTGAGCCCGTCCCAAGCGAGCTTCCTGGCTTCCAGCCAGCCGGGAATCATCCGGGCCAATTCTTCCCGCTCTCCACTCTCCGATCCCGGCATCTCGGGCTGCGAAGCAGAGGCAGCGACTTCTTCTACTGAGGAACCCGCATCTTCCATAAGAGCCAATACCTCATCCTCGAAGGCTACGCACTCCGCCTCCAGTTGTGCAAGCCGTAGATGGAGCTTGCTCTGCTGTTGAAGCAGTTCATTCCCCTGCTCCACAGCACTGAAGATCTCTGGCAAACCCTCCGGCGACAGACCCTCCGGCAGCTTGTGGCTTCGCAGCCAGGCTTCATATCGGCCAGCCGTATCGGTGAAGGCCGCTTCTTCCTGGCGCATCTCAGCGGCAAGTGCCTGCTCCTGCCCGGCAAGGCTCTCCATCTCGGTGCGGCAGGCCTCGCGCTCATCACTGGCGCGATCCACTTTCTGCCGCCAGGCGGTCCAGGCATCCATGAGCCTGCGCAGCTCCCTCATGCCCGCCTCCAGCCCGCTTGCGTCAGGGCTGGCAGGGCCTCCGGACGACCTGCGCAGCGGTCGTCCCTCTGGGCCACTCTCCGGCTCCGCCCCGGAGAGCAAGAGCCCCCGCAGCCGCAGCATCTCAGCGGCTGCATCTCCGCCGTCCCCGCCATACCCTGGCGGGGACGCCTTACGCCGGCCCGCTCCGCGCAGGCCGGCCCACAGGGCCAGATCGGCCGCGGCCAGCAGGCCGAGCGCGATCCAGGCGCTGACCGGCGGTGCCCCGGTCAGCCACAGCGCCGCGGGCAGCAGCGCGGTCAGGGCTGCGCCGGTCAGCAGCAGGCGCCGGTAGAGCGAAGCCATGCGGGCCCGCATGGCTTCATCGCTTCCCGCGCCGTGCTGCAAGCCGTGCAGCTTCGCCTCGCGCCAGCGCTCCGCGGCCTGCTGCAGCTCATCCCAGAGCTGCAGCACTTCCCGTGCGCTGGCCGGTCGCAGCGCGGCGAAGGTCTCGGCGCCTGCCGCTTGCTCTCGCGCCAGGGCCCGCTCTGCGGCCTGCAGCGATGCTGCCGCAGCCGCAAGCCGGGAACGCAGCGCTTGGCGTGCTGCGCCCTGGGTTTCCATGCGGCGATCATAGCTCGCGAACGCCGCTGCGTAGCGCCGCGCCGCCTCCCGGTCACCCGCCGCACCGGAGAATGTCGCCAGCTCTGCTGTAGTCCACGCAGGATCAATGCTCCGCAAGATGCGCTGTATATGCGCCAGCAGCCCATCAAGCTCCCCTGTAAGCCGCTGGCGTTCTAGACGGCGGTCCTCATAGATGCTACGACGACGGTCGAGTCGCTCCAGCACCGGACCTTGGGCTACCAGCATGGGGTCCGGGTGATTCTGTTCCAGTTCTGCTATCAGTTCCGCTTGAAGCCGCTCAATCCGTTCGGCAGCTGCTGCCGCGCTTCGAATCTCGGCTTCCAGCTCCTGAAGGCGGTTCGCCCCTTCCTCCGGAAAAGATTGAATTTGCGGCAATCCGGCAAATTCCAGACGGGCAGCACTCCATTGCAGCCATACATCGCGAATTTCTAGCGCCTTGCGCAGCATAAGCAATCTGGCGCCAGTGCTGTCGCGCCGTTCCTCGACCTTGGCCAATTGAGCTTCCGTCTCCTCTAGTGCAGACGTATTGTCGTTGTAACGCGGGAGATAAGAGCGGCTATCCGCCATCTGCTGCTCCAGTTTTTCGATCGATTGCAAGATCTTCGCTGCTTCCTGAACCTTGCCTCTCGGCTTATAGAGCTTTTCCGCGTCCTGCAGCAGCCGGCGCTCCGCCCGCATAATTTCACCACCGCCGCCCATACCGGCATGGAACAAATAACTGCTCATCTCATCAGATTGCAGCGCAGCCAGTTCCTGCAGCTCGTCCAGCGACACGGCAAACAGCTGGCGGAACATACTGCGGGATACACCACCGAGCAGATAACGCTCCAGTTCTGCCTGACCTAGTTCTTCCGTCGTTCCGTCTGCCCGGCTCACGGTAACATTCAGCTTCTCACCCCGTCCTTGCCCCTCTCCACCTCCAGCAAAACGGCGGATTTGCCATAGTCCGCCCTCCCGGTCCCGAGCCTTAAGCACTCCACCATGGACCCCGCCATGGAGAGGCTCATAACGTTCTGTGGGATAACTGCGTCCAGGAATCCCGTACAGCATCGCACGGATGAACTGGAGTGTCGTGCTTTTCCCGGCTTCGTTCTGGCCATACAGCACCGTAACACCATCACTCAGTGCCAACTCGCGACCTTGAATCCGGCCGAAGCCGCTGATTTGCAATTGCTCAATCTTCATCATATCGCCCTCCGTCAGGCTGTTCCCGGAAGCCACCCTCAGCTTCACCGGCACCTTCCAGTCCACTCAGTAGCGTAATGCCCAACTCTGCCGCGCCTCTGAGCCAGTCCAGTTTCTCTTCTTCGCTGACCTGTGACAATAGCCGGCGCAGTTCACGGTTCTCCATTAATGGCGCAATTGCGCTGCTAATCATATCCTCCAGCTCTTCCCGTGAACCCTCACCTTCACCCTTTTCAGCTAATCGGAGCATTTCGCCCAGAAAGCTATCCTCCTGCAGCAACCGCGATCGGTCTACTGCAAGTCCAGATTCCACGGCAAAACCTTCTGTCCATACCAGACCCGGATATTCCTTCCGCTCTGCCCGGAGCGCTTCACGCCGCTGAAGTTCGCTCAGTAAATCCGCAGCTGCCCCTTTTTCTGCCAGAAGGCGATGAACGTTCCCCCTGCCCGTCAGACGGAACCGGACGACAGTCATCAGATGCGGATCTGCCTCCCGGATGTCTTCAATCCTCCGCTCCACCGCCTCGACCCACTGTGCTTCATGTTCCATGCCGTCGATAGACAGCTCAGTCACCTGCCAACGGACGACATCCAGCTCGTGAAACTGCAGCGCCGCTTCTCCGTTCTCCCTCACATCAACCACATAACAGCCCTTTGGGCCGATCTCCTTGACACTACGTCCTTGAATATTTCCGGGGTAAACGATATAAGGCTTTTCATATAAAATGCTGCGCTTATGAATATGGCCCAGCGCCCAATAGTCAAACCCTTGACCAATCAGATCCTTGCGGCTGCACGGTGAATACGTCTCATGCTGGAGATCACCGTCCACATTCCCGTGCAGCAGGGCAATATGAAACAGCTCACTGCCTGGCTTCCGGCTAAATGTCACTGCTGTGTTCGCGGTAACCTTGGCAGTAGGATAGGATATACCGCTTACAATAGCGACTTCTTGTCCGTCCCTGCGGCGGTGAGCTGTGGCATATCCCGGAGCATCCCCTCCGAATACCGTTACATGTTCCGGCATTTCGACAACCAGACGCGGACCATCCAGCGGATCATGATTCCCGTGAATCAGAAATACAGGGATGCCCTGCTCTCCTAGCTCCTTCAGAGCCTCCTGGAATCGTAGCTGTCCTTGCAAAGAGGCATCCGACACATCATAGATATCCCCGCTGATGACGACAAAATCAACATTTTCCTTTATCGCTAAACAGATAAGCCGCCCGAGGGCGGCAAAGGTAGACTCCCGTAAATAGGAGCGGACAGCGGCCGGCAGATGAGCCAAACCGGCAAAACGACTGTCCAGATGCAAATCCGCAGCATGCAGAAACCGGAAAGGGATCATCACGCTCAACCCTTCTTTCCGGATTGATGCTGCAAATAGGTTTTTTTAAGTTCATTGGCAACCCGGGTAAGGGAGTAACGGCTTTTAGCTTTCTCCCAGGCTGACCGTGACAGCTCATAACGGTAGGCTGGATCGGCAATCACTTTCTCCAGGGCGTCCGCCAGTTCAATATCATCGTCCGGGTTGACAAGCAGTCCGTTCACACCATCCTCAATCTGTTCCGGAATACCGCCCACATTAGTGCCGACCAGAGCCAGACAGCTCAGCGCAGCTTCCGCAAAAACAGAGCCGAAGGCTTCCGCGCGGGAAGGCAGAACAAAGATATCAAAGAAGGGCATAAATTCCTCCGGATGAAGCGTATATCCATAAAAAATCGTCTCATTGTAGATACCAAGCTCTTGAGCCAGCTTCTCAAGCTCAGACCGGGAAGGACCGTCGCCGATAATATGCAGTACATACTCATGTCCGCGCTTCTTCAGCTCAGCGCAGGCATGAAACAGCGTATCAATCCCTTTCGCCGGCACCAAACGGGTGACAGTAACTAATTGGGGAATATTATTATCATGCGGGACCGGCTTGAATCGCTTCTCATCGAACCCGTTTGGAATCACCCCGACACGCGTAGGCTCATCCAGATATGGTGACAGATAATCGGCGAAGGAGCGCGATACGGTCATGAGACGGTCACTGACATGCTCCAGCTCACGATAGATGGACACCAGAAACTGGTGCTCCAGCCCACCCTCAGCAATGACTCCGTTCAGGATCAGTTCCCGCTCATAGCTGGAGTGCAAAGTCTGGATCAACGGAACGTCAGGGAAAACCTGCTTCATCGCCAGTCCCGCTATGGGGTGATGCGCATGAATAAGATCATATTTTTTGCTCAGACGAAGCTTTGTCCACCATAAATAATCACGATAGGTTTGGATATATTTTTGCACAATATGGCTTTCGCCATAACGTGTCCAATCGAAGGTTTCGAACACAACTTCCTCATGTCCTTTCCCGCGTATCCGCTTGGGCAGCCAGAACAAATCCATCTCCCAGCGGCTGGAACGGAACCTTTCCTGCAGATATGGAATCATAGAAGATACCCCGCCGGGTTGTTCCGGCGGAAAGAAGAGCGCTTGCAGCAAATTCATAGGTCTATCCCCTTTACTATTGCCCTGATTACGGTGAGACCCGGCAATTGTGATATAGTTATTCATATGTAAACTTTCCAGATAAGGACATCATGTCTGGGGAGGTTTAATGATTCATACTTTGATTTTATCGGTATCAACATGAAACAGCAACTGACAAAAGGAGAATGACGTATGATGGAAGAACGGCTGCCCGCCGCTTTTACCGCAACAATGAGAGATATACTGGGACAAGAGGCGGACGCTTTTCTGAAAAGCTACACAGCACCGCGCAGCCAAGGACTGAGATTCAACTGGCTTAAAAGCGGGACGACAGCAGGCCTGAGCGCCGCTGAGAACACCGTTTCCATGTTTGGATTGGAACCGGTACCCTGGTGTTCTGAAGGATTCTATTACGAAGATCCATCCCGTCCGGGCAAACATCCTTACCATGCTGCCGGACTATATTATATACAAGAGCCCTCGGCAATGTCCGCCGCCGAATTGCTGGCCCCACGTCCCGGGGAGACTGTATTGGATCTTGCAGCAGCACCAGGAGGCAAGACTACCCATATCGCTGCTTTGATGCAGGGCCGGGGCCTGCTGGTCTCCAATGAGATTCATCCTGAACGGGCCAAGATTCTCGCCGAAAATGTGGAACGACTTGGCATTGCACACGCACTTGTCACCAACGCTACCCCAGAGGAATTAGCCCGGCGCTTCCCGGAGACCTTCGACCGGATTATGCTGGATGCTCCCTGCTCCGGCGAGGGCATGTTCCGCAAGGATGCCGGGGCCATTGCCGAATGGTCACCGGATCATGTAGAGATGTGCGCTTCGAGACAATGGGACATTTTGCAGGAAGCCTATAGAATGCTTAAGCCCGGTGGCTACATAGCTTACTCCACTTGCACTTTTAACCGCAAGGAAAATGAGGACACCATTGAGCAAATCCTGGACAGTTATCCCGATATGGAACTGGTAACCAGCAAGCGGCTATGGCCGCATTTAGAAAAAGGTGAGGGACATTTCGTGGCGCTCCTGCGGAAGCAGGAAGATGACGATGCAGCATTGGTGGCGGAGCCTAAGCGTAATAAGCGCAGCAGTGGGAAAAATAAGCGAAGTCCAGGAGTTGCCTCCTCTACCAAAGAGGCTTTAGAGCAATTTAAAGCTTGGGCGGCGACGGAACTGCCCGGATTTAATGTGCAGGGTGTTCCGCTTCTCTTCGGTGAATCACTGTATCTGCTCCCTGAATCCTTCAATGAGATCATGCATCCAGGACTGCTTGATGGGCTGAGAGTTCCCCGAGCCGGGCTGCATGTTGCCCACATGAAGAAAAACCGGATCGAGCCTGCCCATGCATTAGCCATGTCATTACAACAAGGACAGGCTGCACGTGGTTATAACTTGGCCGCGGACGGTCCCGAAATCAATGCCTGGCTACGTGGTGAAAGTTTGTCTGTCCCCGCCGGGCTGCACGGTTGGACGCTGGTAACAGTAGACGGCCTCCCGGTCAGCTGGGGCAAAGCCAGCTCAGGACAGCTTAAGAATCATCTTCCCAAAGGTCTCCGTAGCCTATAGCCTATCTTGACAAGCAATGGGCCTATGACCAGTTCATGAAGTCCTCCCCGGCATATGATGTCATTATCCCAAACACACCGAGTGTACAGCATCGGCATTGGGAACAAGATCAGACCTAAGGGAGGAATCAGTTATGGGTGCAGGTTACGGAGGTTTTACTTCAACAGGAGCGATTTTGGTACTATTCATTCTGCTCGTTATCATTTCCCGTTCGTTGTTCATCTAAGTCTTACTGACATAAAGCATATACACGACAAGCAGCTGTGCCGTCCAATTGAGGATGATGCGGCTGTTTTATTTTTCAGTTCAAGCTACATAGACCTCAGATTAGTTTGCTCCCCCATGTAAGCCTATTCTTAGATACTCCATCCCCACAACAACTTTCGAAAGTACAATTAACGGCATTTTTGTATCCTAAATTCTCTGCAGTCAAGGATTAATGAGAATTAAGTACAATATTGTACCTTAAATCTTCCGAATATCCCGTCCAGCTTACTTTTTCGAAAAATAAGATACAATAATGCTCTTATGTACCTCATTTATCATTTTTTAAGAAATATAAGATACAAAAATGCTGTTAGTTGGGAGGTGGACCTTTTTTCACTCTTAACTAGACGGTAACTTCACCAGAATCATGCCTAGTCTTCCGTTCGAATGTTAATTTCACTTAGTGGTTCTCTCGAATTCTCACTGCTTTGAAGCCGGTTTGCCTGAACAATTGTTCTACTTCTTCATTTTGAGTAAATGAATGCATACGGTAATTGATTGTGTAAATTTGAGAAACAATGATAAAGGTTCCTCCAGGCCTGCCGCAAGCTACTGCTTCCCGATTTTTTTGTGTTGGAGTTTCTAAAGATTTCGGAGAAATATCGACACCGTAAATCTTGGCAAGTTTATATTTTTTGCAAATCTATGTATGGTCTGACCACCACCGCAGCCGATGTCCAGTATAATGTCATCTTCTTTTATCGCAATTTCGTGAAAAGCCAAGGGAAGCATCTTCGAATATGCCTTGTTCATCATCTTCAGCATCACATTACCCACCAAGCCTTTGGGGTGCTGGGCTTACCCAATAAGTGACTATAGAAGGCTCATCCTGATCCCTTCTCTTTCGTATCTTCACTCGTAAACTCTAACTCCCAAAATCAACCATCATTATTGTTTAATATGTTTTATTTTACAAATAATAACTTTTTAATGCAATCTTCTAATAGATTCGAATGTGCCTATACACCAAACAGGAACGTCACCCAACCAAAGGCTTGCCTTCTCTGCCAAAGAGGCTGTACCATTTCGGTATTCAGATTGATTTGCCCCACTCAACCAAAAAATTGCATCTCGCAAAAAAAGACTGCAAACACGCATCGCCTTAACGGCTGCTTGTGTCTACAGTCTTTTATAAATAACGTTTTAGTATATCTTGTTCTTTCTACTTGTCACTTTAGGACAAACAGTATTTTACGAGCGCATCACGTACGCCATGTTCATTGTTGGTGCCGGTAATGACATCAGCGGCCGCTTTAACCTCAACCGGAGAATTTTCCATCGCTACGCCTAGACCAGCATACGTCAGCATGGAAATATCATTGAAGTAGTTGCCGATTGATAGAACTTCCTCTCGGGGAACGCCGAGATCTGCGGCCAGGTTTTTTAGTGCATTGCCTTTGGACGCTTCTGGATTCATAAAATCAATGAAAAATTCCCCGCTGCGCAAAATGTTATATTGCTGTGTCCAGGTGCCCCATTCCCGTTCTGCTTCATCCAGAATATCCGGCTTCGAGAACACAGTGAACTTCACAATCGGCTCCCGGAAATCTTCCCAGGCCGGCAGCGAGGCTGGTACAACCTGAAAATTCTCATACATATGATTAGCTTCTTTGGATAGGTTCTCCACATTGTCCACGTACATATCAAAAGCCGTATTGATGTCAAAATGCATCCCGCGTTCGCGGCAATACTCAATATAAGGGTCTAATCCGCGTGCGTCTAATCCGTATTGATGCAGCACTTCCCGGTTCTCCACGCGCACGGTGGCTGCTCCGTTATGACCCAACACATAACCCGACAGTCCCATCTCCTGCATAAAAGGAATCGAGTTCTGCGGGCTGCGCCCTGTACATAATACAATTCGGCCACCCAGCCGCGTTACTTCCGCAATGGCTTTCATGTTCTCTTCGCTCAGTTGATGATCATCATTGAGCAGTGTTCCATCGACATCCAGTGCAATCAGTTTGTATTTCATACTCCACCATCCTTGTCGGTCTTTGTTTGTTATCTGCTTAGCGAGGTCCATTATTTATGTGACTGTATGAAACGCACACCTCAGGTTATATCTCTCAGATGAAGCAACTTCGGACGCATCCTTGGTGTTCCCTATAGCTCTCTATAGTAGCTCCATGAAACGCCTGAGTCTTGCTCCAGTATTCTGCAATCATTTGAGCGGCCACCGCAGTATCGAATACATTGATTCCAGCACCAACTATAACAGGTTATAAAATAAGGGCAATCTTGTACCTTAATTTACAGAATACACCCATGGGCCAAAGAATAAGGGCATTAATGCACCTTATTTTTCGTGAATACACCCTTCAAGCAGCGAAAGGAAGAATTTAGTGTGCAATTTTGCCTTTAATCGCTCTTTTTTCGTTTATTCAGCCTAATTAAGGTACCATTTTGCCTTTATTTTCTGCTACCACCCTGCGCCAAGGTGAATTGGTCTCCGAGCTATAGCTGAGTCACCCGAATTACGGCTTGCTCATAAAATTATTAATCAGCAGGGAGCCCAGCGGCCCTTTATCCGACCTCACCCTTCTCTACCCGCATCCAGCAGATGCAGCTCCTCGGCTGTCAGCTCACGGCAGGCGCCCTGCGGCAAGCTTTCGTCCAGCTTCAGCCCGCCCATAGATACACGCTTCAGGAAGACTACCTTTTTCCCGACGGCCTGGAACATCCGTTTGACCTGATGGAATTTACCTTCGGTGATCGTAAGCGAAATCTGCGAGATGACTTTGCTGCCGCGCTCACGACTAAGGATGGTCAACTGCGCAGGTAGAGTCACATACCCGTCCTCAAGCTCCACACCAGCCGCGAAGGCCGCTACATCGGCAGCATCCACTTCGCCCTCCACTGTGGCTTCATAAGTCTTTGGCACATGTTTGCGCGGGGACAACAGTTCGTGAGCGAGCTTGCCGTCGTTGGTGAGCAGAAGTAGTCCTACCGTATCCTTATCCAGCCGGCCGACCGGAAACGGTTCGAAATGCGCGTATTCCTGGTCCAGCAGGTCAATTACAGTCCGATCCCGGCGGTCTTCCGTTGCCGAGAGAACGCCGGGGGGTTTATTCATCATAAGATATATATGTTCGCGGTACGTAAAACGTTGGCCGCCAATTTCTATGACATCTTGATTAGGGTCGACATGAATACCGCTGTCCTTGACCACGGTACCGTTCACTGTAATGAGGCCCTGCTTGGCCTGCTTACGAATCTCGCTGCGTGAACCGGCTCCGATATGGGACAGCACTTTATCCAAGCGTTGCTTCTTGCTGCTGTTACCTGAAGCTCCCATCTTACGTCCACCTCCATCCAGCGGGATATTCGTTCTTCAGCATGCCATCCTGCCATTTGCCCCATCCGGCGCTGTAGCCGTCAATGCAGACCAGCACATAGCCCTTCAAAGGACTTCCAGGCTTAACGACCAGCCGTTCCTCAGGGATCGCCAAAGTCTCTCCCTTAAGATAAGAAACTGCCTCCCCGCTCGCACTAGACAACGACAGACTGCGGCTGCTTTCTTCAGGCCGCAGCGCGGTCGCCAGCGGATGGCCGGGAATGAACCGGCCATTGCGGACCTGTCCCAGGTACCAACCGGGACGAACCGCCTTAAGCCCGTTCAGTGCCGCCTGTGGCAGCGGCGACAGGTAGAGATGGTCACCGAACAGCACGGGATGACCCTCAGGCTCCGGGCTCAGCTGTTCGCGAGCCCAGTCGCGGTACGCAGACAGCGCGGCCTCTTCAGCTGAGGCCTGACCCCGGCCACCGTCTCGGCCCGCTGGCCGCCCGCCCTTGCCGCGCCCGTTCTCCGCGCGGCGCACGGCAGACTTGCCAGACTCGGCCTTACCTTTTCTAGGCCGAGCCGCAGCTGACAGTGTTACATCGTCAGCCGTACCAACTTCGGCACCCGGCTTCGCGGTGCCGTCATGCCGCAGCACGGCCATGAAGTGGCCTTCGCCCTTCACCTTGTGCGGCCACAGCCGTGCCGTACCGGCAAGCTCGCCGAATCCCGGCGCGAACGATCCGGTGCCGCCCACAGGCACTACCGAAAAGTGCGGATGCGCCGCGAGGAAGGTTGCAATGCTACCTTCATTCTCTTCCGGGGAGAAGGTACAGGTGGAGTAGACAAGCGTTCCACCTGGGGCCAGCGCCATTGCGGCCGAGTTTAGAATTTCCCGCTGCATGTCCGCATATTTGGCCGGTGTCTCCGGCTCCCATTGACGCACCATGTCCTCATCCTTGCGGAACATCCCCTCGCCGGAGCACGGTGCATCGATCAGGATTTTGTCAAAAAAGCCGGGGAACGCCGCCGCGATTCGCTCAGGGCTCTCGTTCAGTACGATTCCATTCCGAACGCCGTACAGCTCCAGATTCTTGGCTAGCGCCTTGGTCCGCTCAGAATGCAGATCATTACTGATCAAGAGACCCGCGCCCTGAAGCTTGGCGGCAATCTGGGTGGACTTGCCGCCGGGAGCTGCGCACAGGTCGAGCACACGGTCGCCGGGCACTACGCCAAGCAATTCCACCGGAGCCATAGCACTCGGCTCCTGAATGTAGTACAAGCCCGCATGATAATAGGGATGCTTGCCTGGACGTGCTCCTTCTTCAGTATAAAATCCCGTAGGACACCACGGGATAGGCTCAAGCCCAAGCGGAGACAGCGCCCGCAGTGCTTCCACCGTTATTTTTAACGTATTCACCCGGATGCCTCCATATGGAGTCTCCTTGTAGGTGTCTGCAAATTGCTGATATTCATTTCCCAGCAGTTCCTTCATCCGCTGGGTGAAAGTGCCGGGCAGTTGTGCCGCCATGATGCCGTCCTCCTGCTTAAATAGGGTGATGAAAGACTCAAGGAACACCCTTGCGGGTGCCCCTTAAAGTAGACTGCTTATTCTATAAATCGAACTCCAAAAGAATAAGAGCGTTGACTTACTTGTGTTTCGAATGTGCTCGGTCCGGTCGTTGTGGGCCCCGGCGCTGGGGAATATTCGGTGTGATGCCGGTAGCTGCAAGTCTCACTTGCTCCGCCAGATCGTGATCAACGATGTCGATGGTAAGATCGAAATAAGGAAACGGCTGATCAGCGAAATTCTCCAGACGAACAGCATACTCCTTTACTTCACCCACCAGCTTCGCGAGATCGATACCGAGCGTCTTCGCCGGATAATTCTCCAGCTTGGCCGCCGCCCCCTGCAGCATCATTCTGCCACCGCGAACGTTGTTGTTCCGGAAGTGGTACAGTCCGACGGCTACCTGCAACAATCCCTTATATAAAGGGTCCTTGTCCTTGGCAAGCCACAGCTCCTCGAGCACTTCATGACACTCGAAATAATCTCTGTCCCGGTTGAAGTAGACCAGATATGCCAGGTACAGCGGTTCATAGTCCATTCGGCAGATCGCCCTTCTTCGCTTCAGAGAGGAGTCCGCGCACATGGTCCAGAAGTCCCTTCATGGCCTCCATATCGTGAGCCTGCCAGATTTCATTGAACCGTTCCTGGCTCTCGATGGCTTCATTGACCAGATGATAGAAATACAACTGGTGAATAGCCTTCAGCAATTGCGTGGTTGTATTCGAATTTTCCTCGAAGGTCATCTGGGCATCCAGAATTTCTTCACGGATACTGGACATTTCACTGTCAAGAATCGATGCCGCTTCCGCCGCCGTCTTCAGACGCACCCGGATTTCATCGGGCAAGCTTTCACGATATTTATAATTCAGGGAGTGTTCGATCGTCGCCCAGAAATTCATAGCGAGCGTACGGATCTGAATCTCAGCGAGCACAATCTTTTGGCCCAGGGCCGTCTGTACAGGATATTTGATAATCATATGAAAGCTGCGGTAGCCGCTCTCTTTATAATTGGTGATGTAATCCTTCTCATAGAGGACTTCCAGGTCCTTGCGGGCCCGGATATATTCAGCCACCCTGCGGATATCCTCCACGAATTGGCACATAATGCGAATGCCGGCGATATCCTCGATGCCCGTCTCCAGATCTTCCATCTTCACATTCAGGCGCTTGGCCTTTTCCAGAATGCTGGAGAGCCGCTTTACCCGGCCGGTTACGAACTCGATTGGCGTATATTCCTCTCTTTTTTTCAACTCCGAACGCATGGTCTTAAACTTAACTTTCAGTTCCTCCACAGTTTGCTCATATGGAAGTAAAAAAGTTCCCCAATCCCTTCCGTCCATCGCCTTCGTCCTCCTGTCCTTTCGTCTTCCTCAGTGATGATCCGCGCCCACCGCTTCGGAAAGTGTACGGAATCCGTCCCGGCGCAGCAGTTGCCGCAATCCGGCATGCAGCCTCCGGTTCACTTCAGGTCCCTCATAGATGAGGGCTGTATAAATCTCAACCAGGCTGGCGCCCGCCCGGATCTTGTCATAGGCATCCTGACTGGTGAAAATCCCGCCCGAACCGATAATCGGCATTTGGCCGCCGGTCTGACGATAGATTTTGCGGATAATTTCAGTGGAACGGTCACGGAGCGGCTTCCCGCTGAGGCCTCCGGCCTCTCCCGCCTTCTCATGGCTCAGTCCCTCACGGGTTATCGTAGTATTAGTAGCGATAATGCCGTCCATCCCCGCTTCAGTCAGCGTATGTACCATATATTCCAGCTCGGTGTCGCTCACGTCGGGAGCGATCTTCACCAGCAGGCTTTTGTTCAGTCCGGTCGCCTTGCGCTGAATCTCCATTTCTTCCTTGACCTGAGCCAGCAGGAACGACAGCTCACTACCGTGCTGGAGGCTGCGCAGGTCTGGCGTATTCGGCGAGCTGATGTTCACCACAAAAAAATCACCGTACGGATACAGCGTACGGATACACTGGCGGTAATCCTCATGGGCAGCTTCATTACTAGTCGCCTTGTTCCGTCCAATATTGACCGCAACCGGAATTCTGCGGTGCTTTAGTGCCTTCAGCCGTTCCTTCATGGCCTCGGCCCCTTCGTTGTTGAAGCCCATCCGGTTAATCAGGGCCTCGTCTGAGGGCAGGCGGAACAACCGCGGGCTCTCGTTGCCCGGCTGTCCTTTGGGCGTCACCGTACCCACTTCCATGAAGCCAAAGCCGATGGAAGAAAACCCCGGCACCGCTGCAGCGTTCTTATCCAGGCCCGCAGCCAGTCCTACCGGGGTAGGAAAGTGAACGCCAAACAAATCGACAGCCATGTCGGCCGTCTCCGGCACCCCGTACATCAGGCGCAGAGCCGCGCTGCCACCAGGCATGAATGCTGCTTTGTCCAGGCCGCCAACGACCAGATGGTGCGCCTTTTCCGGGTCCATTTTGAAGAAAATCGGTTTTCCAAAATTACGATACAGCACCATTCTCGCTCCTTCATGGGGTCATTGCTAGTGCTTAAGTCTCCCCGCTTCTGTAGGTTTCTACTTGATTTTAGCCTTTTCCGGGTGAAAAGAAAAGTTTTTTGCCCTTTCCCGCTCCAAAGGACCCGTAGTCCAAGTATAGTAATTTTATTGTAAACGCATTACAATGTAAGGGTAATCACCGATTATAAGAGAAAGAAGGTCGAACTGTATGTCAACCAAACGTAAACCTCCTACACTGCAGCAGAAGAAGGAAGAAGTGAACCGCAAAGCCCTCTTGTGGATCGGCGTAAGCCTTGTATTACTTATCATTCTGATTGTTGTTCTGTTAATTGTAGCAGGCAATTAGTTCAACCAGTGGTACTTTTTATGGGGGTTGGTCTGATTCTCTGAAGTTGCCGGCGCGAAGCGTTCCTTCGGCATCAGCAGTTCTGCAGGCAGAACCCCTCTGCTGATTTCTACCTTCGTTCCCTTAGGCGCCAGTGCAAATAATTCCTCCACATCCCCGCGTCTCATCCGAATACAGCCCAATGACTCATCCTTGCCGATACTGTTCAGATCATTCGTGCCATGAATGGCATAATTCGTGTCTGAGAGCTGCATACCGCGGCTGCCGAACTCTCCGTTGTCATGCCCATTAGGATTAACAACCTTATCCGATATCGCAAAACGTCCCTCAGGGGTACGATCCCCGCCTAGACCCACTTCATAGTTCCGCAGCATCACCGAGCCGCTGACGACTGCCAGACGGTGTGTTTGTTTATCTATAATAATAGTAAGCGGGCTGGCAAAAAAGGGCTGGCCCTGCGTCCCGCCGCTGGCCCCAGACCCACTCCCGTCAGCTCCCTGCGCGGCTTGTGACGTAGCTGGCTGTTCCGGTTGATCTCCTCTTGCCCCCGGGCTTGCCGCCGCCCTGAGCGGCTTAAACGCCTGCTTCAAAGTAGGTGTGACGCCCCCCAGCCAATTCCCGGGAAACGGTCCAGTGAGTTCCTTCAGGGAATCCGGCAGCTTTCCCTTTGCAGACTGGTAGGCCTTCATCGCGCTCCACAGCACCGCTTGCTCCTCCTGGGCGTCTTGCCACTCTCCGGCCTGCTTGGCCAGTTCGCCATGCTCCGGCGGCTTACAGTTGCAGACAGCCGGCTCAAAGGACTGATACTCGATGACTCCATCACTCTTCTTTTCGAGCGCAGAAATCAGTGGCAGCCGCTTATTCCAGATCAGCCATTGTCCTTGACGCTTCATACCGAGTACCGCTGTCTTGGAACCCGCCTGCTCCCCACCGAGCATCGTGACCAGCAGCTTGCCGGCCGAGGAAGCGCCTCCACCTTCGACCGCTGTGAAGGCTAGCTTGGACTTAACCGGTGTCTGACTATTTCCCGGTTTAGCAATGGCAGGTACCTCTACAGGATCAACCTTGTCTGAATCCCCCGCAGCTGAAGACCCATCGGGTTCCCATTGCCCGACAAGCCCCGGTGCTGCTGCCGAAGGGATGACCACCAGCAGCAAGAGTATTATCGCCATCAGCGCGCGGCGGATCTTCTTTCGTTTCCGGTCCCGCTCGCGCCCGGCCTGAAGCAGCCCATCCTCATACTCACGAAGCATTTCGGCGGGCACCTTACTATGCTCGAAAGCCTCATAGACTTCCCCGGACTGGTTAAAGCAATAATTGGCTTTGCCGTGCTGTCCGTTCTTATAATATTCTTTCCCAAGCAAGTACCATGCCATCTTATTATCAGGATGCATCTGCACGTAGACTTTGAGATGCTGTATATTTTTCATCGGGACCTCCGCTATTTAAAGATTCCTTCATTATTACTATCGGCTGGATATGAAAAAAAAGACATCCCCAGCACCAAAATTGGGCCTAAGGATGTCTTTTATCTCGTATGACGATAATATCGCGGGTGAATTAACCTTCTTTATTAAACGGCTCGTCCGCAATCTTGATGGAATCGGTTGGGCATCCGTCGCAAGCATCTTGCAGATCGTCGAACAGATCGTCTGGAATTGCCGTTACGCCGTGGTTTCTGTCATTCTCATAAATAACTTCCGCCAAGCCTTCATCATCGTAATCATAAATATCAGGGGCCGTCGCGCCACATGCACCACATGCAATGCAAGTATCTTTCTCGACCCAAGTGTACTTAGCCATAATTTATCTTTGCCTCCTGTTAAACAATACAGCGCCGTGAGAACGGTCTGTTATTTTTCTCATATTAATATAAAAGGAATGCAATTTCAATGAATTTTCAAGACGTTTGCATTTCCGCCTCAAAATATGGCAACTGATCCAAGCGGATAGTCACGCCCTTATTTTCAGTCCTGATCCCGCTCCAGACGGCCGAGATTATCTTTCTGCAGCGAGGTGCCCCGTTCCTTGTGGTTGCGCAGCAGCGAGGAGTGCGTATCGCTCAGCATCCCTGCCGTCAGCACCGCATTTTCGCCGAATTTATTACGCAGCATGTCCATGGCCTTGTTAAGCGATTCCTTCTTGGGCTGGCGTTCATAATCGAACAGATCCAGTTGAATCGCCGCCTCTTCCTTGGGAGACAGCCCCTGAGAGGTCACACCAAGCAGGCGTACAGGTTTGTCTCCCCGCCAGTGGCGCACATACAGGTCACAGGCAGCCTTGTAGATATCCTCCGCCGTCTCTGAAGGTGCGTCCAACTGACGTGAACGGGTGATCGTCTTCATATCGGGCGTGCGGATAGTCAACTGGATCCCTGCGGCCACAAGACCCTGTTTGCGCAGCCGTCTTGCCACCTGATCGCTCAGGTTGAGCAGGATGGGCCGGGCCTCCGCGATGCCTACAACATCCCGGGGCAGAGTGGTCGTATGCCCGATGGACTTGCTCTGTTCCCGTTCCGGATTGACAACGCCATGATCGATCCCATTGCCCGCCCGCTTCAGCCAGGAGCCCATGACGCCAAAATGCTCAGTCAGCATCCGCTCGTCAGCAGCAGCCAGCTGTCCAATGCTGTAGATCCCAAGCTTCTTTAGTTTCTCCGCCGTCTTCCCGCCGATCCCGAACATTTCGTTGCAGGGCTTATGCCACAGAATATTCGGCACATCGCGCAGCCGCAGCACGGAAATACCATTAGGCTTTTTCAGATCAGAGGCCATCTTGGCCAAGAGTTTATTCGGAGCAATTCCAATGGAGCAAGGGAGGCCCAGTTCCTCCATAATACGGCGCTGGATCTTCTCGGCAATCTCCAGCGGTGTGCCAAACTGGCGGGAACCGGTGATATCCAGATAACATTCATCAATAGAGACCGCTTCAAGCAAAGGAGTATAGCTATAGGCAATCTGCATGAACGCATTCGAATATTTGCGGTATAAATGAAAGTTTGGTTTAATAACGGTCAGCGAAGGGCAGATCCGCAGTGCCTTCTGCACCTGCATTCCCGTAGAGATGCCTTGTCGGCGCGCAGCATAGGAGCAAGTTACAATAATCCCCTTGCGCATCTCCACACTTCCGGCCACTGCCGTCGGTTTGCCCTTATATTGATCCGGGTCCTCCGCCTCATGGACAGAGCAGTAAAAGGCGTTCATATCCACATGCAGGATCACCCGGCCGCTTGCGGGATAATATTGATCAACATTCTGCACAATATCTACCCTCTATCCTCTTATGGTTTCTATTGTCAGAACTAGAATACCGCTCCCCTGCGCGAAGGTCAACTCACCGAGCCTGCTTCTTTAGCACAAATGTTCTCTACCACGTTGCCGTATAAAAAAGTTCTCTGTTACATTCCCGCGTAAAAATGCTATAATGTATAAATTCATTTCCCTTAAGGAGGACTATCATGTCAAAGTCCATCTCCATCTTCGATACAACGTTGCGCGACGGCACCCAAGGTGAAGGTATCAGTCTGTCGGCCGACGACAAGCTGAAGATCGCCAAGAAACTCGATGATCTGGGTGTGCACTATATTGAAGGTGGCATCCCGGGAAGCAACAATAAAGACATCGAATTTTTCAAAAGAGTTAAAGAACTACACCTGAACGCCAAAATCACCGCCTTCGGCAGCACCCGCCGCAAGAATTCCCTGGCTGAGCATGACGACAATCTGCAGCGGATGATTGATGCGGGCGTGCCTGCAGCCACACTCGTAGGTAAGTCATGGGATTTCCATGTGCATACCGCGCTCCAGACTACACTGGAGGAGAATCTCGCCATGATTGGGGATTCCATTTCCTTTCTGAAGCACAAGGGCCTTGAGGTTATTTTTGATGCCGAGCATTTCTTTGACGGTTATAAAAACAACCCTGAATACGCCGCGGCAGTCCTGGCCAAAGCCAGAGAAGCCGGCGCAGACTGGCTGGTTATGTGCGACACGAACGGTGGAACACTTCCCCATGAAATACAGGAGATCGTCACGTCATTGTCGGCACGGCTTCCAGAGGCCAAGCTTGGGATCCATACCCACAATGATTGCGAACTGGCGGTGGCCAATGCGCTTAGCGCCATCGGTGCAGGCGTCCGCCAGGTTCAGGGAACCATCAACGGTTACGGCGAACGCTGCGGCAACGCCAACCTGTGTTCCATCATCCCTACGCTGCAGCTCAAGATGGGTTACCACTGTATTCCGGGTGACAACTTGTCACAGCTCACCAACACTGCCCGCTTTATCAGCGAGGTAGCCAATGTGAACATGCCTGTGAATCAACCCTATGTAGGGAATGCTGCTTTCGCTCACAAGGGCGGTATTCATGTCTCCGCCATCCTGCGCGATTCTCGTACCTATGAGCATATTGCTCCCGAGCTTGTCGGCAACAAGCAGCGCGTTCTGGTCTCAGAACTTGCAGGACAGAGCAATGTACTATCGAAAGCTCAGGATATGGGGCTTCATCTTGATCCTAGCAGCGAACAGGCTCGCAAAGTTATCGACAAGATCAAGACATTGGAACATCAAGGTTATCAGTTTGAGGGTGCAGATGCCTCACTGGAGCTGCTGCTTCGTGAAGCAACAGGTGAAGTCAATGAACTGTTTGTCTTCGAGTCCTTCAAGATGCTGGTGGAGAAAAATGCCGGCAGTCCCGTTGTCTCCGAAGCCTTTGTCAAGATCCGGGTCGGAAAAGAGAACCTCTATACCGCCGCGGAAGGCAATGGTCCGGTCAATGCACTCGACAACGCGCTACGCAAGGCCCTGCTAACCTACTTCCCGCAGCTTAAGGAAATGCACCTCTCCGATTACAAGGTGCGGGTTCTGGATGAACAGGATCAGACAGCGGCGAAGGTACGTGTATTGATCGAGTCGAAAGACTACCATCAAACCTGGAGTACCGTTGGCGTATCCAGTAACGTCATTGAAGCCAGCTGGGAAGCACTGGTCGACAGTATGCGTTATGCTCTGCTTGGCCAGATTTCCCAAGTGCATGAGCAGCTTGAAGATCATGAACCAAGAGGTCTCGTTAACCATTAACGAAGCCGTAACACAATAAAGCCCACTTTCAGCAGCCTGATTGCTGAAAGTGGGCTTTTTTCAAATTCTAATTATTCTTATTTCCTAAGAACCAGTGAGCGCAGTGATCTTCGCTTCCAGTTCCTCCGGCGTCAGGATACCAAGAATAATCTCGGAGATGACACCGTTCTTGTCAATAAGTACATTAGTGGGAAAGACCGCACCGTTATATTTGGCAAAGGCCTCGCCCTTCTGGTCGTATATCACCGGAAATGTCAGCTTGAACTTCTTCACGAAGCGTTCGGCATTCGGCTTGTAATCATGGCTGGTCACATTGATGCCGTAAATATCCAGCGTGTCCTTATATTTTGCGGCTATGACATTCAGCTCCGGAGCCTCCTGCTGGCAGGGATCGCACCAAGAGGCCCAGAAATTGAGCAGAACGGCTTTTTCTCTTTTGCCTCCAACCTGGTATCTGCTGCCGTCACTTCCTTGCAGGGTTAACGCTGGCGCCAGCAATCCGGCACGAGGTCCGGATTCAGTGGGCAGCTCCTGCGATTTGAATACAGCTACCGCTTCTGAGCCCCGTTCCCGCCACATTACAAGCACAACCAGAATAACAATCAAGGTTACTACCGCTAAATTCCGTTTATTAACAGCTTTCATTGGCGTCTGTTCCTTTGCGAAATGGGATAGTTTCTTACTATTGTACCCCCATTCGGTAAAGTTTCAAACCATCCATAAATTTGTCATACATAAAAAAAGGATTCCGCCGCAGAGGACGAAACCCAAATGAAGAGAGGGGTGAACAATTGACAGCCCGCCGGAGAAATGTCCAGTCCATAGGATGGAGTCTTTCTTACAGCAAGCGCTGGGGAGGCACCCGCTGTCCAGTTGTCCACGTCAAGCATGAGGAGGCCTGCCGGTTGCTGCCGCAGCGGGAGGCATGCGATCGACAGCTTGTGTCAAGCGCAGGCGTAGCGCCTTACCCGCTGCGTTCTGTAGCCCCATGCCCACGGTTATACACACATATGGGTTAGCGGTGCTAGGCCCTGCTTAAATAAGCGTACAAATCCCCTAACGTCTCCACCTGACGCCGTTTGGCAATCTCCCGAAGGTAGGCCACCCAGAGCTGCGCCGTCATTTTGGCATCCTCCAGAGCATGATGTCTCTCCGTAATTGGTATACTGTGTACGGCCAGCAGTTCATCCAGAGAATAGTTGCTACGCTGTGGCTCCAGCCATCTAGCCAGCATCATCGTATCCAGTACACGATGGGTTAGCTGAACCTTGGAGGTTTTCCACAGGGCTGCATTTAGAAAAGCTTTGTCATGCGCACTGGCATGAGCCACCAGCACCCGCTGCCCTACAAAGGACATGAAGTTATGAAGCCCCTCCATCAGAGGCGGCGCTGTCTTAGTCATTTCCTCCGAGATTCCTGTTAGCTCTGTAATGTTACCCGGAATGGACGTCTGACAGTTGACCAAGGTATAGAAGGATTCCTCCTCCTTGATCTCCTCCCCTACTACCCGAATCGCGCCGAAGGACATAATCTCGTCACCATGCTGGTGAGAAAAGCCTGTTGTCTCCAGATCAAAAATCACCGTTTCCAGCTGTGACAGCGGAGTATGCAGCACCTCAGGCCGCCGTTTCTCCCGCATCAGAGAGCGGATAAAAGCCATCTGCTGGGCGGTCTGCTGCGCCGTTTCTCCGCCCCGCATGGAAGCAATGGCGGACGGCATTCCACCCTGTCTCAAGTTGCTCCAGAATCCGCCGCCCTTATTCGGCTCCTTCATGACTGTCTCCTCTCCGCTGCTCTGAGCTGTCTTTGCAAGGCACGGTGAATACGCCTGACCAATAGCAGACTTCCACGCAGCTCCGACATTAACTGTTTGTTCTTCAGGTCCTGCTCCGAAATATAATCACTGCTAAGCAACAACCCATCCTGGTTGATATAAGGTGTATTCGAACGCATTCGTAGTGCTGTCAGGAAGGCTGTACGGATATCAACAAGATAATCATACTGCCCAAGTTGCTCCAGTTCCGTAAGCCGATTCAAAGTAGCACTCTCCTGAATTCCGTGCGACAAAGACAAATGTCTTACACTGTTAACCAGCGGGATATACATCCCGTATTTAATGTCGAATCCTCCGGCATAGTCCCCGAAACGTTCAGTAAGCACTTGACCCAGCAGATTAAGCGTCGCCTTGTGACGGACTGTGTTGCGCAATACGGCAGTGCTGAGTTTCTCATTGTCAATGAATCCTTCATGATAGGCCTTCAGCCATTGTGCCGACAATTCAGCGTTCCCGGCAACATGACGCATATCTGATGCAATGATGAGATAGCGGACTGGCTCCCATTCCAGCTGGCTTCTCCATCCTTCGAGCTGTTCCTTCCATTCCTGGAGTGTCTTGCGCCACATTGGCTCGGAACACATGACCTTGCCTTCGCATTTCTCATACCCTGCTTCCTCCAGCACATCGGATAGCAGCGTACCGAAGACTTCAAAATACCGATTCTTGGCCCCATCCGGTTCCCCATCCACAATTAAACCGTTATCCTGGTCGCTCCATAAAGTAGCTTCCTGTCGGCCCGCACTGCCGAATACGATAAAAGAATAAGCGCAGGGAGGCGGGCCGTAGCCCGCCTCTCTCATCTGCGCCTCGCATATTTGCACTGCGGCCTTGGCAATGAGGTCATGCATGGCATTCACGCGTGACAGCCATTCCCCAATCGGAATCATGTTCAACTGCTGGAGAAGCACATTTTGACAGGCGATGCGCCTTATCTTAAGTTCATGCGGCGAACCGGCCGTTGCGATGGAAGTATAGTAGTTCTCATTGACCCATCCTGCAGACTCCATCGAAGCCACTCGGTTCGCCTCCCTTATAAGTGAAGTTATATTAATGCTTGGCAGAATTGGATTCCGAATCTGTAATCAACTTCATTTGCTCAGGGTAGCCATAGGTACCATGCTCACTGATATCCAGTCCCATCAACTCTTCCTCTTCCGTTACGCGGATTCCATTCACCAATTTCATAACATACAAGATGATGAAGGACAGCACAGCTACGAAGACGAATGTTCCAACTACGCCAAGGATTTGAACACCCAGCTGATGGAAGCCACCGCCGTAGAACAAGCCCGCTTGACCAACACCCACCGTCTCAGCCAATTCAGGTGTTGCGAACAAACCAGTGGATACCGCCCCCCACACTCCGGCGAGGCCGTGAACAGAGAAAGCATAGATCGGATCATCCAAACCTGCACGCTCCAGCCATTGTGCTGTCATGAAAGTAAATGCTCCCGCTACAAAACCGATCAGAATTGCAGCCCAAGGCTCAACGAAAGCACATGCTCCTGTAATAGCTACCAATGCTGCCAACACACCGTTCAGCATCGCTGGAATATCCGATTTACCGAAATACAGCCAGGAAGCAATCAGCGCTGCAAGACCGCCTGCTGCCGCTGCAATGTTTGTAGTCACTGCTACGTGTCCGAAGAAACCACCCATTGGTGACAGAGCACTACCAGGGTTAAAGCCGAACCAGCCGAACCAGAGAATGATAACGCCCAGGACAGTAAAAACTTGGTTATGGCCCGGGATGATGACCGGTTTGCCTTCTTTATTGAATTTGCCAAGTCGCGGCTTCAGCAATATTGTAGCCACTAATGCCGCAGTTGCGCCCGTCAGATGGACTACAGTGGAACCTGCATAATCTTGCATTCCCAGGGAGGACAACCAGCCACCGCCCCATACCCAGTGGGCAACTACCGGATAAATGACTACCGAGAAAATAATACCGAAGATAATATATACGCTAAGTTTAGCACGTTCAGCCATACCACCAGATACGATAGCCAGCGATACCGCTGCAAAGGCCATTTGGAACAGGAATTTAATATTCAAAGTTACATCAGAGCCAGCCAGGGAATCAAAGGAAGCTGCTGTGCTGTCTCCTCCATAAAGGAAGCCCGTTGTACCGAAGAACCCGTTACCATTTCCGAAACCGAGTCCGAAGCCGACAGCCCAGAAGCAAAGGCTTGCGATCGCCAGCGTCAATACCGTTTTACCAGCAACGTGACCCGCGTTCTTCATTCTTACCGAACCAGCCTCCAGCAGTGCAAAACCGGCTTGCATAAAGAAAACCAGAATAAAGGCTAAGAAGGTAAATGCTGTGTCGAGCCCGATTTGCAATTGCGGACTAGTCGGACCATCCGCTGCAAACGCGCTTACCGGATAAATCATCAGTGTTATCATGGCTAACACCAAAACCAGCCATTTCTTTCTCATTGTTCCCCACTCCCCTAATGTTATATTTTCTAACAAGTTGTGAAACTCTTAATGTCATTATAAGCAGGAGTAAGGTAAATTGACAAGGGTATTTTTAAACTTTTCATTATTTATTTTAGAACCGGCTTTTAATGCGCTAACTTAAGATATGGAGATCACGCAACCAATAATGTTTTAGAATAACGCGAAATATACATTCGTCTTTAATGTAACCGCATCCAGTAAATTGCTGTGTCTGATCAACAATTGAAGTGTTTTTAATGAATATCACGATTAATAAATCTGCATTGTTCGTGTTTATATATCCACCCCCTATGACGTTCATCACCTAACATATCATGTTACATTAACACTGTTTCTATACATTTCTATAGAAGTAAGCGATGCATCCCTTCTCTTCCTTCAAAGCTGACATAAGAAGAATTGAACAGCTCACCGCTTTATTCATGTCAGGTATTTTCGTCTCACGGCACGCATATACTTTAGGTAAGCATCACGTTTGACTGTACGGTTTACAGTTTGTTATCATTGTAGAGACAGGTTTGAGATTGCCAAATATAAGGAATGACTGCCACAACACGGTTGTCTGATTCCCAGCAGCGAGGTGAGTTAACATTGGGGATATGACCCTGTATCGAATTGGAGAGTTGGCCAAATTTGCCGGCATCAGTGAACGTACGATTGATTATTACACCAAGTTAGGGCTTATTTCTCCGGAGTCGCGGAGCATGAAGAATTATCGTTTATACAGTCATGAAACCTTGGCCGCTTTGGAACGTATTAATCAATTGAAGCATGACAAGTATACATTGGAAGAGATCAAGATCATGATGAGCAAATGGAAAACGGCCGCTCCAGAAGCGGATGTATCCGATAAGCTTGTTGAGCTAGAGCTTCACATGCAGCAGCTAGAACGCGAAGTCAAAGCCCTTGAACCAATGATCAGTGGATTGAAGCCCGGGCAGGCGAACAGAGCGTTGTCCGCACTTCTCCCGCAGGGCGTGGCCTGTATTGAAGCAATACGACTCCTTCTGACCCACGGACCGCCAATGTAAGTAGCTTGTTCACACAACACTCTGGAGGAATGACATATGATGATGTACTTATTAGTAATTGTTGCTTTTCTATTCTCGTTATGGGCCCAGTTCAGGGTCAAAGGCACATTCAACAAATGGTCTAAGGTGGCTACCTCCAACGGAATGACAGGATACGATGCCGCGCGCCATATGCTGGATTCCAATGGACTCAGCGATGTTCCTATCGAACCTGTACGCGGCGCTCTATCCGACCATTATGATCCGATCAACCGCGTTGTGCGTCTGTCGGAACCTGTATACTATGAAAGCTCAATCTCCGCCGTATCGGTGGCTTGCCACGAGGTTGGCCATGCGATCCAGCATAAAGTGCACTATCCGATGCTAGCCTTGCGTCACCGGATTTTCCCGGTAGTTAACTTTGCTTCCGGCATCGCTCCTTTCATGCTGATCGCCGGTTTCCTCTTCAGCTCTTTCAATCTGATTGGACTTGGCATCATTTTCTTCTCGGCTTCCGTAGCTTTTCAATTGATCACCTTGCCGGTCGAATTCAACGCCAGCAACCGCGCCCGTCAAGTCATGGTCGAGCAAGGCTACATCCGTAACGATGAGGAACACGGCGTTGCTAAGGTTCTAAACGCCGCAGCTTTAACGTATGTGGCGGCAGCACTGGTCTCCCTGCTTGAATTGTTCCGCTTGATCACTGTCTTCCTCGGCAATCGTGACTAATATCTGATCTGCCATCCTTTTAAGGGGTGTCCCAAATACCGCATTCGCGGTAGGGGGCACCCCTTAATTATGTTTATCAACACACAAAAACCTCTCTTGTGAAATGGTGCGTCATCAACCATTTTCTAAAGAGAGGTTTCTTTAATTCTTCTATACTACTCAAGATACAAAATCAGCCTACTGGCGCTCCCGAATGCTTCAGCCTAAAATAGGATAGCAAGAAGGTACGGAAGGAGCGAGCCACAAGCGGCAGCTTGCCGTCAGTCCGGTGAATCAGGCCGACTGTTCTAGTAACAACGGGTTCAACCACCTTCACCTGTGCCGGCTGAAGCGGATTCGTCTGGAAGAGCGCCATCTCCGGAAGCAGACTCACACCCATTCCAGCCGCGACAAGACCGCGTATAGTGTCCGTCTCACCACCCTCAAAGGCTATCTGCGGCTTGAACCCTGCCTGAAGGCATGCCTGCCAGACAATTGGCCGTAGAGAGTACCCCTGACTGAACAGAACGAACTTGTCATCCTTCAGCTGATCCAGCCGAATGACCGATTCCCCGGCAAGCGGATGATTTTGCGGAAGAATCGCGAACAACTCCTCCGTCATTACGATATCTCCTGCCAGATGGTCATTGCTCTCCGGGAAAGGCGAGATAAAGGCCAGATCCACTTCACCCATCAGCACATCCTTGATTAGCGACGGGTACGTCCCCTGCTTAAAACGAAACTTGACATGGGGATAATGCTTGCGGAACTCCGCTACAATACTCGGGATAAGATGCGTGCCCAGGCTATGTGGAAATCCTATACGAATCTCGCCCCGCTCCGGATCCAAAAACTCGTGCACCTCCGCCACCGAACGCTCCAGCTCCTTGAGTACGACCTCTACCCTCTTGCAGAATAACTGGCCCACCGGCGTTAGCTGCAGGTTGCGCCCTTTCTGCATGAACAAGTCCACACCCAATTCCTGCTCCAGCTGATGAATCTGGCGGCTGACCGCAGATTGAGCCACATGTAGCTCTTCCGCCGCGCGGGTGACGTGCTCCTTTTGAGCAACCTTGAGAAAATATTGCAGCTGTCTAAGCTCCACGCTTGTCATCTCTCCTGTCTTCGGCTTCTTTTAAATACGCGAATAATCAGTCCATAGAGGAAAAAGCCGGCGACCAAACCGCCGATATGCGCGACCCAATCTATCTTAGGAACCGCAAACGTCATAATAAGACCCGTCAGCAGAAGCCCATAGAGCGTCTTACGCGATCCTTCATCCATCATTGTTCGCTGCATAAGGGCAATGTAGAGAAATGCCCCATATACAGCGTAGATTGCGCCTGAGGCCCCCACGGAGACTCGCCACACATTGTCATTGGAACTGCTCAGTACGATCGACATTACATTGGCCAATACACCTCCGCCTAAATAAAGCAGCGCATACCGCCACCAGCCAAGTAGCCGTTCCAGTGGAGGAGCAAACACCAGCAATGCAAAACTGTTAAAGAATAAATGAGAAAAACCGTTGTGCAGGAAAATCGCAGCTCCGTAACGCCACCACTCTTCCCTGTAAGGTCCATTATCCACGATTGCTCCATAATGCACCAGGGTATCCAGATTCGTTGATCCCCCATTAGCTGTTAAAACTATGAACATGACTACATTCGCCAGAAGCAAAAGCGTAGTCACCGGATAATACCGGATATAGCTTCGCCAATTCTCATACCGTATGAAAATCATAACCATCCATCCTTTTATACAAGTTATCCTGTTGGACATTCTCCCTTTAAAAAGATTATAATTTATTGTGGCAGTAACATTCCAATATGCCCATTCGAGGAGGAAACAAGGATATGACGCAAGAAAGAACAGGCGTGGCCACTTTAAAGGGCAGCCCCATCACACTTATCGGACCCGCACTGAAAGCCGGCGATCAAGCACCGGACTTTGTACTCAGCAAGAATCTTCTAGAAGAGGTATCCCTCAGTGATTATGCTGGCAAAATCAAGCTAATCAGCGTTGTCCCTTCTCTGGACACTGGTGTGTGCGATGCACAGACCCGCCGGTTCAATACGGAAGCCGCTGAACTTGGCGATGATGTCGTCATTCTCACTGTCAGCGTAGATCTTCCATTTGCCCAAGCCCGCTGGTGCGGCGCTGCTGGTATTGATCGTGTAATCACGCTTTCCGATCACAAGACTGCTTCATTTGGTGAAGCTTATGGCGTTCTCATTAAGGAACTCCGTTTGGACATGCGTTCCATCTTCGTGATCGACCATAACGATAAGTTAACTTATGTAGAATACCTGAGCGAAATGGGCGAGCATCCAAACTATGAAGCTGCTATCGCCGCTGTTAAAGAGCTTCTGTAAAGCTTAGCGCAGGACTAACGCACGTATGCACTTTATTATTTGTGAAAAAAGCGGCAGAAGGCCTCCCTTCTTCCGCTTTTCTTATGCGAGTATCTCTCGAAAACGCATACAATCCCCAAATGGAATTGTTATTCGGCTATGCCGCTGTTCTCAATCCACTTTATATTTGCCAAGCTTCTTGTCCAGCGATCCATAAAGGCGCTGAATTACGCGGTAATTGCCGCCGAGGTCACCCAGAGAACCTCTGGAAGCGGAATATATATCAACTGCACAGCGCACCGGCGTCGTATTGAGTACCGAGACGGTGATATCAAGCGTACGGCCTAAAGCTGTTTTTTTCTCTAAAATAATTTCTCCGACGGACTCCACCTCATGCAGCACTTTATAACCCGGAATTTTTTTTAGTGTTGCAGATACTTCTTCCCAAGCCTTGTCCTTCTGCAAATTGTAGTAACGCGTCTTCAATGCCGGATCTTTTGCGCGGTCGCTTGTTCCATCATGGCTGCGGAACAAGCCGACCAAGGTTCTTTTCAACGACAAAATACTTCCCCCTCTTCAAGTCCCATGTTCATTAGTATAAGTGTAACACTCTTGCCTCAGGAACAAAAGAGCAATACTCACTTTCTGAATGTTCGCACAAGACAAGAAGGCGCCCTATCCGCAAAATACGGAAAATAGGGCGCCTGTCATAACCATTGGAAAACCCGCCTATGCCGTCCGGCCACAGTGTCTTCTGAACCTGCTAGAGCAGGTGGGTGATCGCAGAACTCGCTTTTGAATTCCCCAGGCCATATAGGCGGGGCCTTTCAGCCACGTTTCAATTTTGATCTCCCGAGACATTGTCATTGGTTCAAAACAACGAGCAGCCATAACGTACATCGCAGGATTTAGAACTATTATATTGCGTTTTGACGAAAATGTAAACCTGTATGCGCTTTAAATTATAATGGTTTAGAAATTTCGCCAGTTTTCCGCAGCGTTAAGCGATATTGACTTAGATCCGTTTGGTATCTCTATCGTCTTCGTCATCAAGCTTATCTGCCCCGGATTCGCCCTCTTCTTCAAGCTTACGGGCTTCTTCCGCTTCTTGCTCCTTCAGCTTACTCTGCTCAACTTGCATTTGCAGCTTGTTATAGGTTGCATAGAAGTTAAAGAAAGCAAGCATGGCTATTAGCGTAGGAATAGCAATAAAGTACAATGCAGGATACTTCAGACCTATATAAGCCAGTAACCCCGCTCCGATCAAAGTCATGAACACACGAATCGGACGAGCGACGGTCAGCAAAAACGAGTTGATGACAACTTGTTTGAAGGTCATTTGGTAGTGAACTACGATTGAGAAGAAATTAAACATGGACACAAACAAAATAATCATCAGCACCAGCATCAAAATGCCCACAATTTTGAAGTTGGACATTTGCGTCATGTATACGGTCACATCAACGTACATAATGACGATCAGCAGCGTATAGATCAGGCCGCCGAGCATGCTTTTTACATAATTCTCTTTATAACCCTGGAAGAACGTACGGAAAGTGCTGACATCCGTATTTCCCATTACCCATTTGCGCACAACCGTGAATAATGCGGCCGTAGCCGGAAACACAGTAAACGGTGCGAAAATGCCCATTGCCCAATTCAAGGTCAGCTGTTCATTGGGACCGCCTGTGCCAGTACCCAACATAATAATTTTCATAACAGCTGCAAACAGAAACGGAATTGAACAGAACGCCCATAAAATATTACTGAACGCAATCCGTGAAATCCATTCTGTGATGCGGTATAAACCACCCATTGCTCCTTTAAACTCCAATTTCCCTTCCTCCTGTCTGTCTCGCGCATACTGCGTATCTTAACTATACCCTATTTGCCCCGTTCTTTTCCAGCGCCCAAGTTTTTGATTGATAGGTTATGGTCTATACCTTCAAGGTAATAAGTCCATATATTAGAGACGTAACCAATTTAATCAACATTTCAAAGGAGGTATTCCTATGTCCTCACCTGTTGGCTACGGCGGCTGGACTTCCACCGGCACAATTCTGGTTTTGTTCATTCTGCTCGTCATCATCACTCGCACATTCATCTAACCTGTGCCAGTTGATTCCTTGGAGCGTCTATTTCGTCTAGCGGACAAATAGCCGTTCTCCTAACAACGATAAACAATCCATTACCACAAAACTCTTGCTTATACAAAAAAGACGGGACCCGCGTAGCGGTGTCCCGTCTTCTTCATATATTCAGTCATCAGCGGTTGCTGGTGACCTGGTCAGCTTAAGCGTCAAAGGAAGAATCCTCACGTTTTACAGCTGGACGTGTGCTGGTAGTGCTGCTGCTTGGACGAGTAGAAGGTCTGCGCTCACCGCTGCGGGATGCCGAGGAATCACGGCCTGCTGCGTTGTCGCGGTTGCCTTTGTAGCCGCCGCCGTAGCCGCCATTGCCACTACCGTAGTTACTGCTGTAGCCACCACGGCTGCTTCCGCCGCCGTTGTTGTCACGGTTGCCACGGTATCCACCGCCGCCGCCGGAACCACCACCGTAACCGCCACGGTTGCCGTAGCCACCGTTAGGCTTGCGTCCGCTGCGAATATCGTTCTTGCCACCGCGACGTTTCACGCGGATCGGATCTTCCGGAGTCAATTCGATTTCGGAATCCTTCTTCTCTCCAGTCAGAAGCTTCATTGCTGCAGACAACAATTGTACGGAATCGTATTGCTCCAACAATTGAATAGCAATGCCTTTATATTCATTCAGCTCCCCATTCTCCACCATATGAAGTAGACGCTCTGCAGTAATGCGTTGCTTACCTTCAATTGCCTCAGCCATAGTTGGCAATGGCTTGCGGGTAATACGGTGACGAGTAACACGCTCAATCAGGTGCAGGTGATCCATTTCGCGTGGAGTCACGAAAGACCATGCTGTACCTTCCTTACCTGCGCGACCAGTACGGCCGATACGGTGTACATAGCTCTCAGGATCTTGTGGAAGGTCAAAGTTGATTACATGGGTTACGCCGGATACATCGAGACCACGTGCTGCCACGTCTGTAGCTACCAGTACATCAATGCTTCCGTCACGGAATTTACGCATAACGGCATCACGTTGATTCTGGGAAAGGTCACCGTGAAGTCCATCAGCGGAATATCCGCGCTTCTGGAGAGCTTCAGCCAATTCATCAACCCGGCGCTTCGTGCGTCCGAATACGATAGCAAGGTCAGGAGACTCCATATCGATCAAGCGGCTTAGCGCTTCGAACTTTTGACGTTCAGGAACTTCGATGTAGGCCTGATCGATCAGCGGTGCGCTGATTTGCTTAGGAATAACCGACACGTGCTGCGGATTCTTCAGGAATTGCTGAGCAAGACGTTGGATGTTCGGGGGCATAGTAGCAGAGAACAGCATAGTTTGACGCTCTTCCGGAACAAGCTTGAGGATGGACTGGATGTCCTCCATGAAGCCCATGTCCAGCATTTCATCTGCTTCGTCAAGGACAACAGTCTGTACATCGTCCAGACGGATGGTTTTGCGGTTAATGTGGTCCAGGAGACGTCCTGGGGTACCGATAATGATCTGAGGTTTCTTCTTCAGCCCACGGATTTGACGGCCGATATCTTGTCCGCCATAGATCGCCAGGGAACGAAGTCCTTTGAAGCGGGTCAGTTTGCCGATTTCCTCAGCTACCTGGATAGCCAGTTCCCGCGTCGGGGTCATTACAAGTGCGAGAATCTTCTCGTCTTCACGGTTGATCTTGGAAATGAGGGGAATACCAAATGCAGCAGTCTTACCAGTACCTGTTTGTGCTTGACCAATTAGGTCCGATCCGGTCAATGCCAGGGGAATCGACTGTGCTTGAATAGGTGTTGCTTCCTCAAATCCTAGCTCTGTGATTGCCTGGAGAACTTTTGGCTCCAGGCCGAATTCTGCGAATGTTTTCAAATTATTCATGCTCCTTCTATACAGTGGACATTCCACATGCTTGTCTGTATTCTTAAGTAGCGGTAAACACATTTATAGGCTGTCCAATCATGCCAGAATCTCTGCATGGTTAACGCGTACCTGGGACGAAAAGCCGTCCTATCATCAGGCGCTTCAAAATCACCTGAGCAATTGTAGCTTCACATCCGAAGCAATGCAAAAGTACCATTGTAACGTCCTACTCAAGAATATCCTATACATTATATCACAAACATAAAGGGGAATACCAGTGTATTCCTTTCTTTCATGGTTTACAATACACACCAGAGGTGAATTTGCTTGTTAAAACGTATTGGGAGTTATGCAACAGTCATATTTGGATCTGCATTGATCGCCAGCGGCTTCAATCTTTTTTTGATACCGCACCGTTTGCTAAGCGGCGGCGTGTCAGGTCTGTCGATGCTCGTGGGGTATTTCACCCCATTGAACATCAGTCTGCTGTATCTTTTGTTCAACATTCCGCTGCTTGTGGCAGGATGGTTTCAGCTCGGACGACGATTCATCGTTCTCAGCATCCTCTCTGTCGCCTCCACCACATGGATGATGACACTGATTCCAGTAAGAGTGGTACCTTCGGATATGCTGCTTGCTTCTGTATTTGGCGGCGTGATGGTGGGCATCGGGAGCGGGATTTCCTTCCGTGCTGGCGGCTCGTCCGGCGGCTTCGATATTCTGGGCTCCATCATTACCCGCTACCGTGATTTTCCGGTAGGCACTATTATCGCGGGAATGAACGGTCTGGTCATTCTGGCCGCAGCTTATTTTGACAACAATTGGAACCTCGCTTTGGCATCCATGGTTTCGATCTATGTTACCGGCAAGGTGGTCGACATGATTCACATCAGCCATATCAAGGTAACCGTATATATTGTAACCAATCGTACGGAAGAGCTACTCAAGCAGTTGCTCGTTCTGCAGCGCGGAGTTACGAAGATTCGCACCGAGGGCGCTTATTCTCACGTGGAAAAGGACATGCTAATGACAGTAACTACACGGTATGAACTTGCAGAGCTGAAACGCATCATCAAAACAACGGACCCGCAAGCTTTTGTTAATATCGTGGAGACTGTAGGCGTCATGGGTTCATTCCGCAAGAGGTAAATTGAGAAACAATGCACATGCTTTAAATCTGTGGTATATTATAGTCACGCAGGACCCTTTATAATTTCATGAAGATTGTGCTTTACCTTCTTACTTCCAAGCATCTCGTTTTTCTGGGTGAACCCTGAATTCAAGTTCAGTACCATTCGAAAAAGGAAGGGTGATTGTTGTGGAAATGGAAACGGTAAAATTGTCAGCAATCGTCATGAGATGGTATCCCGATATGATGCCGTTTCTCAAGCAGGACGAACTGAATTCGGTGATCGTGCTGCGCGACGGACTAAGTATTTTGGAACCGGCAGATGCCATGGACATCATCCATTACAGCATCTGTGAGCATCAGAACTCTGCGTATCTTCACTAAGCAAGCCGCAAGAACATTTTCTTGATTGTTGCCGCTCTGGATTTGGCCATGTGCTGAACCCGGGCGGCATTTACTTTTTAATCTTCCGTTTAAAATTAGTGCATCCCGTTTATAAACAGAAAAGGGTCACTGCACTAGGAACACATTGTCAGCAAGTTTATGACAAGTCTGTTCTTTTTGGGAGCAGTTGTTCCTGTATAATTCTAAGGAACGTACATAAAGGGAGAGAATGAAGAATGAACATCACCTGGGCTCTATTGATGATGACACTGGGAAGCGTAGGCATTCAGCAGGACCAGCATTCAGCCAATGTGACAGCCGCTTTGCAGGCCGCAGCTAAGAATCCTGCCATCATTGCACAAAACAGCACCAATCCGAGCCAGAATACCACAGGCGGAGACAGCGTTGCCGCGTCGGCTACACCAGCACCACAGACCGGTGGCCAGAATAGCGCCCCCCTTGCTGATCCTCAACCGGATGCGCCTAAGGTGAAAGGCATATATGTCACTGCTTACAGTGCGGGCGGCGCCCGTATGGAGCAGTTGCTTAACCTGATTGATTCCACGGAGCTTAATTCCATGGTTATTGATATCAAGGATGATGCCGGGTATATCACTTACAAGACGGACAACCCGGAGCTTCAGCAAATGGGCGAGCCTAAGCCATTCATCGGAGATATCAACAAACTCATGGAGCGGCTGAAGCAGCACCAGGTCTATCCGATTGCGCGGATCGTTGTATTCAAGGATACCGTGCTCGCCAAGAAACACCCGGAACTGTCTTTTGTGAATCCGGACGGCACCATCTGGAAGAACAAGGGCGGCGACAGCTTCGTTAACCCTTACAATGAAAACGTGTGGAAATACAACGTGGATATTGCAAAGGAAGCAGTTAAGCTAGGTTTCAAGGAAATCCAGTTCGACTATGTCCGTTTCCCCGAAGGCTTTGAGAAGCGTGCCGACACGCTGAAATACACCAAGAGCGATAAGGCGCGCATTGATATCATTGCGGATTTTGTAAAATATGCCAAGGCAGAGCTTAACCCGCTTGGTGTTCGCGTCTCTGTTGATATCTTCGGCTATGCCGCTTCCGTCCCTGCAGCGGAAGGCATCGGTCAGGACTTTGTGAAGATCTCCAAGAATGTCGATGTTATCAGTCCGATGGTCTACCCAAGCCATTATACGACCGGTTGGTTTAGTGTTAAGGACCCGGACAAAGACCCTTATGCAACTATCAAGGGTTCTATGGTGGATACACATAAGAAGCTGGATCCGCTGGGAAGTTACAAGCCTGTGATCCGGCCGTGGATTCAGGATTTCACAGCCAGCTGGCTTGGAAGCGGCCACTATGTGAAGTACGGCAAGCAGCAGGTAGAGGATCAGGTACGTGCCTTAAAAGATCAGAATGTTGATGAATTCCTGCTCTGGAATGCCAACAACCGCTACACCGCTGATGTAAATTACGGAAAATAAGCTTACGGCCATTATTTTTTTATACGGAATCTGAATCAATTTTATAATGCGGATTTCAATCCGAAATGGATTTATGAAATTGACTCAATCTGATAGTATATTCTTATTAAGGGACCCGGCATCCGCCGGGTCTTTTGCCGGGCAGTTTGGCAAAATTAACCAAAAAAATTATAGAACCCGAGGCAAATAACAATGATTCAAAGTAATTCTATCAAGCAAAAAATGGGACAATTCCTGCACATTCTGTTTCCGATTCTGGTCACCCAGATTGCGTTGTCCGCCATTACCTTCTTTGACACAAACATGTCCGGCAAGTTCGGTACAGCCGACCTGGCAGGCGTTGCTATCGGCACAAGCCTCTGGATTCCGATCCAGACCGGATTGAACGGTATTCTGATGGGGATCACTCCCATCGTTTCACATCTTGTCGGCAGCAAAAGAGACAGCGAAGTCGCCTATAAAGTTACACAGGGCATTTGGCTATCCTTAATTGTATCTCTGCTTGTCTTGCTTATCGGCTTCTTATCGCTGTCACCGATTCTGAACTTCATGAATCTGGAGCCTGCCGTTAGAGATATCGCGGCCCGCTTCCTGGGAGCTATTTCTTTTGGCGTGATTCCTCTCTTCGGTTACACCGTCCTGCGGAGCTGCATTGATGCGCTCGGTCAGACACGAGTATCCATGTTCATCACACTGATTGCTCTGCCCGTTAATGTAGGCCTTAACTATCTTCTGATCTTCGGAAAATTCGGCTTTCCGCAAATGGGCGGTGTCGGAGCCGGTGTTGCATCTGCGATCACATACTGGGTAATATTCCTTGTTGCGCTGGTCTTTATCTACCGGGCTGAGCCGTTTGTCGGCCTTAGACTGTTCCGCAAGTTCCATTTCATGTCGCTGTCTACCTTCAAGGAATTGCTTAAAATTGGTGTTCCTATTGGCTTCTCGATTTTCTTCGAGACTGCGGTCTTCTCAGCAGTGACACTGCTGATGAGCCGATTCGATACGATGACCATCGCCGCCCATCAGGCAGCGATCAATTTCGCTTCGACCCTGTATATGATCCCGCTCAGTATCTGCATGAGCCTTACAATTCTTGTTGGCTTCGAGACCGGCTCCGGGCGGCTCAAGGACGCTCGCCAGTACGGCATTATCGGCATCGGCGCAGCGGCGATACTTTCTTTTGCAACGGCACTGGTGCTGCTATTCGCTGGCAATCATGTCGCTGGACTCTACTCTGATGAGCCAGCGGTTATCTCGTTGATCCAGCATTTCCTGATCTATGCGATCTTCTTCCAGATCTCGGATGCAATCGCCACTCCGACCCAAGGCGTGCTGCGTGGCTATAAAGATGTGAATCCCGCCTTTATCATCTGTTTTATCGCTTACTGGGTCATTGGCCTACCAGTAGGCTACGTGCTGGCGACTTATACCGATTTGGGTGCTTATGGCTACTGGATCGGACTGATCACCGGTTTGGCAATCGGAGCGATACTGCTGATGTCAAGACTCGTTATTGTGCAGCGCCGTTTTGCTGCCAAGGTGAACGCAGGCGAAGCGTAAGCCTGCTAGAAATGAATGTAAAATGCAGCGATACACGTTGATAGCGTGCTCGCTGCTTTTTTTGCGTATGATGATAGTAACTTATATAACCTGATTGCTTGCTACGTACAGGAATGGTTCAAAAGCAAAATAGAAATCAAGTTCGAATACAAGTTCGAATGCAAGCTTGAATGCAAGTTCGAGTGCAAGTTCGAGTGCAAGTTCGAGTGCTAGTTCGAGTGCTAGTTCGAGTGCAAGTTCGAGTGCTAGTTCGAGTGCAAGTTCGAGTGCTAGTTCGAGTGCAAGTTCGAGTGCTAGTTCGAGTGCTAGTTCGAAAGGCTGAGGAGCTTTCCCCTTTTGCAATAGATAGTTAACTCAGGGAGGAGAAGTTGTTGATAAATGTAGTCCAATTCATCCCCATACCCCCACACGCTCAACTTCGGCACCCTTGCCTCCACCTTGGGTATAGTAGACAAACTCATCTCGCAGGGTACCAAAAAATAATAAGGGCAAAACTGTATCTTAATTTTAGATGTAAACACACCAAACGGGAAATAAGGGCAGAAATGTATGTTAATTCTACACTTTTGCCTGAAAAGAGGCTGCACCTATGAAATTAACATACAATATTGCTCTTATTTGCAAAATAATATGATTCCGCAGGAAATTAAGGTACAGAATTGCCCTTATTTCGATGCACACGTGCTCCAGCCAGCTATCTGCATTCTGCCACCTATCGGCAGCTATTGGGCCACAAACTACAATCATCTTCTGTCAGCACCTCAAGATAGGGCAAATACTTTGGAGTATGACTTAGTATCAGCCACACAACACTCTAGCCATCAGATCCCACTACCTATATTTTCCACCGCCTTCCTATCGGCTCTTACGGACATCGTCTTGTCTTTTCCATCGCAGTGGTCACATTTTTTTGCATGGTGTGGTTTCCTAAACCAATAAAAAAGGGCAGGCTTCGCTCATCCCACAAACAAATAATTTCTTATACGTAAAAAAAGGAACAGCACAACTGCTGTCCCCTCCGTTTAAACTCTTTGCTACTTAATCGCTTAGCTTCTAACCCTTAACTACCTGGCTACCTAACTGCTTAGCTTCTAACCCTTAACTCCTTCGCTACCTGGCTACATTGCTTCTAACACTTTATTACCCGACTACCTAACTGCTTAGCTTCTAACACTTAACTACCTGGCTACATAGCCGCTTAAAATCTATCCCTTACTAATTCGCTACGGCTGCTTAGTTCTAACTTTCCAACCCTTCGCTACCTGCTACTTAGTTTCTAAATTTCCTGGTCTCCCCTGGGCTCCTTAACGCTCGCCTTGGTCCCTTATCTACTCTTAACAAGCAGCTCTACCGCTTCCTTAATCACCTTATCCGGCGAATGGCCCTGCTCCAGTTCTTCTTGAATACAATGCTGCAGATTGGAACCGATCACGGTTCCTACAGTGCGGTCGACCGCTGTACGGATGGCCGTCAGTTGGGTAACAATCTCGCGGCAGTCCTTGCCTTCCTCCAGCATCCCCAATACACCGCGAACCTGGCCCTCGATCCGCTTCAGTCTGTTTTTAATCGCGTTATCATACTCCATTGCTTCACACATCCTTTAAATAAACAAGTTAACGCCTGCATCGTCGGCAGCGCCGAGATAACTGGCTACACCTCCAAAATCCACACCGTCCAGCAGCTCTTCCTTCTTAATCCCCATAATATCCATACTCATCGTACAGGCAATCATCCGCACTCCTGCGTTCATTGCTCCCTGCATCAGTTGCTCCAAGGAGTCTACATTCTTCTGTTCCATCGCATGGCGGATCATCTTCGGCCCCAGCCCGCCCATATTCATCTTGGACAGCGGCAGGGATTTGCTGCCCTGTGGCATCATGAGTCCGAACATCCGCTCCATGCCGCTCTTCTCTACCGCAGGCGCCTGTATTTTTCGTAAAATGTTTAAGCCCCAGAAGGTAAAGAACATCGTCACTTGCTTGCCCATAGCCACAGCTCCGGTTGCAATAATGAAGGAGGCGATAGCTTTGTCCAAATCACCGCTGAACACAACCATGGTAGAACCATTCTTGTTCCCAGAACCTGATTCAGGGATCATTAACCGTCCATCGTGATTCCGAGAAGTATCCCGGCCTTTGCGCAGCACAGCTGTTACCTTCCCCTGAGACACATCCAGCGCTTCAAGTGTATTGCTTGTTTTGTGGCACCACTGCTCAATATCTGCTGCAAAACCAAAGTCTGTTGAGGTAACCTCCAGCTGGCCGCCTTCTTCCAGTGATTGTACCGTTTCGTATACCTTGAGTATAGGCCCCGGGCATTGCAATCCGCAAGTATCCAGCAAGGTCAACTGCGCATTCGTCCCTATTGGATTATGGGTTACTGGAACCTCAGAGGGGTGCTCGGGTCCTGGCTGTTTGCTCTTTGCTTGAGTCGGACCACCGCCAGTCGGGCTACTACCTACTTCTGGGGATTGGGTCAGCCGCCCGGCTCGCAGCATTGAAGCATAGTTCTTGTAGCCGCCATCTACATTACGAACGCGATAACCATGTTGGCTTAACAAGCGTGCCGCGATATATCCACGCAGTCCAACCTGACAAGAGACCGCGATCTCCTGCTCGCGCGGAATCTCAGCCAACCGGCCGCGTAGCTGACCAAGTGGAATATGAATGGACCCTGAAATAGCCCCCGCCAGCAGTTCAGCCGCATCTCTGACATCAATGATCAGCCCGCCATTCCTGTGAAAAGCATCCACCTCATGCCACTGCAGCGTATCTACGAGGCCATCCATCAGGTTGGAGGCGATATAACCCGCCATATTGACAGGGTCCTTGGCCGATGAGTATGGTGGCGCATAAGCCAGTTCTATGTCGGCTAGTTCCTGCACATCCAGTTTGCCGCGGATGGCTGTGGCGATAACGTCGATTCTTTTATCCACTCCCTCCGCTCCGACGGCCTGTGCGCCATAAATTTCCCCCGTCTCTGGATTGAACAACAATTTCATAGAGATTGGCGAGCTTCCAGGATAGTACCCTGCGTGGGAGTTCGGGTGCAGATGAACCGCCTTGTACGGAACGTTAAGTCGGCGCAGCGTTTTCTCGTTGTTGCCCGTCGAAGCCGCTGTCAGCGCAAAGGTCTTGATGATTGCCGTACCAAGCGCACCCTCATACGCTATGGGCTTACCGTTGATATGATCAGCTACCAGTCTTCCTTGGCGATTCGCTCCCCAGGCGAGTGACACCATCGTAGCGAATCCATGATTCCAGTCTTTGACCTCGATGGCATCGCCCACTGCGTAAATGGTAGGGTCGCTGGTTTGAAGCTGGGCATTCACCTTGACCGCCCCACGGAATCCAAGCTCAAGCCCACAGGATTGAGCAAGATCGTTCTCTGGACTTACCCCGATTGCCATAATAACCATGTCCGTGTGCAGCAAATCTCCAGAGGTCAGATGCAATTCACGACCTGCAGACTTGAATTCCTTCACACCTTCCTTCAGCCGGATATCCACCCCATTAAGGCTCATGTGTTGCTCCACAAGGATCGCCATTTCAGGATCTAGCGGATTCAGCAGTTGTTCCCCCCGATCAAGAAGTGTAACCTCAACACCGCGTTCGCGCAGATTCTCGGCCATTTCCAGCCCAATGAACCCTCCGCCGATAACCGTCGCATGTCTAGGGTGACGCTCATCTACAAAGCCTTTAATCCTATCCGTATCCTGAACATTTCTTAGCGTGAACAAGTTAGCGGCATTTTCGATTCCCGGAATCTCTGGCATTATAGGCCTTGCACCCGGTGATAGCACAACGAGATCGTAAGCCTGTGTCCCTTCTTCACCCGTGACTGTATTGCGGAAGCGAATAAGCCTCTGTTCGCGGTCTATTAACGTCACCTCGGTCAGCACGCGTACATCAATGTTGAAACGGTCTTTAATCCCCTTAGGGGTCTGTAGGAACAATTTCTCCCGGGAATTAATGCTGCCCCCAATATAGTAAGGCAATCCGCAGTTAGCAAAAGAAACATGCTCGCCCCGCTCGAACATCACAATCTCGTCTTGCTCATTCAAACGCCGAAGCCTCGCTGCAGCGGAAGCCCCTCCGGCCACGCCCCCAATGATTACAATTCTTCTATTCATCTCTCATCCTCCTCGTATATACCCTATGGGGTATATAATATACGGGTGGGGGTATATTGTCAAACGTAAAATATCCAGTCCTCTTCAAGCGTTCTCACCAGAATCGCTGAATCCAACATCCTTAAGGGGCCTCACCAAACATCGCCGAATCTAACAACTTCAAACGTCCACTCTGGAAATCAGCAGATTTCCCAACATAAAAAGCCCTGCGATCACCGCAGGGCTCATAAACTTCATAATTTCAGTACATAATCATTGCCGTTCTTATTGAGAAAGACGGGAAGCCAATTCATACAACTCAACGTTGAAGTCCTTCTTGCTATTGACCACGGTGTCAATGTCAGTCAGAACAAGCTCACCTTTGATGATACCGCAAGCTTTACCGGATTCGCCATCCAGCAGTTTGCGCACAGCGAAATCACCCAGGCGGCTTGCCAGGTTGCGGTCCGCTGGTGTCGGTGTACCGCCACGTTGAATATGTCCAAGCACAGTAACACGCGCATCCAAAGAGGAGTGACGGTCCTTCAGTGCCTGAGCAACATCTTCGCCCTTACCTACGCCTTCAGCTACGATCACAATACTGTGTCTCTTACCGTTGACAAAGTTATCGCGCATACGATCGGCAACTTCATTCAAATCATAAGGCATTTCAGGGACAAGAATGGTCTCCGCGCCGGAAGCAAGACCCGCATGCAACGCGATATCGCCGCAGTGACGACCCATAACTTCAACGACAGAAGAACGTTCGTGAGAGGACATTGTATCGCGGAGCTTATTGATCGCATCCACAACTACACCTACTGCAGTGTCAAAACCAATGGTGTAGTCTGTGTAAGAAATATCATTGTCGATCGTTCCCGGCAGGGCCATCGTCTTGATCCCAAGCTTGCTCAGCTTGTTGGCGCCATGATATGAACCGTCGCCGCCAATAACCACCAGGCCGTCAATCCCCATCTCGTTAAGGATGTCCGCACCCTTCTGCTGGCCTTCCGGCTTTACGAACTCCAGACATCTTGCCGACTGCAGGATAGTACCCCCGCGCTGGATGATATCGCCGACGCTGCGCAGGTCCATCGGGAAGATATCCCGGTTCAGAAGTCCTTGGTATCCGCGTTGAATGCCGAACACTTCAATACCGAAATAAAGTGCACTGCGAACTACTGCGCGAACTGCGGCATTCATCCCTTGCGAATCCCCGCCGCTGGTCAAGACTGCGATCTTTTTAACTGTTGCCATTCTGATGTTCCTCCTTAAAATTGTGCGAAGGCCGTCTCTCTTGCGAGAAACTGCTGCGCAGCATTCCTAATACATGTGCTTGCGTATCCAGCGGCTGTTCACGAAGAAGAAGAGCCTCGTCAGCGGGCTTCCCTTCATCAGCCGTTTCGATACTGAGCGAACTTCCCGCTGTTCGCTAACTTTCGGATCGGATAAATACAATGCCAGCAAACCTTCGATGACCATGCGATGCATCGAGGTCTCGGGAAGATTCCGGACATCCTTGCGGGCCCACTCCACGATGGAAGCGATCCGATTCAACATGGTATCAGTGTCGTCATAATAATTGCAGAAATTGAGATCACCGCCGGCCCTATCTTCATCCTGATCGATGAGGTAATCCAGCATAATGTGCAGACCGCACACATGCGGGAAATACGCGGCACGAATGGACGCCGTCTGTGCCTTACTCAGCTTGGGATCACATGAGGCCAGAAAAAGCATGAACACACCCAGAGTAGATCCTGTAGCCGCTGCAAACTCATTCCAATACAAATGAGGTGCACGGCTCCCATGCTCCTCCCACCATTCCTTCAGGGCAGCTTCCCTGAGTTCCGGGCGAATGTGCTTGTACACCTGCAGATCCGTATACAATACAGCCAAATCGGCAATCTCATCCGCCGCAGCCGCATAACCTGGCAGCAGGGAAATCATCTCCTGGCATTTGCGGACCAGCCTGTGCAGATAACCTCCATCATTCTGTTCGGTGCGAAGCGCATAATAATTGACAAGCTCCGCCTCAGGATTGATAGCATCCAGCATCGATTGATGAAGCAGCCTAAAATCGGCAGGATCTTGCGAGGTACTACGGTCACATAAGTTGTCCAGATAATCGCTGATCGTTTGATAAGCAACAATAAGCGGAATAAGTATATGTCTCATCGATAAATTACCGGCCGCATAAATACCGCCGCCCTCGCAGTGAAACTGTTTAGTCTCAATGCTGGCGAGCGCTTGCTTCCGGAGCTCGGGATCGGGAATCCCTTCCGCATCTTGACGCCAGAAGCCCAGGCATGACCTAACTTCCGGCAGCACGTACTTGTAGACCCTCTTCATAAGTCCTATAGGACCTTTCGGGCTTAGGTAACGGCCTTGCTCAAATTCATTCAATGACAGTGCCTCCACATTGTTGTCTCCTTATCCAAATCATCATTATTATAATATGATCATCGTATTTGTACAAACAACAAAATCACTTTCGCAAATCCTTGCAAGATTCAGAAATACCGCCATTTTCGTAAACATAGCTTCCTTCCTTTGTGCTATACTACTCGTATTTGATATTCGGAGGAGTGCAAAACATCATGTTTTCAGAACGGAGCGGCAGCGGTTCAGGTGACCAGAACTGGCTGCGATCCTTTATGTTTACGGTTTTCGGCACCAGTGTCCTGGTTGTATCTTATTTCCCATTATTCTATACCCATCTCGGCTTCAGTAGTTCGCAGGTAGGATACCTCTACTCTCTCGGACCGCTTATTTCAATTCTCTCCAATTTGTTCTGGAGCATGATCAGCGACCGGCTGGGTACGATCAAGAAGATCATGGTCATCCTGCTGGCAGGTCAGCTTGTTCTAGCGCTTCTTTTGGCGAGGGCAACGGAGTTTTCATCGGTTATGATTATTTTATCCCTTTTCTATTTCTTCTATTACCCTGTTTTTCCACTTGCAGATACGATGGCTATCAAAACCGCTACCCGATATGGACGAAATTTCATCACAATTCGGGTCTTCGGTTCTCTCGGCTATGCCTTTTTCGCATTAACAGTAGGCTACTTATTGCGCGCTGTAGGCTCCTCCTGGAGCATGGCTGTCTGTATCGCTATCGTCATCGCTGCCCTGCTGATCACCATTCCTTTAAAAGATGCAAAACGAGACCCGGCAGCGCTGAAGAGCAAGCCTGAGAAGAGTCATAAAGGCGACAAAGGCAGTGGATTGAAAGAAATTTTGCTGCAAAAAGAAGTACTGTCGTTCTTTGGCATCGTCTTTTTACTTGCCCTGGGGCATCGGATGAATGAGGCTTTTCTGACCATCAGTCTAAAGCAGCTTGGAGCCGGCGAGGAGATTATCGGCTGGGCGCTGCTTGCTTCCGCGTTAAGTGAAATTCCGGTATTCTTTCTTCTTAGCAAATATGGAGAGCGATTCAAGGAGCTGCCTCTGCTTGTCTTTGCCAGTCTCATGTACGCCCTGCGCTTCCTGCTCATGTCCTATGCTCATGCTCCATTAGCGATGGTGGCCATCCAGGCCATGCACAGTGTGACCTTTGGTGTTTTTTATGTCACCTCGGTTCGTTACATCACACGGATGATACCCGATCATCTGCGGGCCACGGGCATGGCGCTCTTCACCATCGTCTGGTCGAGTGCTTCCGGGTTGCTCAGTGGGGCCTTCGGTGGGATCATTTATGAAAATGCCGGGCGTTCCACCTTCTACATGGTTGCAGCACTCTTCTCGATCCTTGCGTTTGGCGGATTTTTGGTAAAATACCTGCTGTCCTCCAACACAAAGGTTGCACCGGAAGCTTCCCTCAAGAAGCAGGCTGTCCAAGCTCAGGACTCGCAACCACCAGGAACCACTCCTGCGGAGAATTCCACACTATAGGGGCGTTCCTATTGAGGAACCGCCTATCGACAAACAACCATACCCTGTGTCCTTCCATGAAGGGCGCAGGGTTTTTAACAAAATATAAGAATTTGTATGTTCTACGCTATAAATTATCCTTATATTTCTCGCTGAAACGGATACCGCCCCTTAGCGGACGGCAACGCCGTTTCTACTTGTCAGGATATATAACAAAAAAACACAGTCCCCGAGAGAACTGTGTGTTGTGTAATTCGTTGGTTACCACTTTTACAAGAGCTAGCCAAATTGATATATATTTCTCAGCAGACAGCCAGGCTGTCAGAACCGATTCTTATAGTTTTACTACGTTAGCTGCTTGTGGACCACGGTTGCCGTCAGTGATGTCAAACTCAACAGCTTGACCTTCATCCAAAGTCTTGAAGCCGTCGCCTTGGATTGCTGAGAAGTGAACGAATACGTCTTCGCCGCCTTCTACTTGAAGAAAACCGTAACCTTTTTCTGCGTTAAACCATTTTACTGTACCTTTCAAATGAACAACCTCCTAAAAATAGCGCCATATATGGCGTATGCTTACATTATACTCCATTTTATTGTCCAGTGCAATCCATCTTTCCCTCGTATCCCTGAATTAATTTGCTTTTCCCTTCCCGGGTGCGTTATCATTGACCCAAAAGCCAAAAATCGCCAGGGTGGTAATGAAAATGATCAAAAAACACGAAATATACAAAACAGACAAATGGAACATGATGACGGTTGAGGTCCAAGGCCGCTATATCATCCTTCGGGAAATTTCCGATCAATGGGGTGAGGAAACTCATACCTTCATGAGCCGTCCGGCCATGATGCAGTGGGTGGGCAACCGCTTCAACAAAGAATCCTATAAAGACAACGAAGAAGAGTATAAGAAAATCATGGAAGCTTTCAAGCAGGTATAACGAGGATGAACACAGAGAATCTCACGATTTATACAATCGTTGTTCTATGTCTCGGCGCCGTGCTAATTATGTCCAGGGACCGGGTACCGCAGCGATTGAAGCGGGGGATGGCCCTGACAGCCGCCATTATGATTTTCCTGGCTTTTGTCTTCATTATTTACAGCTTCCTGGCATAACCTGCGCATAAGCGACGCTGAGATTACATAATCATGGTCAAGCTGGGCATATTAGGAACACCTTTTATTATAAGGAGGCTTCCGCATTGCCTGTATGGACCCGCTCTCTCTCGTTACTACTTGCGCTCTCTATTTTGCCGGGTGATTTATCATCCGCCATGCTGCCGCAGGAATCAGCACCTGCATCATCCCATCATTCGAGGAGGATTTCCATGGAACAATTACTAAAAAGAAGTGAAGTGCCTGCGGAGAACCGCTGGAAGCTTGAAGATATGTTTGCTTCGCAGAAAGACTGGGATGACGCTTACACCGAAACCAAAGGTCTCATTAAAAAAGCTGCCGACTTTCAGGGCAAGCTCGACACTGCTGGAGCACTAAAAGACTGCTTCGAACTGGATGACAAGCTCTCCTTGCTCACTGAACGGCTCTATGTCTATGCACATATGCGTCAAGATGAAGACACTGCTAATCCGGTCTATCAGGCGCTTTCCCAAAAAGCAAAGCAGCTTAGTGTAGAAGCCGGCGAGGCGCTTTCTTTTATCACACCGGAAATTCTGGCTCTGCCGGTCGAGAAGCTTGACCAGTTCATCGCTGATTCCGAGTTGTCCGATTATACCTTCACGCTCACGGAGATGAAGCGCCAGAAAGCGCATATTCTCACCAAAGCCGAGGAGGCACTGCTGGCCCAAGTGGGGAACCTGTCCCAGGCGCCGCAAAACATTTTTGGCATGCTGAACAACGCCGATCTTAAGTTCCCGAAGATTAAGGACGAGACCGGCAAAGAAGTAGAGTTGACGCATGGCAGCTATATTAAGTTCCTGGAAAGCCCGGACCGTGAGGTCCGCAAGAACGCTTTTAAAGCCGTGTACGAGACTTACGCCAAACAGAAAAATACAATTGCAGCCACGCTGAGTGCCAATGTGAACAAAAATGTGTTCTACTCACGCGTGCGCAAATATCCATCGGTGCTGGAAATGTCCCTCTACGGTGACAATATCCAAAAAGAGGTATACACCAACCTGATCGATACGATCCATGAGAGTCTGCCGCTGATGCACCGCTATATGAAGCTACGTCAGAAGCTGCTTGGGGTTGACGAGCTGCATATGTATGACTTGTTTGCTCCACTCGTGGACGAATACAAGCTGGACATTACCTTCGATGAAGCAAAGAAAATTACCAAAGAAGGCCTTAAGCCGCTGGGCGAGGACTATCTGAAGGTTCTGCAAGAAGGCTATGATAACGGCTGGATCGATGTCTACGAGAATGAGAACAAACGTACAGGTGCATACAGCTGGGGAGCTTACGGCACTCACCCTTACGTGCTGCTGAACCATAACGACAACCTGAACAGTATGTTCACGCTGGCACATGAGATGGGTCACGCCCTTCATTCCTACTATTCGGACAATACGCTGAAGTATCGGGATGCACAGTACACGATTTTCCTGGCGGAGGTTGCTTCCACTACCAACGAAGCACTGCTGATGGATTATTTGCTTAATAAGTCCACAGATCCGAAGGAAAAAATGTACCTGCTCACCTACTATGCCGACCAGTTCCGTACGACTGTATTCCGGCAGACGATGTTTGCCGAATTCGAGAAGATTGTCCATGAACGCGCAGAAGCCGGTGAGTCCCTGACTCCGCAGGATCTGTCCGCTATCTACTATGATCTGAACGTGAAATACTACGGCAAGGACATGGTCGTTGACAAGGATATCGAGATGGAATGGGCACGTATTCCCCATTTCTACAACAGCTTCTACGTTTACAAATACGCCACAGGCTTCTCGGCAGCCACGAGCTTTGCGAAACAGATTCTGGAGGAAGGCAAACCGGCGGTGGATCGTTACCTCGGCTTCCTGAAGAGCGGGGGCAGCGATTACTCTATCAACATTCTGTCCAAAGCCGGTGTTGATATGTCCTCCCCTGCACCGATCCGTGAAGCGATGAGCGTGTTCGAAAGCGTGATTGAGCAGATGGAACAGTTGACCAAGTAAAAAAGAACGTTTAGTATAAAGTTAATCCCTTGCCCGGTCGCGGGCAGGGGATTTATACTGTAGCCCTTTAAGGAGGAATACCCTCATGAAATTACAATGGTCATTGATCGCAGGTCTGATCTTCGCGCTGCTTACCGCAGTTTTTGCGGTGATTAATGTCGATCCGGTACAGGTCAATTTCTTCTTCACTGTCGTCAGCATGCCGCTGATTCTCGTCATCTTGGGCTGCGCCCTGATCGGCGGGATTATCGTCGGGTCCTATGGCATTTTCCGTCAGTACAAGCTGCAGAAGCAGATTAAACAGCTGACCGCCGAACTTGCCAAGCTGCGTGAAAACAGCACGTCGCTGGATAGCTTCACGCTGAGCGATGAGAGTGTGTCAGCAGACAGCTCTACACAGGTGTAAAATACATAAGGGCATCGGCTTCTGCCGAGGGCCCTATTTTCCCATGAACTGGAGGCTTTAATCCATGCTTACGATTCAACCTAATGAAGAATACATTCTATCCATTCTTAAAAAATTACTCGATACTCCCAGCCCCAGCGGCTTTACCGCTGAGGTGATGAACCTTGTAGCCGAAGAGGCAGCTGCGCTGGATATCCCGTTGTCCTGGAATGAGAAGGGCGGCGTGGTCCTGACCGTTCCCGGCCTCGATCCTTCCCGTACGATAGGCATTAGCGCACATGTGGACACTCTGGGCGCGATGGTCCGCTCCATTAAATCCAACGGCACCTTGCGCCTAACTTCTGTAGGCGGCTTTACGATGAATAGTATCGAGAACGAATACTGCATTATTCACACCCGCAGCGGCAAGACCTATACAGGCACGATCCTGACGAGTCACCCTTCCGTCCATGTCTATGCCGATGCACGCGACTTCAAGCGGCAGGAAGAGAACATGGAGGTCCGTATTGATGAACTGGTGTCTTCCAAGGATGATGTGCTTAAGCTCGGCATCTCCGTGGGAGATTTCATTTCCTTTGATGCCCGTGCGGTGATTACGCCTAGCGGCTATATCAAATCCCGTCACCTCGATGACAAGGCCAGTGTAGCCGCTCTGCTTGGTCTGCTGGAAAGCATCAAACGCGAGGGCTGGAAGCCCCTGCATAATCTCTCCCTGCTGATCTCCAACTATGAAGAGGTTGGACACGGCGCCTCCTGGATTCCTGGCGAGATCAACGAGATGATCGCTGTAGATATGGGCGCCATGGGCGATGATCTGAGCTGCAAAGAGACGGATGTCTCCATCTGTGCGAAGGATTCTTCTGGCCCTTACGATTATGCTATGACCGGCCGCTTGATCGAGCTGTCTCAGGCTTTGGCCATCCCTTATGCCGTAGACATCTATCCGATGTATGGCTCTGATGCCTCCGCCGCGCTGAAAGGCGGCAACAATATCCGTGCAGCCCTGATCGGTCCGGGCGTACATGCTTCTCACTCTATGGAACGTACACATAAGCAGGCTGTCTTGAATACGACGAAGCTTCTTGCTGCTTATGTCGGAGCCAACTGAGAGCCTTGTCGTCCGTGAGGAACGGTTATGGAAACGTAGGCCTCGGCTGTTCTTTACCGTCCTTACGTTATCAATCGCTCTGATAGCCATTACCTGGATCTTGCTGGACAAAGAGGAAAAACGGGAGGTCTTTAACGGCCTCCCCCACGCCTACACGTTCCGGGAGACCGAAAGTTCAGGCAAAGTGGCTTTGCACATGATGTCCCTCTCCCCTGACCGTGTTGTTCTCCGTCCCGCTGGTGTGCCGCTACGGCAGATTGCCGCCTATGGAATCAACGGCGGCTTCTTTTATGGCAAGGATCTGTTGTCCATTGCCATTATGAATGACAATCCGGTCAGCGGCGGACGACATGATTACGGCTCAGGCTGGTTTAATGCCAAGTATGCCCGTGGCACCTTAGTCTGGGACGGTGCGAAGCGCCAGTTCTCGGTCCAGGTGGTATCCAGCGGTGATGAACTGGCGGTCAGCGACCGTAATCATTATTTTGCACAGGGTGGCATCAGTATGAACCTGGAGCATGAGGAGCAGTGGGCAGTGACGGCGCAAAACGAAAATTTGCCGTACGCCAATGAACAACGGATGCGCTCAGGTATGGTCTACGATAAGGCCGGAGCGTTGTGGCTGATCGTGACCCCGACACTCTGCACGGCGGAGGCGTTCCGGGCAGCTATCCTGGAGAGCGTGCCGGGAGAAGGCCGGGAAGGTATCTTTCTCGACGGGGATGGCTCCTCGCAGATGAATGCCGATGAGGCCGTCTTGACCGGTGATCAACGAGCGGTCGTGCAGATGATCGCCGTGTCGCGGGAGTAGAGAAATCTAGATAGTATGGATTTAAAGAATGGATTTAAAGAACGGATTTAAAGAGCACGTCTAAAAATCACGTCTAAAAAGCAAACAAGGCCAAGAAAAGAGAGAGTCTATATTAGGGATTCAACTAGACAATTCCACTCTCCGTATGGATACACACGTCGTTGGGATTCCCGAAGTACAATTAACAGCATTTTTGTACCCTAAATATTCTGTAACTAGGGGTTAGCGGGAATTAAGTGCAATATTGTACCTTAAATCTTCCAGAATACCCGCCAAGTGAGCTTTCTAGAGAAATTAAGATACAAAAATGCTCTTATTTCCCTTATTTGCCTCTTTTTAATAAAATTAAGGTACAAAAATGCCTTTAGTTGGGGAGACGTACCCTCTTTCTCACTATAAAACGACTAGTGAAGGGGATGAGAGGTTTGCGTCCTAAAACCCTAACTTCACAGGGTAACACCTGCTTTTCTGTGTGAATCTTACTCTCACTTCATAGAAGTAAAAAGTTAAAATGAGCACCTCTGAGCCTCACTCAGTGAGGCTTTCACCCAAGAAACACAAAGAAGCTGACGCCGGTAACGGCGTCAGCTTCTTTATGCTGTGTATTAATCTTATCCATGCGATCTCTAATCACGGAATCCATACTCTACAGGAGCTCAATCCCAAGTCTGTTCCAGCTTATCGGCATAAAAGGCAATGGCCTTACTGTAGCTGCGGATTCCCTCGTCTGCCGAAGTGTCCGCGAGTTGCTCCAGCAGGATGCCCATCGCCTCGCTATGGTCCCCCAGATTATGCAGCGCCATCGCGTAGAATACCGGAAATTCCCGGCGATCCGGGAATTCAGCCATGCCTTGGGCCAGAATGGCCTTAGCACGCTCGTATTCGCCTAGCGTTCTGTAGGTGCTTCCCAGCCCAAGCAGCGCACCCGCCTGGTCCTCTGGCGGGAGAGCTAGCGCTAGGCTTTTCTCGTAATAAGGCACTGCCGCTCGTTCCAGGCCCAGTACATCATGTGTCCAGGCCAGCTGATAATGCAGCCTGGCATGCTGCGGGTGACCTTCAAGCTGCTCTAACAGCAGCGTCCTGGCCTGCTCTGCCTGCCCAGCACTCCTGAGGGCCACAGCGGCTTCTATGATCCCCTCTATCACTAGCCCTCATCCTTTCCAGTTGCATAATCCGCTCTAGGATGAAGCATACAACATTAAGCTTTGCCTGCTATCTTCTCTGCCAGCTCGTTAAGATACGTCCAGCGTTCCATTAGACGCTCCAATTCAGCCTCGCCTTGGCGCTGCTGTTCCACCAGCTCCTGCAGAAGCACAGAGTCGGCGAAGGCTGCTTCCATCTTCACACTGATATCGGCCAAATGCTGCTCTGCCAGCTCAATCTGCTCGTCAATGCCTTCAAACTCACGTTGTTCCTTGAACGTGAATTTGAGTTTTTCCTTGGCTTGAGACGGTGCAGGATTATCCGCTGCGGAGGCTTGAGGTGCACTGCGTTTTGCACCACCAGCACCAGCATCACCTTTGCTCCCTGCCCCACTCCCCGGAGCAATATTCTTGGCAAGCCACTCTTCATATTCACTGTAGTCGCCAACATGAATCCGGATCTGACCGTTCTCAAAGGCGATAAGCTTGTCGATCGTCCGGTCCAGAAAGTACCGGTCATGGGATACTGTAAAGACTACACCCGGGAATTCATCCAGATAGTCTTCCAGAACCGCCAATGTACCAATATCAAGATCATTGGTCGGCTCGTCCAGCAGCAGCACATTTGGAGCTCCCATCAAGACACGCAGAAGATATAGCCGTCTCTTCTCCCCGCCGGAGAGCTTGGAGATCGGCGTCCACTGCGCTGCCGGAGGGAACAGGAAGCGTTCCATCATCTGCGAGGCCGTAATGACGCTACCGTCCGCTGTGCGGACTACCTCAGCCTCTTCCTTCACATACTCGATGGCCCGCAAGCTTAGATCCATATCCTGATGCTCTTGCGTGAAATAACCGAGCTTCACTGTAGCACCCAATTGAACTTCACCGCTATCCGGCTGCAATTTCCCGGCGATCAGGTTCAGTAGCGTGGACTTGCCGCTACCGTTCGGCCCGACAATCCCCACTCGGTCCTGCGGAACAGCGATGTAGGTCAGATCGCTAATTAGCTGCCGTCCATCCAGTGATTTGGACAGCTCTTGTATTTCAATAATTTTACGCCCCAGCCGGGTCGAAGCTACGGACAGGTCAAGTGTACCGCCGGAGACATTGCCGGTCGCCTCCTTGAGCTTCTCGAAGCGATCGATTCTGGCCTTCTGCTTCGTAGTACGCGCCTTCGCCCCGCGGCGAATCCAGGCCAATTCTGTACGCAGCAGATTTTTACGCTTCTGCTCCTCTGACGCCTCCCGCTCTTCACGCTCAGCCTTCAGCTCCAGGAAGCGGGAATAATTTGCTTCATAGCGGAACAAACGTCCACCATCCAGTTCCAACATGACGCTGGCGACCCGGTCCAGGAAGTACCGATCATGCGTAATCATGAGCAGCGCGCCGCGCCGTTTCTGCAGATACTGCTCCAGCCAGGCTACGGAATCCGTATCAATATGGTTGGTAGGCTCATCTAGAATCAGCAGCTCTGACGGTGTAATTAGCGCCGCGGCAAGGGCCACACGCTTGCGCTGTCCGCCGGACAGATTCTCCATAAGAGCATCGAAGCGGGTGATACCAAGCTTGGTCAGAACACTCTTCGCTTCACTTTCAAGATGCCAAGCATCAGCAGCGTCAATAGCTTGCCCTATTCCGGCCAGCTTGCGCTCCAGCGCAGTATTCCCAGGATCAGCTTCCAATTGCGCCACTACATCCATATACTCACGGGTCGCAACCAGCGCCGGGTCTTCTCCGGCAAAGACCTGCTGAAGAACCGTATTACCGGGCTCGTAAGGCGGATTTTGGGCCAGAAATTGTACCCTCACATCGTTACCGATGGCTACTTGTCCTTCATCCGGTGTGTCCAGACCGGCGATGATACGTAAGAATGTCGATTTGCCTGTACCATTTACACCGACAATACCGATCTTATCCCGGTCATCCATCCCGAATGAAGCGTCTTTGAACAATATTTTTTCGCCATAGCTTTTGGAGAGATGCTCCACGGTCATAATATTCATGCTTTATCCTCGCTTGCCTTAGTTTATATTTGAAGCTGATTGCAATCTGGAGAAAACCGCCCGGAACCCGGACGGCCTTATCTTCTGGCGCTTCGTAATTTCCAGCGGGTACACTCCCAACGCCTCTCAGCCCGGTGGTGCTTCTGCTTCTGGTATATGTAAAGCGTTCATCGCCCCGTTAATGAACAGACTCGCGGCAAATCGCGACCGCTTGCGGGCATCGTCAGCCGTGAAATCCGGCTGGAACAGAATGTCCATCTTAAGTCTGTCCAGCATGCCAATGTAGGACTGCGCCATTAACTCCGGCTCCGTAGCTCCACCTTCCAGTAGCACCTTCATGACTGCCTGCTTGTACTGCTCCATGAATTGAGCCATGTAAGCCACGAGCTCAGGGTTATTGTTAGGCGCCCGAAAGAACAGTTTCGTGTGCTGCTTGCGGTCATAATAATAGAACAAGTGATGATCCGCTATAACCGCCAGCTTGCCGCTCAGGTTGTTCTCGGTACCCAGCCTCTCTTCCAATTGCTCCAGAAAGCCTTCGCAGTCACGCTGTGTGACAGCCATGAATAGCTCTTCCTTGCTCTTGAAATAGAGATATATCGTTCCTTTGGCAATTCCCGCCTGCTCCGCTACCTGCGACATCTTCGTCTCGTAGAAACCGGCGGAGCCAAAAAGTCCGTAAGCAGCATCGAGAATGGACGTATGTTTATCATTGGATGCGCTGCCCAGGCAGTCCACCCCCTTACTGTATATTCACCAGGCCAGTCCAACCAGCAGAGCCACGATCCCGCCAACCGCCGAGCTGATAGCATTAACTGCATCATTGGTCATCCAGCGCCAACCACGGGCGTGTACGGCAGGAACGCCGCAGTGCTGCGGACTCTCTACCTCACGGCCGCAGACTGTGCAGCGATTCATTTGCTGTACGGTTGCACCGAGGAACGAGTCGGCAAAAGCACCTGCAAGCCCGCCTAACAGCCCGGCTAGCACCAGTGCCCAGAAAGCCTGATCTGCCATTCCGGCACCCTTCTGAAGCAGCCATGAGCCCGCACCGATCAGGACACCCCCGGCACCAGCCGCCAGTGTTCCCAAGGGCGACACTCCGCCAGAGGCACCTGCAGGCAGCACTTTGCCCGTGAGCACGGAGCGTGGCTGCTTCTTGCTAAGCGTGCCAATCTCTGTAGCCCAAGTATCTGAGGTTACGGTAGCCATTACGCCGATGAACAGAAAGCTCCACAGTTCCAGCGGATACAAGGCATTCAGCAGCACAACCAGCATACCGATCCCGCCATTGGCGAATACCTGTCCGGCATCGCGGCGGCCCGTCTTGGCATACGTTTCTTCCAGCTCTGCCTTGTTATCGTGCTTAAGCTTGGACAACAGACTTGAGGTAATAAAGAATAACAGCAGAACGCCAAACCAGAAGACGTTGCCTGCTCCAAAATAAATCGTGCCCATCAGCACTGCCGCCAGCATACCCGAGAAGCTTAGCGACTGTCTCCAATACGCGGCTCCCGCGACCAGCAGAGCACCACAGGCCCCGATTAAAAGCTGCATGATTTCAACTCCTGCCACTATAGGGTTGCTTCCCGCACTAGCCGATCAGGCAGGTACCAAGCAGCCTTTCTCCCCAATATAATTCGAAGGAATCACCAGTGACTGCTGGTCCTACACCCGCAGGGGTTCCGGTGAAGATTAGATCATTTTTGCCCAGCCCGTAGCGGGAAGCAATAAAGTCAACGATTTTCTGGAGGGAGAAAATCATATCCTTCACGTTGCCGCGCTGCACTTCCGCACCATTTTTCAAAATCACAAAATCCGTAGCCTCCAGCTCATCCTGGTCGGGAAAAGCAATATACGGGGTCAATGGAGCCGAATTCTTGAAGCCCTTGGCTGCAGTCCACGGCAGACCTTTCTTCTTCAGGTCATTCTGCACATCACGCAACGTGAAGTCCAGTCCCAATGCCATCACATCCACCAGTTCCTCCACACTCATTCCCGGCACATAATCACGCGCGATCCGCAGGACAAGCTCGCCTTCAAAATGAATCTGACCGGCATCCTTCGGAAGCTGGATAATGGCTTTATCAAGGGGGACTGCCGCATGAGAGGGCTTCAGGAAGATCAGCGGCTCAGCCGGGACCTTGTTGCCCAGTTCTTCTGCATGCAGCAAGTAATTTCGTCCAACACAATACAGATTATTTATAGCCGCGCACATGGATAGATTCAGCTCTCTTTCCTGTTGATTGTTAAATTCATTACTTTCCAATGAACGTATCGCCCCATAAATCAGGACGGTTCGTACAAATCATTATATCAGAATGCATGGCCGCCAAGCGACGCATCTCCCGTGCTTTATTCACTGTCCAGGCCATTACCTTGATGCCTTGCTCCGCCAGCAGGCTGGCCATAAGCGGGTTCAGTCGTGAAAAGCGGATTGAAAGGAAGGAACATTGCAGCTCCTGCAACTTCGAAACCGGGTCACCCGATCTGGAATCATAGATCAGCCCCGTTCTGAAACGGGGGTTCAGCGCCTTGATTCTCTGCAATGCCCCATGATCAAACGAAGTCAGGACAACCTCATCGCGCATATTGCGGGCGTTAACCTGATCGATGACCGCCTGCTCGAGACCGGGGTACATATCGTTTACGGTTTTGAGCTCAATATTGAGGCGTAGCTTGCCAGATACCAACGCCAGCACTTCATCCAGCGAAGGCACTTTCTCGCCACGAAAAGCCCTTCCTTTCCAGCCGCCGGCATCCAGCCGACGAATCCCCTCCCAGTTCATCTCCCTGACCTTGCCGTGCCCGTTGGTGGTCCGATCCAGCGTGTAATCATGAATGACCACCGGCACGCCGTCCCGTGATAGCTGAACATCAATCTCCATCCAGCGCACAAAGGGGAGCTCTAGCGCCATCCGAACAGCGGCCATTGTATTCTCCGGCGCCTTACCGGAAAATCCCCGGTGTGCCACACAAGGGTTCTTCATCCCATTCCCCCTCTGACCATTCGCTTCTCAAGCGGCTGCTATTTATGCAATTTTTCCAGTTCCGCGCTTAACCTTTATTATTTTGCCTTCTGAGTCACTTTGCCGTCAGCACCAATCCGCACAAGACCGGAAGACAAGGACTCGATTCGCTTCAGGAGAATACCTCCTGCCACATCATTCATTGGGACAGGGCGGGCCAGCTCAGCATCCATCGGTTTGAGTTGCATCGAGCATTGCCCTTTGATAGTACACTCAGCCTGAAAAACCGCTGTCTCCCAGGTAGTGGGGATAGAGCCTTTGGTGAAAATAAAATTACCCGTGCTGTAGGCGATCCATTTGCCTTTATAAGGCTCTATGCCCTGCAGCACATGGGGATGTCCGCCAATGACGAGATCCGCCCCTGCATCTATAAAACTGTGGCCCAGCTTCTGCTGAACACTGTCGTACTGATCTACACGTTCCTTACCCCAGTGCACAACCACAACCACCAGGTCCGCCTTTTTCTTGGCAGCGGCAATCGCTTGCAGTCCTTCTGCACTGTCATAAACGGAGGCAACACCCGGAGTATTCGGTCCCGCCTTCCAATCCATAACTGGCATGACTCGTGTGAATCCCAGCAGCGCAATCTTGATTCCATTGCGTTCAAAATATTGCGCGCTATAAGCCTCCTTGCTATTGAGGCCTGCTCCGACATAGGGAATGCCTCTCTTACCCAGGTGAGTCATTGTATCTCTAAGGCCTTCCTGTCCCTGATCCAGGGTATGGTTGTTAGCGAGGTTCACAGCGTCAATGCCAGCTGCCTTGAGAGCGTCCAGAGCCTCGGGCGCGCCCTTAAACACAAATTGTTTATTCTGAGCGCCAACTCCCCGGGTCGTGATCGGCGTCTCCAGGTTCACCACGGTAAGATCATCCTTCTTGAACATGCCGCCAAGCGCGGAATACGAATAATCATAACCTTTCTGCTTGAGCAGTTCTCCAGCTTTGCCGGAGAAGATAACATCCCCGGCAAAGCTCAGCTTAACCGTACGTTCCCCTGCCAGGCCTTCAGGCAGCCCTGCGATGAAATTACTGTCTATGCCCTGCACATCTCCCGTCTTGCTATCAGAAGGGGTCTTACTGCCCGTTCCGTTCTTCCCTCCGGTGTCAGTAGGTGAGGAACTATCCCCTGCAGAAGTCTGCCCTTCAGCCGTACCCTTGTTATTCCCGGTAACTCCATCGTCTTCCGGGGGGCTGCTCGGTAGAGGTGTGGCCGTTGGCACTACTGTTGCCTCAGGTGTTGCTGTTATTTCAGGTGTTGGCGTTGCTTCTGGTATTGCCGTAACTTCGGGTGTGACTGCCGCTTCGTCTTCATTGTTCGCCGAGGTAGGCGGGTCACTCTCCTGCACCGCCGGATCCGGGGAAGGGGAGTCCGTAGCCTGTGCCACTGGAGGCGGAAAGGAAGATCTATAACCATGTTCGCTGGTAAAACCATAAGTCAATAAGGCGGTGATCATCAATAGTAAACTTACATTAATCCAAGCCCAGATCGTTCTACGACGACGTCTGTTCGGTTTGTCTTTGCGTCTGGAGCTTGATCGCGGCGAATACATGGGTACAATGGTTCTCCTTTGTGTTTAAAATTGTTTCTATTATATCATATCACGTGCTTGTCCCCGCAAATGGTAGAATTGCCAATTACATTTAATAGGACCTTAATTAATGTTCAAAAAAACGGTGAGGCGTTAGAAGTACGCCCCACCGTTCCTAAGTTCTATATTTATATAGAACTTATAAAATAACAAATAAAGAAACCAACTATTCCTTCAAGGCACCCGCAGCGGCTTCGGCCAGAAGCTTGGCCTGCTTGATGCAGTCCGGCATGCCAATGCCGTCATATCCGGCGCCGAAAGCATACACCCCCGGAAGGCTCTCGGCCATTTCGCTACGGAGCCGGGCAATCGCGGCTGGATGGCCTACCGGGTACTGTGGCATCGAATGCCGCAGACGGGTGATTTCCGTAAACAGAGGCTTCGCGGTAATGCCCATGATCTCACGCAAATCCTTGCGCACCAGTTCTGCCAATGCGTCGTCGGGCAGTTCCACATTCTGTTCATCACCGGAACGTCCTACGTAACACCGCAGCAGAACCTTGTCATCAGGGCTGGTATGCAGCCATTTGGACGAAGTCCAGGTACACGCCGTAATGTTACGACCTTCCTTACGCGGAACGAGAAAGCCGGAACCATCATACTCGCCGACTGTATCTTGCTTATTGAATGCCATGACCACATTTGCCACGGAGACATAGTTCACTGCATCCAGTGCTGATACATCGACATGCGGACGCAGCAGTTCTGCAGCGGCAAAATTTTGCGTCGTTACGTATATATCATCCGCTTGCAAACTCTCACCGTTATCTAACACAATTTCATAGCGGTGAGTACGATCAGACCCACTATGTACTTTAATGGAAGCTGCTGCAACTTCTGTGCGCTGCTCCACATCATGCAGTTCATGAATCAATCCGTGCACGAGGCTCTGTAGTCCCTTGGTGAAGGTCAAAAAGGCACTTTTCTTAGTTCCGGTATGCGTCTCAGCCGGCTTGCGCCCAGTGGTCATCCCGCGAATCAGGCTGCCGTACTGCCGCTCCACATCGCCGAACTGCGGAAAGGTCGCCTGCAGGCTGATCTTGCGCATGTCCCCCGCATAAATCCCGGCAAGCAGTGGCTCGGTCATGTTCTCCAGGACCTCTGTTCCAAGCCGGCGCTCAATTAGCGACCCAAGGGATTCATCCTCTTTGCTGCGCTTTGGCGGGAGGATAAAGTCCATCATTGCCCGAGCCTTACCGCTGAAGGATACGAGCCCGCTTTTCAGAAACGGTCCAATCTCTGTAGGAATACCGAGCACCAGGCCCGCCGGCATTGGATGAAGCTTGCCACGTTGCAAGATGTAGGTTTTCTTGGCATTGGGATTGGTGGTAACCAGTTCATGGTCAAGCTCCAGTTCCTTTGCCAGATCGCTCATCGCCGTTTTGCGGGCCAGGAAGGAATCCGGGCCTTTCTCGATGACGAAGCCATCCCGGTGCAAGGTCTCAATCTTGCCGCCTAACGTCTTATCCTTTTCGATCAATACGATATCGGGGATTACCCCAGTCTCTTTATAGAACTTGCGCACATAAAAAGCGGCGCTGAGGCCGCTCAGGCCTCCGCCGATAATGACGATCTTCCTGGGGGAAGCGGTCATGGCTGGGTCACCTTCATCTGGTTCACCTGGCTTAATACGACATCGCTCAGAACAGACATGTAAGCCGGATCGCTGTTCAGCGATTCAGTCCGCGTAAAACGCATATCCAGCTCGGCAGCGATTGCCGTTGCTTCGATATCAAGGTCATACAAGACCTCCAAATGATCAGACACGAAACCGATTGGTGCAGACAGCACGTATTCCACCTGTTCCTTGCTGAGATCGCGTAATGTGTCAAGGATATCCGGGCCCAGCCAAGGCTCAGCCGTGCGCCCTGCACTTTGCCATGTGAATTGCCATGAAGCCACACCTGCTTTGTCCGCGATGGCCTTGGATGTCTCCATCAACTGGTCAACATACGGATCACCCATGGCCAGGATGCGTTCCGGCAAGCTATGAGCGCTGAACAGAACACGGATCTCGTCACGTGCCGCCCCCGCTTCCACATACTGATCCATCTTGGCTGTCACTCTCCGGCTCAGCACATCTATAAGTTCAGGATGCATATGGTAACTCTCGACGAACGACATGTTAACGCCGCATTCCTCAGCCTTAGCCTGTGCCCGCTTGATATAGGTACCTACACTCATAACCGAATAGTGGGGCGCCAGCACAATCCCTACAGCTTGTGTAATGCCTGCCTTCGCCATCGCTTCCACGCCATCCTCAATAAACGGACGGGCATGCTTCAAACCCTGGTAACAGACGAATTCCAGATCACGCCCGCCTTTATCCTCATTCAACTTGGCCTCCAACGCCTCAACCTGACGGTCCGTGTTCTCTCTCAGTGGAAATACACCACCGACAATCGCTTCATAACGATCCTTCAGTTCTTTGAGCTGTTCTGCTGACGGCGCATTGCCGCGACGAATATGCGTATAGTAAGCTTCTACATTATCCAGGCTTTCAGGAGTGCCGTACGACATGACTAAAACACCAATTTTTGTTGTCACGTTTTCCATCCCCTTTAGTAAGTTTTAGATCCGGTTGTTCGGGAACGTTATTTGCCAGCTCCCGCCAATACACCGGCCGAATACTCGTGAATATATTCTGTCAATTCCCTTAGCTTGTCCAGTGAAGCCTCGGGGAATAAGCCATGACCCAGGTTGAATACATAACCCGGCTCCAGCACACCTTCATCAATCAGGTCTTTGGCCCGCTCCTTGAGCAGATCCATTGGCGCCGTCAGCAAATAAGGGTCCAGATTGCCCTGTACTGCGAACTTGCCGCCGAGTCTACGCCGTCCTTCGGTCAGACTTACCCGCCAGTCCAGGCCGATTACATCTGCTTGAAGTCCCTGCAGGCTTGGCAGCAATTCACCCGAGCTCACGCCCGGGAAATAAATTTTCGGTACGTCCAGATCAGATAACTCGGCAAAAATGCGCTGAATCGTCGGCAGCACATAGATCTCGAAATCCCGAGGCGCCAAGGAGCCTACCCAGCTGTCAAACAACTGGAACGCCTTGCCACCGCTACGGACATGACTGCGCAAATAAGCAATGACCATATCGCCCAGTTTGTTCATCAGCTTTTCCCATACCTGGGGCTCACTGTACATCATCTCTTTAGTACGGATATAGCTCTTCGACGGTCTACCTTCAATTAAATAACTCGCAATCGTAAAGGGTGCGCCAGCAAACGTGATCAGCGGCACATCCAGTTCCTTCTCCAAAATAGAGATCGTTTCCAAAATGTGGCTCAGGTCGCCCTCAATGTCGATCGGCTTCAGCTTGTCCACATCAGCTGCGCTGCGGATCGGATTCTCGATCACTGGCCCGATGTTTTTGACAATGTCAAAGTCCACCCCGATGGAAGCCACAGGATTCATAATATCCGAATATAAAATCGCTGCGTCCACGCCCAGCTTCTTCACAGGCATCATGGTTACTTCCGCGGCCAGCTCGGGCTGTCTGCAGATCTCGAGGAGCGAGTATTTCTCCTTGATTTTACGGTAGTCGGGATCATAACGACCGGCCTGCCGCATGTACCATACGGGAACGTGTTCCGTGTTCTGCTTCCTGCAGGCACGGATAAAAGTATCATTGTAGGTCATGATAATATCTCCATAAGATTTAATAAAATCTAAAATTCACATATTACCTATTATGCCCTTTTTGCAGGGATGTAACAACCGCCACACCCCCTGCAGAATGACAATCCTATGACATTACTATGACAAGTGTTGCACCGGAGATGTCGAAAAATGTGATATACTGATAGAATGTCAATTTTTCGTGAATTTTTATTCCTATGATTTCCCTGAAAGGAAGTGAAGCACTTTGAAGAATTGGGAGACTTGGAAAGTCAATCTCATGGTGCTTTGGTTTGGACAATTCCTGGTCAACGCCGGGATGACAATGATCACACCATTTCTGACACTGTACCTTGCCAAGGATCTTGGCGTGCAGGGCGAGCATTCGATCGGAATCTGGGCCGGCCTTATTTTTGCCGCCAATTTCCTGACCTCGTTTCTGTTTCAGCCCCTGTGGGGCAAGCTGGCCGACAAATACGGACGCAAAATCATGCTGCTGCGCTCCAGCTTCGGTATGGCGATTGTCATCGTGCTAATGGGCTTTGCCCAGACCCCGATGCAGCTGCTGCTACTGCGCCTGTTGAACGGTACGATTTCCGGATTCAATCCCGCCTCCATCGCCCTCGTCTCCGGCACAACGCCGAAGAACCGCATGGGCTTTGCGATGGGCCTCATGCAGTCCGGTTCGGTGGCAGGTACTATTTTGGGGCCGCTGATCGGTGGTTTGCTGGCAGACTGGATTGGGTTCCGCCCGATTTTTTATGTCGTAGGCGCATTGCTCTTTATCGCCTCATTACTGGCACTCTTCCTTGTTAAAGAAAAGTTCGACCGGCAGGAAGCCGCACATGTACCGCAGATTTCAGTACTGGCTGGCTTGAAGGAGCTTACGAAGGTTCCTCAATTGCCCGCCTTGTTCGGTATTACGTTCCTGCTGCAATTCGCCATGATCAGTCCCATGACGCTGCTGCCTTTGTATGTAGAGAAGCTGAATGGATCTGCCGTCAACATCGCCTTTTGGGCCGGCATGGTCAGTGCGGTCACTGGCGTCTCGAATATGCTGGCGTCTCCCGTCCTAGGCAAGCTAAGCGACAAAATTGGGGCACACCGCATTCTAACTTATGCCCTAATCGGAGCCGCTGTATTCCTGATCCCGCAGGCTTTTGTAACGACTGTTTGGCAGTTAATCATCATCCGCTTCCTGATGGGTGTGTTCATGGGTGGACTGCTACCCAGTGTCAACGCTCTTATCCGTACTTACACACCTGACGGCAAGGAAAGCCGCGCCTTTGGCTTCAACAGCAGCACTCTAGCCCTTGGCAATATGCTCGGCGCCATGATCGGCGGCTTCCTCTCCGGATATATCGGGATCGAGGGACTCTTCATCATTTCAGGCAGTCTGCTTCTGATCAATATGTTCTGGGTACGAATAAGGCTGTATAAACATACCACCCCGCGGCTGTTCCGTTGACGCTATTTAACGACTGCCAGGGCCAACCCGTCGTAAGCAGGCAGCAGTGTGCTGGTCAGCCGGTCATCACTGGCGATCATTTCATTGAAACGACGCATAGCCTGCACGGCAGGTCCGTTCTTCTCGGTGTTCAGCGTACGACCGCGCAGGAAGATGTTATCCCCGGCAATAATTGCTCCCGGCTGTGCCAGCCGGATGGCATATTCCAGATAGTTCGGGTAATTCTCCTTATCGGCATCTATGAAAAAGAAATCGAATGAGGCACCCTCGGCTTCGAGCTGCTTGAGGCTGTCAAGGGCCGGGCCCACTCTGTACTCTACAGCTTCGGCCCCAAAACCGGCCTGCTCCAGATGACCACGCGCCAGTTCGGCGTATTCGGCTTTCAGTTCCAGCGAAGTCAGCTTGCCGCCAGGCGCCAGTCCGCGGGATAGGCAGATCCCGCTGTAACCGCCAAGTGCGCCGATCTCCAGAATCCGCGATGATCGGGAGAGGCTAACGAGCATACCAAGCAGCCGTCCGTAACCTGGAGCAATGGAAACCTCCGGCATCCCTGCGGCGACGATCGCTGTTTTGACATCCAGCAGCAATTGATCTTCTGTATATAGCTGTTCACTGTATTCTTCCTGATTAAGCATGTATAATCTCCTTTGATCGACTTGCCGATATCTCCTTAAGAGAGTCCGGTAAGTGTATTGTTTATTTTTTACGGAGTGACGGTCATTGTGAACTGCCGCGCATTCCCCTATACTTGATTGTACTGGCTTTATGTATTTATCTACAAGTTAAATGGAGTTGAGACCTTTTTGAGCAAATTACAATTAATCGCTACGGCACCGATGGGCCTGGAGGCCGTCGTGGCCCGCGAACTGAACCAACTGGGCTATGAGACCACAATCGAGAACGGACGAGTCCTCTTCAGCGGAGATTACATCGACATCTGCCGCTGCAATTTGTGGCTACGCACCTCCGACCGTGTTCTGGTCAAGATGGGGCAGTTCCCGGCGTCCACCTTCGATCAGTTGTTCGAAGGCGTCAAGGCACTGCCTTGGGCCGACTGGATTCCTGAACATGGAGAATTCCCTGTGGAAGGCCGTTCCCATAAATCACAGCTGACAAGTGTCCCTGCTTGCCAGGGTATCGTCAAGAAAGCGATTGTTGAGAAAATGAAGCAGTCGTACGAGACGGATTGGTTCCCGGAGAATGGACCACGTTACGTCATTGAAGTGATTCTGCTGAACGATATCGCTTTAATCACGTTGGATACGACAGGACCAGCGCTACATAAGCGTGGCTACCGCAGACATGCTACCGAAGCTCCGATCAAGGAGACGATGGCGGCAGCGCTGCTGCAGCTCAGCCGCTGGAACGGCAGTCGTCCGCTATATGATCCGTGCTGCGGTTCCGGTACCATTCTGATTGAAGCCGCGATGATCGCTTGGAACATCGCCCCGGGCCTACGCCGCTCTTTCCCTTCCGAGCATTGGCCGGTCATTCCGAAGTCCCTCTGGGAAGAAGCCCGCGAGGAAGCCTTCGACGCAGTGCGTGATGATTACCCGCTGCAGCTGTTCGGTAGCGATATTGATCCTGAGGCTATTGAGATTGCCGAAGCTGCGGCCAAGAGTGCGGGACTGTCCGGTGAGATTACTTTTACCGTTCAGGCTGCCGCAAAGGTCAGACCTCACGGAGAGTACGGCTGTATTATCACCAACCCGCCTTACGGTGAACGGATAAGCAGTGATAAGGAAGTAGAGAAACTGACTCGCCAATTCGGCGAGATGATGGTCTATCTGCCAACCTGGTCCTTCTTCGCCATCAGCCCTTACAAAGAATTCGAGCAATATTACGGCCGTAAAGCCGATAAACGCCGCAAGCTTTATAACGGGCGCATTGAATGCCAGTATTATCAATATCTAGGCCCATTACCGCCGCGCAAGCCACAGTAAATAACGAGCAACGGACACTCTCCTGCCAAGGAGAATGTCCGTTTTTTAATGGTTCTGCTCACTTTCCTGCATTCTCTGCACCGCAATAAAACAGCCTTAAAGGCTTGTGAATCACACGTATTAAGGCTGTTTGTTTATACTTGTTTCTGTAGAATCGATCTAGAAAAAGAGCTTATCCGGGTTCGTTCCGATTCGCTCGTCCGCATTCAACCCAGTAATCGCGTTCAGTTCTTCCCGGGACAATTCAAAATCGAAGATCTCACTATTTTCCTTAATTCTGGAAACCGTCACCGACTTAGGAATAATGATGATTTCATTCTGCAGACCCCAGCGCAAAATCACCTGCGGCACTGTTTTCCCATGTCTTGCCGCAATCTCCGCGAGCAGTTCATTGTCCTGAAGTCTGCCTTTCATCAACGGCGCCCAGGCTTCGATCTGTATCTGGTGAAGCTTGCAGAAATCATGCAGTTCCTTCTGTATGAAGCGAGGATGCAGTTCCACCTGATTAACAGCAGGTACAATTGAGCTCTCTTTCATCAATTCCTGCAGATGGTGAATCTGAAAATTGCTTACCCCGATCGCACGTACCCGCCCTTCCTCGTAGAGCCGTTCCAGCGCACGCCATGTATCTTTATATTTATCTTGGCCCGGCCAGTGTATCAGATAGAGATCAATAACATCCAACCCCAGCTTGCGACTGCTTAGATCAAAGGCTTTCAGTGTAGTATCGTAGCCCTGATCTGTGTTCCATACCTTTGTCGTTACAAAAAGACTGTCACGCGATACGCCGCTTGACGCAATGGCTCGTCCGACTTCTTCCTCATTTCCATAGATCGCCGCAGTGTCAATGCTCCGGTAACCCAGCTCCAGCGCTGCCGTCACCGCCTTGGCGACCTCTTCCCCCTCCGCCTTGTACGTTCCCAGTCCAAACCAAGGCATCGCTATTCCATTGTTTAATATCGTTACATCGGTAATATGCTTCATACCTGTCTTCACCCCTCTGAAATAGTCGGATTTCTAACAACGCTGCTATTATAGCATCATAACCTCACTCAAGTAGAAACGGCTTTGCCGCCCTCCAAGAGGCGGTATCCGTTTCAACGAGAAGTATAAGGATGATTTATAGCGTAAAACATATACACTCTTATATTTTCACAAAAACCGCCCTGCAAAATGCAGCGGCGGCCGGATGTGCGTCATATTATTATTGCTGGGCAACGGGCCGCTTGACGAAAGTTTCCACTTTCTTCAGCACTTCATCTTCTGTCGGAGCGCTGATATAGCGTCCGTTAATAAAGACGAATGCCCGTTTGCCGCAAGGTCCGCAGTAGGACTTGCAGCCGATCTTTATCTCGGCATCTGGCGCCATCTTCTGCAGCTTAGGCACAATGCTTTTGAGACTGGTAAAATTACACTTGTCGCATACTCGTATATCGTTAGCCATGGAGCAACCCTTCTTTATGTCTGAAAATCCGGGGCGAATGCTTAGTGATCGCCGTGATTTCCTTTAGACGGATTAGTGATGACAAAGCCTTCTTCCGGGAAATACAGATAGTCAATCTTAACGCCGTCAAGTAGCGGCTGTCCTGCTTCCAGAATCACGTCAATTTCCTTGTCTGTAGAAACCACAACATCATTTTCTTTAGGCGTGTCCAAATCCAGGCCGTAGTGGGCATGGTCGCCATGGGCATGCGTAATCGCAACGCGCAGTTTCAGTTCACTGTTGCCTTCCAGCTCAATCTGCTTCTTTATGACTTTAGCCGCATTGCGGGTAATTTTGACGTTCATCTGCAATCCATCTCCCAGCATCTATAGTTTAAATACTCAATAATCTATTTTAAAGGAACTAAGCTGCTAAAAGCAACCATATTGACAAAATAGACACGTCTTCCGGACGCTAAAATAATCTGTACATTCATCTTCCGTTACCGGAGTTCAGGATATTTACGATCCATTCTGGATACGAACCAGCCGGCCAGCAGCATCGTTACCCCGATATCATCGATAGGCACAAATGGCATAACATCCGGTAGCACCCAATACAACAGCACGGGAATCGTAAATAACAGCTTATCCCCCAATGTGACCTGAGAAGATACAATGTATCGCCAGGAAGCACGGAAGATCTGGGACCACATCTTAAGCGAAAACCATCTTCTCCATTTCATCGGATGTCCCTCCATGTTGTCCAAATCCCATATAAAAAGGATACAGCCGCAGGTAGTTTGAACAGCGGCCATACCCTACAACATATATTACTCAAAATTACTGAAAATGTTTCAGTATGATTTCACATCTGACAAAATACTTCCCAGAATCAGCCCGGTTTCCAGTGCCATATCCTCAAAATCACTCAGCGGCAGCGGATTCTTGCCGATGCCCAGTTCCACCGTAAAGCCCGGCCGGCGGAATCGCTGGATGAACCAGTCCTTGTAGCCAGCATCACTGCCCGTCAAATGCACCGCCCGATAACCGCTGGCTGCAGCCAGCTTAGCTGCGAGAGCCTTGCTGTCCGGGGGCTCATAGCCCCGGTAGTTCCAGTAGATCTCCGCCCCCTGGCTGTGGAGTGACACCGCAGCATGCCCTGGCACCTGCTCTGCTACTGTCACCAGCGCCGCGGCTTCAGGCTCGCTGAGCGGGGCGCTGCCACCATAGTCGCGTGGCCCCGGACCCAAGGTACCCCGGCGCGCCGCCTCCTCTTCCCAGTGGGCCGGAAACTGATCGCCTAGATCCACCCCCCGGATGTTGGCCTTCCAATGGCGGAAGCTGCGCCGTCCGCCATTCCATTCCATCAGCTGATCATAATAAGGATGGCCTGGTAAGACCCCCTCTTGTACCAATTCAACCCCGTCCGGATTAGCCATAGGTACCGCCCATATCGTCCAGTCTTTGAACCACTCGGCGGGACGGTGGCCGTTCCACTGCCGGCCTTCGGCATAAGCGGCCGCATATTCCTCCAGAAATGCCATCAGGCAGGGCGAGGTCAACCATTCATTAGCATGCAGTGCCGCATTGACATGCAGATGGCGCGGCCCTGCTCCGAGCCGGAGTAGATGCAGAGGCTTGCCCAGCACACTGCTGCCGATCGTCTCCTTCATGATGAAGGGATAACGCTCCACCAATCGGTCAATATCTGCCCCTACCTCGGTTGGGCCGTACTCTCCCCGCAGGTAGACAATGCGCTGCGGTTCCGGTGCAGGAATCACCAATACTTTGCCTGGAATACAACAGCGCCCGGATAGGAAGCCGGGATTCAACTGCTCCAGCGCCTCCGGGCTGACTCCGAACAAAGTAGATATTTTCTCTTCATGATCCTCATCCTGTACCGCATACCTTCTGCGGGGCGCGGAGGGGAGAAACAGAATCTGTCCGGGATACAAATATGGCTGCCTGGATGCCCACGGGTTACCTTGAATGACATGTTCCGGCGTTAGTCCATGCATGGCGGCAATTCGGCTTACGGTATCTCCCCTGCGTGCAATGTATTGCTGCATATGCCTCATCCTCTCGGCCATCATTTGCCGTTGCCCGCTGAAGGAGTTCACCTGGCGCGTGGCCTGGATCACAGCGGGACACAGCCCTCTGCTTTATTGTATGCAGCCCCAGCTGTCCCACATGAGGACACCAGGAAACTTCGTGTAGCCGCTTTCGGTACACGATATGAAAAAACGGGTATCACCCCAAGTAGGCGATACCCGTTTTTAGTTGTCGACCGATTAAGGAATCCTGAAGGTTGTCCCTGTTCCAAACTGCAGCAAACATAACTACAGCGTGGACACCTGCCATACGACCGGTGTGCGCTTGATCTGCTCTCCAAGCCAGTCACGGGCGATTTTCTGAAACATCTCTGCATCCCCGCTGCAAAAAAATTGGTGGATGGGACTCTCGTCTCCACTGGCCAGCTTGCCTTTGTCATATAGAATGGTGCTAACTTCCCGGGCCGTCTCATCTGCTGAGCTGATCAGCTTGACGCCCGCTCCCATGGTCCGTCCGATAGGTTCCACTAAAAAAGGATAATGAGTGCAGCCTAGAATCAAAGTATCAATATTACTGTGCCTAATGCCTTCCAGCGCCTGGCCCACAACCTCCTGGCTTTCATCCGAACGGAACATCCCCTGCTCCACAAGCGGGACCAGAGTCGGGCATGCTTGGCTGACTACCTGTACATACGGAGACAACTGCTGCAACGCAGCCGTGTACGCTCCGCTTCCGATCGTTCCAACGGTACCGATTACACCGACCTGACCGCTCTTGGTGACACTGATCGCTGCCCGGGCACCCGGATGAATGACACCGATCACTGGAATGGTAACTTTGGCCGAGATATAATCAAGTGCCGCCGCCGTGGCTGTGTTACAGGCGATGACGATCATTTTAGGATTGAATTGAATCAAATAGTCCACGATTTGCTCGGTGAACAACTTCACTTGCTCGGTCGAACGGGGTCCGTACGGGGCTCTGGCAGTGTCTCCGAAATAAATGATTTTCTCCCTTGGGAGCTGTCTCATCACTTCCTTGGCAACCGTCAATCCTCCCACACCTGAATCCAATATTGCAATAGCTTGCTGCACGAACACACCGCTTCCTTCTACTTGTTTTGTGTAGCTTATGTAAGGCGAAAACAAAAGGTACCTATCTGTTACCCTAATTGCAGATATTACTCCTTTTCCCGCTGTAGTTCAAGACAGTTTATCGAAGTAATCGATCATTCCTGCGTGCTACGGACACAGAAAAGCCGCTCTCCGCCCCCTGCGGAAACCGGCTCTGCTTAAAGATAAAAACCTTTTGATTCCAGACTATCTGTAGGTTATTAAGCCGTCTTTAGTTATACCACTTCGTTGTTTCCGGTTTCATTGGTAACGGTGGACTCACTACCGTCCTTGGAGACAGCTTCAGCCTCTGTAGCAACACTGTCTGTCTCTGAAGCTGCGGCAACTTCATCGGCAACAACAGCCGTGATTACAGCCTCTTCAACTTCTACTGCTTCTACTGCTTCTACTGCTTCTACTGCTTCTACTGCTTCTTCAGCAATTATTGCGTCTGCGGCATCTACACCACCGACAGCATCTGCAGCTTCTTTAGTATCCTCAATAACAGTAATACTTTCGCTGACCGCAAGTTTCTCCTCTTCATCCGCTTCGGTATACTGTTTACTCCATTCCCGTACCTCGTGCACCACATTGCCTACTGCATCTTTTGCTTTTCCGTACAATTCCGTACTTTTATCGCCTACCTGTGTAGCCAGTTCTTTACTCTTCTCCAGGGTAGCCGATGCGCCATCAGCAATATCCTTCCGCAGCTCTTTCCCTGGCTTAGGGGCAAAGAGCAGGGCGGTTACCGAACCGATGACACTTCCTGCAACAATACCCCACAGCAAGTTTTTCGAATCTTTTTTCATCGCGTGATCTCTCCTTTTAATTTAAGATGTCCTCCGGTTCCGAACAAGACATGTCCGGGCTACTTGCGCTTGTTCCAGGCTGTCCAGAGGGTCAGACCCGCATCTAGTGCACGCAGAGCATGATCCAGTCCTGGCTCATTACGCTCCCGGGCCCGCTCCAGTGCATGGTTCGCAGAAGCTGCTGTCTTGCGGCTGAGCGTCTTCAACTGTTCCCCAGCCTCGTTCAAAGATTCTCCGACGCAAGCCAGCCCTGACGCAAGCGGCTCCAATTCCCTTAGTCTTGCTTCGGCAGTCTCCGCTGTAGCCGCTGTACGCTGCAGAGTCTCCGCAGTGTCAGCAGCAAGTGAGGTGCCGACAAGCGCAAGTTGGCTCACCGTCTCACGCAGCGCAACCAAGGTCTTCATGACAGATACGGTCAATAGCAAGGCAGCAGTGGCCAGAATACCTATCCCAGTCACCAGAACCGCAGCCAGCCAGCCGTCCATGGCTTCTCCTCCTCCCCGCCCTACCGGGCAAGTGCCTATTTCTGCTTTATCATAAGCAGAGGGAGTTCGTCCTGTGACTGACTGGCTCAACTTTTTTTCACTTCAATACTTCGGCTCCCAGTTCCTGGTCCAAATACTGGTGAACCTCTGCTGCGAAACGTTCAAGCGCCTGAGGCAATTCTTGCGTCAGCGGGTGCAGTTCACTGCGTTCCCAAGCAAAATAATCTTGAACCAGCGGTTTACGCAGCCCAACCAACCGGATCAGCGTGTCGAACAACCCGTCTTCACCGAATACCTTTTCCTCATGGATAATAGAAATGATATCTTCATAGCTTCCTGCATCGCGCATAATAAATCCGTCAATCAAGCAGCTTCCGACATCTGTGACGACCTCGATGGCCAGGTGAAGACTGCGTTCCTGTACAAGACCAAGCAGTGTTCCTCCGTCCCAGGAATCCGCAGCCGTGCGCAGGCCGAAGTTAATATCGGGAATCTGCCCCAGAATGGTTTCGATCTGTTTTCGGTTGACATAATACACAGCAAGCCCTCCATATCGGTTATAGTCAAGTACCTATTCGGATTGAAATCCGCATTATGAAATTGATTCATTTTAAAAAGAAAAACTCCTTTCGGAGTCTTTCCACAGATCATACGCCCCAAGTATTCTACTTGCTTCGCCGGCCGCGGCGTTTCAGCCAGAAGAACATAATAAAGCAGGCCGCAAGAAATACAACCAAATAAGTTAACGCTTCCATCGGATATTCCAGCTCACGCATGCCTTCACCGCTTTCCGGTAGATTGTAGTTTACGTTACACTTACAGACCTGCTAATCTTACAGCTCGTAATCTACAGCTATGGACAGTTCTTTTACCTCATTGATATAGGCAATAACCTCTTTGTGCGCCGGATGAACTTGATAGGCTTGCAAATCCTCAAGAGAAGCCACAGTCGTTACAAGCGCCAGATCAAAGGAGCGTTCGGAATGAATGATATCGGTGCCGACCTCAATTGAAAGTAGCTGTGGGATTTTTCCTTCCATATTCCGTAGTACGACAGCTGTTGCCTCCACACTTTCTGCCGACCGGTCTTTCAATTTAAAAAACACAATATGCTTGATCATGCTATTCGCTCCCTGTCTCTATTAATTGTTCGTTGAATATTAAAAATATATCATAAGACCCGTGGTTCCGAAAGCAAAGAGGTCATGATAAGAGGAATCAAGTCAAAAAGTTCCATGCCCTCATTTCATCTAGACGAAACCATTATTGAAATGTTAAAGTCATAGAAGACTAAAAAAGCTCTCCAGAAGCTGAATCACTATGGTTCATTCCATAAGCGGAATTATTTGGCGGGACTGCGATGCATGGCCTGTTCAACAGCTAAATGTATGTCATTCAATTCACTGCATTTTTTACTACTCTTATAGCCTCCGGCACGGGTGATATTTCAATGTAATCCAAGCGTTTCGGAGCTAACTTAAACATCGGAGGAAGTATGCCTAATAATCAACCAGACTCTCATAATATCCAGGCGTGGTCTCTGATCAACCGCAAATATCTTGGACAAGGCGTTCGGGTGAAAAGATTCCGTCGTCCCCAGCGCAGCCAGATCCGCAACCGGGTCCTGCTCGCCATCCTGATGGCTAAAGACATCAAGCTGTCACGTCTAGCGGAAGAGCTTCCCGTTTCTTCGCGCAGCGTTAGCGCTTGGGTATACGAAGGCCGTATTCCTTCCCGCAAAAACTTAGAGAAGGTCTGCCGTTTTCTAGGGTATCCGCCCCATGTCCTGTTCAACGAAGCTCTGCTGCGGCAAAGTCCGATTCTATGCCAGCCAACACCTTCCCGGTACATGAAACGAACGTCGTCCCATTCCCCTTCCAGCAACACGATTCTGACCGGACTTTGCATGGTCTATGATCTTTCCGTCACAGACGTCAGCATCTGGATTGGTGTCCATCCCGGCACGTTCCGCAAATGGCTGCATTTCAGTCATCTGCCTAGCCCGGCCCTGCAGGAGAAGGCGGAAGCGTTCTTCCGGATTCCCCGGAATATTTTATTCGCCGATTGTGAACCGGAATAAGCAACCCGTTTACATAGGCAAGGACACAACCAATAACTCAGGACCTTTCTTGTCATGCCCTGCATGAACAATGAAAGGTTTTTTTGCCGTTCTCTCTTTATTTTGGATACATTAGGGCAATGCTAAGGCAAAGCACCGGCTCTAACTCGAAAAAAAGAATCAGGAGGCGCACTATGAACTTTAGCGGTATGCTGGCTTCCGGGCACACGGAGCTTTGGGAAGTAGCTCCCGGGGTTATTGGACTCCGTACATTGTTTGTGAATGTTGCTTTTATAGAGCTTAACCCATCGGACTGGATACTGGTGGATACAGGCCTTGGTATGTATGCCGGGAGTGTTCACAATACCGCCATGGAACGCTTCGGCAAGCCCCCGCGCGCCATTATTTTGACGCATGGGCATTTCGATCATGTTGGGGGCCTCACGGAGCTGCTAGACGTATGGGATGTTCCGGTCTATGCACACTCGCTGGAGCTTCCTTATCTGACGGGAAAAGAGGACTATCCCCCTGCCGATCCCGCCGTTGGAGGTGGCCTCATGTCCATGGCTGCACCGCTGTATCCTTACCGCGGCATTGACCTTGGAACCCGTGTGGTTCCATTGCCGGCGGATGGTAGCATTCCCGGTACCCGCGAATGGAGATGGGTACACAGTCCCGGCCATAGTCCGGGACATATCTCCCTGTTCCGAGACAAGGACAAGGTCCTGATCGCCGGAGATGCTTTTCTGACTGTTAAGCAAGAGTCTGCGTTTCACGTGATCAAACAGGATCAGGAGGTCCATGGCCCCCCTGCTTATTTCACTACAGACTGGGAAGACGCCGAGAAGTCGGTCCGTCAACTGGGTCTGCTGGACCCGCAGATCGTGCTGAGTGGACATGGAGCTCCTATGCATGGCATAGACCTCTCTCAGCAGATAGCTCACCTGTGCCGTTACTTCAAGGAATTGGCCGTGCCAGGTCAAGGGAAGTACGTATAGTTGAATGACAGAAGTTGAATGACAGAAAACAGGGCAGTATCTGACCGCTATGTAGTGGCCGGCGACTGCCCTGTTTTTATTTTCATATATAAGCCGAATATAAGCCAAATATAGGCCGAACAAAAGAAATTAACAAAGAGCGAAGATGAAAGAACGGGAAATTTGGAGCTCTGTAAGGGCAAAGCGTTCACCTGGAAGCTCTCCACATCCACAGGAAGCTAGCACTCCTCCATAACATAGACTGTCGACAGATTTCAGCCACTAGAAGCGGTATATTCCCCTTCACCAGTCGTCTTAACAGTGGAAAAAAGAGACCATTTCCCCAACTAACAGCATTTTTGCACCTTATTTTTCTTCATTATAGGAAAATAAAGTAATTAAGGTCATTATTGTATCTTATTTTCCGAAAAAGCACGCTGGACGGGGTATTCTGGAAGATTTAAGGTACAATATTGCACTTAATCTCCAATAACCCTTAGCTGCAGAGGATTTAAGGTACAAAAATGCCGTTAATTACACTTATTAATATAAGCCCTCTTTTTTCTTGGCTATGTTTTTTTAAAAGTGTTCTATATAGAATGTTGATTGTTCTTGATAGCTTCGTATTCATGTTCGTTCATAAGTTCGTGCTTAGCTTCATTTTAAGTGCGTACCGAAGAACGTTTGCTGCGCATGGCTAGAAGTAACTTCACACCCTGCCCGCCGGAGATGAAATCGTCATATTCAGGAGATTCCTTTCCGTAGATTGCGATTTTGCCCCCGCTGTTGAAATGGACGCCCCAGCCGTATTTCTTAGGAAGCATGGAGGCTCGCAGACATGGGTGTTTTTTTGAAAACAGCTCCTTCCAAATCTCTTCACGACGATCTGTGCGATCTTCCAAAGGAACCTGTTTATGACGTACGTGCACCTCATAAAGCAGCTCCTCATGAGTATAGGTATAGGGCTCACTGGAGAGAAGCCCCTACTGGATTACATGCGCTGGCGGCAGCGGACGGGAAGATACGGGAGGAATCCCGGTCTCCACAGGACAATCTTCGGCAACACGGATGAACGTATCGGTATAGCTCAAACTTGAACGCCTCCTGAATATGACATGCAAACATGTTTCTTCTATTATATAATTCACACTTCCTCCAAACCATAGCAAAAAGGCGCATCCCCCTTCAGGGAACCGCCATTTCTGATAAGAATATACCTTGATTTCAATGGTAACAGCATATTACCAGCTGGATTTCGTTATGCCGGGGATCTGGCCCTTCAGCGCCAGTTCGCGGAAGACAATCCGTGAGACTTTGAATTTGCTCAAATAACCTCGCGGTCTGCCGGAGACTTCACATCTGTTCTTGAGGCGGGTGGCAGAGGAATCGCGCGGCAGCTTTTGCAGGCCCAGATAATCACCTTTAGCCTTCAGCTCTCTTCGTTTCTCCGCGTATTTAGCCACGATTTCCTGTCGCTTCAACTCTTTAACTACTTTCGATTTTTTCGCCATGTATCGTTCACCCTTTCAATGGTTGTTTATCTTCCTTATTCGTTCAGTGCTATTTTCAACGCTTCCAGGTTCTGGCGCATGATGCCCAGATAATCGAGATTATGGCTGCGGTCCTCTTCAGTTAGACCTTCAATCGGATTCAGCACCGCAGTTTTAGCACCAATTTCTTTAGCAATGGTATCAGCTACACTAGAGGACACTAAGGTTTCAAAAAAGATCGTCTTCACGTTATGCGTTTTGGCAAATTCCACGATCTCGGCCATTTTCGCCGCAGAAGGCTCTTCTTCAGGGGACAGTCCGGCAATCGGCACCTGGGTTAGGCCATATTCCTTAGCAAGATAACCGAAGGCCGCATGCTGGGTAATGAAGTCCTTGCGCTTGACCTCTTTGGTAGCTTCCCTGAATTCCTGGTCCAAGGCTTCCAGCTTGGAGATATAGGCATCGGCATTGGCTTTAAAAGCTTCCGCGTGCTCCGGGGCAGCAGCTGCCAGCGCCGCTTCAATGTTCCGCACTTCTTTGACCGCCAAAGCTGGGTCGAGCCAGACGTGAGGATCTAGCCCGCCATGATCATGATGATGATCTTCTCCTTCCTCATGGGCATGCTCATGGGAATGTTCATGCTCATCTTCTTCCTCTTCAGCCCCCTCCATAATATCAAGCCCCTTGCTGGCCTCGACGGCTACTAGCTTGCTGCCAGAAGCACTGTCCAGCACCTGATCCACCCAGTTCTCCATGCCCGCACCGTTATAGACCAGCACATCGGCCTTAGTGATTTGGGCCATATCCTGTGCCGTTGGCTCCCAGTCATGCGGCTCAATACCAGGCGGGATGAGGGCTTCTACATCGGCGAGATCACCTGTAATATTTTTCGTGAACTCATACATCGGATAGAAGCTGACCTTAATGTTCAGCTTATGGGATGCAGGCGCAGTAGGCGCTTCAGCTGTAGCTGTGGCTGATGTATTAGTAGAGGACCCTGTGTTAGTAGATGCGTTGTTATTGCCGCAGCCCGCAGCAATCAACAGAGAGGACAGAGATAGAACAGCTAGATGACGGATACTAAATTTCATAATGAACGTGGACTCCTTTTCTTGAACAAAGATTGTTATGAACTATGAATGCTTTTTTCTATTCCGGCGCCGGATCAGCTTCTGTATAGCAATAGCCATTAGAAGGAAGACCAGCAAAATCAGTGCAATCGTGCCACCGGGCGGAGTGTTGACATAATAGGAAGCCGTCAGACCGCTGAAAACACCGATCAACCCTGTACCGATCGCAATTATAATCGCAGCGGTAAAACCGGAGGCAATTCTGAGAGCGATGGAAGCTGGAAGCACGATCAGTGCAGAGACCAGCAGAACGCCGACCACTGGCATTGCTGCAGCCACAGTCATTCCTGTCAGCACCGCAAAGGAGAAGGACAACAATCCGACATGCACACCGCCAATAGCCGCGGTCTCTTCATCAAAAGTCAGGTTATAGAGCGGCCTGCGCAGCACGATGAAGAATACAAGGCCCACAGCCGCCACCACTGCAATAATGCGCAGCTGAGTGTCACTAACGGCCACAATGGACCCGAAGAGATAAGAGCTGAAGCTCTTGCTCAAATTCTGCTTCAGGCTCATTAGTACAACTGCCAGCGCCAGACCTGAGGTCATAATAATGGCCACCGGAAGCTCGCTGTATGTACGGTATGAGCGGCGGAGCTGCTCAATGACAAGGCCGCCAATGACGGCCACGGCAAAGCCGCTAAGCGCCGGATTAAGGTGTAACACTGAGCCTAGGGCAACTCCCGCCAGGGAGACATGTGATAGCGTGTCTGCCATCAGCACCTGACGACGGAGCATCAGGTAAACACCGAGCAGCGGACCGATGATGCCTATCAGACCTCCGGCCCAAAATGCGCGCTGCATGAATTCGTAACCAAGCATTTCCAGCCCTCATTCTCCTTTCGCTCCAAGCTGATGACAGTGTCCAGGTAAGGACTCGTCTCTTCCAGACCGTGCGTAACCATGATCACCGTCCGTCCGTGCTTGCTGACATAATGGCGCATGAGCCGGTACAGACCTATGCGGCTCTCCAAATCCATACCGGTAGCCGGCTCATCAAGTACCAGAACCTGCGGTTCCTGGGCCAGTGCGCGGGCGATGCAGATCCGCTGCTTCTGCCCTCCGGACAGCTCGCCGATCCGGCGGTTCCGATACTCCCACATGTCCACCTGTTCCAGACTGCGCTTCACAATGTCTTCCTGCTCAGCAGTGAATCGCCGGAACAGGCCCAATCGTGGGTAACAGCCCGAACGGACCAGTTCGATCACCTTGCTCGGAAACCCGGCATTGAAGGAGGCTACCTGCTGAGGAACATAACCGATAGTCAAGCTCCCGTTCCCGCCCCCTTCTTTATTCAGCGTCACCGTGCCGCTCCAGGGACGAAGCAGACCAAGCATTAATTTAAGCAGCGTCGTCTTGGCCGCACCATTCGGCCCGGTAATCCCAATGAACTCTCCGCTATGAATGTCTAGCGAAATATGGTCGATCACAGGCTCATTCCCGTAGCCGAACACGACATTCTGCATAGATGACAAAATCATGGTAGTGCAACTTCCCCTCTGAATTGCTTTTCTGAATCAATGTAATGCGGCCGACATAATTGATTAACGTAATCGAATTAACTAATCGAATCGACATAATCGAACCGAAATAATCGTAATTATTACGTTTAACTTTTACGATAATATCGTAATAATTACGATTTGTAAACCGTTATTATAAAATAAATCGTAAAAACAACGATTAACCCCCTCACTATAATGCCTTAACTTAAAGAACACATTAAAAGCAAAGCCTAGAAAATGAGAGTTTTATGCAATCAGGATGATATTTTGGAGAATAGTGGGTTTCGATTGGGTTTTTGATTGGGTTTTTGATTGGGTTTTCGATTGGGTTTTCGAAGTATAATTAAGTGCATTTTTGTACCTTAAATACTCTGCAACCAAAGGACAATGGAAATTAAGTGCATTTTTGTATGTTAAATCTTTCAAAATCGGCTTTTCAGGGCACTTTCCCAAAAATAAGGTACAATATTGCTCTTATTTCCTTCATTTGCCTGTTTTTAAGAAAATTAAGGTACAAAAATGCTCTTAATTGATGAGGTGAAGTTATTTCTCACGGTTACGAAGACGTAAATCGGGCAGGGAGGATTGCTGGGTTACTGGGTTACTGGGGGTTACGGGGGTTACGGGGTTACGGGGTTACGGGGTTACGGGGTTACGGGGTTACGGGGTTACGGGGTTACGGGGTTACGGGGTTACGGGGTTACGGGGTTACGGGGTTAGT
>NZ_JBHTYV010000013.1:0-27318 GCF_042790635.1 Paenibacillus sp. NPDC056722 | reverse complement strand
CGGGGGTCGTGGGGGTCGTGGGGGTCGTGGGGGTCGTGGAGTTCGTGGAGTTCGTGGAGTTCGTGGGGGTCGTGGGGGTTACGGGGGTCGTGGGGGTTACGGGGTTCGCGGGGTTCGCGGGGTTCGCGGGGTTCGTGGGGGTCGTGGGGTTCGTCGGGTTCGTCGGGTTCGTGGGGTTCGTGGGGTTCGTGGGGTTCGTCGGGTTCGCGGGGGTCGTGGGGTTCGTGGGGGTCGTGGGTTCCTCGGGTTACTGAGGTTTGGAATATTTGCGACCTTAAGCTCAAGCCTCTACTTCAGCAGAATAACGCCTGCACTTCTGTTTGAATCTTAATTTCACTTAATATAGATCAGGCATTGAGCAAAAAAACCGGAATCCCCATTTGGATTCCGGTTTCATAAATAGCAATAAAGAGCCTGCAGCTTAGCTCCTGCTATTCCGCAGCCGCTACGAGCATTTGCTCCGCTGGCCATGGCAACGGATTATTGAACGTTGCCCAGTCCTGCTTCATTTCTTCAACAGTCAGAAGGCAGCGATCCAGCCGGGCTTCGATCTCCGAGCGGTCTGCACTAACGCCGATGAACACGATCTCGTTGATCCGGTCGCCCCACTCTTCGTCCCACTTAGCCTTAATCTCAGGCTCGCTCTCCAATACCTCCAGTTGTTGTTCCTTCGCCATTGACGCCAACCAGTACCCTGCCGGTCCGAATTGAATCGACGGGCCAGCCTGGCTCAGGCTGCCAGCAATATCGCCTTTCGCCGCCAGCCACACGAAGCCCTTGGCCCGAACGATTTCATCCGGCCAATTGCTGAAGAAGAAACTCAGCCGCTGCGGATGGAACGGTGTTCTGCGCCGGTACACAAAGGAGCTGATGCCATATTCCTCGGTCTCCGGCGTATGCTCCTCCTTATTCAGCTCGGCAATCCAGCCGGAGGACAGACTTGTTTTCTCAAAATCAAACAGGCCCGTGTTAAGAATTTCCTTGGGATCAACAACACCGTTAACGGTGCGGATGATCTTGGCTGTAGGCTGAAGCTTGCGAAGTACCGCTTCCAGCTTCTTCAGTTCTTTTTCCTCCACCAGATCGCATTTGTTCAGCAGCAGCACATCACAGGTCTCAATCTGGTCGATCAGCAGATCCACGATATCGCGGACATCCCCTTCACCAGCGGTTTCCCCACGATCCAGCAGGCTGTCTCCGGAAGCAAAATCATGCCAGAAGCGGTTCGCATCCACCACGGTAACCATCGTATCCAGGCGGGCCAGTGTGGTCAGATCAATATCCAGATCGGGATCTTCGTACGTAAAGGTCTGAGCTACAGGCACAGGCTCGCTGATGCCGGAGGATTCGATCAGAATATAATCAAAACGGCCTTCCAATGCCAGCTTCTCCACTTCACGCAACAGATCGTCACGCAAGGTGCAGCAGATGCAGCCGTTGGACATTTCCACCAGCTTTTCCTCCGTGCGGGACAACGCCCCGCCCGATTTCACCAGATTGGCATCGACATTGACTTCGCTCATATCATTGACGATAACAGCGACCTTCAAGCCTTCACGGTTGTTCAGAATATGATTCAGCAGTGTAGTTTTGCCTGAACCCAGATAGCCGCTGAGTACAGTTACAGGAATTTTTGTCATTGGTGTTTCCCCTTTCGGTGTTCAAATTTCAGGTTGTACTATGAACCGTCTTAACGAGTCTCGCGGTGCAGCGTCACTTTTTTCAAACGAGGGCTGTACTTTTTCATCTCAAGCCGCTCCGGGTGATTCTTCTTATTCTTGGTTGTGGTGTAATTGCGATCGCCGGTTTCTGTACATGCCAAAGTTACGGTAACTCTCATTTCATTCATCCCTTTCTTTATTCGTAATAATTACGATTAACAAATCATACACGCTTTATTCACCAGATGTCAACAACTAGGGCGTAAAATTTCGAAAGGCTGTTATTTATGGTCTTTCCAGTAGACCTATGACATAGAGATGGAAATATGAATCTATGATTCTTGTTACAAAGAATGAGGCAGGAGTGAGGAAAATGAAGATACCTGTAATCATACTCAGCGGTTTTCTGGGAAGCGGTAAGACCACGCTGTTATTGTCCCTGCTGCAAGAGAGCAAGCAGAGAGGCCTGAATCCGGGCATTGTGATGAATGAGCTGGGGCAACGGGATGTGGATGGCTATATTTTGCAGGAGCATACCGGAATGACTGTAGAAAAGCTACTGGACGGATGTATATGCTGCAGCCGCAAGGAGGAGCTCGGGGAATGTCTTCAAGTGCTGCTGGCAAGGCGTCCGGATGCCATATTCATAGAACTGACCGGCGTAGCGAATCCGGAAGAAATCGCCCATGCACTGCTGGAAACGCCTCTGCGGGACCGGCTTACGTTGCATTTCACCGCTACAGTGCTGGATGCAGAGAATACGCTGGAATATAACAGTCGATTATCGGCTGACCGACACCTTGTACGAACACTGCGCCAACAGATCCGTTCGGCGGACCTCATCATCGTGAACAAGAGCGATCTCGTAGAGCAAGAGACGTTATGGAAGATAGAGAAAGCGGTGCGCAAGCAGAACATAGAGGCAGAAATCGTGTACACCCATTATAGTAAAATCAATCTGGTACCCCTGCTGGCCGGCATCACTCCCCGGGAACTTCACATTCCGGCGCCACAGCGCGCACCCCGGACCTTCAAAAGCGCTGCAATGACCAGGGTCCTGCCGGACTCCGGCGGAACGGCATTGAAGGAACATGACACCGCACAGGAAACTTCCTATTCCCAGGTCGCTGCTTTGACGCTGACTTTTCCACAGGGAGCGCCAGCACAGCTCACTAGAAGACAGTTCGAAACCTTCTTTCGAGAATGCGGCGACAGTCTGTTGCGCGCTAAAGGCCATGTGATCCTATCGGACGATGAGCCGGTCCAGCTTGTCCAATATGCTGGCATGCGGACAACTTGGGAAGCCTCCAGCTATCCCGGTCTGCCCTATGTGGTCTGCATCGGATTGAATCTGAATGAAGCGCTGCTGACTGAACGCTGGTCCGCCTTGTTCCGCTCTTGACCTCTTTTTCACCGGTAAAAATATTCCCGCTGCTCCTGCCCGCAGCCTTCCTGCTTATTCTTGGCATCGTGTGGCTGCCGGGCCATCTGGAGCTGCTGGATAACGCGTATCTCCATTCCTTCAAAGCAAGCTTCATCGGCATTCTGCTGGAGGCACTGCCATTTGTGCTTGCCGGGGCTCTACTGTCCTCCCTGCTGCGGGTGTTCGTGCCGGACGAAATGATCTCGCGGTGGATTCCGCGCAGCCCTGTACCCGCCATTCTTTTCGCTTGTCTGCTGGGTGTGCTGTTCCCGGTCTGCGAATGCGGCATGATTCCGCTAGTCCGCCGCCTGATTCATAAAGGTATGCCTGTGTATGTAGCGATCGTCTTCATTCTCTCCGGTCCGATTCTGAACCCCGTGGTATACGGGGCCACAATTACCGCCTTCCGTACCCACCCGGAGCTGGCCTATGCCCGCATGGGCCTGGCCTTTGCAGTCGCTTTTATCATCGGCCTGATCGTTTATTTCACCAACACTAAGTCCCCTCTCCGTCTGTCTGCCCGGCAGGAGAATGGAGTGGATCATCATCAAAGTGCACGCGGTGGCAAAGCTGCTGCCGTATTCGTACACACCTCCGACGAATTTTTTGAAATGGGCAAATATTTGATCATCGGCTGTTTGTTGACGTCCGGTATCCAGACCTTTATGGTGCAGGATAGTCTGGCAGCCATCGGCGGAAAACCACTGGGCTCTTATTTTTTCATGATGGGACTAGCCTTCCTGCTCTCCCTCTGCTCCACCTCGGATGCCTTTGTAGCCTCAACCTTTCTGCATTCTTTCCCGGCGGGTTCCTTGCTGGCCTTTATGGTGCTGGGTCCGATGCTTGATTTTAAAAATGCGCTGATGCTGCTCTCGCTGTTCAAAACGCGATTTGCCTTATTCCTGTTCTTCCTGATCTTCTCAACGGTGTTCATCGGGTCAGTATGGATGTCAGGATGGTTGTAGTTAGGAGGGAAGGACCTTGAATGAATCCCGGAGCATTCGGCTCCATTATCTGCTCAGGGCAGTACTTCTGCTGGCCTTTGCCCTCTATATTGGTCATTTGACACAGCAGGATGCCCTACATTATTATGTGGCACCTAAGCTGGCACGCTGGATCAAACTCTGCCCCATCCCTTTGACCCTGATGGCGCTCAGCCTGACGGTACAGGCACTGTTTGGCAAGGGTGCTGCCTTATGCGACTGCGACCACCGTCTTCCCCGGTGGGGTATCAGAAGCACTGTCCTGTATGGATTGTTTCTCCTGCCGCTGCTGTTCGGCTTCCTGCTGCCCGATCGGCCACTGGGAAGTCTGGCTGCATCTGTGAAGGGGATTGAGCTTACGTATAACATTAAGGAACCGGACCGCGAGGTCCAATTTAATACCAACGACCCTTTTGAAGTCGAGTTTGCCCAGTTGGCGAAGCTGCTGTACAGTCAGCCTGTAATTCCGGTCTATCCGGATATTTTCTCCGAGACTTTCGGGGCTATAGAGAGATACAAACAGGACTTTGAGGGCAAAGATATTGCCGTATCCGGTTTTGTGTACCGAGAGAATGCCACAACTACTGATGGCCCGTTTGCCTTGAGCCGCTTTCTGGTACAATGCTGTACCGCGGATGCCACACCATTTGGGATTATGGTGTATCCCGGAACGCAAAAAAGCCTGCCCGCAGACACCTGGGTAGAGGTCCGGGGCAAGCTTCATGTTGGAAAATACAAAGGCAAGGATATCGTGCAGATCGCTGCTGTGTCGGTCACACCCATCCCGCGGCCTGCTACACCCTATATCTATACCAGTCCCGACTCCGTAGCGGAGTGGTCAAAGTTACAATCCTCTGGCAAAAGTATTAGATAATAGCATCCAGCTCATCTTCATCACCCGATGACTTATTCGGATTAAAGACCTCAACCATAATCCGGGCCGGTATGCAGATGATCTGCTGCCTAGGCCTGGAGATAAAGCCCATTTCCAGCGCAATCCGCAGCGGTGCGTCTGAATAAGTCATCTGGATTCCGTAATCGAACACCTTGAGCGTGTTGTGTCCGAATTGGGTCTTGATATCGATAATCTGTTCTTCTTTGGTCAGAGGTACAGTCTTGTACTCCTTGCCGTCCACTGTAATCAGGGCCATCAGATCCCCTTGTTTGTAATGATCATTCAAGCTGTTGAACCATTTGATTCCATAGATAGAGCCGGCTGCGAGCAGCACCAGCAGAATGATAATAAAATCGCCGCGCTTCATCTTTTGCAATGTAGATACCCTCTCACTAACCTAATTAAAATTTAAAATACGTAATGATTACGAACAAACTAAATATAGTTAGTGGATGGTTATTTGTCAACACTCAAGCATCCTACGCGATCTGCTCAAGTCTTAACTTCAAGCGCCACTGCGAATCCGGGCCGACCAGTCACGCAGCACCCGGTCCAACTCCTTAACGTGAAGCGGCTTCGAGATGAAATCCTGCATACCTGCTCTCATGCACATTTCCTTGTCTTCTTTCCGGGCAAAGGCGGTCGCAGCGACAATCACCGGGCTAAGTCCCAGCCGCTCCCGGATAAGGCCCGTAGCCTCAATCCCATCCATCACAGGCATCTGGATATCCATGAACACCAGGTCATAGGAGCCGGACAGCACCGCTTCCACCGCCTCAGCACCGTTCAGGGCCACATCCGCTGCGTACCCCCGCTTTTTCAAGTACGCCAGCAGCAGCTGCCGGTTGACCGGGTGATCTTCAGCGACCAGAATAGACAACGGCCCATATTTGCCTCCGGCCAGTTCACCCGCCAAAATTGCGGGTTTATCATGCCGGGATTTTCCAGCTGAGCTGTTACTAACGGGCTCCGGCTGCCATTCTTCTCCCGGTAAGGTAACCTGTACGGTAAAGTAGAACTCAGAACCTTCGCCTTCCCGGCTCACTGCTCCAATTCCGCCACCCAGCAGTTCGGCCAGTTTCTTGCTGATCGCAAGTCCAAGACCCGTTCCGCCATACTTCCGGTTGATAGAAGGATGCAGCTGGGAGAAGGACTGGAAGAGAAGTCCCTGACTACCCAGCGGAATACCGATCCCCGTATCCTCTACCGAGAACTTGAGGACAACTTGTCCGGAATCCAGCCGCTCGTGGAGCTTCACAGAGATGCGGATATCCCCTTCCTCCGTGAATTTCACCGCATTTCCGACCAAGTTAACGAGAATCTGCCGCAGCCGCGCTTCATCAGTGACAACCACTGGCGGCAGGGCTGGATCAAGTTCGCTTGTCAGGAGCAGCCCCTTCTCCTTCACTTTGGGGTAGAACACCTCGCTTACATTTTGGATAACCTGAGTAAGCTCCAGTGGTCGTGGTTCCAGTGTCATCATCCCGGCTTCAATTTTACTAAAATCAAGAACTTCGTTCAGAATATGCAGCAGAGCCTCGCCGCTTTTATTGATAATATGCGTATAATAGCTTTGCTCCTCGTTAAGCTCCGTTCCCGTGAGCAAGTCAGCCATTCCGATAATACCGTTCATCGGGGTCCGCAGCTCATGGCTCATAATCGCCAGGAATTCTGATTTAGCCCGATCCGCCTGCTCGGCGGATTCCTTAGCGCGTACAATCTCTTTCTCTTCCGTGATATCACGGAAGACGACGACGGCTCCCTTGCGCTCACCGTTGTCAAACAGTGGAGTCAGGCGGTATTTTACGAGGAAGCTGGAACCGTCCTGCCGCCAGAACACTCCCTCGCGCTCTTCATATGTAACATTCTCCGACAACGCCTGAATCAGCGTTTTCTGGCTGCCGGAATACGGCTCACCGTCCAGCCAAGTCTGCTGAATAGTCAGCAGATGACTGCTGGCCGACCACTCTCCCGGCTCATATCCGAGCATTCCCGCAGCGGCTGGATTAATGAACATCATCTCACCAGCCAGATTCACCCCGAAGATACCTTCAGAGACGGAGTTCAAAATCAAAGCATGTTCGTAGCTCAGCTTCTCGATCTGCTCCAAGTGGCGTTTGCGTTCCGTAATATCACTGGTGATGGCGAACACACCCGCTACCTCACCACTGACCATAATCGGCACATAGATAACGCTCACCTCGACCACATGTCCGTCCCGGTGAATGAGACGGCTCTCGAAGGTCTGGGCCTCTCCGCCTGAAGCCAACTCGAAGCGCCGGAGAACGTTGTCCATTTCATCCGGATCGACCACTTCGGTGAATTCTGACAACAGCAAATTGTCCCGCGAGTACCCGGTTAGATGCAGCAAGCTTGAATTCACAGAAAGAGTCCTGCCCTGCAGATCCATGGCACTGATCGCAGACGGATTGTATTCAAACAGGGATTTGTAGCGGTTTTCACTTTCCAGAAGCTTCATTTCATACTGCTTCCGTTCGGCAATATCTCGGGTCACACCTACAAGTTCGGACACCTCTCCGTCGCCGGAGTAGATATAACGGAAGGTCGTCTCTGTCCAGATATATGACCCGTCCTTGCGCCGAAAGCGGAACACTACCGGCTCCAGCTTCTCGCCGTTCATGCAGCTTTGCAGATAAATCTGTACCCGATCCGCATCCTCGGGATGAATGTAGGCTATACCGGAAGTCCCGACCATCTCCTCAGGGGTATAGCCCAACATGGCCTGACAGATCGGAGATGCATACAAATAGGTTACATGCTCATCCGCAGCATAGCGGGTAATAAAGTCCAGGGAATTCTCCGAAATCAGGCGATAATTCCGTTCACTCTCCCGCAGCTGCGCCTCCATGCGACGACGTTCCGTTACATCCTGCACCACTCCGCTGAGCTGGAGCGCCTTCCCACCTTCGTCCAGTGTGACCTGCCAATGAGATTCAATGTATTTGACTTCCCCTTCATTGGTCATGATCTGGAAAATCGCCTCACCGTCAGTTCCGTCCTTCACCGTCTTCCTGAGCATGCCTAGAACCTTCATGAAGTCCTCTGGCTTGATGCAGGAAATAATCTGCTTGTGGTCACAAAGCGAATGATTGCCATAGTCCTCCCTGAAGCCGAAAATATAACGCAGCTCCTTCGATACGGTCAGGGCGCTGTTCACAATATCCCATTCCCAGGAACCCATGCCCGCCAGGTATTGGGCTGTCGCCAGCATATCCTCATATTTCTTACGCTCTGTGATATCACGGGCGATGGCGAGTACCTTCTCAACATCACCTTCTTCATTGCGCATGGCCTGGAATGTACTTTCGATCCACAGGTACCGGCCATCCTTATGCCTGGCTCTGCGCACAGCTACCTCATTATCCGAATATAGCTTGCCTTCTTCTATCATCTCACGGACATCCTGGGGATGATAATAGTCTACTCTCTTGTTTCCTAGCATTTCCTGCGGCGTATAGCCAAGCAGATTCTCTACCGAAGGTGACACATAATATAGCGTACCGTCTGGCTCCCCGTAAGAAATCATATCCGGTGTATTACGGGTAATAAGATTGTACAGGTGCTGGCTCTCCAGATTGCGTTTCTCCGCATGTTTGCGCTCCGTAATATCCGTCGCCTCCGCGACCAGATACAACGGCCCCTCTCCAGCTTCTCCGTGAATCAGAAACACATGGAGCGAGGCCCAGATGACCGAACCATCACTGCGCAACAAACGCACCTCCAGATCAACTGCCGATCCGGACTCTTGAAGAAGACGATTCACCAGAAGATCCGGTTCTGTGAACTTACAATCGTCTTTATATACCAAATTGGAATAATGTCTATTTAAAAGATCTTCCTCTATGTATCCCAGCATTTCGCAAAGCGCAGGATTGGAATGCAAAAGAGTCCCCTCTTTCACAGAGACTACCGCGATGCCGCTGGAAGATTGCATATACAATTGCTTAAAGATAAAGTCATGCACTGGTGGAGCCTCCTCTAAAGAATGGGGACGACAAACGTAATTGACAAATTTTAATATCAGTATACCTTTATTTCGGTAAATAAGCCTGATAATTGAGGCCTAAATGTATTGAATGCAAAAAACGAAAGCTCCCTTGAACATTTCAAGGGAGCGCATGAATACACTTAGAGGACGGTGAACCGGTCAGGCGATAACATCTCTTTGACTCATCCGCCTGATAGAATAAATGCTGAGAATAATAAAATACAGAAGATTCATGAGCACCCAGATAAATTGCTGATGCGGGGACAAACCGCCCTGTCCAAGCACCCCCATGCCTAGGGTGAGCAGTGAATGGGGAAAGAACATCCCCAATTTTGCCACATACATGCCAAGCCCAGCAAAGGCCGCGCACAGCCCAATCCCGATCGGCAGCGCAAAGCTGCGGATCACCAAGGACAGACTGAATTGCAAGGCGGCTATGGACAGCGAGGCAATCCAGCCACGTACCATCCACCCTATAACTTCGGGCGGAAACTGCGCCGGAAGTCCTAATAAATGCCCTGCAGCTATATAGAGCAGGAAGAAAAAGAACTGAACCAGTAACAACAGCGCGGCACAAATCGCCATTTTGGCATAATAAATACTCGCTACAGAGACAGGAGCCGTCATGATCATGTGCCAATTCTTGTTCATGTGCTCCAGCCTGCACAGGGCTGCGCAGCAGATAGCAATGAGCACAGGAAAGAAAAATTCGCTGTAGAACAAGCCCACTTGTGTCCACAGGCTATACCATTCTTTTTGCAGCACACCCTGGTTCATGGCATAGTTCGCACTTCCAATCAGAACACTGGCCACAGGTAGAGCCAGCAGCACAATCCAGATGCGCAAGCGGCGCAATTTCAGCCACTCCGCAGACAATGTTTGCTTCAGCAGCATACGAATCCCCTCCTCTTATATGTCCTGTCTGGAAATGTGCCGGCTTCCCGCGATATAGATAACAACACCGAGCACGACAAGAATGGACGCTTGCGGCAGTAGGGCTCCCCCATCGATAGCAGTGAACTGTATAGCATTGTCAACATAGCTTTGCCGTACCGGGCTTAACCCGTTGTAGTTCGACCATATGAAATATTGGCGCACGGCCTGAGGAAAAAAATCACCCGTCATGCCGAAGAATCCACCAAGCATCCCGAGACAGAGCGCAAAGGCCTGGTTCTTCACAGCCAGAGACAGCCATTGCTGCAGGGCGATTATGACCATATTGGTCAGTAAAGTCCCGGCCATAAATTGCACCATAAGACCTAAAGGAAATGATTCCCATAACACCTTGCCGATCCCGAAAGCCGCAGCAGCAGCGATTTGCAAGAGTGAGACCCCCAGCAGGATGACGCAGGCACAAATATATTTGGCTAAGTACAGCTGTCCCCTCCTAACCGAAACAGACAAAAGTAGCTTCCATGTGTTTCCTTTATGCTCCATGTCACTGATCCGGGACACACATACCGCCGACAGAATCGGCAGAAACAAGCCATTCATAGAGGAAAGTGTAGCCAGCAGTGGCATCCATTCTTCCTGATCCGGATGACGGGCCAATGACATACTTACTGCCATAAAAGCTCCAGCGAGCTCAACGCCAAGAAACAGCGTGGCCATCAAATACAGCCGTTTACGCCGAATCTTATAAAATTCAAGGGAAATCAGCTGAATCACAGGCTCCGCTCCTTTCCTGTCAGCTCCAGGAAGATATGCTCCAGATTTTTTTTATGCTCCTCGATCCGCAGCACGTCAATATTCGCCGCCACCAGCCTCCGGTTGACCGCCGCGGCCTCTTCATCCCCGAGCCCTGCAAAAGCGATCCGGTCCTCGAACAGCTGTGGCGAATAGCCTTCGGCAGCGAGAAAACGCTGTGCACGGGAATTATCAGCGGTTTTTATCATAATCATGGGATAACTTCTTCGCTGCAGTTCCTCCATACTTCCTTGAAACAGAAGCTTTCCTTGGTGGATAATACCCACGGAAGTGGCAATCTGCTCAATCTCGGCCAGCAAATGACTGGACAGCAGCACCGTCATACCAAAACACTCCGGCAGGGACTTGATCAGCTCGCGGATTTCTCCGATCCCAGCGGGATCAAGACCATTAGTCGGCACGTCCAGAACAAGCAGCTTCGGCCAGGACACCAGAGCCATAGCAATACCCAGACGCTGCTTCATGCCAAGGGAATACTGCCCCGCCTTCTTGTCCTTATGCTTATCCAGCCTCACGATCTTCAAAGCCTCCGTCACATTATTGTCTGGCACTCTCCTAAACCGCTGCACCACCCGCATATTCTCAAGCCCGGTGAGATGCCCGTAATACGATGGGGATTCAATAAGCGAACCCGTCCGGTCTAGAATCTGGCGGCGTTCCTCTGCAAAATCCTTCCCGAACACCTTTACCTTACCTTCTGTAGGTTTAGCAAGTCCGAGGATCATTTTCAACGTAGTAGACTTACCAGCGCCGTTAGGACCGAGAAAACCATAGATGTCTCCTTCTCTTACAGTTAGATTCATATCCTGCACGGAGTAGGTGCTGCCGTATCGCTTTGACAATTTGCTGGTGGAAATCACTTCACTCATAAGGTTGGCTCCTGTCGTTGTGGATTTAAGAATTCTAACCAGAGTATGGCAGAGAGACCTTTACCCAAACTGACGGCTACCTTACGTTAAGCTTAAATTGCTTCCAAGGATCTCATAGGGACAGAAATCAGGATGGAAATTTTGTATAATTAACACAGGTGATCAATAAATGGAAAATATAAAGAACAAAAAATTGCTTATCGTTGACGACGAACAAGCAATCAGGGAAATGATTGACGGATTTTTACGCAAGGATGGTTTTACCCGTATTTATCACGCATCCCATTACGCCGAAGCTCTGGAATTATGCCGCACCGTCAAGCCAGATATAGCCATACTTGATGTCATGCTGCCGGATGGTGACGGTTTCTCCCTGTTGACGGCACTGCGCCAATTCTCAAGTATGCCCGTTCTTTTCCTGTCTGCAAAAGGTGAAGATGAAGACCGTCTGCTCGGGCTCGGCCTGGGCGCGGACGATTACATAGTCAAACCGTTTCTGCCCCGAGAATTGCTGCTCCGCTTGATTGCCGTGCTGCGACGGGTCTATGCGCCGCCCAAGGAAGAACCGCGACCTGTCTTTACGCTGGGGAACCGGATTATTGATCTGGAGAGCGGCATGGTTAAAAGCGCCAGCGGAGAGCAGGCTCTGACTGCGAAGGAACATGCCCTGCTAACCAAGCTGCACGCCCAGCAGGGTCGCATCGTCACCAGTGACATGCTGTGCCAGGCCGCTTGGGGGGATGACTACTACGGCTACGAGAATACGTTGATGGTCCATATCCGCAGAATTCGCGAGAAGATTGAAGCAGACCCATCCGCGCCCACTTCCCTGTTGACTGTCAGAGGCCTGGGATACAAGCTGATGATAAATGGGGAATAACCTCATGGATGGCACTATCACCATCTTGAAGCGTTTTATCAGTACCACCATGCTGATCTCCATCCTGCTGCTCGTGCTGAATCTGCTTCTGCTTGGGCTATGGATCTTTAAAGGAATGAATGAGGGGAATTCGCCGAACACCGTAGTCCGGCAAGTGGCGGAAAATTTCAAGGTCTCCGGGCAAGCTTACTCCCTGGCCCCTGAAGCGGCCCAACTGCTAGATCAGCACCGCGCATGGGCTATGCTGCTCGATCAGAGCGGCCAGTTGGTCTGGAGCCACAAACTTCCAGAAGAACTCCCCGCAAGCTACTCCATCACGGATGTAGCCAAGTTCTCACGAAGCTTCCTGATGGACTACCCTGTCTTTGTCTGGGAGGTTGGTGAAGGGCTGGTAGTGGCGGGATATCCGAAGCACAGCTTGGCGAAATACCAGAATATCTATCCTGTGGGGTGGGTAGAAGAGCTGCCGACGAGAACCGCACTCCTTCTCATTGCCAACATCGTTCTGGTCCTGTTGCTGTCACTATTCATCGGTTCAAGACTGATCCGCTCTATTCATCCACTAACCCGCGGAATTCAGGCCCTTGCAGATGATACAGAAGTACACGTGGAGCCTGTTGGCGTATTGAGAGAACTGGCCAAGCGCATTAATGGTGTATCCGAATTATTGAAGCAGAAGCGTTCCGCGCTGATCTCCAGGGACGAGGCACGATCCAATTGGATTGCCGGTATTTCCCATGATATACGTACCCCGCTATCGCTGGTGCTGGGCTATGCAAGCGTGCTTGAAGAGAACGCCGAACTTCCGGAGGAATCCAGGCATCAGGCAGGAATGATTACCCGGCAAGGCGAGAAGCTGCGCACACTGATCAGCGATCTGAACTTAGTTTCCATGCTGGAGTATGAGATGCAGCCGTTGCAAATAAAGTTGCTGCGCTTATCAGCGCTGGCACGGAATGCGGCCTCCGAGTACCTGAACAACGGTCTGGCGGAGCAGTTCGTGCTGGAGGTCGATATCGCCGATGATGGCGTTCAGGTACAGGGCGATGAGAAATTGCTGCTGCGCGCAATTGCCAACCTGATCCAGAACTGCATTAACCATAACCCCGGCGGCTGCCGCATTGTTCTTCAGACCCTAGCCGACACGGATAAGAATATCGGCCGCCTCATTGTGGCAGACGATGGAAGAGGCATTCCGCCAGATATGATACCAGACTTATTGGAACTGCCCTACTCGGCCAAACGACAACGCCCCCTCCAGGATGGCCATGGCCTGGGGCTGCCCATGGTAGCCCGAATTGCCAAAGCCCATCACGGCAGATTGATCCTGAGCAGTGGATCAGATAGCGGGCTGTCAGCCGAACTTGAACTGCCCCGTCACAAATAGAGTGTAAAAAAACAGCTCCCGAGGAATACTCTCCTCGGGAGCTGTTTGTTCAATTCGCTTCTTCCTCTGCCTGCTGCTGGGGCTGGGAGGACGTTTCATTTTCCAAGGAAGAGAAGTAGGCAATCTTGTGATCGATCTTTTTGGAAAACTGTTGGAAAAACTCGATTTTGCGGTCAATCTCCTGCTTGTGCTCCATCAGCAGCTTCCGCCGTTCCGGCAGAGTCCCGCCGCCTTCTTTGGACAAGGCAACAAACTGCTTAATTTCCGCAATCGGCATTCCTGTATCCTTCAAGCAACAAATCAGAGAGATCAAGTCAATATCTTCGTCGTGAAAGCAGCGGTTGCCATTCTCGTCTCTGGCGACCAGAGGCAATACGCCTTCTTTCTCATAGTAACGCAGGGTATATGGACTTAATCCGCTTTTTTGCGAGATGGTTTTGATACTGTATCCCATGGGTTGACTCCATTCTGCCGCTTGCTCCGGCACCGCTTAATCATCAAAAGAAAAAACTCTACTACTATTTAGGTTTCAAACACAATACTAGTGGTTAACGCTAAATTAGGTCGCTACAAGTTCGAAGGGTTGTACCGATGACCCAATGACAATAATATAACATAAAACTATTGCCTTCTAGTAACCTCTAAGGTTTACAATTTATCATGAAGCTATCAAATGAAGGAGTGAATGTTGAAATGGCAGCGAAAATTAATGTAGGCAACGGTACACTTGAAGTTTCCCAGATTTCCCTGGGCTGTATGCGGATTGCGGATTTGTCCCCGAAGGAAGCGGAGGCGCACATCCTTACCTCACTGGAAGTGGGTATTGATTTCTTTGACCATGCCGATATTTATGCCGGCGGCAAAGCTGAGGAAGTATTCGGAGATGTGCTCGTCAATAACCCTGGCTTGCGTGACAAAGTCCTGATCCAGAGCAAATGCGGCATCCGTAAAGGTTTGTTCGACTTTTCCAAGGAGCATATCCTGAGTTCCGTAGAAGGCAGCTTGAAGCGCCTGAAAACCGATTATTTGGATGTTCTGCTGCTGCATCGCCCGGACACCCTTTTCGAACCGGAAGAAGTAGCTGAAGCTTTCGATATTCTGGAGCAAAAAGGCCTGGTCAAACACTTCGGTGTCAGCAACCAGAAGCCGCTGCAAATTGAATTGCTCAAGAAAAATGTTAAGCAAAAGCTGCTGTTCAACCAACTGCAACTGAGTATTACCAATACAGGTATGATCGACACAGGCTTCAATGTCAATATGGCGAATCCGGCTTCTATCGACCATGACGGTAGCATCCTGGAATACAGCCGTCTGCATGACATGACCATTCAGCCATGGTCGCCGTTCCAATACGGCTTCTTTGAAGGCGTATTCCTGGGAAGCGACAAGTATCCTGAGCTGAATCAGGTCGTTAACCGTCTGGCTGACGAAAAAGGCGTGGCCGATACAGCTATTGCTATCGCCTGGTTGCTGAGACATCCAGCTAAAATGCAGCCGATTGTTGGCACGACCAACACTCAGCGTCTGCGTGATATCGCCAAAGCTACAGACATCACCCTGTCCAAAGAAGAATGGTACGAGATCTACCGCGCTGCTGGTAACGTGTTGCCATAAAAAATTGGGCAGCGCCTCTGCTGCACATTTTGCCGACGGTATGTTTACGACTGCGTGTTTACGACTGCGTGTCAACTACTGAATGGGGACATCCTGGCCTCCCGGGCTAGCTTGGATCCGTAACATCCAGATGTGTCCGCCTACCAAATAAAAGCCTCAAATGCCACATGAATGTGAATTTGAGGCTTTTGTTCTCACGGTTATACGGTTATCCCAAGCGCAAAGCTCTTTTTCCATAGGAGAATTAGCACCGTGTCATCATAGGCTGTCTGTCGACAGATTTCAACCACTAGAAACGGTATAGTCCCCTTCACCAGTCGTCTTAGCAGTGAAAAAGAGGGCTCCCTCCCCAACTAAGAGCATTTTTGTACCTTATTTCTCTTCAATATAAGCAAAAGAGGGAAATAAGGGCATTATTGTATCTTATTTTTAGAAAAAGTACGCTGAATGGGGTATTCTGGAATATTTAAGGTACAAAATTGCACTTAATCCCCACTCTTCCCTAGCTACAGAGGAATTAAGGTACAAAAATGCCGTTAATTAACTTCTACACTTCTTATACAAATCCTCTCTCCCCTTGGTTATGCTTGTTACTTTATTTCGTTCTATATAGTAGCATTAATGCATGCTGATTCATCATTTTAGCCTGAAATGAAGCCTCCCGCTCACATTCCCCCTCTTTACCCGCTCATGTAGAAAGGCTGGCTCAGAGAGCCAGCCTTAAGTTATGTTCTCGCCAGTCTGGGCCAGCCTTGAGCTATATTCCCACTTGACTGAGACAGATCTGTACTATTTTCTCACTAGTCTTAGACAGACCTGAGCTATTTTCTCACTAGCCTGGGCCAACCCCGAACTATGTTCTCACTTACCCAGGCCAGCCCTGTACAAAGTGTATCTGATCAGCTATCCGTGTTTTGAATCCAATCAGCTTTAACCAGCGCCTGTAGATTACAGTTTAAAGATTAACCTTGTGGCTTAGCGGACACCGCATGTGTTTCGCCTTCAGCGATCTCTACGGTAATATAGCTAACCTGTTCTCCGCCTACTGTGGTTTCCTGCTTTGCAGCTATGCCTTTACCGTTATAGTAGAGTGTATCCACATGACCAGGGAAAGCCGCCTTCCAGACAAAAGACTCCCCAGCTTGCAGCGTCACCGCACTCTCGGTGTTGCCCTTATGTTTTACTGTGATGGTGCGGTCGAGGATTGGGACTTCTCCCAGCTCCGCCCATTCCAGTGATTGCGCCAGTCTAGGCAGGGTGCTGATTACGGATGCTCCGTCACCGGCAATACCCATCAGTCCGGCAGCTACGGAACCAACCACACAATAAGACACTTCCGGGTAATCCCGGCGGTCCAGGGACGGGTCCACCAATTCCTTCAATTCCTTGAAGGCTTCTTCGTTCTCTCCGTACCGGTAGAAAATATCCGGCAGGTAGGTTTTACCTTCGACATTGGCCACACGGTTGATTTTGACATCCGCCAGCGCCTTGTTCAGCTTCTCACGATTCCCGATGGAACCATAATAGAGCGGGAGGAAATTACCCTCAGCATGATAGACCTTTACGAATGACCGGTCCTGCAGCATCGCACCATAGAAACGGTCTTTCCCTTCGTTCCACCAGTCCTTCTCATAACGCTGTTCCAGCTCATCTGCCTTGTTATCATACTGCTGGGCAACTTCAGCTAGACCTCTGAGACGGGCTAACTGAGCGAACGAGCGGTATCCCGCAACCTGTGATCCGATCATGTCCCCGCCAAGCAGCGGGTGAAGTCCAGCCTCGTTAAAGGTAGCCAGACCTCTACGACCGTACTCAGGGTAATACTCCAAAATCCCGTCGCCGTCTTTGTCCCAAGTCTTTGTATATTCATTTAATGTTAGTTCGAAAAATTTCTGCAGCTGACTGTCATTCAAATAGTAGTCATCGCCTGTCCACTCATATTGACGCCAGCTGGTATGAATAATATCGAAGTTCGCCGGAAGATTGTACCAGAAATCCTCATCATTCTCGTAGTCCACCGGGGCAGGCACGTTGTCCTTGGTAATCTCCCAATACGTACACCAATCCCGTGATTCGGCAATGTTCTCGGCAAAACGCATGATCATATTTTTGGTATGATATCGAAGCCCCAGTACCGCAGCTCCAGTGCTATGATGCATTACATCACGGATACAAAATGCCTCACGTTCAGGCAATGCAGCTTCGTACCACAGCCCGACGGCATCTTCACCGAAATGAGCGTATTCAAGTGCCTGGCGTTTGGCCCAGACAAAACCTTCATTCAGATCTTTATCGGAGGATTGAAAAGTTACTGCACCAGCTTTGGCTTTAATCTCTCTCTCATTGGTCATGCTAAGGTCACTCCTGTCCTTTGTCTATATTAGCTTTCCTTGGAACCTGAGAAGGTCAGACCTTCCATAAATGCTTTTTGTGCTGAGAAGAACAGCAGGATACATGGCAATGTAATGACGACAGCCGCAGCCATCAGCAGGTTGGTATCTGTAGCATAAGTACCCTGGAATCCGGCCAACCCCAGCGTAAGCGTCTTCCATTTATCACTGTTGATATAAATCAGCGGTCCCATGAAGTTGTTCCAGGAGCCCATGAAGACCATAACACCGACAGCCATCAAGGCTGGCTTAGACAACGGAAGGAAGATCGTACGCCAGATTTTAAAATAACCACAACCGTCGATAATTGCCGCCTCTTCGAGACCAACAGGCAATCGGGAGTAGAATTGGCGCATTAAGAAAATATAGAACGCCGAGCCGAAGAAGGCAGGAACGATCAGCGGGTACAGCGTATCCAGCATGCCCAGCTTTTTAAATAGAATAAATTGCGGAATCATTGTGACTTCACCAGGCAGCAGCATCGTCGATAGAACCAGCACGAACAGGAACCCGCTTCCTCTCACCTTAAACCGGGCGAAAGCGTAGCCGACAAGCGAACAGGAAAGAACCGTACCGATTATCGGCAAGATGGTTGTAATCACGGTGTTAAGCAGATATTGCGGGAACGGAAAGGCAGTCAGTGCCTTGGCATAGTTGCCCCAGCGCCAGTGTTCCGGCCAAATGCTCATCCCGGAGGCTGCAAGCTCCTCCAGACTCCGCAGTGAGGCGGAGACCATCCAGATAAAGGGATATAGAAATGCTACGCTCCCGATTAAAAGCAGGAGATAGGCCAGCCAATGCACCTTTTTCTTGGCAGAATTACGCTCTTTTTTGACGGACACGACGCTTCCTCCCTCCGTTTTGCTCTGTTTCGTAGTACACCCATAAAGCACTGCTGCGGAATACAATCGCGGTGAATATCAGAATAATCACGAAGAGTACCCAGGCCAGCGCTGATCCGTAGCCCATTTTGAACCACATAAAAGCATTTTGATACAGGTAATAAGCATAGAACAGCAAGGAGTTATCCGGCCCCCCGTTGATCATGAAGCCTTGGGTAAAGGTCTGGAATGCCCCGATCATACTTGTTACCGCGTTGAAGAACAGGATCGGCGAAATCTGTGGCAGGGTCACGTGCCATACCTTTCTCGCAGCCGTGGCGCCGTCGATCTCGGCCGCTTCATACAAGCTTTGCGGAATATCCGACAAGCCCGCCAGATAGATGATCATGTTGCCGCCGACCGTCCAGAGGCTCATAATAATGACCGCAGGCATCGACCAGTCCGGACTGGAGAACCAGCCGGGTCCTTCAATACCTACCAGACGCAGCAGTGAATTGACGAGACCGACATTCGGATTAAAGATCCAGATGAACAGTACCATCTGTGCAACACCCTGCACCAGGGTAGGAAGATAATAAATCGTACGGAAAATATAAATGCCGCGCAGCTTCAGGTTCATCAGAATCGCAATCGCAAACGACAGAATGACCTGCAGCGGTACACTTACCAGCGTGTAATAGAACGTCACGGATAATGATTTATAGAACAATGTGTCTTTGAACAACATCTTGTAATTGTTCAGCCCTATCCACTGCGGGTCGCTGACAACTTCCCATTTGGTGAAGCTGATATAGAAGGAGAAAATCATCGGACCTACCGTAAACAGCAGGAAGCCGATCACCCAGACCGAGACGAACATGTAGAAGCTTGCCGTTTTGGTATGCATGATTCTCTTCTTCACAAGCAGCCTTGTAATGGCAAAAATAATAGCGAACACCAGCGCGATAACGGTCAGAAAAGGGAGAAGCGGCAGCAAAGCTGCCGGCATCCCTATTCCTTCATAGAAATTGTAGATCCCTTCTATTAGTCCATTCATAAGTATGCTCCCGTTAGTTTTGTTGTAAAATATTGTTGATCTTCTCAGCTACCTGCGGGAATACTTCCTTGACATCCTTAGTGCCGATTCCAATCGGCGTTGTATCGTCGATGGCTTTCATCTCATTGTTGATCTCATTGGTACTCTTCTGAGCTTCTTGTGTATGCTGCTTCTCGGCGGCAAGCACGAAGGCTGCCATGTTTTTGTTAGGAGCGACAGCTTCGAATGCACTTGTAGCACTAGGGATAACAGGCACTCCGTATGCATTTTTATTGCCACCGATGATTTTTTGTGCCTCTTCGTTTTGTGTCATATGGCTAATGAAAAGCTTGGCTGCTTCTGCATTCTTGCTGCTCTTGCTGAGCGCCAATCCGTTAACTTCTTTGGAACCGCCGTTGCCAGGGAATGGCACGAGATCCCATTTAAAGTTCTGTACATCCGCCATCTGCGGCAGGTACCAAGGACCAAAGTCGGTAAACATGCCGATTCTGCCGCCCAGATACCAGTTCATCATGTTCTGGCCTTGTTTCTCACTATCATTAGGTACGATGCCCTCTTGTTTGGTGGAGACAATAAACTCGGCAGCTGCAATCGCTTCCGGTGAATCAAGTGCGGATTTACTCAGATCATCAGTGTAGAACTGGCCGCCGAACGAATAGATCCAGTTGCCGAGCCACAGCGGCTCCGAACCGAAAATTTTGCTCGCTCCTTCACCAGAAGTAAGCTTTTGGGAAATATCCTTGAATTCCTCAGTAGTCATCGGCACGGTTTGACTTGGAAGCGGAATATTATTTTTCTGGAAAAGATCCACATTAATCGCCATTACCTTTGGTTTGATAATGAAAGGCTCGGCATATACTTTGCCATCCACACTCATTGAATCCACAAAGGAAGGCGAGCTGAACAGCGATTTATCAATTTGTAATTCCTGGAAAGCGTTCGCAAAACCCGGTAAATCCCCTCCGGAGATCAGCATGACATCGGGGGTGGTTCCTCCGGCAATCATCGTCTGCAATTTGGTCAGATAGTCCTTTTGAATCCATTGACTTTCTACTTTGATATCAGGGTAAGTCTTCTGGAAGTTGTCAATGGCCTGCTTGATCGCATCAGCTTCACTTTGAGCGCCCCAGAAAGCAAACGTGATCTTCCCTTTGGCAGCCCCGCTGTTTCCGCCGGAATTTGAAGAGCTGCTATTGCTCTCTGAATTGCCGGAACAGGCAGATAAAGCGATTACAACAAGCAGAGATAAAACAATCAAAGACCACTTTTTCATCATGTATTCCCCCTAAGAATGTTTAACTAGTTGATGACCGAATTTCCGCACCACAGCTGCTTCTAATCATCAGCTTGGACGGCAGCACGATCTTTAACGGTACTTCTCTGCCCCCGATACGTTCGAGCAGCATTTTCACTGCGCTCTGCCCCATTTGCTCGGTATAGATCTTCACCGTAGTCAATGGCGGGTTGGCATAAGAGGCCATTTCAATATCATCAATGCCAACTAATGCGATATCTCTAGGTACCTTCAAGCCAGCTTCCTTCAACGCTCTACCGGCGGCAATCGCCATTGGATCAGAACCGATCAGGAAAGCTTCCGGCAAATTCTGCTTCTCAATCACTTCCTGCATGAGCTGATATCCGGTGGACATGGAGAAATCTTTGCCGATGTGAACATGCTCTGGCAGGTACAAATTCTTTTGCTTCATATATGCTTCAAAGCTGCTTTGCCGTTGGTCCACAGAATCCGTACCGGAGTTGGAACCAAAACGGTTAATGAAATCGCGAGAGCTGATCAGACCGATCCTAGTATAGCCAAGTCCGGTAAGATGATCCAAAGCCGTTCGTGTAACCTTATCAAAATCAACCACAACAGAATCAAAGCGATTCTCATCCGGCGAGTAATCGACAAAGACGACATTCTGAATCCGGCTAAAGAACAGATTATAAGGATCAAACTCAAACTTCCCGATGACGATCAAACCATCCAATCCTGACAGGCTTTCATAAGAATCATGGTTCACCCAGCGGATCGTCCGCGTAATGTGAAGCCCCAATTGATTGAATTCCTTCTCAATTTGCAGTCTGATGGACAGGTAGTACGGGTCCTCCGATTCAAATTGTTCCGAACAGAAGGTCACTAGTCCAATCTTGTAATCCTTCAACTGTGCCGCCTGATTAGTCTGACGTCGTTGACTTCCTTTATATTGCAGCTGTTCCGCAGCGGAAATAATCTTTCTTCTTGTCTCTTCCAATACCGAAAGGGAAGGATCTCCGTTCAGCACACGGGAAACTGTGGATGCAGATACACCAGCTAGACTTGCGATATCACGAATAGTTGCCACGACTAATCACCTTTTCACTTCATATTTGGGAAACACCCCTTATGATCATTTTATAATTCCGCCAAGCTTTTGCCAATCAAAATGTATTTTGTTTACTAAACATTAGTGAACTAATGTGTGAATTCAATATAACAGAGATCAAAACGTTTGACAATACCTAATTGTCTCCGCTTACATATTAGTTTAAGGTCTGATAATACGGTTAATCTAATCATCAATGACCACTTTAAAGTTTTTGTTTACTATACGTTTCGTAAATAATATACTCTAAACAGTAAACATTAGCCCATTATCTATTTTCGCAAGCAGGAGGCATTATGAAAACTTTAATCAACAACACTTGTCCCACTGTCACTGTCGTCAGCGACAGTCCCTTATTCGACAGCACAACTGAAATCGAAACCGCCACAGAAAATCTGTTCCTGGTTCATATCAAGCTCAAGGCCACACAGAAAGAATATCCTCCAGTGTGCACTGTTGAGTGGTCCATCCCTGCCGTAGATATTCATTCCTTATGGCACCCTGGAACGGATCGCAATAAAGCGTTTCAGGTGGATTGGGGCGATGGCTTCCAGTCGAAGAGCACTTCCCTGGCACCTGTAGCTTCCCTATACAATCTGGACGGGCGAAACCGTATGACCTTCGCTTTTACCGATGCCTTGAACAATGTATCGATTAAAGCGGGTATCCATGAAGAAGACTCGACCTTCCTCTGTTCTGTTACGTTATTTGAGGAAGCCATGCCGAAGATAGATCATTATGAAGCCACTCTACGGATCGACCGCAGAGATATTTCTTACAATAAAGCGTTGGAGGAAGTAACCGCTTGGTGGGAGACCCTTCCTGGCTACAAACCTTCCGTGGTCCCTGATGTAGCTCTCCGTCCGATGTACTCCACCTGGTACTCCTATCACCAGGAACTGACCGCAGCCGAATTAGAGGAGCAATCCAAGCTAGCCAAGGAACTCGGCTGTGACACTATCATTGTCGATGATGGATGGCAGACGGACGATAATAATCGGGGTTATGCTTTTACTGGTGACTGGGAAGTGTATGAGGGCAAGATTCCAGACATGAAGTCGCATGTCGATACCGTTCATAAGCTGGGCCTGAAATACATGTTATGGTACTCCGTGCCATTCGTGGGCAAGTCCAGCAAAGTATGGAGCCAGTTCGAGAACAAGCTCCTGCGGATTGACGAGAAGCTGAACGCGGGCGTGCTGGACCCACGATACCCGGATGTGCGGGAATATCTGATCAACACCTACGAACAAGCGATCATCGGGTGGGATATCGACGGTCTGAAGCTTGATTTCGTGGATAGCTTCCGCCTAAGTCCGGATCAGCAGGAAGGCACAGCAGAAGGCCGGGATCATGAGTCGGTTCCTGAAGCAGTGGATCGTTTGCTCTCGGATGTCATGGAACGTCTAAGAGCTATCAAACCGGATATTCTCATTGAATTCCGCCAGACCTATATCGGCCCGCTGATGCGAAAATACGGCAACATGTTCCGCGCGAATGATTGCCCTAACGATTCCATTCAGAACCGGGTTCGCACACTGGATCTGCGGCTCCTGTCCGGAAATACAGCTGTTCATTCCGACATGATCATGTTCAATCCCAATGAACCTGTAGAGAGCGCGGCAATGCAATTGGTCAATGTGATCTTCTCTGTACCGCAAATCTCTTTACGACTTAACGAGATTGGTCAGGAATATTTGTCCATGCTGCGCTTCTGGCTGGCATTCAGCAGAGATCATGGAGATGTCCTGCTGCGGGGCGAGTTGTCTCCGCAACAACCGGAGCTGTTGTACCCGCTCGTGACTGCACGCAAGGACGACACTCAGATCATCGCCATTTATGCTGATGTTATTGTGCCTGTAGAGCAGGACTTTACTCAATTATTTATCGTGAACGGCACCTATTGCGAACGGGTAGTAATCAGAAGCACCCTCTCCCCTGCTCGCTATGAGATCCAGGTCAAGGACTGCTGCGGACAAATCATCAGCTCGGAGATCGCGGAAATGGGTAGAGGCTTACTTGAAGTAGCAGTTCCTAAAGCGGGGCTGGTGAGCTTTAAACGAGTGGACGCGTAGTAATCGTGCCTGAACAGATTGTCTTTCTGAGTACTAAAAGGGACTCCTGCTCACAGCGATCAAATATCATACGAACCCAAAAACCGCTGGATTCTTTTAATCCAGCGGTTTTTTATAGTGTTCCTCTGCAGTAATGAGAAAAGGCATTACCATGTGCATCCTGTGAAGGAACGCCTGCTGATAATCTCCCTATCGTTTTTTTCATTTCACATCAAAGCTTGAGCCGTAAACTATTATCCCACTCTTAAGAAAACACGAAGTACTGGCGTATCAGTTGTTTATGCAATTGCGCTTTTTCTGCGTAAAATGACAAAGCTGGCAGAGGAGTGATCAGGGTACACCTGCGGGATGCGCTCTACAATTTGAAAATCGCTGAACTGCGCGAGTCTGCTCAGTAAGTCCCGGTCTTTGATCGTATAAATGACCTGTTCATCATCACCGGTATCAAGTTTGGAGTAAATAACGACGACATCACGTGACGTATTAAGTACATGCGACAGTGTTGCCTGAAAGTGGCCTTCATCAATAATATGGTAAAGTACATCTAAACAGACTGTCATATCGGCCTGCAATCCTTGTTGATCTCCTGTCCAAGTCAGCGGATGGTACGTAGCAAAAGCTTTGGTATGGTCATCGCCGTACTTTTCCCGGCATATTCGTACCGATTCCGATGAAATATCAAGCCCAATGTATTCCGGATAGTTGATTAATCCCAGCTGATGTCCATCGCCGCAGCCAAATTCAATCACCTCGTTGACGTTATAACGCTCAATACAGGCGTTGACAACCGCGGCTTTGAACTCTGCCAGCACACCGTAAGATCCAGATCCCGAGTTTCCGCCTGTCTTATACGTTTGTTCCCAGTAGTTAATGTAATCAAAGGCCATTTGCACCCTCCGTTTGCTTAATTAGTTGTAAGCTCAGGTCCCGGCAATTCAAGAGCCCTTGTATAGAATTGGAACATTGGAAGGCGAGCCCTTCTATAATGGGAGTTGTTAGAAGCATATGCGGGGATTGATGCAATGTGACATTAAAAAGCAAAAAGCGATGATGAGCGAACGGGGAAGTTTGAAACTGTAGGCGCAAAGATCTCACCTGAAAGCTTTCCATAAGAAAGTTAGCACCGGGACATAGACTGTCGACAGATTTCAACCACTAGAAGCGATATATTCTCCTCCACCAGACGTTTTAACAGTGAAAAAGAGGGGTTCCCCCAATTAACGGCATTTTTGCACCTTATTTCTCTCCAATATAGGCAATTGAGGGAACTAAGGGCATTTTTGTATCTTATTTTTCGAAAAAGCGCGCTGGACGGGGTGTTCTGGAAGATTTAAGGTACAATATTGCACTTAATCTTCATTCCCCCTTAGCTACGGAGAATTTAAGGTACGAAAATGCCGTTAATTACACGTCGACACTTCTTATGGTAAGTTCCCCTTTTCTGGGCTGTGCTTGTTTTGTTTATTTTCCTGCCGATTGTCCTGGCCGGCCTAGTAAATGAAACAAGCCCCCTGGCAAGAAGCCAGGGAGCTTGTTATGTCATCCTATTAGAATGTTGCAGCCACTTTAGCTACTTGTTCCAGTCCCTCGGCAATAATAGCTGCCGAACGATCTTGGTTTTGGTTATGACCTTCAATAATAATCTCTTCAGCTTGAATTCCGAACATACCCAGTGCAGTCTTCACTGGCTTCACAGCAGATTCCAAAGCAGACATCGGCTCACTTGAATATACTCCGCCGCGGGCATTCAGCAACACAACTTTCTTGTCGCCCGCCAGTCCAACCGGACCCTCGGAAGTATACTTGAACGTCTTCCCAGCTTGTGCAAGATAAGAAATATACGTGATAAGCGGTGCAGGTGCCGTGAAATTCCAAAGAGGGAACGCAATGACCACTTTATCAGCAGCAAGGAATTGGTCCAAATAACCGTTCACTGTTGCAGTCAAGGATGCTTCTTCCGGCGTCAAATCCCAACCTTGGCTTATTTTATATAATCCAGTAATGGCAGTGTTGCCATAGTAGGGTAGGTTAGCTTCGTATAGATCCAGCTCTGTCACGGCATCCTGTGGATGTGACTCTTTGTACGCTCCCAAGAACGCTTCATACATTTTCACACTTACCGCTTGTTCTGCCGGACGATCATTTACCTTCACGAATAATACATTTGCCATTTTAATTTCTCTCCCTTTGTCTATTATATTTATAAAGTGCAGCTTCTAAAAATAAGCTTGTTCCTGATAACCTATGCCGCCTGCACTCCTGCAGGTAAGTGGATCACCTCCTTATCAGAATGTCCATCAGGACTTCAACTTGCTCTGAGCCTGCAAGCCCAGCTTCTTTAACAATTCCGTCAGTTGATGCTTATCCTCATCCGTTAATACAGAGAACATATCGGCTATAGTCTGCGTATGTTTGGGGAAAATATCATCGAACAGAACTTGTCCTTCATCTGTCAGCTTAATCATCACCAATCTCCGATCCTCTGAGCTCACTTCCCTTTGAACAAGCCCCTTCTTTTCCAGCTTATCCACCACGTAGGTGACGCTCCCGCTAGGGATCGAGAATTTCTCGCCGATCTTTTGAATAGCATGGGGACCTTTATTGTATAGAAACTCCAGAATATGAAAGGCCCCGATATCCACTCCGTACCTGCTGATATCCTTCTTCATAAACTCGGATACAGATTGCGCGGATTTCATATATACCCTGAGCAAACGCAGGTCAAGCTGGTGTTGATCATTATCCAAATTCATTTCAATTACCACCTTCATTGACAACTAAAGGGGGATTTTTGAACGTTTTAACCGATTAACGCCCCCCAATTTATAAATAATACCACAAGCCCGAGAATCAATAATACGAAAGGCATTCCCAGCTTGGAGGCAGGATCCTTCACGCGGACATGTGTAGCAACAGCTCCGATCATGGTCACCACAACGACTATTCCACCGATAGCCGCAAATTGCTCTTTCCAGATCCCGATAGCCATGAATACGCCCCCCGCCAATTCAACCAGACCTGTGAAAATACGGAACGCTGCCGGAAGCCCGTAACGCTTGAACTCTTCCACCATCTGCTTCGAACCAAACTTCGTGAAACCGAACATAAGGAAGCCCAAAGCCAAGATGGACTGCAATACAATCGATAAAATACTCATAAATAATATCCCCCATCACTTATAATA